>NZ_CP145908.1:0-686931 GCF_051294855.1 Microbacterium sp. PMB16
GCCACCCAGCGTTGGGTGGCTCTTTTTCTTAAATTAAGTCCGGCGGTGTCCTACTCTCCCACAGGGTCCCCCCTGCAGTACCATCGGCGCTGTGAGGCTTAGCTTCCGGGTTCGGAATGTAACCGGGCGTTTCCCTCACGCTATGGCCGCCGAAACACTATTGATGTTTCAATCAAACACATAACAAAGTCAATGTTGTTATGCGGTTCTCGACCGTACATCGAGAACCACTCAGTGGACGCGTAGCACCAACAAACGGTGTGTTATCAAGTCATCGGCTTATTAGTACCAGTCAGCTGCATGCATTACTGCACTTCCACATCTGGCCTATCAACCCAGTAGTCTGGCTGGGAGCCTCTCACCCGAAGGTATGGAAGTCTCATCTTGAGGCCGGCTTCCCGCTTAGATGCTTTCAGCGGTTATCCATCCCGAACGTAGCTAATCAGCGGTGCTCCTGGCGGAACAACTGACACACCAGAGGTTCGTCCAACCCGGTCCTCTCGTACTAGGGTCAGATCCTCTCAAACTTCCTACGCGCGCAGCGGATAGGGACCGAACTGTCTCACGACGTTCTAAACCCAGCTCGCGTACCGCTTTAATGGGCGAACAGCCCAACCCTTGGGACCTACTCCAGCCCCAGGATGCGACGAGCCGACATCGAGGTGCCAAACCATGCCGTCGATATGGACTCTTGGGCAAGATCAGCCTGTTATCCCCGAGGTACCTTTTATCCGTTGAGCGACAGCGCTTCCACAAGCCACTGCCGGATCACTAGTCCCGACTTTCGTCCCTGCTCGACCTGTCAGTCTCACAGTCAAGCTCCCTTGTGCACTTACACTCGACACCTGATTGCCAACCAGGTTGAGGGAACCTTTGGGCGCCTCCGTTACTTTTTGGGAGGCAACCGCCCCAGTTAAACTACCCACCAGGCACTGTCCCTGAACCGGATTACGGTTCGAAGTTAGATATCCAGAGTGACCAGAGTGGTATTTCAACAATGACTCCACACGAACTAGCGTCCATGCTTCAAAGTCTCCCACCTATCCTACACAAGCCACACCGAACACCAATACCAAGCTGTAGTAAAGGTCACGGGGTCTTTCCGTCCTGCTGCGCGTAACGAGCATCTTTACTCGTAATGCAATTTCGCCGAGTTCGCGGTTGAGACAGTTGGGAAGTCGTTACGCCATTCGTGCAGGTCGGAACTTACCCGACAAGGAATTTCGCTACCTTAGGATGGTTATAGTTACCACCGCCGTTTACTGGGGCTTAAATTCTCAGCTTCGCCTTACGGCTAACCGGTCCTCTTAACCTTCCAGCACCGGGCAGGCGTCAGTCCGTATACATCGTCTTGCGACTTGGCACGGACCTGTGTTTTTAGTAAACAGTCGCTACCCACTAGTCTCTGCGGCCTCCAAACGCTTTTGGGAGCAAGTCCCTATACGCCGAAGGCCCCCCTTCTCCCGAAGTTACGGGGGCATTTTGCCGAGTTCCTTAACCACGATTCTCTCGATCTCCTTGGTATTCTCTACCTGACCACCTGAGTCGGTTTGGGGTACGGGCGGCTAGAACCTCGCGTCGATGCTTTTCTTGGCAGCATAGGATCACCCACTTATTATCCGCATCGTGTCTCAGCCTGTATGAGTCGCGGATTTGCCTACGACTCGGCCTACGCACTTGCACCCGGACAACCATCGCCGGGCTGGGCTACCTTCCTGCGTCACACCTGTTAATACGCTAACCGCACCAGAATGGGGTCGTGCGCTAGGCCCAGAGCGTCACCCCGAAGGGATCAGTCACTAGGATTCAGACACTTAGCACTACTGGATTAGCTTGGGCGGTTCTTCGCCGGTACGGGAATATCAACCCGTTGTCCATCGACTACGCCTGTCGGCCTCGCCTTAGGTCCCGACTTACCCAGGGAAGATTAGCTTGACCCTGGAACCCTTGGTCTTTCGGAGGACGTGTTTCTCACACGTCATTCGCTACTCATGCCTGCATTCTCACTCGTGTAGCCTCCACGGCTGGTTCACACCGCCGCTTCGCTGGCCACACGACGCTCTCCTACCCATCAACACGGCTGGACCACGAAGGCCTACCAATAATGTCAATGCCACAACTTCGGTGGCGTGCTTGAGCCCCGTTACATTGTCGGCGCGGAATCACTTGACCAGTGAGCTATTACGCACTCTTTCAAGGGTGGCTGCTTCTAAGCCAACCTCCTGGTTGTCAAGGCAACTCCACATCCTTTCCCACTTAGCACGCGCTTTGGGACCTTAGTTGGTGGTCTGGGTTGTTTCCCTCTCGACTATGAAGCTTATCCCCCACAGTCTCACTGCTGCGCTCTCACTTACCGGCATTCGGAGTTTGGCTGACGTCAGTAACCTTGTAGGGCCCATCGGCCATCCAGTAGCTCTACCTCCGGCAAGAAACACGCAACGCTGCACCTAAATGCATTTCGGAGAGAACCAGCTATCACGAAGTTTGATTGGCCTTTCACCCCTATCCACAGCTCATCCCCTCAGTTTTCAACCTAAGTGGGTTCGGTCCTCCACGACGTCTTACCGTCGCTTCAACCTGGCCATGGATAGATCACTTCGCTTCGGGTCTAGGACATGCGACTGAATCGCCCTATTCAGACTCGCTTTCGCTACGGCTACCCCACACGGGTTAACCTCGCCACATATCGCTAACTCGCAGGCTCATTCTTCAAAAGGCACGCTGTCACCCCTACTAAGGAGGCTCCAACGGTTTGTAAGCAAACGGTTTCAGGTACTATTTCACTCCCCTCCCGGGGTACTTTTCACCTTTCCCTCACGGTACTTGTCCGCTATCGGTCATCTGGGAGTATTTAGGCTTATCAGGTGGTCCTGACAGATTCACACGGGATTTCACGGGCCCCGTGCTACTTGGGATACTCTTCGCGCCAAGCAAGGCATTTCGACTACGGGGTTGGCACCCTCTATGACCGGCCTTTCAAGACCGTTCGTCTATACCTTCTTGTAACGCCGCCACCTCGGCAGAGATGACTGAAAAGTCCCACAACCCCCAACGTGCAACACCTGCCGGCTATCACACACGCTAGGTTTAGCCTGTTCCGGTTTCGCTCGCCACTACTAACGGAATCGCGGTTGCTTTCTCTTCCTGTGGGTACTGAGATGTTTCACTTCCCCACGTTCCCTCTACCCGCCCTATATATTCAGGCGGGAGTCACTAGGTCGGCACGCCGCCCAGCGGGGTTTCCCCATTCGGACACCCTCGGATCAAAACTTGCTTATCAGTTCCCCGAGGCTTATCGCAGATTGCTACGTCCTTCTTCGGCTCCAGATGCCAAGGCATCCACCGTTTGCTCTTAAAGACTTGAAATCACATGAGTTTGAATCAAAAACTCGACCCCACCCGAAGATGGAATCTGAAATTGACTAATGATCTTTAAGATCATCTTGTGCAACAACCCGAAAGTTGTTGCAAGATGCTCGCGTCCACTGTGTAGTTCTCAAAGTACGGGCGGTACCCCTTGCCGCCACCCCAACCGGGGAAACAACAAAAGGTCCAGAGTAACCGACTGTGCACCCAACCCGAAGGCCAGTGCGCATCCGGTCCCTCAGGACCCAACAGCGTGCAGACACCCGCCCCCTCACCCAGAACCTTCCAACCGCTCCGAAGAACGACGTACTAGCTCCAAGATCAGATCTTGATGTCATGTCAAATGTTCCACCCATGAGCTCCCAGCGAAGAACGAACGCCTTCGATCTGGGTTCTGGACACCTACAAGAGGTGTCAGATGCTCCTTAGAAAGGAGGTGATCCAGCCGCACCTTCCGGTACGGCTACCTTGTTACGACTTAGTCCTAATTACCGATCCCACCTTCGACGGCTCCCTCCAAAAAGGTTAGGCCACCGGCTTCAGGTGTTACCGACTTTCATGACTTGACGGGCGGTGTGTACAAGACCCGGGAACGTATTCACCGCAGCGTTGCTGATCTGCGATTACTAGCGACTCCGACTTCATGAGGTCGAGTTGCAGACCTCAATCCGAACTGGGACCGGCTTTTTGGGATTCGCTCCACCTCGCGGTATTGCAGCCCTTTGTACCGGCCATTGTAGCATGCGTGAAGCCCAAGACATAAGGGGCATGATGATTTGACGTCATCCCCACCTTCCTCCGAGTTGACCCCGGCAGTATCCCATGAGTTCCCACCATTACGTGCTGGCAACATAGAACGAGGGTTGCGCTCGTTGCGGGACTTAACCCAACATCTCACGACACGAGCTGACGACAACCATGCACCACCTGTTTACGAGTGTCCAAAGAGTTGACCATTTCTGGCCCGTTCTCGTATATGTCAAGCCTTGGTAAGGTTCTTCGCGTTGCATCGAATTAATCCGCATGCTCCGCCGCTTGTGCGGGTCCCCGTCAATTCCTTTGAGTTTTAGCCTTGCGGCCGTACTCCCCAGGCGGGGAACTTAATGCGTTAGCTGCGTCACGGAATCCGTGGAATGGACCCCACAACTAGTTCCCAACGTTTACGGGGTGGACTACCAGGGTATCTAAGCCTGTTTGCTCCCCACCCTTTCGCTCCTCAGCGTCAGTTACGGCCCAGAGATCTGCCTTCGCCATCGGTGTTCCTCCTGATATCTGCGCATTCCACCGCTACACCAGGAATTCCAATCTCCCCTACCGCACTCTAGTCTGCCCGTACCCACTGCAGGCCGGAGGTTGAGCCTCCGGATTTCACAGCAGACGCGACAAACCGCCTACGAGCTCTTTACGCCCAATAATTCCGGATAACGCTTGCGCCCTACGTATTACCGCGGCTGCTGGCACGTAGTTAGCCGGCGCTTTTTCTGCAGGTACCGTCACTTTCGCTTCTTCCCTGCTAAAAGAGGTTTACAACCCGAAGGCCGTCATCCCTCACGCGGCGTTGCTGCATCAGGCTTGCGCCCATTGTGCAATATTCCCCACTGCTGCCTCCCGTAGGAGTCTGGGCCGTGTCTCAGTCCCAGTGTGGCCGGTCACCCTCTCAGGCCGGCTACCCGTCGACGCCTTGGTGAGCCATTACCTCACCAACAAGCTGATAGGCCGCGAGCCCATCCCCAACCGAAAAATCTTTCCAACCACAGACCATGCGATCGTGGTACATATCCAGTATTAGACGCCGTTTCCAGCGCTTATCCCAGAGTCAGGGGCAGGTTGCTCACGTGTTACTCACCCGTTCGCCACTGATCCACCCAGCAAGCTGGGCTTCACCGTTCGACTTGCATGTGTTAAGCACGCCGCCAGCGTTCATCCTGAGCCAGGATCAAACTCTCCGTAAAAAAGAAATGCATACCCCACCGGGAAAACGGTGACGCAGCGAGTTTGATGCTGACCAAAGAGATGACATCATTGCTGACTTCATCCGAATGCCAACCCCACAAGGAGGTTGGTCTTTGATCCAAAGGAATTCTCACCCCCACCGAAATGGAGACGAGGATAATTTGGCATTTGACAAGTGCACGCTGTTGAGTTCTCAAGGATCGGATGCTCCCACGACCCAGCCATCACAGCCAGGCCCGAAGGGCAACTTCTCTATCTTACTGATCTCGTTCCCGTTGTCAAATCGCCTTCCGGCGACCTGCCCGAGGGATCGAGGCAGTTCCTTCACCCGGAACACTCAGTGAGTTGTTCTGGATTCGGGAGGTGTTCGTTACTTGACGGGAGCCGGTCCGAGGACCTCCGCTCAACCGTTTGGGGCGAACAAGTAATAAGTTACGCGGATCCCGGGGATCGGGCAAATCCCGGGCGACGGCCGGGCGTGTCGCCCCGATTTCCGCATCAGGACGCCACTTCCGGCCCGAGAGTCCGCTCGTCCTCCGTCGAGTCATATCGGTCCTGCGCGTCGAGCACCTGTTCCACGTGGGACTCCGCCCAGACCTGCAACGCCTTGAGGGGTTCGTGCAGCGTGAGGCCGAGGTCGGTGAGTTCATAACGGTCATGTCCGTCATCGTGATGGCCGTGCACGATCATCCCGTCACGGTCCAGCGCGCGGAGGGTGTCGCTGAGCACCTTCTTGGTGATCCCCTCCACCCCACGGTGCAGTTCGCTGAAGCGCAGCGGTTGCTCATGAAGCAGGATCACGATCATCGCCGTCCACTTGTTGGCGATACGGGCGAGCGAACGACGCGACGGGCACTGCGCCGAGAACACCGTCCATTCGGGAGCCATGCTCTCTCCTCACTGGTGACGTTGAAGTAACCACGCCCGTCTCGACAGGGTGGAGTCTCAGGCTATCGAGGAGATATCGGAGGACGAACATGTCGGCTATCGACGTGGTGGGACAGTACGGCGCCGCAATCGCGGCGGGAGATATGGATGCGCTGGTCGCGACACTCGCCGATGATGTGGTGTGGCATCAGCCGGGCGCCAACCAGCGGTCGGGCGACCACGTGGGTCCGGAGGCGGTCCTCGCGCACCTGGGTGCGTTCATGCGGGTGAGCGGCGGCACCTTCACACTCGAGACGGAGTCGGCGACCGAGGCCGGCGACCTCGTCGCCACGACCGTGCGCTTCACGGCTCGACGTGACGGAGCGGTGCTCGACCAGCACGGCGTCGACGTGTTCCGGATCGCGGGCGATCGGATCGCAGAGATCTGGTTGATCAGCGAAGACCAGCCTGCGGAAGACCTGTTCTGGGGCTGAGCGCGTCGCCCTTCAGATGCGAAGAAGCCCCCGGCGCGAGCCGGGGGCTTCTTCTGTTCTGTGGACCTAAGGGGATTCGAACCCCTGACCTCCTCGATGCGAACGAGGCGCGCTACCAACTGCGCCATAGGCCCGTGAACGGCTTCTACGCTATCACGGCGCGAGAGTCGTTCGCGTCGCCGCGGTCACCCTGCGGCGCGTCGTGACAGCAGCTCGCGGACGTGCGCTTCGATCTCCGCGTCGTCGACGAAGCCCATCCGGGCATACGGCGAGGAGGCCGCCGGGATCTGCGCAGGAGCGGCCGGTGCCGACATCTCCTCGGCGCGTGCGCGGAGCGCTGCGACTCTGGCAGCCTTGCGGCGCTCTTCCTGGGCCTCGATCTCGGCTCGAGCGGTCTGTGCACGGGAGCCTGCCACGGTAACCAGTGGCTCCGGCAGTGCCCGTGGAGTCCAGGTCGCGCGACCCTGATCGTGCAGCTCCGGTGCGATGCGCTCCTGCGCGGGCACCGCGGCCGCCTGCGGCCGTCGACCGGCGCGTTGCGCGACGGAGGCCATCCGTTGCAGCGTGAGGCCGGCGACGATGACGAGCGCCCCTCCGACCCACGCGAGAGCCTGCGCCCCTGAAGCGATGATCTGCCAGACACCGAGCCCGACGACGACGACACCGATGAGCAGCGCGGTGGTCGCCACCGCGCGCACTCTGCGTCGAGCGCGTGCCCGACGGACGGCGGGATCGGCGCGCGTTGCCGCGAGCTCCTCCCGCAGCGCCTCGAGTTCGGCGGCTTCACGTTCGGACTGCACGCGCTTCGCGAGCTTCTGCTGTGCGAGGGCGGTGCGCGCATTCAATTCGACGCGTACCTCGCCCGGGGTCTCGCTGGTCTCGGCCAGCACACGCAGCGCCTGATTCAGACGCACGGCATTGCGTTCGGCCGCGTTGTACTGGAAGCGACCGCGCCACGACGGCAGCAGGTACAGCATCCACAAGAGCACGGCGACGAGAACGATCACTCCCCCACTCAGCACCGGCCCGTCCATATCGACAACGGTAAGCGCTGAGAGCCGCTGCGCCCCGCAGGCGGAGCGTGTCGCGGCGCATTCGCGTCAGCAGGTCAGAGAGTGAGGCGATCGGATGGCGGCACCGTCGCAGCATCCGGCGGCACCTGCCCGCTCAACCAGCGCGCCAGCACGCCCTGCGGCACATCCTCGCGGGTCAGCGCGAACGCGTAGTGATTCCGCCAGTCGCCGTCGATGTGGATGTAGCGCCGGCGCAGCCCCTCGTAGCGGAAGCCGAGCTTCTGCACGATGCGGAGACTGGCCTGGTTCTCCGGACGGATGCAGATCTCCATCCGATGCAGGCCGTATTCGACGAAGCACGCGTCGGTCGCGAGGGCGACCGCGGTCGGGGTGATTCCCCGGCCGGCGAACCGCTCGCTCACCCAATAGCCGATGGTCGCCGAGCACAGGGAGCCGCGGGAGACACCCCAGACATTCAGCTGCCCTGCGATCTCACCGTCGTACTCCATGACGAACGGGTAGCCCGCCCCATCGCGATACTGCTGCAGCAGCCGGCGGATGCTCAGTCGCATGTCGAACGACACCGAGCCGTACGGCACGGTCGCCTCCCACGGCTGGAGCCAGGACCGGTTCGCGAGCAGTTCCGATTGCAGCGGCCGGGCGTCCTTCGTGCGCACGAGCCGAAGCTCGATCGGTCCGTGTCGCATTCCCGCCGTGAGATCCATGACTCGTCCCGACGCCCGCAGAGTCGCCTAGAGGCGTTCTGCGAACTCCTTCAGCCACGGACGCAACTCCGGGCCGAGGTCGTCGCGGTCGGATGCCAGCTGCACGATCGCCTTGATGTAGTCCACGCGGTCACCGGTGTCGTAGCGGCGTCCGCGGAAGATGACGCCGACGACTCCGGGGCCGTCGGGGTCTGCGGCCATCTCCTGCAGCGCGTCGGTGAGCTGGATCTCGCCGCCCTTGCCGGGCTCGGTGCGCTCGAGGATCTCGAACACGGATGCCGGCAGCACGTAGCGGCCGATGATGGCGAGGTTCGACGGTGCGTCCTCCTGCGCCGGCTTCTCCACGAGGCCGGTCACCCGAACGTTGTCCGATCCCTCGATCGATTCGACGGCGGCGGCGCCGTACATGTGGATGCTGGCGGGGTCGACTTCCATGAGCGCGATCACTGCGGCGCCGGAACGCTCGTGCTCGGCGATCATGTCGGTCAGCAGCGGGTCGCGCTCGTCGATCAGGTCGTCGCCGAGAAGCACCGCGAAGGAGCTGTCACCGACGTGCGTACGAGCGCGCAGCACGGCGTGGCCGAGGCCCTTCGGCTCCCCCTGACGGACGAAGTGGATGTCGGCGAGATCGCTCGACTTCACGACGCTCGCGAGGCGACCGTCGTCGCCCTTCTCCATCAGCTTCACCTCGAGCTCGGGCACCGAGTCGAAGTGGTTCGAGATCGCGTTCTTGTTGCGTCCGATGATCACGAGGATGTCGTCGATGCCGGCATCTGCGGCCTCTTCGACCACGTACTGGATGGCCGGCTTGTCGACGACCGGAAGCATCTCCTTCGGCATCGCCTTCGTCGCCGGCAGGAATCGTGTCCCCAATCCTGCGGCAGGAATGACGGCCTTGATCTTGTGCTCACCCATCCTCACAGCCTAGTGGGGAGCTCCACCGTAGACTCGGAGCCATGTCGAACGACGTCGAACACGCCAAGCGCGCACTCCGCGCCGATCTTCGCGAACGACGTCAGCTGCTCTCCGAGTCGCAGCGCGACGCCGCGGCGTCCGCGATCGGCGAACGCCTCGATGCCCTGGTCGACTCCCTCGGTGCGAGGTCGATCTCCTGCTTCCTCTCCACCACCACCGAGCCGGGCACCCGCGATTTCGTCAGCAGGGCCGTGCGTCGCGGCATCCGCGTGCTTCTGCCCGTCACCCGGGCTGACGGCCTGCTGGACTGGGCGGTCGCGACCGACGATGACGAGATCGCCGAAGGCCTCTTCGGTCTGCCGGAGCCGACAGGAGAGGTGCTCGGGCCGATCGCCGTCAACGACGTCGATCTGATGATCATCCCCGCAGCGGCCGTCGATCGGTCGGGGATGCGGATGGGATGGGGCCGCGGCTACTTCGACAAGACCATCGGATCGATGGAGAAGTGCCCGCCCGTCTACGCGGTCATCTATGATTCCGAGATACTCGACTCCCTGCCGCGGGAGGTGCACGACCAGCCGGTGAACGGCGTCGTGACCCCGTCGCAGACCCTGGAACTGTCGCCGACGCGACGCTGACCGCAAGGACCCGCGAATGCCCACCTATGCCTATGCCTGCACGTCGTGCGGACACAAGTTCGACACCGTGCAGAGCTTCTCCGACGACGCGCTCACCGAGTGCCCCGAGTGCGGGGGCGCGCTGCGGAAGCAGTACGGATCGATCGGCGTGACCTTCAACGGCTCCGGGTTCTATCGCACGGACTCGCGCGCAAAAGCTGGCGGATCGAAGGATGCTTCGGCATCATCGAAGACGGAGTCGACGACAAGCCCCAAGACGGCGGCCGCGTCGACGCCGACCTCTTCCTGAGGTCGCGACCATCTGGGGGTTCCCATGCTCAAAGGATTCAAGGACTTCATCCTCCGCGGCAATGTCATCGACTTGGCCGTCGCTGTCGTCATCGGCGGTGCGTTCACGGCGATCGTGAACTCCGTGGTGTCGACCATCATCACGCCGCTCGTCTCGCTCTTCTTCAAGGCGGATGCGACCGGCAAGTTCGGCCCTCAGCTCACCAGCATCTACGGTGACAAGGTCACCTTCCCGCTCGGCGAACTGATCTCGGCGATCATCAGCTTCCTCGCCGTCGCCCTGGTCGTCTACTTCGTGTTCGTGCTGCCGATGAACGCCTTCAAAGCTCGCGTCGAGGCCCGCAAGGGCACGTCGGCGGAAGAGCCGGCCGACGAGCCCGAGGCAGCGACCGAGGCCGAACTGCTCGTCGAGATCCGCGACCTGCTCGCGAAGAACGCGCGCGGCTGACTCTCGCCGCACGATGCGAGAAGCGCACGGTCCGGGAACGGGCCGTGCGCTTCTCTCATCTGCCGTCAATAGTGCGGCGGCACGTCCTGCACGAGCCGATCGTCATTGGGGCCCTTCGTGCCCTGCGGACGGCGAGGGCCGGGATCCGCTGCCGGCACAGCCGTCTCCGGTTCCGGATCGCTCCCCGGCACCGGCGTCAGCCGCGCGCGACGCGAGCCGGGCACCCGCACCACGCGCTGGCGCCGTGCCGCATCCGGCTCGTCAGTCATCGTCCGTGTCGAGCACGTCGATCGGCTGCGTGTCGTTCTCAGCACGCGGTGCCGACTCCGAGATGCCGAGCACGCCGGCGATCCGGGCAGCAGCAGTGACGGGGTCGCTGTACAGGTCGAAAGCGTGCACTCGCACGTAGTGCCAGCCGAGACGGCGGAGCACATGGGGTCGCAGTCGGAGCGTCTCGCGCAGCGACTCGCCGCGGGACTCGGGATCGGACTCGATGACCACGGCCTTGCCGTTGTGCTGCGCGACCAGCGGGAGCAGCCCGCGATAGTCGACGTCGACCGAGGCGCCGAGACGCCGCAGCTCCCGCGCCAGCGCGAGGGTGAGCGGGTCGGCGAGGTCTTCCAGACGGGCGTCCCTGCTGCGGGCGGCGAGGCCGCCCAGGATCGACATCAGCGTGGCTGCGCCGTGCTCGAGACGGCCGTCATCGAAGGACGAGGGGCGGATGGACGACACGATCACCATCGACCGCCGCGCGCGCGTCATGCCGACGGTGAGCAGCCGCTCTCCGTCCGGCGTCGACAGATCACCGAAGTCGCTGAGCACCCGGCCGTGCTTGGTGAGACCGAAGCCGAGCGAGAAGATCACGCGATCGCGGCTCTCCGCCACCGACTCCTCGAGGGTGAGCACCGCGAAGGGCTCGGCCGTGTCGCGGCCCACGAAGTCGGCGACATCGGAGCGGCCGGCGAATGCGGTCGTGACGGCCGCGCGCACACGTTCGGCGTGACGCGCGCTCGCGGTCACGACCATGAGCGACTCGGTCGGTCGGTGGATCGCGTGCTCGACGACGAGGGTGACCACCCTGGCAACCTCGGCATCCGGGCTCTCCACCGCGCCCGAGATGGGGTCGGGCGCGCCGGTTCCACCCTCGACGTAGTCGACGGTGAGGCTCCCCCGGCCGAGATACGATCCCGCCCACGGCAGGGAGACGATCTCGCCGCCGTAGAAGGCGTCGTTGATGAGTTCCGCGAGATCTTCGCCACCGGCGCGGTAGCTGCGCGTGAGCGTCATGACCGGCAGGAGTTCGGACAGCCGCTCGAACACCGAGACATCGTCGAATGCCACCTCCGGTTCCCAGGACTCGACCGGATCGACCGCGATGTGGAAAGGCGTCGGACGCTGCGTCACGGGATCGCCGAAAGCGACGATCTGGCGCGCGCGACGGATCGCCGGCGCGGCTTCGGCGAGGTTGATCGCCGCCGCGTCGACGAGGAGGACGGCGTCGAACTCCACCGAATCCGGGATCTCGGGCAGGAGGTACGGCGAAGAGATCCACACGGGCGCGAGCACATCGACGAGAGTCGGAGCCGCGCTGACGACCTCGGCGGTCGTGGATGCCGGCTGGGTCAGTGCCCGGCGCAGGTGCTGCGACTGCTGCGGCTCGTCGACGATCGCGATCCGCCACTGGTTCGCGAGCTGCCACGCGAGCAGTGGCCCCGCCATCGCCGCGTGGGCCTCGTCGACCAGTCGGAAGTCACGTTCGAGACGGTCGACGACCGCCGTGTTCGCGCCGAGGAGCGCCCGGTTGTCCTGCAGAGCCCGCTCCAGGAGCGACTGCCACCAGGCGAACTCGAGCTCGTCACCGACGCGGGACTCTGCGACGTGCCGCACGGAGAGCTCCGCCAGCAGCGGCCCCAACCCGAGCAGAGCGAGCCGGTCGCGCAGTTGCGCGCGTTCGACGAGGTTCTCGAAGACATCGGACTTCGCGGCAAGCCCGGCCAGCGTGCGGACCAGCCGCGCGACCGGCAGCGACGCCAGCGGCTCGCGCCGCCCGAGCGCGGCATCCAGCTCCGCGAGCTCCGCCTCGACCCGCTGCCATGCGGTGTAGACGTCGGCGAGCCCGAGCGGGACCTCCGGAGCGACCCCGGCCTCGACGCACCGCTGCCACTCGGTGCGCTGCGACTGGATACGCAGCAGCGCCTCGTGCATCTCGGTCACGTGCACGCCCGGGCGCACGTACTCCTTCGCCAGGCGACGGAGCCGACGACGGTTCGCCCCGGACAGGCCAGGGGCGTCGCGACGGGAGCCGTGCGCCTGGATGAGTTCGCCGAGCGGGCGTTCGAAGACGGTGGGGCTGAACCGATCGAGCGAGTCGCGGATGCCCTGCAGCAGCCTGAGATACTCACCGAGCTCATCGACGGTCGCGAACGGGCGCATATGCGTCTGGGCGATCAGCTCATAGCCGCGCTCGAGGAGAGTGGGAACACTGCTGGAGTGCAGGCGGCCGGCCAGTTCGTGCGCAGCCCGCGCCGCCTCGGTGCTCGCGAACGTCACGCCGTACCAGGGCGAGTCGTCGGGACCGAACCGGAACTCGCCCAGACGCGCCGCCTGAGACAGCGCCGCAGCGGCGTCCGAGCGATCAGCGGCCAGCCGGCGCAGAGCATCGATGCCGAGACGAGCGGTCGTCGACGGAGGAACCGGGAGGGAGGCGAGACGGGTGAGGTGGCGCGTGGCGTCGAGCACCGAGGCGTCCGTCCCCGCGACCGGTGCGGTGAGCGCCTGCCGGTAATCCCGCAGCACGGTGCGCAGACGCACGAGAGCGTCGTCGACCTCGCTCACCTTGGGTGCCGCGGCCTTCTCGTTGCGGCCGATGGCGCGCACGAGGTCTCGACGGACGCTGCCCGGTGAGATCGCGAGGCTGTCCAGGCCGATACCGGCCAGACGATGGCGGACGCCGTCGAGGGTCGATCGACGGGCGGAGACCACGAGCACGCGCTTCCCGCCGCGCACCAGCTCGCCGAGGGCGTTGATCACCGTCTGGGTGCCGCCGGTGCCGGGCAGTGTCGCGACGGTGAGGGAATGCCCCGCCGCGATGCGCGCGAGCACTGCCTCCTGCTCGGCATCCGCATCGAGGAGCAGATTGTCGGATGCCGGGGCGCGGTCATCCGGGGAGGTGTGGTGCGGGGCCGCGCGCGGCGCCGAGACCTGTTCGCGGTCGCTCACATGCCCGGCCAGCGCATTGAGCACCGGATGGTCGAGGCTGCCGCCGTCCCGCGCCATCGCGCCGGCGACATCGGCGAACGTCGAGACCACCAGTCGCGGCTCCACGGAGAACGTGTCGATCGAGCGCGTGGTCGCTCGGAGGCTGTCGATCACGGGCTGCGGCTTGAAGATGCCGCCGTCGTAGGCGAGCGCCGCGAGGGCGGCGGGATCGATCGTGATCCCGAAGTGGTCGCGCGCGATGCGCACGAGTTCGGGATTCACCTCGAATGCGCCCTGCAGCTTCAGCTCGAAGTCCGAATGGTGACGCCGGATCGCCAGAGGCCTCAGCAGAACGGGAGCGGCGAAACCCGCTCCCCCGATGCGCCACCGGGCGACGCCGACCGCGAGGTACACCGCTTCGATCCCGCGCACCGTGCGCAGCTCGGTGTTCTTCGCCGTGATGCGCTCCGCGGCGAGTCGCGCGGTACGCAGACCGACCTCGTCGCGGAAGAGGTTGGAGAGGAGCGTCGATTTGCCCGTGATGAACTGCGGCAGGCTGCCCGGATGGGCCTTCGAGATGTCGATGCCCGATTCGGGACGGTCGCGGAATCCGACCAGGGGCGATGGTCCGCCGAGGTCGGCCGCTTCGGCGCGCAACCGGGTGCGCTCGGCCTCAGCAGCGTGCGCGACGTCGACGCCGGTGGCAGACTCTCGCAGATCGCCGAGGGTCACAGCGGCCTCCGCCACTGCGTCATCCGCAGATCTGTCTTCTCGTCGCCACACATTGACACCCTAGGCGCGCGATGGTGCGAGCCCGGGTATCCCGGGCGGGTTTCACCGGAATTCTGGCCTCCGGCGGGTGTTCGGGACTACTCCTGCAACACCGGCCGCATTCACCGCGTTCTCCACCTCGAGTGTGCCCGCCGCGCCACACTCTCGTCGCGGCCGGTCAGGATGGGGGCATGACGTTCCGCTACGACTTCGCACCCACCCCGTTCGGGGACGCGCTCGCGGTGTTCTCCGACGAGGGCATCGTCCGGTTCGACCTCTCCGAATCCACCGATCCTTCCGTCCCCTGGCTGCTCGAGGGAGTCTCGCGCGACCTGGGCGCGATGCCCGAGCCCGATCCCGGGGCCGCGGACGAGCTCGCACATCTGCTGGCCGACTACTTCGAGGGCGAACCGGTCCGTTTCGCGGATCATCTCCGCCTCGACTGGCGTCTCGTCGAGGGGTTTCCGCGGCTCGCTCTGCAGACGATCTGCAGCATCGAGTGGGGCGAGACGCTCAGCTACGGCGAGGTCGCCGTGCTCGCAGGCCACCCCGGAGCCGCGCGGGCGGTCGGCACCGCGTGCCGACTCACCCCTTTCTCGATCATCGTCCCCGTGCACCGTGTCATTCGCTCCGACGGATCGGTCGGGCACTACGGCGCACATCCGGAGCGCAAGCGCTACCTCCTCGACCTCGAGTCCCGCTGACGCGCGGGATCCCGTGGAACGACGTGGACCCGGCGAGTAGGCCGCCGGGTCCACGTACCTCGGGGGGATGCGTCAGTGTTCGGTCGCCTTCTCCGCTCCGAAGCCGGTGAGCGAGCGCACCTCCATCTCGGCGGCCAACTGCGGCGACTCCTTCCGCGAGCTGGTGACCGTGCCGAGCCAGCCGAGGAAGAACCCGAGCGGGATCGACACGATGCCGGGATTGTTCATCGGCCAGATGGCGATGTCGATTCCGGGGATCATCGAGGTCGGCGTTCCGGAGAAGACCGGCGACAGCACGATGAGGATGATCGCCGACGCCAGTCCGCCGTACATGCTCCACACCGCGCCCCTCGTCGAGAACCGACGCCAGAACAGGGAGTAGAGGATCGTCGGCAGGTTCGCCGATGCCGCGACGGCGAAGGCCAGCGCGACGAGGAAGGCGATGTTCTGCCCCTGAGCGCCGATGCCGCCGATGATCGCCAGGATGCCGATCACGATCACCGTCCGGCGTGCGACACGCACCTCGGCGTTCGGGTCGGCCTCCACGGGCTTGCCCTCGGCATCCTTCTTCCCCTTCTGGATCACGTTCGCGTAGATGTCGTGTGCGAACGACGCGGCCGCGGTGATGGTCAGACCTGCGACCACGGCGAGGATCGTGGCGAAGGCCACCGCCGAGATGAACCCGAGGAGCACCGGTCCGCCGAGTTCGAGCGCCAGCAGCGGCGCCGCGGAGTTCACTCCGCCGGGAGCAGCCGCGATCACATCCGCGCCGACCAGCGCACCGGCGCCATAGCCGAGCACGAGCGTCAGCAGATAGAAGCCGCCGATCAGCCAGATCGCCCAGACGACCGAGCGCCGGGCCTCTTTGGCCGTCGGCACGGTGTAGAACCGCATGAGCACGTGGGGCAGTCCGGCTGTACCGAGCACCAGTGCCATGCCGAGGGAGAGGAAGTCCCAGGGGTTCGCGCCGTACTGGAGCCCCGGAGCCAGGATCGCCTCGCCCTTGTCGGAGTTCGCCACTGCGGCCTCGAGCAGCGTGTTCAGGTTGAATCCGTTGATCGCCAGCACCCAGATCGTCATCGCGAGCGCGCCGCCGATCAGCAAGAACGCCTTGACGATCTGCACCCAGGTCGTGCCCTTCATCCCACCGATCAGCACGTACACGATCATCAGGATGCCGACCACGGCGATGACGATCGACTGGCCCAGGCGACCGTCGATGCCGAGCAGCAGCGACACGAGCCCGCCGGCGCCGGCCATCTGCGCGAGCAGGTAGAAGAAGCACACCGCGAGGGTCGTGATCGCCGCGGCCATCCGCACCGGTCGCTGCTTGAGACGGAATGACAGCACGTCGGCCATGGTGAACTTGCCGGTGTTGCGCATCATCTCCGCCACCAGCAGCAGCGCGACGAGCCACGCCACCAGGAACCCGATGGAATAGAGGAAGCCGTCGTAGCCATTGATCGCGATAGCACCGCAGATTCCGAGGAATGACGCCGCCGACAGGTAGTCGCCGGCGATCGCGAATCCGTTCTGCGGACCGGTGAACGAGCGGCCCGCCGCGTAGTAGTCGGCGGCTGTCTTGTTGTTGCGACTGGCGCGGATGACGATGAACAGCGTCACCGCCACGAACGCCAGGAAGATGGAGATGTTGAGGACGGGATTGCTCTCGATCGCGACCGGCTCGGTCGCGGCGGGGAGGACGTTCATGCGTTGTCCCCTTGCGCCTTCTCGAGCTCATCGCGGATCTCAGTCGCGAGAGGATCGATCTTCCTGTTCGCGAAGGACACGTAGATCATCGTGATGGCGAAGGTCGTCACGAACTGACCGAGGCCGAGAAGCAATCCGACCGTGATGTCGCCCCACACGCGTTGCGCCATGAAGTCCGTGGCGAAAGCAGCGAGGAGCACATAGGCGAAATACCAGATGAGGAAGAACGCGGCGAGCGGGAATATGAAGGATCTCTGGGTACGTTTGAGGGTTAGGAATCTCGGGGATTCTTCGATCGCGATGTAGTCGATCGCGCCGTTCGAACCCGCTGGGGTCTGGTCGCTCATGGGGCCTCCTTGCCACATGTCCGGTGCCCGCACGACGAGGTCGCACGAGTGATAGGGTCGACGCTACGATCCGGGGAACGGTGCCGTCACCCCCGAAAGTAGGTAGTCGTGAGCTCACCGGTCGCCATCGAATCCGAGGGCGAACTCGTCGCCAATGCGGTGCGCGAGCTCGCCAGGCGCACCCGTTTCCCCGTCGCGTTCGGCGGACTCATCGAAGACGGCGTCGTCAGCGTCACCAGCATCGTCGGCAATCGCACCAGGGCGCTGGACGGTCTGCGCGTGCGTCCGGAACGAGGGCTCGGCGGCCGCGCGATGATGGAGCTCCGCCCCCGGATGACGAGCGACTACGGCTCCTCCCAGCAGATCACCCATGACTATGACGTCTTCGTGCTCGGCGAGGGGCTGCGCACTCTCCTCGCCCTTCCGATCGTCGTGCAGGGACGCCCCCGCGGTGTGCTGTACGCCGGAGCCTGGGACGAGGAGCAGGTCGGCGGCGTCACCACCGCCCCCGCCATGCAGGTCGCCCAGTCGGTCGCCGATGAGCTCCGCATCCGCGACGAGGTCCAACGCCGGCTGCGCGCGACCACGGTGGCGGGCGAAGCGGGCGTCGACGGACCGCAACGCGAAGAGCTGCGGGAGAGCTTCGCCGAGCTGCGCAGCATCGCGGCCTCCGTCGATGATGCGGACCTGCGGGCCAGGATCGCTCTCGTAGAGCAGCGGCTCGTCACCCTGGCCGGAGACGCACTCCCCCCCTCCACCGGCCCCGTTCCCACCGTGCACCTGTCGCGGCGCGAGACCGATGTGCTCGCCTGCGCGGCGCTGGGTTCCACGAACGCGGAGATCGCCACCCAGTTGGGACTGCGCGAAGGCACGGTGAAGGCGTACCTGGGCACGGCGATGTCGAAACTGGACGCATCGACCAGGCACGCCGCGGTGACCAGGGCCAGACGCGCGGGGCTGCTTCCCTGACGCCGTCGTGCCCAGTGCCTGCCCAGGCGGGTCGGATATCATCGGAATCGGTCGGCGATCACCGGCCCCGGACGAGGTAGACCAGTACCCGGAAAGCGAAAAGACTGGTCCGAAAGGACCGATCATGTTGGCATGGATCGTACTCATCGTCTCCGGAGTGCTCGAGGCCGTATGGGCGACAGCCCTCGGAAAGTCAGAGGGCCTCACCAAGCTCTGGCCGAACGTCATCTTCTTCGTCGGATTGGCGTTGTCGATGGTGGGCCTCGCGTTCGCAATGCGCGATATCGCTACCGGAACCGCTTATGCGGTGTGGGTGGGAATCGGCGCTTCGCTCACCGTCATCTGGGCCATGATCACGGGTGACACCGAGGTCTCTTGGCTGCGCATTCTTCTGCTGATGGGCCTGGTCGGATGCATCGTCGGGCTGAAGCTGATCGACACCGGCCACGAATAGTCGTCGCATTCCGCAATTCCGCTTGTCGGCCATATAGCCCTGCGCTATGTTCAATTCCATGGCCAGAAGAATTGTGCACCAGTTGGTAGATGACATCGACGGCGGCGTGCTGGAGGTGGGCGAGGGCGAGACCGTTCATTTCTCGCTCAACGGCTCCGCATACGAGATCGACCTGAATGCCGCGCACGTGGAGGAATTGCGCAAGGCATTCGAGCCGTACATCTCGGCCGGCCGCAAAGCGGGCGGGTCAGGATCGTCTCGCTCCGCGGCTCCGCGTAAGCGCACCGCGCGCAATCCCGAGGTGGCTTCCATCCGGGCCTGGGCGAATGAGAACGGCTACTCCCTCTCGGAGCGCGGTCGCATTCCCGGACCGGTCGTGGAGGCGTACAACGCCGCCCACTGAATTGCCGTGAGCACCGAATGAGAGCGCCTGGCGTCGATGACGTCAGGCGCTTTCGTCTGCCGTGGTCGTGAGCCACGGCTCATCACGCAGCGTGATCTCGTCGGTCATGTCCGCGAGGAAGCGGATGACGACGTCCCGCTCCGCCCTGGTCAGCCGCGCCGCGGCATAGAACCGCTTGGCCTGCTGACGACCGACGGTCTCCATCGCCGCATGGCGGGTCTCCTGGGTGATCGTGATCGCCAGAGCGCGCCGATCGGTCGGATGAGGTGCGCGTCGTGTGTGCCCTCCCGCCTCCAGACGATCGAGCAGCTTCGTCGTGGCGGCGGTCGAGATCCCCAGATGATGGGCGATCCCGCTCGGCGTCGACACCAGTCCGCGATTCGCGCAGACGATCAAGTAGTGCAGCGCACGCATGTCGGTCTCGTTCAGACGCATGTAACGCCGCGACGCCTGCGAGAGTCGTTGCTCCGCGTCACGCAGCGCGCCCAGCGCCTCCATCACCCCGGCGATCTGCTGGAGATCCTCCGGAGGAACGCCAGTCCTGTCGATCAGCGTGCTGCGCGGGTCACTGGCCTCGACGTCGTAGATCGCCGCGTGCGCCAACCCGTCCGGCGCGTCGGCGCTCCGGGGCGTCTCTGCCACGGGTCCATGGAGGTCGTGCGCGCCCGCGTGCGGGGTGGTGCCGCCCTCCATGTCCATGCGATCATGTTACACACGAAGAGTTTCATGCTAAGTTGATTACTTACTTAGTTAGCGAATTGGAAGCGAGGAAAGTGCCATGGATCAGGTGACGCTCCTCGCGGAGGACGGGACCGCCATCGGCACGCTCCCCAAGAGCGAAGTCCACACGCGCGACACACCCCTCCACCTGGCGTTCTCCTGCTACGTGCTCGATTCCCTGGGACGCGTGCTCGTCACCCGCCGCGCGCTCGGCAAGCGGACGTGGCCCGGCGTCTGGACGAACAGCTTCTGCGGCCACCCCCGACCCGATGAGGACATGACCGCCGCGGTGCGGCGGCGGGCGCACGAGGAACTCGGCATCCGCCTCACCGACGTGCGCCTGGCCCTCCCCGATTACCGCTACCGTGCCGTCGACGCCAGCGGCATCGTCGAGAACGAGATCTGCCCGGTGCACATCGCGGTCGTCGAGGGAGACCTCGCCGCCGATCCCGATGAAGTGGCCGAATGGGCCTGGGTCGAGGTCGACGACCTCGTCGCCGCGGTCTCGCAGGCACCTTTCGCTTTCAGCCCGTGGCTGACCGAACAGCTCCCCCGGCTCCGCGCCCTCGGTGAGGTCTGACCCGTGACCACCACGGCGACCGAGGAAGAACTCGGCACCCGGATCGAGGAAGCGCTGCGGCGCCGTTTCTCGGAACGGAGTGCCGCGGCCGAGCACTACGGCACCGAGTTCGTCGCCCTATGGCAGGCCGCCGCGGAGCACGCACTCGGCGGCAAGCTGATCCGTCCTCGCCTGCTGATCGACCTCCTGCGCGCGCTCACGCCCGCAGGTCTCAGCGCCGCTGAGGTCGAGCGGGCCATCGACGTCGCCGCCCACGTCGAGCTGCTCCACTTCGCCTTCCTGCTGCACGACGACGTGATCGACGGCGACCTGATCCGTCGTCGACGCCCGAACCTGATCGGCTCCCTCGTCGAGCGTCGGTCGACAGAACCCGCGGAGCCCGCCCTGCACTGGGCGCGTTCCAGCGCGATCCTCATGGGAGACCTGCTGCTCGCATCCGCGGTGCTGGGTTTCGCGCGAGCCGACGTGTCGAGCGACGCGCGCGTGCGACTTCTCGCGCTGCTGGAGCAGACGATCTTCGAGACGGTCGCGGGCGAGCACACCGACATCGGCCTCAGCGACGGCATCATCGCACCCGACCTGCGGACCATCCTGTCGACCAGCGCCTACAAGACGGCGACCTACTCCTTCGTGCTGCCGCTGCGCGCGGCGGCAGTGCTCGCGGGCTCCTCGCCCGCCGCCGAGGACCAGCTCACGGCCATCGGACGGCACCTCGGGCTGGCCTACCAGCTGCAGGACGACCTCCTCTCCGTCTTCGGCGACCCCGAGGCCCACGGCAAGGACGCCTTCTCCGACCTGCGCGAGGGCAAGGAGACCGCGATCATCGCGTACGCCCGCATGACGGGCCACTGGCCGAGCATCGAGCTGCGCTTCGGGTCGATGGATCTGAGCGTGGAGGATGCCTCCGACATCCGCGACCGTCTCCGCGAATGCGGCGCCGAACGCTTCGTGCGCAGCCTCGTGCAGGAGCAGCTCGGCGCTGTGTCGACGGTGCTCGGGGAAGCCGAGTCCGCAGGGTCGATCTCCGCCGCGGCGGGCCGGACCATCCTCGGCCTCACCTCGCGCATCGAAGGCCGCACCGTATGACCGGTGGCACCGCGGCCCGCTCCGGCGACGACGCCCTGCACCGCTTCACCCGCACGGCCGAGATCGCCGCGACCGATGTGATCCGCTCCTACTCGACCTCCTTCGGGCTCGCCACGCGGCTCCTCGGGCAACGTCACCGTCAGCATGTGCGGAACATCTACGCCATGGTGCGCATCGCGGACGAGATCGTCGACGGCGTCGCGGCCGAGGCGGGGCTCGACGCGTCGGCGCAGTCCGAGGCGCTCGCGTCGTACATCGCGGAGACGCACCGCTCGATGCGCAGCGGCTACAGCAGCGATCTGGTGCTCCATGCCTTCGCCCGCACGGCCAGGGAGAGCGGCATCGGCGAAGACCTCACGCAGCCGTTCTTCGATTCGATGACGGCAGACATCGCGGCCGACGTGGACTTCGCCGCGTACGACGCCGATGCCCACGCGAGCTACGTCTACGGCTCCGCCGAAGTCGTGGGTCTGATGTGCCTGCGCGTGTTCCTCCGCGGAGCAGAGCGGACGGATCGCGAGCGCGAGATCCTCGTGCGGGGCGCGCGTCAGCTCGGAGCCGCATTCCAGAACGTGAACTTCCTCCGCGACCTGGCGGACGACACCGATCGCCTGCAGCGCGGATACCTCGGCGGCTCCGCGCGCCTGACCGACGCCGACCGTGACCGGTGGGTCGAGACCGTGCACGGGCAGCTCGCCGACGCCCGCGAAGCGATCCCGCTCCTCCCCAAGGACGCTCGCGCTGCCGTACGCAGCGCTCTCGCGTTGTTCGCCGCCCTCACTCGACGCGTCTCGCAGACGCCCATCGAGGTTCTCTACCGACGGCGCGTCCGTGTGCCCGATCCGCTCAAGGCCCTCCTGGCCGCGAGAGCGCTCGTCGTGACCGCTGTGGAGAGGGACCGATGAGCCGCGTCGTCGTCATCGGCGCCGGAGTGGCCGGCCTCGCCGCCGCCGGCCTGCTCGCCCGCGACGGCCACGAGGTCGTCGTGCTCGAGAAGAACGACCGGATCGGCGGACGCGCCGGCAGCGTCGAGCGCGACGGGTTCCGCTTCGACTCGGGGCCGTCCTGGTACCTGATGCCCGAGGTCTTCGACCACTTCTTCGCGATGATGGGCACGACCACCGACGAGCAGCTCGATCTCACACGCCTGGACCCGGGCTACCGGGTGTTCCGTCCGCCCCTCTCGACGGGCGCCCCCGCGGGCTTCGTCACCGTCCCCGCCGGACGCGCAGCCGTGTCGGACCTCTTCGAGGAACTAGAACCGGGTTCGGCCCCGACTCTCACCGCCTACCTGGACTCGGCGCATCAGGCGAGCACCATGGCCGAGAAGTACTTCCTGTACAACCCGTTCACGCGGCTCCGCACGCTCACCGCGCCGGACGTGCTTCGCGCCCTCCCCCGGCTCTTCTCTCTGCTCGGTACCCGGCTGCAGACGTTCGCCGCCCGCCGCTTCCGCCATCCCGTCATCCGCCAGATCCTCGGCTACCCGGCCGTCTTCCTCGGCACCGACCCGCGCAGCGCTCCCGCGATGTACCACCTGATGAGCGCACTCGACCTGGATCAAGGCGTCAGTTACCCGCAGGGCGGGTTCTGGCGCGTGGTCGAGAGGATCGGCGCGCTGGCCGGTGACGCCGGAGCGCGCATCGTGATGGGCGCGGAGGTCACGAGCATCCGCACCGAGGACGGTCCGGACGGCCCGCGCGTGACCGGAGTGGGCTGGGTCGACGTGAATGGCGCACAACACGTCGAGACCGCCGACATCGTCGTGTCGGCCGCCGACCTGCATCACACCGAGACGAACCTCCTCCCCCGCCCGCTGCAGACGTACCCGGAGGAATGGTGGTCACGGCGTACGAGCGGGCCCGGCGGCATTCTCGTGATGCTCGGCATCCGCGGTGCGCTCCCGGAACTCCCGCACCATTCGCTGTTCTTCACGGACGACTGGGACGCGAACTTCGACGCGATCTTCGGCCGCTCGCCGTCCATCCCGACACCCGCCTCGACCTACGTCTGCCGCCCCAGCGCGACCGACGCGGAAGTCGCTCCGGCCGGCCACGAGAACCTCTTCGTGCTCGTCCCGGTGCCCGCAGACGTCGAGCTCGGCCACGGCGGGGCCGACGGCACGGGATCACCGGCGATCGAGCGTGCAGCAGATGCCGCGATCGACATGATCTCCGCCTGGGCCGGCATCCCCGACCTCCGCGAGCGCATCGTCGTGCGGGAGACGACGGGGCCGGCCGACTTCGCAGCGGACTACCACTCCTGGCGCGGCGGCATGCTGGGGCCCGCGCACATCCTCACCCAGAGCGCGATGTTCCGCGCGCAGAACGCATCGAAGCGGGTACACGGACTCCTCTACGCCGGAGCGACGACGGCTCCCGGCGTCGGCGTCCCGATGTGCCTCATCAGCGCGGAGATCGTGCTGAAGCGGGTTCGTGGCGATCACACCGCCGGACCGCTGCGGGAGCCGGCGCCCAGCCCCGGGGAGCCCGGCTGATGGGCTGGCTGTACCTGACCGCGCTGCTGGCGTCTCTGGGGTGCATGCTGCTGCTGGACTGGCGCTTCCGGCTGTTCTTCTGGCGCGATGCGGTACCGGCCATCATCGTCACGGTCGTGGGCCTCGCCTTCTTCCTCGTGTGGGACATCGCCGGCATCATCGGCGGGATCTTCTTCCGCGGCGAGGCGACCATCGCGACCGGCATCCTGCTCGCACCCGAGCTGCCGCTCGAGGAACCGGTGTTCCTGCTCTTCCTCGTCGTGTGCACGATGGTCATCTACACGGGGACGATCCGCGTGTTCACCCGTCGGTCGACGCGGCGTCGCACGCAGGAAGGACGATCGTGACCTACCTGCAGCTCTCCGCCTGCTTCCTCGCCATCGCGGCGCTGGTCGCCCTCGTGCTGGCGGCCGCCTCCCGGCGGCGGCCGAATCTCACGGCCGTCGGCGTGACGATCCTCATCCTGTTCGCCCTCACGGCGGTGTTCGACACCGTCATGATCGCGACCGGGCTGTTCCACTACTCGCCCGACCACCTCGTCGGGGTGCACATCGGTCTCGCCCCCATCGAGGACTTCGCCTATCCGCTCGCGGGCGCGCTGCTGCTGCCCGCGCTCTGGACGGCGCTGCGCGCCCGGCGGCGAGCGCACGACCTGGCGCAGCCCGAGGACGAGTCATGAGCGCCGGCACCCCTGCCGCGCGCAGCGTGGGTCGTGACCTCGCCCAGATCGTGCTGTCGTCGCGGCCGATCAGCTGGATCAACACCGCCTTCCCGTTCGCCGCCGCCTATCTGCTCAGCGCCAGGGAGATCGACCTCACTCTGGTCATCGGCACCCTGTACTTCCTCATCCCCTACAACCTCGCGATGTACGGGATCAACGACGTCTTCGACTACGCCTCCGACCTCGCGAATCCGCGCAAGGGCGGCATCGAGGGCGCCCTGCTCTCACCGCGCATCCATCGGGCGACGCTCTGGGCCGCCGCGCTGACGAACATCCCGTTCCTCGCCTATCTCGTGATCGTCGGCACCCCGGCGTCATGGATCTGGCTCGCCGTGAGCGTCTTCGCGGTGATCGCCTACTCCGCTCCCGTCCTGCGTTTCAAGGAGCGCCCGTTCCTCGATTCGGTGACCTCGAGCACGCACTTCGTCAGCCCCGCGATCGTCGGCCTCGCCCTGACCGGTGCGCCCGTGTCGCCGGGCGCGGCCGTCACCCTCATCGCCTTCTTCCTCTGGGGGATGGCCGCCCACGCGTTCGGCGCCGTGCAGGACATCGCTCCTGACCGGGAGGCCGCCATCTCCTCGGTCGCCACCGTGATCGGCGCACGCGCGACGGTGCGACTGTCTCTGGCGTTGTGGTTCGTCGCGGGGGCGGCGATGCTCTTCACGCCCTGGCCCGGCCCGTTGGCGGCCGTGCTCGCCGTGCCGTACGTGATCAACGCTGCCCCCTGGTGGAACGTCACGGACGAGACGTCCGGCTCCACGAACCGCGCCTGGCGACGCTTCATCGCGCTGAACTACTTCGCAGGCTTCCTCGCGACGATGATCCTCATCCTCGCCTGGGTCTCCTGACACCCGAACGACCGCCCTCCGAAAGGAACCCGATGTCCCGCCCCGATCACGCGCCCGCTGCTCCGTCGCGAGAGCGCTCGCGACGGCACTCCTGGGTGCGGGTGTTCCTCCCGGTCGCCCTGATCCTGGTGTGGCTGGTCGGTGCATCGCTCGGCGGACCGCTGTTCGGGAAGATCGACGAGGTCTCCTCCAACGACCAGACGACCTACCTGCCCGAGTCGAAGGACGCCACGCAGGTGCAGGAGCTGCTCGGCGAGTTCAACGACAGCGATTCGATCCCGGCGATCGCCGTCTTCACGTCGGAGAGCGAGCTCACCGAATCGGAGCGGGAGACGATCTCGGATGCCGTCGCCGACGCGCCCGCCGTCGAGGGCGTCGGCGAAGATGTGTCCCCCGCGCTCGCATCCGACGACGGTCTCGCCGCTCAGGCGTTCATCCCGATCGAGGCGGACGCCGAGCTCGCCGATGCGACCACCGCACTGGGCGAGCAGCTGCGCGCCGCCGTGCCGGACGGTGTCACGGTATACATCACGGGACCCGCCGGTTTCAGTGCCGACCTGGTCGCCGGATTCGCCGGCATCGACGGACTGCTCCTCGGAGTCGCGCTGCTGGCCGTCCTCGTGATCCTGGTGCTCGTCTACCGCTCGTTCCTCCTGCCGCTGGTCGTGCTCTCCACCAGCCTGTTCGCGCTCTGCGTGGCCCTGCTCGTCGTCTGGTGGCTCGCGAAGTTCGAGATCCTCCTGCTCAGCGGGCAGACACAGGGCATCCTGTTCATCCTCGTGATCGGGGCCGCCACCGACTACGCGCTGCTGTTCGTCGCGAGATTCCGTGAAGAACTGCGCGTCTCCCAGGACAAGGGAGCAGCGGTCGCCGCCGCCTGGAAGGGCTCGTTCGAGCCGATCGTCGCCTCCGGGGGAACAGTCATCGCCGGGCTCCTGTGCCTGCTGCTGAGCGACCTCAAGTCGAACAGCACGCTCGGTCCCGTCGCCGCGATCGGCATCGTGTTCGCGATGCTGGCCGCGCTCACCCTGCTGCCCGCCCTGCTGCTGTTGTTCGGGCGTGCGGTGTTCTGGCCGCGCCGGCCGAAGTTCGAGCCCGAGGTCGTCGCGGCCGAGCACGGCATGCGCACGACCGGCCTCTGGGCGCGGCTGGCCGGACTCGTCAAGCGTCGCCACCGGCTGATCTGGATCACGACGACCGTCGTGCTCCTGGCCGGAGCGGCAGGCGTCACCCAGCTGAACGCGTCCGGCATCCCCCAGTCCGATCTCGCGCTCGGGGCCTCCGAGGCGCGCGACGGTCAAGTGGCGCTGGGCGAGCACTTCCCCGGCGGCTCCGGGAGCCCCGCCTACGTCGTCGTGGCAGAGGACAGGATTCAGGATGCTGCCGACGTGCTCCTCGCGAACGACGGAGTCGACGGCGTCTCGGTGACCGCTGCCGACTCTCCGAGCGGCTCGGCCCCGGTGACCGCCGACGGCATCACGGCGGTCGGCCCTCCCGGAACCCCCGCGCCCGCACCGACGGCCGTCGACGGCGAGGTCCTCCTGCAGGCGACCCTCACGGATGCCGCGGACTCCGATGCCGCCGCATCCACAGTGCGCGAGCTGCGCACCGGACTCGACGATCTCGATGCGCTGGTCGGCGGAGTCACGGCGACCTCGGTCGACACGAACGACGCTTCGATCCATGACCGGAACCTCATCATCCCGGTCATCCTCGTCGTGATCATGTTCATCCTGATGCTGCTGCTGCGCTCCGTGCTCGCGCCGGTGCTGCTCATCCTCACCACCGTGCTGTCGTTCGGCACCGCGATGGGTGTCTCGGCTCTCGTCTTCAACGGGATCTTCCAGTTCCCCGGCGCCGATCCGGCAGTTCCGCTCTTCGGCTTCGTCTTCCTGGTGGCGCTCGGCATCGACTACAACATCTTCCTCATGACCCGCGTGCGCGAGGAGTCGAAGGCGCACGGCACGCGAGAGGGCATCCTGCGGGGGCTCTCGATCACCGGGGGCGTGATCACGTCGGCGGGACTCGTTCTCGCTGCCACGTTCGCAGCACTCTCGGTGATCCCCATCCTGTTCCTCGTGCAGCTCGCGTTCATCGTGGCGTTCGGGGTGCTGCTCGACACGTTCGTGGTGCGCTCGCTGCTCGTCCCCGCGCTCGCCTACGACATCGGCAAGGCGATCTGGTGGCCGTCGAAGCTCGGACGCGGGGGCCACGACCCTCGGTGACGCCTGGGCGCTGACGGACTCTCAGACCAGTCTCGTCCGCGAATCGGCGGCGGCGATCAAGTGCTCGTCGTGCGAGGCGACGAGCACCGCGATGCCCTCGTCGGCGAGATCCCGCAGCATCGCGATGAGCTGATCGGCCGTCGCCCTGTCCAGGCTCGCGGTCGGCTCGTCGGCCATGATGACCGCCGGCCCCTGCAGCAGCGCCCTGGCGAAGGCGACGCGCTGTCGCTCGCCGCCGGAGAGGCGCTCCGGGTAGTAGGTGGCCCTCTTCCCGACGCCGAGCCGGTGCAGCAGGTCGCGCGCCCGACGTCCGAGCTCGCGGCTCCGTCCGTCCGGGACGGCCGGGAGGAGGACGTTCTCCACGGCGGTCAGTCCCGGCACCAGACTTCCGCCCTGATCGAGGTACCCCACGTGACGCCGTCGGCGGTTCGTGACGACGTCGTCGGCGAGCCCGGTGATCTCCAGCCCCTCCCACGTCACCGCCCCGGATACCGGCGGCACGAGGCCCGCGGCGACGCGGAGGATGCTGGTCTTGCCCGAGCCGCTGCGCCCCGCCAGGCAGTGCATCGAACCACGGCTCAGTCGGAGGTCGAAATCGGTGACGATCGCGAGCGGATCGTCACCCGGCCGCTCGAACTGGATGCTCACCCCGGTCAGCTCGACCGCGGGTCCGCCGAGATCGGACGCGCCCACGGCACGCTCCGCATCATCGGGCTTCCGGTGCGCCCTCATGTCGTGGTTCCTCTCATCCGTGCGGCGAAGGTGAACAGCGCGCTCGCGACGCCCGCTGCCAGAGCGATCAGGAGGGGTGAGACCCAGCCACCCCATCCGAGCGAGAATGCGGCCGAGACGACGACGGCGGCCAGCACCACGAGGGCGGGGACGACGATCGCGAGACCTTCCGTGCGTTGCGCGTGCGAGATCTGACGACGCGTCCATCCGGCGGCCCGAAGGATCGACCATTGCTGCGACCGGCGGGCGAGGTCCATCCGGCGGGTGATCCGTGCGAGGAGCACGCCTCCGACGACGCCCACGACACCGAGCGCGGTCTGCGGCAGAATCTGCTGGGCACCGGCGAGGAACGCCAGCCGGCTCTCGCCGGAGAACATCCGCCCTGCGACGACCGTCTCCACGAGCGCGGCCGCGGCGACGCCGACGATCACGATGGCGAGCAGATGCACGGTGCTGGTGAGCGGATGGATCCAGGCCTGCCGCAGCCCGAACTGCGTCACGGAGCTGGCACCGAGCCGACGCGATCTCCTGTCCGCGACCCGAGGCGGGCGACGCTGGGCGCCCGCATGCACCGCAGCCGCAGACGTCAGCGCCAGGATGACGACGCTCGCGAGCGCGGCGATCCCGGCGAGCGCCGTACCACCCGACAACACCCAGGTCACGGCAGCGACCGCGACGACGACCAGGAAGCCCGGCACCTCTTCGGCGGCGAACCAGCGCACGATGCGCGACCGCGTGAATCCGATCTCGCGCAGGACGACGGATTGCACACGCCTACCGGGGATCAGCGCGAGCTGGGTCGCTCCCAGCAGCAGCAGTCCGGCGGCGAGGGCGATCCCGAGCATCGTCCAGGCGGTCTGCGAGACGGCGAGTTCCACACGGGCGGCGGCCCCGAGCTCGGACCAGCTCTGCGCGACGGCTCCCAGTGAACCGACGGTCTGTGCCTGTCCGGCCGCGTCGACGCCGAACGAGTACCCGTCGACCACCACGTCGACGTCGCGTGGCGAGGAACCCGCGACGATCGTGGCCGTGTATCCGGAATCCTCGATCGACCGCGCGACGTCGAGCACGCGCTGCTGTGCCTCCGGCGTGTAGCCCTCGATGCCGCCGACCCTGACCCGGATCGAGCTGATCGGCGCGCGATCGCTCCAGAGCTCCGCGCTGCGGATCGATCCGATGGCCACGGTGCGTGGCGAGACGAGGCCGAGGCCGGACATGCTGGGCAGCATCGTGGCTCCGGCATGCTCTCCATCGACCACCGTCGACCCCACCGGCGCATACGCACCGAGGGGCACGTAGTTCGCGGCGCCCTGGTCCGCGGAGAGAGCGCCGAGGTCGAAGCTCCCGATCGGCAGGGCGGTCGACGCCCCCTCCTCGGGCGCGCCGAGGGTGCGGGTGAGCTGCGGCTCCGTGTACGCGGCTTCTGCTCCGAGCTGTTCCGGGTCCGCACCGAGGCTCAGCGCGTCTTCGACGGCGCCCCCCTTGCGCAAAGCCGACGCGTAGCCAGCGGGTTCCAGTCGCAGCCCGTCTTCCGTGAGTTGGTAGGAGGAAGGCGCGCCCTTCCCGACCGCGATGATGTTCAGACTGTTCCAGGGGCTCGCGTCCTCTGTGTCCGACGGCGGATCCTCGCCCGGCCAGATGACGTTCTCGTTCCCCGCGCTGAACGGGTTGAGCAGTCCCGACACGTCGCCGACACTGGTTCCGACGACCTCGCCGGTCCCGCCCGCGCCGATGCCTTCGGGGATCGCGTACCCGTCGGACTCCGCCTGGGTCTCGCCGAAGCGCTCGATCTGGATCTTGAGCGTCAGTGATGCGACCTCGGCATCGCTGATCAGCAGAGGGGTGAACCCGACGCCCGCGAGCCGTTCACGGATCTTCGCGTCGAGATTCTCCCCGTTGTCGGCCAGCAGGCGTCGTTGGTCGGCCACCGCTGCCGCAGGCCACCCCCGGAACTGGGCGCCGATGTACCGCGCGAGCATGTCCTCCATCGTCGCCGCGTACTGATCTCCGGCGCTCTCGGCCCACGCGAGCACCGCGTCGACATCCTGGTCATCGGCCGCCTGGATGGAGACGAGCGGGTCGAGGAAGCTCCCCTCATCGCCGAGGAGCTCGCGCTCTGCCGCCGGGTCGATCAGCGTGATCCGGGTGATCGGCTGCGGCGCCGCCGGCAGCTCGAGCGCGATGTAGTCGTCTCCGGGGAAGGTCGTGAACCCGCTCCATCCCGTCTCCTCGGTCCACGTGTTCGCGCTGGCGCCCCGGCCCCAGGAGCTGTAGCAGACCTCGTCGACCAGGGCGGGATAGCGTTCCCGGTCGACCGGGAACTGGCTCCCGACCCATCCGTAACTGGTCAGCCCGTTCCGGCACGCCTCGAGCTGCTCCGGAGTCGGCGCCGGGATGCCCTTCGGGTCGATGACCAGCGGCAGGGTCGTCTGCTCGACGATCCGCTCGCCGAGCCCGTCGTCGGTGGCGTAGGTCACGGTCAGCCGGTAGGCCTGCGATGTCGAGGACGATGAGGTGATCTCGTCCGGGATGAGGAGACGAGCGGGACTGTATCGCAGCGAGGGCACCAGGATCTCGCCGATCGGCGCCGCGACGTCCACCCCGTCGAGACCGGCGATCTTCTCCCAGTCGTCGACGCCGAGGCCCTGTCCCGGCCCGGCCAGGGCGTTGGGAGGAAGATCTCCTCCCACGGCGGCCAGCTCGTCATCCGCTGTGACGAGGATGTCGTACGCGCCCCGCCAGTTGGTGTCGATGGTGGACTGGAGTGCGATGGATGCTGCGGACTGCACTCCCGCCGAGGCCAGCGCCGTGGCGCACAGCAGCAGCACAGCCCCTACTCGGAGCGGCTGCCTGGCGAGGCGCACCAGCGCGCCGGGCACGTGGCGACGACTCACTCGGAGCCCTTCCCGCAGGCGATCCCGAGTCCCCCACCCGCGCGGGCGGGGCTCGCGAGCAGCACCACCGTGGTGTCGCCGTCGACGCAGGTCATCGCCTGCGTATCGACCGCCGCGGCCTTCTGCTGCAGCGTTCCGAACGACGCCGTGTCGACACGGACACCCGATGCGTCGGCGACCTCGCCGAGCAGTCCTTCCGCGATGATCACGAGAGACTCCGGGCTGGCCGCGTCGATGGAGGCAGCATCCGTCGCGAGCATCTGCTGCGCCGACGTGCAGAGCACGGTCCCGTCCACATCGACATCCACGGCGATCCGATAGACCGCGGTGAAGAACGGTCTGGCCGACGCATCCGTCCCCTCGACGCAGCGGATCTGCGCGGTCGAGACCGCGGCCGTCTTCACGGACGGAGCGGCCTCCGGCTGAAGACCCGTCGTCAGGGCCACCGCGGCGAGGGACCCGCTCGCCACCGTCAGCAGGCTCAGGGCGACGACGGCGATCCGCACACGGATGCGCCGCAGCCGGGTGAGCGCGTCGATGCGCTCTTCGATCTGCTCTCCGATGACGCCGAGGGCTGCGTCGAGGTAGATGCCTTCCTTGGGCCGCGTGCTCACGATTCACCTCGCAGCGCGAGGCGGATCGTCGCCCGCGCCCGCTGCAGCCGTTTCGCCAGAGCAGCCGTCGAGACGCCGAGATGGTCGGCCGCCTCCTCGTAGGAGTAGCCCTCGACCAGACAGAGGTGGATGATCCGCTGATCCATCCCGCCCAGTCGGCCGACGGCCTGCCGCACCCAGCTGAGTTCCTCGATGCGCTCCTGGCGGACCCGATCCCCCGGAAGGAGCTCTTCCGTCAGCGGCAGGGCGCCCCGGCGCGTGCGCAGCCGATTGCGACCGAGGTTGCGGCACGTCACCAGCAGCCAGGGCAGTGCGGACGACTCGACGATGCGGATGTCGTTCAGCCGTCGCCACGCGACGACGAAGACCTCCTGGACGATGTCCTCCGCGTCAGGATCGTCGCGGAGCATGCTCCACGCATACAGATAGACGGCGTGGGAATGCCGCGTGAAGAGCGCCGAGAAAGCGCCGCGGTCGCCCCGTCGGGCACACCGGATCAGCTCCGTGTCGGATTCGGTGTCGTACATGGGTTCCTTCGGCTGCGCGTGATGCTCTCACTCTGCAGTGTCGGCCCGCAGCGGATCATGACATCGGATTCGACGGCGATGATCCCCTTAGACTTATGAAGACGCCCTCGTAGCTCAGCAGGATAGAGCAGCCCTCTCCTAAAGGGCAGGTCGCAGGTTCGAATCCTGTCGAGGGCACCACACGGATTCACGCGGCCAGCGCGAGATACGGCTCCCATCGCGGATCGCTGCGCTCGGTCCCGCGTACGGTCCACGCGGTGCCGTGCGGCGGACGCGGGGTGAACCGCAGCTGCCAGCGCATCTCCTGCGGCGTCCGGTCGCTCTTGACGTTGTTGCAGCGCAGACAGCACGCGACGAGGTTCTCCCACGAATCCGCGCCTCCCCGCGAACGCGGCAGCACATGATCGATCGTCGACGCCGCCTTGCCGCAATAGCCGCAGCGGTGGTTGTCGCGCCGCAGGACTCCACGTCTGGTGACCGGCACGCGTCTGCTGATCGGCACGCGCACGTAGCGGGAGAGGATGATCACCGCGGGGCGTTCGTAGACGCCGTGACTCCCCCAGACGGGATCGTCTTCCACGCGTTCGATCACCGTCGCCTTGTCGTTCATCACGAGCACGAGTGCTCGTTTGAACGACACGATCGCGAGCGGCTCGTAGCCGGCGTTCAGGACCAGTGTGCGCATCGTCATCCTCTCGATCCGCGCCGGGACGGCTTCCCGGCACTCTCGACTCACACGAGGTCGCGCAGGCGGCAGAGCGTTCGCAGGGACGAAAAAAGGCGCCGTCTAAAGACAGCGCCTTTCGCGCACGGCAACGCCGTGGCATCCCTGCGGGCTATGCAGAAGGACGTGACGACCGAGGGCATCCATGGTTCGGATGGTCGGTATTCGTTCCATCTGCCTCTCCCGCCAGTACGACAACGGGTTCAGGCTAACCCATTCCGCTGCATGCACGGCGAAACGAGAGGTGAACGATGCGGATCGTGTCCGCGGATCAGCCCGCGTTCGCGGCGAGCCAGGAGTAGGGCTCGACCAGGCCGCCGTTGATCCACACCTCGAAGTGGAGGTGGTTCGCCGTCGAGCGGCCCGTGCTGCCGACGTAGCCGATGAGCTGTCCGGCCGACACGGTCTGACCGGTCTGCACCTGGCGAGAGTTGTAGGTCATGTGACCGTAGGTCGTCTGCACCTGCTGGCCGCCCACGACGCTGTCGATCATGATGCAGACGCCGTACCCGCCGATGCTCTCGGCCGACGCGCGGACGACGCCGGCTGCAGCGGCATAGATGGGGGTGCCGGCGGGCGCCAGCATGTCGGCGCCGTTGTGGCCGCCGCCGATCGTCCGGCCCTGGGTGTACGACCCACCGGGGAGCGGATACCGCACCTCACCGGAGCCGGGCGACACCAGGGCGTAGCCGGCGGTGTTGTACTCCGTCGCGGAAGCAGTGGATGCTGCGGCAGCGCGAGCAGCGGCTGCCGCCTCCGCCTTCTTCTTCGCGATCTCTTCCGGCGTCGTCGCCGAGAAGGTGCCGCGTACGAGCGGGGCAGCGGTCGCCTGTGAGGCGACGACGAGGGACTGCGCATCGACTGCTGCGAGCTGCTGGACCGTGGTGGCAGCCTCTGCCGGCTTGGACGCGGCGTACGCAGGAAGGGCGATCGCGGCGACCAGAGCACCGACGGCTGCGAAGATGGCGACCGATCGGAGTGGCTTGACGGCCTTTCGAGCACTCACCCGGACGCTGGTGCGGCGGGCTGGTACTCGGTCTTCAGATGTCTTCGCGGGCGGTTCGATGTCTGTGGCCAAAACGTGGTCCTCCTGGGCCCTCGCGCTTTCGGGTAGCGCTGGCTCGTCGGCACTCTGCTTTCGTGGCACGAATGTAGCTCGGGGTACGTTGTGCGTTCCTGCCGTGAAGACGACGAGCCTGGAAGGCAAATCTTCGCGGGTCATCACCAGCGGGCTTCTTCGCTGACGACTCGTCCGAGGTTACCGGAAGATAACGATCATGTCACCCTGTGAACCTGGCAATCCTCCGGACCGGCGGAATTCCGCGGTTTTCGGGGACACGGATGCGGTCAGGCAGGCTCTCCGACGAGGAAGATGTGCGAGGCGAGCTCGACCGGGAGCTCGAGTCCGTCTTCCTTGCCGTCCATCTGGATGAGCACATAGCCCTCGCTGAAGCGGAAGTCGCCGTGCGCACCCGGCATGACGCCGGCGTCGCGCAACTGCTCCAACAGCTCAGGGTCTACCTGGGCGGGCTCGGCGAGTCGCCGGACGGTGCCCTCGACGGCTTCGCCAGCGGCGTTGAGCTTCTGGACGAGACCGATGACGCCCTCGTCGAACGTGCGCGCCGGCAGATCTCCCAGCTGATCCAGGCCGGGGATCGGGTTGCCGTAGGGAGATTCGGTGGGGTGACCGAGGAGCTCGACGAGACGGCGTTCCACCTGCTCGCTCATCACGTGCTCCCAGCGGCAGGCCTCTTCGTGGACGAACGCCCAGTCGAGTCCGATCACGTCAGAGAGCAGACGCTCCGCGAGACGATGCTTGCGCATGACGTCGACGGCCTTGCGGCGCCCGGCATCGGTGAGCTCGAGCGTGCGGTCTTCGGAGACCACCACGAGCCCATCACGCTCCATGCGCCCGACGGTCTGCGACACCGTCGGACCGGAGTGGCCGAGGCGCTCGGAGATGCGCGCGCGCAGCGGCACGATGTTCTCCTCCTCGAGTTCGAGGATGGTGCGGAGATACATCTCCGTGGTGTCGATCAGATCGGTCATGTGCAGGCCCTCCGAGGTTCTTAGGCAAGCCTACATTCCCGGACGGACATCGGATCCGCGCGCGGCGGGGCGCGCCCTCCCCCGCCCCCTAGAATCGACCCATGGCGATCGAGATTCCCGGTGACCTCCTGCCCGCTGACGGCCGTTTCGGCTGCGGCCCCTCGAAGGTGCGCCCGGCGCAGCTCGAGGCGCTGCTCTCGTCGGGGGCGACGATCCTCGGCACCTCGCACCGTCAGGCCCCCGTGAAGAACCTGGTCGGCAGCGTGCGCGAACAGCTCGCTGCGTTGTTCCGCGTGCCGGAGGGATACGAGATCCTCGTCGGCAACGGCGGCTCGACCGCGTTCTGGGACGCCGCGGCCTTCGGCCTCATCGAGCGCCGCAGCCAGAACCTCGTGTTCGGGGAGTTCGGCGGCAAGTTCGCTGCGGCGGCCGCCGCCCCGTGGCTCGAGGCACCGGACGTGCGCAAGTCGGAACCCGGCTCGCGCGCCGCCGCTGAGATCGTCGAGGGAATCGACGTGTACGCCTGGCCGCACAACGAGACCTCCACCGGCGTCGCCGCTCCGATCGAGCGCGTGCACGCCGAAGGTGCCCTCACGGTCATCGATGCGACGAGTGCCGCCGGCGGCATCGACTTCGACGTGGCCCAGGCGGACGTCTACTACTTCGCGCCGCAGAAGAACCTCGGATCCGACGGCGGCCTGTGGTTCGCCGCCGTCTCGCCCGCCGCGATCGAGCGGATCGAACGGATCGCCGCATCCGACCGTTACATCCCCGAGTTCCTCAGCCTGAAGAACGCGGTCGACAACTCCCGCCTCAACCAGACGCTGAACACCCCCGCGCTGACGACACTGCACCTGCTCGACAGCCAGCTGCGCTGGATCCTCGACAACGGCGGACTCCCCTGGGCAGGGGCGCGCGCCGCCGAGTCGTCCGGCGTGCTGTACGACTGGGCGGAGTCTTCCGCGGTGGCGACGCCCTTCGTGGCGGACCCGGCACACCGGTCCCCCGTCGTGGTCACGATCGACTTCGACGAGAGCATCGACGCGGCCGCGATCGCCAAGACGCTGCGCGCCAACGGAATCGTCGACACGGAGCCCTATCGCAAGCTCGGCCGCAATCAGCTGCGCGTGGCGACGTTCGTCTCGATCGAGCCTGACGACGTGCGTCAGCTGACCCGCTCGCTCGACTACGTGGTGGAGCACCAGGGCGCCTGAGCGCCGGGGTCACTCCTCGTCGTCGGCCTCATCGATGACGTCGTCCTCGTCATCTTCGTCCTCGACATCTTCGTCCTCGTCGTCGACGTCCACGGCCGTCTCGTCGAGTTCGTCGATGTCGACGCCGTCGACGTCTCCGGCGTGCAGCACGACGGCCGGACGGTCGTCATCGACGTCGTCGAGATCATCATCGTCGTCGTCATCGAGATCGTCGTCATCGTCGAGATCGTCATCGTCGAGTTCCTGGTCGTCGAGTTCGGCGTCGGCGCCAGGGCTGTCCGCGCTGCCATCGCCCTCGGCGGCCGCTGCCTGCTCGGCCAGTTCGACCTGGTGCGCGCGATAGTCGGCCATCCGCTCCGCCCAGGGCACCCACTCCGGCGCGAGGAGTGCACCGTCGCCGGGGATGAGCTCGACCTCGAGCACGGTCGGGTCCTCGTCTTCGACGCGGGCCACGGTCACGGTCCAGTACCACCCGGGATAACCCGGGAGCCTGTTCTCGAAACGCAGGGAGACCGACCCGTCATCCTCGAGGAAGTAGCCGGCGGCGGGCCCGATGGACGACGCAGGAGTGATCTCGCGCAGCGCAGTCAGCGCAAGATCGTGCGCGCCGAGCAGACGCGCGTCGGCGTCAGGCTTCGAGGTCATCAGCGACCTTGCGCAGGACGGCCGCGATCTTGCGACCATGACCGGATGACGGGTACCGACCGCGACGCAGGTCGCCGCCGATGGTGTCGAGGAGCTTCACGAGATCCTCGACGATGATCGCCATGTCGTCAGCGGGGATGCGCTTGGCCTTCGACAGGCTCGGCGGCGCCTCGAGCACCCGTACCGACAGCGCCTGGAGACCGCGCTTCCCGTCTGCCACCCCGAACTCCACGCGTGCGCCCGCCTTCACAGCGGCACCCGCGGGCATCGCCGAGGCGTGCAGGAAGACGTCCTGGCCGTCATCGCTGGCGATGAAGCCGAAACCCTTGTCTTCGTCGTAGAACCTGACCTTGCCGGTGGGCATGGGAGAACCTCGCTGAGATCGTCGTGCAGAACAGTGCCCGCGCTGATGCGCGAGCATCCCCAGCCTACCGGTCGCCGGAGCGGCGGATTCGAGAGCGCGGTACGAGTAGGCTGAGACGGATGAGCACGCAGAATTCCGAACCGGAGGTTCCCGTCCGTCGACTGGATCGTTTCCTTGCGTTCACTGCGCTCGGAATCGCCGCGGCATCCGTCGTCTGCTTCTTCGCCATCATCATCGGCACCGCTGTCGGGATGGATCAGGCCGCATTCGGCGGCGGCGCGTGGCCGTTGATCGCGGCGATCCCCTTCTGGGGGCTGCCGGTCGCCTTCCTGATGATCATCGCTCTGCTCGTGATGAGCTTCATCCGGAAGGGCCGCGCGGCTTCGCGTCCCTGAGGCATCACCATGAGCACTCACGCGAGACCGCTGGCGGATTGGCTGGCCGCGGCGAGCGATGAGGAGCTGAGTCACCTCCTCACGACCCGCGGCATTCGGCCGGACATCGCCTGGCAAGACCTGTTCGACGCCGCGGAGGCGCTCCTCGATCCGGTGTCGCTCACCCGGGTCCTCCCGTTGCTGACCTCGTCTGAGGCGAGTGCGCTCCTCCGGGCTGCTGCGGGAGAGGACCCGGGCAGCGAAGGCGCGACGCTGACCGCACTCGCCCTGCTCCGCCCCGACGGCGTCCCCTACGCCCCGGTCGCAGCCCTGGTCGCCGGACGGACCGTGCCCGACTCCGCCGTCGCCGCAACCGCGGCCCCTGCGACCGAGAGCGCGTCCGCGCACGCGGCGGAGCGCGCGTTCACCACGGTGGCGATCCTGGCGGACCTGCTGCTCGTCGCGCGCGAGAGCCCATTCGCACTGCTCACCGGCGGCAGCATCAGCGCCGGAGAGAAGCGGCAGCTCGCCGCGGCAGGAATCCCGTCCGAGATCGTCGATCCGCTGGTGACGGTCGCCGCCCACGCCGGCCTTGCCGCCGCGGTGGAGCGACGCCTTCGCACCACGGCAGCGGCGGAACCCTGGCTGCGATCGCCCGTCGCCGACCGCTGGACTCTTCTCGCCACCTCGTTCCGGGACTCGCTGCCGCGCGGCGTGCGCTCGCCCGACGGGGGATGGATCCCGTCCGAGGACTGGCCCTCGGCGCATCCGTGGGATCCGTCCTGGCCGGAACGATCGCAGGTGCTGCTCGATGCGGCGCGCCTCCTCGGTCTGATCGCGGAGGACGGCGCCGAACCCGAGTGGGCCGTCGCGCTCCGCCGCGGAGAGCCGGCCGACCCGACTTCCCTCATCCGTCTGCTGCCGACGGAGGTCGATCGGATCTTCCTCCAGAACGACCTCACGGCGATCGCCCCCGGACCGTTGGAGCCCGCGCTCGACGTGCGGCTTCGTTCGATCGCCGCCCGCGAATCGGCCGCTCAGGCATCGTCGTACCGGTTCACGTCCGAGTCGATCGCGCACGCGTTCGTGGTGGGCGAGACCGAGCAGTCGATCCTGGAGTTCCTGAGCGCGATCTCGCTCACCGGCATCCCCCAGCCCCTGAGCTACCTGGTCACCCAGACCGCCCAGCGACACGGCCTCGTCCGCGTCTCGACGGACGAGGAGACCGGACGCACCCGGATCGAGAGCGCCGATCAGCACCTCATCGAGGCGATGGCCGTCGATCAATCGTTGCGTCCCCTGGCGCTCACCAAGCACGTCGACGCTCTGACCACGCGAGTCAGTCGCGAGACCGTGTACTGGGCCCTCACCGACGCCCGGTATCCGGCGACGCTCATCGGCACGGACGGCGGACTCCCTGTCCGCGAACGGCACCCCGCCGCCCCTGCGCCGACGACTGAGGCCGGAGCGGACGTGGGGTCGCTGATCGCCCGCCTGCGCGCGCATCAGGGACCGGATGCCGACGCGGCGTGGCTCGACAGAGAACTGGAGGCCGCCGTGCGCGCCAGGGCGGTGCTCCAGGTCACCGTCGGCATGCCGGACGGATCTCAGCGCGAGCTGCTGCTCGAGGCGACCGGCATCGGGGGCGGAAGGCTCCGCGGTCGAGATCGGGCCGCCGACGTCGAGCGCACGCTTCCCGTGTCGAGCATCCTCGCAGCCACGATCGTGACGCCGTAGGCCGGGTACCTCCGTGCGCCAGCTAAACTGGTGAGCTATGTCTGATGGCCCCCTGATCGTCCAGAGCGATCGCACCGTGCTGCTCGAAGTCGCCCACGCCGATGCCGAGAGCGCCCGCCACGAGCTCGCGATCTTCGCCGAGCTGGAGCGCGCGCCCGAGCACATCCACACCTACCGGATCACACGTCTCGGTCTCTGGAACGCCAGGGCCGCCGGCCACACCGCCGAGGACATGTTGGAGACCCTGGATCGCTGGTCCCGCTTCCCCGTGCCGCCCTCCGTCGCGGTCGATCTGCGCGAGACCGTCAACAGGTACGGACGGCTCGTCATCGAGCGGGACGACGAGGGCACCCTCATCCTGCGCTCCACGGATCCGGCGGTGCTGGCCCAGGTCGCGAACAACAAGCGCATCCAGCCATTGCTCATCGGGCATCCGAACCCCGAGACGTTCGTCGTCGACGCCTGGGCCCGCGGTCAGATCAAGCAGGAGCTGCTGAAGATCGGCTGGCCCGCGGAAGACCTCGCCGGCTACACCCCCGGTACGCCGCACGACATCGACCTCGCCGAAGACGGCTGGCACATCCGCCCGTATCAGCAGGATGCCGTCGATGCGTTCTCCAAGGATGGTTCCGGGGTCGTGGTCCTCCCCTGCGGCGCGGGCAAGACGATCGTGGGCGCCGGCGCCATGGCTGCGACCAAGACGACCACGCTCATCCTCGTGACGAACACGGTCTCCGCCCGCCAGTGGCGCGACGAGCTGCTCAAGCGCACCAGCCTGACGGCCGAGGAGATCGGCGAATACTCCGGGCAGGCCAAGGAGGTCAAGCCGGTCACGATCGCGACCTACCAGATCCTCACGGCGAAGCGGAAGGGCGAGTACGCGCATCTGGCGCTGCTCGACGCGCTCGACTGGGGTCTCATCGTGTACGACGAGGTGCATCTGCTGCCGGCTCCGGTGTTCAAGCTGACCGCCGACCTGCAAGCCCGTCGTCGCATCGGGCTGACTGCCACTCTCGTGCGGGAGGACGGCCGGGAGGGCGACGTTTTCAGCCTGATCGGCCCGAAGCGGTTCGATGCACCGTGGAAGCAGATCGAGGCGCAGGGGTTCATCTCCCCCGCCGCGTGCTACGAGGTGCGCGTCGACCTGCCGCCGAGCGACCGCCTCGAGTATGCGGCGGCCACGGACGACGAACGGTACCGACTGGCGGCGTCCGCGCCCGCGAAGGTGCAGGCCGTCCGCGAGCTGATCGCCAAGCACGAGGGCGAGCGGATCCTCGTGATCGGGCAGTACCTCGACCAGCTCGAGACGCTCTCCGAGGCGCTCAACGCCCCGCAGATCACCGGCGCGACGCCCGTGGATGAGCGGGAGGAGCTGTACCAGGCCTTCCGCGAAGGGTCCATCTCCCTGCTCGTGGTGTCGAAGGTGGCGAACTTCTCGATCGACCTGCCGGAAGCATCCGTCGCCATCCAGGTCTCCGGATCCTTCGGGTCGCGCCAGGAGGAGGCGCAGCGACTCGGACGCCTGCTGCGTCCGAAGGAATCGGGGCACACAGCGAGCTTCTACACGCTCGTCGCTCGCGACACCATCGATCAGGACTACGCCCAGAATCGGCAGCGGTTCCTCGCCGAGCAGGGCTACAGCTACACGATCATGGACGCCGACGCCATCGCAGCCTGACCTGGTTGGCTGATCCGCTCGCGGTTCAGCCGTGGAAGACGGCGTCCAGGCGATGGGTGCCGTTCGCGCCGACGGACGCTGCAGTCGGCCGCGCCTTCGCGGTCCGCGCGATGCCGAGCCGCTTCGCCCAGCGATCGGCGAGCAGCGCGAACACGACCATCGCCACCGTGGAGGCGAGCAGGTCGATCGGCGTGCCGGAGGTGGCGTTCGCGTCGACCATCCCGAGCGACCCGAACAGGAAGATGAAGACGTTGTTGACGATGTGCAGCGCGATCGCGGCTTCGAGACCACCGGTCCGCCACGTCAGCCAGGCGGCGACCGCAGCGAACACCCCGACGCTGGCGGCACCCCAGATGTCGTACCCGTGCGCGAACACGAACAGCGGGACGGGCAGCAGAATGGCGAAGGCAGGGTGGCGCAACCAGCCGCCCACCAGCTGCATCAGATAGCCGCGGAAGACATACTCCTCGGCGGCCGCCTGGAACGGGATCAGCAGCAGGACGAGCACGACCATGATCCCCAGGTTCGGATGCGAGAAGTCCGGGGCGATGCTCTCGCCGGTCGCGGCCGACCATCCCAGCAGCACCGCGAAATAGGCGACGAACACCGCACCCGCGAGCAGCAGGCTCTTGCCCAGCCAACCGAGACGCAGCCGCCCCGTGACCGAAGACAGCAGCCCGATGCCGCGACCCTCGACGATGCGCGAGGCCGCGAACAGTGCGGGGATCATCAGGATCAGCGGGAGCACCAGCGCCACCAGCAGCCAGGGGCGATCGAGGTCGAAGTACTCCGTGGTGGTCAGGAGCGTCTGCACCTCGACGCCCCACTCCGGGATGATCGCCGCCATGATCCCCAACGGCACGATCAGGAGAAGCATGATCGCCGAGTACAGAGCGATGCCGAGGAGTCCCGTGAGCAGCATCCGCCACCAGCGATAGCGCGGCCGGAGACGAGCCAGACGGTGGAACGCGATCTGATCGGCGGATGCGGGGGCGGCGGTGTCGTCCTCGTGCGAGCTCATGCCTCCATCCTTGCCAAACGGCTGGTTCGACGCATCCGACCGCGGGAGGATATCCCGCCCGCCGACGGACGGACAGCGTCGCGGAGGAGCCCCGACTCCGCGCCGTTCCGGACAATGTCAGCATCCCCATGGCCGAAGTCACCATAATGGGGTCATGACTGCTGCGCGCATCCTGGTCGTCGATGACGAGCCGAACATCCGTGACCTGCTCTCCACAGGCCTCAGCTTCGCCGGATTCCAGGTGAAGACCGTCGCCAATGGCGCCGCCACGATCTCGGCCGTCCTCGAAGAGGAGCCCGACCTCATCATCCTCGACGTCATGCTGCCGGACATGAACGGATTCAGCGTGACCAAGCGCCTCCGCGGCGCCGGGTTCACCGCCCCCATCCTGTTCCTCACCGCGAAGGACGGCACCGACGACAAGATCGAGGGACTCAACGCCGGCGGTGACGACTACGTCACCAAGCCGTTCAGCCTCGATGAGATCGTCGCCCGAGCGCAGGCGATCCTCCGTCGCACGATGCAAGCCGATGAGGAGTCGATCATCCGCGCCGGCGAGCTGGCGATGGATCAGGACACCCACGACGTGCACGTCGGCAAGGAGGCGATCGAGCTCAGCCCGACCGAGTTCAAACTGCTGCGGTATCTGATGCTGAACCCGAACCGCGTGCTCTCGAAGGCGCAGATCCTCGACCACGTCTGGGAGTACGACTTCAACGGCGACGCCGGCATCGTGGAGAGCTACATCTCCTACCTGCGACGCAAGATCGACCCGCACACCGAGGAATCGCTCATCCAGACCAAGCGTGGCTTCGGCTACATGCTCAAGGTCGGCAAGACGGTCTGATCGACCGCGACACCATCGACGCCGCTCCGCCGGCGGTGACGCCGAACCCGGGAGGACCGCATGGCGCACAATCCCGATGCGGTCACCGGCTGGTGGCGGCGGACCAGCCTTCGCGCCAAGGTCACCGGCGTCACCGTCGCCGTGCTCGCGCTCGGTCTGCTCGTCGCCGGAATCGGCACCGTCCCGATCCTGCGCTCCGCGCTCGTGGGGAACATCGAGGCCCAGCTTCCCGCGCTCGTCTCCAGCGATCTGGTGGACCGCTACTTCGACACGGCGGACGTCGACGGCGACACGGTCTACACCCCGCGCGACCAGCAGCCGCGCGACTTCGCCTTCGCGATCTACGACGCCGAGGGCGTGCTGCAGGCCACCACGGGCGGTTCGGGCGTTGCGAGGCCCCAGTTCCCGGCGAGCTACTCCCTGCAGAAGGCGCAGTCCGAAGCCGACACGGTCTTCGACCTCCCCGGGGTGGACGACTCGCGCTACCGCGCCGCGGTCGCGACGGTCGGGGGTGACGGCGGCGCCGGCGGTCTGCGAACCCAGCTGGTCGCGATGCCGCTGGCCGAGGTCGATCGCATCATCAGCCTGTACTTCGGCATCTACATCACGATCGCGCTGATCACGATCTTCATCGCCGCGCTCCTGACTCGCGGCCTGGTCACGCTCACGTTCCGTCGACTCGGCCAGGTCGAGGCCACTGCCATGTCGATCGCCGCCGGAGACTTCCGGCAGCGGCTCACGGATCTCGAACCGACCACGGAGGTCGGCCGACTCAACGGCGCGATCAACACGATGCTCGACCGCGTCGACGGCTCACTCGCACAGCGCGATCGTACGGTGCAGCACATGCGACGCTTCATCGGCGATGCCAGCCACGAGCTGCGCACTCCGCTGGTCAGCGTGCGCGGCTATGCGGAGCTGTATCGGATGGGCGCGATCAAGGGCGAGGAAGACACCGCGCGCGCGATGGAGCGCATCGAGAAGGAGGCGATCCGGATGGGCGTCCTCGTGGAGGATCTGCTCGCCCTCGCCCGACTGGATGAGGAACGCGAGCCGGAGATCGAGCCGCTCGATCTGCGCCCCATCGCCCGCGACGCAGCCCTCGACCTGCGCGCCGCGGCGCCGGGGCGCACCGTGACGGTGATCGACCGGACCGTCGAGGTCGTGGACACGGCGACCGTGCAGACGACGCTGAGGCTTCCCCCGCAGGCGTCGGCGCCTGCGGCCGCACACGCCCCGCGCGGCCTCTCCCGGGGCACTCTCGCGCGGCTGCGCCGCCGCCCTCGGCAACCCGAGCAGCCACCCGCGATCGACTTCACCGAGATTCCGGACATCCCCGTTCGCACTCCGCCGATCGTGCTCGGCGAGGAGAACAAGGTGCGCCAGGTGGTCACGAACCTCCTCGGCAATGCGCGCCGCTTCTCCCCCGAAGACGGCCCGATCGAGATCGTCGTCGACTCGGATCGGGTCCGCGGCACCGGGAGCATCGCGGTCGTCGACCACGGCGAGGGCATCCCGCCGCAGATCCGCGAGCAGATCTTCGAGAGGTTCTGGCGCGCCGACACCTCCCGCGCGCGGGAGACCGGGGGCTCCGGTCTCGGACTCGCGATCGTTGCGTCGATCGTGAAGGCGCTGCACGGATCCGTCGCCGTCTCGGAGACCGCGGGCGGCGGAGCGACCTTCACCGTCACGCTCCCGCTGGCTCCGTCGCGCGCGACGCCTGCGCACCTGCTCGAAGACACGCAGCCGCTCGACCGACTCGACCTCTAGGGCGTCCTGCACAGTCAGCACCGCCGCTCGGTTGCGCACAGGGAGTGGGCGATCGCCCGACGGCGGCGGATGCGACGGCGCGTGCCGCCCTAGCGTCGGAACCCCAACCAGAAGGAGTTCCCATGTCTGTCTTCACCGTCGACACCGAAGCCGTCCAGGCCGCCCATGCTGCCACCCGCGCCACCATGGAGCGGCTGCGCAGCGAATCGGCGACCCTGATGGCCCAGCTCCGGCAGCTGCAGTCGTCGTGGGTCGGCAGCGCGTCGACGGCGTTCCAGGGGTGTGCCGAGCAGTGGCAGGGCGCACAGCTGCACGTCGAGCAGGTCCTCGACTCGATCGGCACCTCGCTCGGTTCCGCTGCCACGCAGTACGCCGACGCCGACCAGTACTCGGCGAGCCTGTTCCGCTGACCCGCCCGGGCGCAGCGGTCGTTCGACTGTCCTGACACGCAGAACGCCCCCGGCCGAAGCCGGGGGCGTTCTGTCTGCGACGGGGTCGCTGAGCGCGGGGAAGCGTCAGAAGTCCATGCCGCCCGACGGGTCACCCATCGGAGCCGAAGCCTTCTCGGGCTTGTCGGCGACGACGACCTCGGTGGTGAGGAAGAGGGCCGCGATCGAGGCTGCGTTCTGCAGAGCCGAGCGGGTCACCTTCGCCGGGTCGATGATGCCGGCGGCGAACATGTCGACGTACTCGCCCGTTGCCGCGTTCAGGCCCTGGCCCGAGGGAAGCTCGGAGACCTTGTTCGCGACGACACCCGGCTCGAGACCGGCGTTCAGCGCGATCTGCTTGAGCGGAGCCTCGATCGCGACGCGGACGATGTTCGCACCGGTCGCCTCGTCGCCCGTGAGCGTGAGAGCGTCGAGAGCCTTCGTGCCCGACTGGATGAGCGCGACGCCACCACCGGGGACGATGCCCTCTTCCACGGCAGCCTTCGCGTTGCGGACGGCGTCCTCGATGCGGTGCTTGCGCTCCTTGAGCTCGACCTCAGTCGCCGCACCCGCCTTGATGACGGCCACGCCACCGGCGAGCTTCGCCAGGCGCTCCTGCAGCTTCTCGCGGTCGTAGTCGCTGTCGGTGTTCTCGATCTCGCGACGGATCTGCGTGACGCGACCCTCGATCTGGTCGGCCTCGCCGGCGCCCTCGACGATCGTGGTCTCGTCCTTCGTGACGATGACCTTGCGTGCACGACCCAGCAGGTCGAGCGTGGCGTTCTCGAGCTTCAGGCCGACCTCTTCGGTGATGACCTGACCACCGGTGAGGATCGCGATGTCCTGCAGCTGCGCCTTGCGGCGGTCTCCGAAGCCGGGAGCCTTGACGGCGACCGACTTGAAGATGCCCTTGAGCTTGTTGAGCACGAGCGTCGCGAGAGCCTCGCCCTCGACGTCCTCGGCGATGATGACGAGCTCCTTGCCGTCCTGGATCACCTTGTCGACGATGGGCAGAAGGTCCTTGATGTTGGAGATCTTCTGGTTCGCGATCAGGATGTACGCGTCTTCGAAGACGGCTTCCTGGCGGTCGGGGTCGGTGACGAAGTACGGGTTCAGGTAGCCCTTGTCGAACCGCATGCCCTCGGTGAGCTCGAGCTCGGTGCCGAAGGTCTGCGACTCCTCGACGGTGACGACACCCTCCTTGCCGACCTTGTCGATCGCCTCGGCGATGAGCTCGCCGATGGCGGGGTCAGCAGCCGAGATGGAAGCGGTCGCGGCGATCTGCTCCTTGGAGTCGATTTCCTTGGCGCTGGCGAGCAGCTCCTCGGTGATCGCGGCGACGGCCTTCTCGATGCCGCGCTTGAGCGAGATCGGGTCGGCGCCGGCGGCGACGTTGCGAAGGCCCTCGCGGACCAGCGCCTGAGCGAGCACCGTGGCGGTGGTGGTTCCGTCGCCCGCGACGTCGTCGGTCTTCTTGGCGACCTCCTTGACGAGCTCCGCGCCGATCTTCTCGTACGGGTCGTCGAGCTCGATCTCCTTGGCGATGGAGACACCGTCGTTCGTGATCGTGGGAGCGCCCCACTTCTTCTCGAGGACGACGTTGCGGCCACGCGGGCCGAGGGTCACCTTGACCGCGTCGGCGAGGATGTTGAGACCGCGCTCGAGGCCGCGGCGGGCCTCCTCATCGAAAGCAATGATCTTTGCCATGAGTTTTTTCGTCCCTCCTGGACGTAGACGTTGGGTTTAGCACTCAGAGTATGAGAGTGCTAACGCCATTCTGGCACTCGACACCTTCGAGTGCAAGCCGCGCGATACCGCGCACATCCGGACGTCAGGAGGCGGGTGTCTCGGCGGGCGTCTCGGGCGCGGAGGTTGACCGATCGAGGCCGATCACGACGGTGAGCTGCTTCCCGCCGGTGTCGTTCAGCGTGGCGTAGAAGTCGCTCTGCTGCACCGCCGCGCCGCCGAGCACATGGGCGAGACCGATCGCTGCGAGCTCGTCCTCTGCGTCGACGTAGAACACCGTCGTCGCAGCGAAGTCCTCGGTGTCGCTCGGGGTCGCGAGGACCTTGTCCGCCGTCCACCCGTTGTTGATCAGGGTGTCGCGCATCTGCGTGTCGAGCTCGTCGTCGGGGGTGCCGTTGAGGATCATCACCGTGATCGTGGTGTCGACGACCCCAGTCTCCTCCGGCGTGGGCGTCGCGGAGGGCTGCGCGTCGGGGAACAGCGTGATGCGGTCCATCACCACGAGCGCGCCGAAGATCCCGGCGATGATGAGGACGAGTGCGGCGACGAACGACCACAGCAGCACGACCCAGCCGTTCATGCCCGGGGCTTCGGCGCGGTGCGCCCCTACGCGTCCTGAGGAGCGGGGGACGTCATCGAAACGATCACGGTTTGGCTGAGACACCCCTCGATGCTAGCGGCACGCGCCTGTCAATCCCCGCCCCGGCCCGTCGTGCCGTGCGGTCAGCCGACGAATCCGGGCATGCGGGCCGTGCGCCGCGCGGCCCGGGAGTCGCGGATCCTGCGCAGCCTTCGTACCAGCATCGGGTCGTATTCGAGGGCGACGTCCGAATCGATCAGTCGCCCGAGCAGCTGGTAGTAGCGTGCGGCGCTCATGCCGAGCTGCGCGCGGATGACCTCTTCCTTCGCGCCGCCGTGGCGCGGCCACGACGACTCGAGGGCGAGAATCGCGCGATCGCGTTCGGTGAGATCTCCGAGCATGGAACCAGGTTAGGGCTGTTCCGCCGGCACACCCGCGCGCCACTCCCACCATCGACCGAGTGGGTCCGCGGCAGCGCGGACCCGGCCGTCGATGGCGACGACGAATCCCTTCCACTCCGCGGCGTCGACCGCGGGCTCCCACACGTCGAGCAGTCCGGGTGGGTCGATGGTGATCCATCGTGCGGGCAGTCGGGCGAGGAGATCGACGAGCGCGTTCCGCTCCGGGCGCGGGATGTGCACGAGCACTCCGGGCGTGGTGACGACGAGCGTGGCGCCTTCCGGCGCCTCGTCCACAAGCGCGCTCAGCCTTGCCAGCGCGTCCCCCGCGATGAGACGGGGAGGAGCGGATGCCGCGATGTCGAGCGCGGCGTCGATCCGCTCTTCGCGGCCGGTCTCGCCGGGCCACACCAGGGATCGGAGCCAGCGTCGATCGTGCTCGTCCGCGGCGTCGAGGGGCGCGAGATCGATCCCGGCCCGCCAGACGACGTCCGGCATCCGCAGGGGCGGAAGCGCTCCCGAGACGCGGCTCTCCAGAACGACGGCGGAGGGACCGTCCACGGGATCGAGAGCCGCGCGCAGTGCGCCGTCGGATCCGCGGTATCGGTACGAGTACCGATCGGGGTAGAGGCAGAGCCCGGCCGAGGCGCCGACCTCGAGCAGCGCGATCGGGCCCTCGATCTCGGACAGCACGGGGAGCAGCGCCGCGAGCCGCAGCGGCTCGTTCGTCTGCAGCTGCCGCGCTGCACATCCGGTGACGACCGCGTCGGCGTGCGCCAGGACGAAGTCCCGCCAGTCGCTGTACGCGCCGAGTCCGGCGCCGAGCAGACGCGTCACGGCGAAGACCAGCGGCGGCTGCCGTCGAGTCTCGGGGATGCGGGCGAGGACGCCCTGCACTTCGCGGTCAGCAGCGACTCCCGCCGCCCACTCCTCGTACAGAGCACTGCGACCGGGCGCCTCGTCTCGGGCGAAGCGTGCGAAGCGCTCCTGGACAGCATCCGTCATCCCTCCATTGTGACGCGGAGCACCCGATGCCTCGCCGCAGCATGGAGAATGGAGAGGACTCAGGAGGACACATGTCGTACAGCGTGGACAAGACCGAAGACGAGTGGCGCGAAGAACTCGGCGACGAACAGTACGCCGTGCTGCGCCAGGCCGCGACCGAGCGCGCCTGGACGGGCGAACTTCTCGACGAGAAGCGCTCGGGTCTCTATACCTGCGGCGCATGCGACGCCGAACTGTTCAAGAGCGGCACGAAGTTCGACTCCGGATGCGGATGGCCGAGCTTCTACGAGTCGATCCGTCCCGACGCGGTGCAGCTCATCGAGGACACGAGCCTCGGCATGGAGCGCACCGAGGTCCGCTGTGCGAACTGCGGCTCGCACCTGGGCCACGTCTTCCCCGACGGGTTCGGCACGCCGACCGGCGATCGCTACTGCATGAACTCGATCGCGATGAACTTCACCCCCGACGCGTCGTGAGCGCACTCGAGGCCGTCCGCGCCCGTCAGTCCTGGTCGAAGGTCGAGGACACGGCTCCGACTCGGGAAGAGCTCCTCACCTACGTCACCGCTGCAGGCCGCGTCGCCGACCACTCGTCGTTGCGCCCGTGGCGGCTCATCGAGCTGCGCGGATCCGACAGAGAGGCGCTGGGAGCGGCCATCGCGAAGGCGGAGGGCGACAAGAGCCCCTCCTCGAAGCCGTTGCGCGCACCGCTGCTCATCGCTGTGGTCGCGAGCTACCGCAAGAGCGAGAAGGTGCCCCGCTGGGAGCAGGAGGCCGTCGCCTCCGGCGTCGCCCACATGCTGAGTCTTCTCCTCGATGAGGCCGGCTGGGGCGTGCTCTGGCGCACCGGGCACTACACGCGTTCCAAGGCCGTCGCCAAGATCCACGGCCTCGGCAAGGACGAGGAGCTGCTCGGGTGGCTCTACGTCGGCGGCAAGCCGAAGGGCCGAAAGCCGGGCCGGCGCAAGGCTGTCGATGCGCGCAAGCTCATCACGCGCCTCCCCAAGAAGGCGAAGAAAAAGAAGTAGCCGTCAGCGTCGGCGGGTACGTGGCACGGCCACGACCACAGAGGCCACCGCGACGATCACCATGGCGATGATCTGCCAGAGTGCTGGCCCGACCTCGGTCGGCCAGAGCAGGTCGATGACGACGGATGCGGCGAGCTGTCCGAGCACGGAACCCAGCCCCATCAGGAGCACTCCAGTGTGCGCGACGATGAACGCCCCGAGCAGGATGTAGGCGGCACCCAGGAACCCGCCGAGGTACAGCCAGGGCTCGGCGGGCGGAAGCTCGGGCATTCCTCGCAGGGCGACGCTCACTCCCGCCGCGAGGAGCAGCACGACCGTGCCGGCGATGAAACTCATGAGGGTCGCAGCGAGCGGCGACTGCACGCGCTGAGCAAGACGACCGTTGGTCGCCGCCTGCCAGGCGATCCCGACTCCGGCCGCGAACGGGAGAAGCAGCATCCACAGCGGCGCCGCACCGAGCACATCTCCGGAGAGCGAGATGGCGACGGCGGCGAGCGCCAGCGCTCCCCCGGCGACCCGACCCGGCGTGACGGCGACGACGCCGGCGGGCCCGAACCCGATCCGGTCGAGCACGAGGCCGTGCAGCGTCTGCCCTGCCACCACGCCGACCGTGAAGAGCGAGACACCCAGTACTCCGGCGGTGACGCCCTGCGTGGAGACGGTGAGGGCGCCGCAGGCGCCGCCGAGCAGCATCCAGAACGGGATCCGCTGCTGCCGGATGCCAGCACTCAGCCGGGAGACTCCGCGACGCGCGGGCGGGAGGCACGAGATCACGATGACGAGCGCGAGAAGGCCGACGGCGAAGGAGATGAGTCCAGCGACGATGCCGTCGTCGACCGCGACGCCCAGCACCCCGTTGATGCGGGCCTGGATCGCGGTCATCACGCCGATGGCGACCGCCCCACCGAGGGCCACCGGAGCGGGGATTCGGCGGGCGTCGGTCACCCGTCGACCCTACCCGAGGGGCGGAACCCGCTCGCCGCGACCGGATGTCGGCGGCCGGGGCTACGCTGGCGGCATGTGCGCGAGCTATGGCCTCGATCCCCGGTTCACCGACGCGGAACTCCTCGCCGCGGCTGACGACGCGGTGCTCGAGGGCCTGCGCACGTGGGCAGAGGAGAACGCCGGCGAGACCGTGCGCCCCACCGGCAAGAATCTCCGCAACCTCAACCCGATCGTCGTGCAGCCCGAGGCCGCTCCGACACTGGAGCTGGCCTGGTGGGGATTCCTCGTCAACGGCGAGCCGGCGAAGTTCCCGTCGATCAACACCCGCTCAGAGCGTCTGCAGGATCAGCCCGGCGGCGCCAAGACGCGCGCGATAGTGCCCGCCACGAGCTGGTACGAGATGCAGAAGCCGTCCCGGCAGTGGCACGAGTTCCTCGTCGATGACGGCGCGCTGTTCGGCATGGCGGCGGTCACCCAGCGCGGTCGCACCGCCGACGGCGCCTGGTTCACCTGCTACTCGATCGTCATGCGTCCGGCACCGGAGCACCTCGCCGACCTGCACGATCGCATGCCGCTGCTCGTCCCCGCATCCCTCAGCCACGACTGGCTCACCGCTCCCCCGACCAGGGAGATCATCGACGAGGCGATCGTCGCGTCCGACGAGATGGCGGCACGCGTGCGCGCCCGGCCGCGCGCCTGATCGTCGCGCGGGCGCCGGCGACGTCCACCACCGGGAGGACCCGGAGTCGCCGAGAACTGTACCTGGGGAGGACGCGGCGCCCCAGGGGCCGTCCGTAACGTGGACCACATGATCACAGCAGAAGGCCTCACGAAGAGGTTCGGAGACAAGACCGCCGTCGACGACGTGTCGTTCACCGTCAAGCCGGGCAGTGTCACCGGCTTCCTCGGTCCGAACGGCGCCGGCAAATCGACCACCATGCGGATGATCGTCGGCCTCGACCGGCCGACATCCGGCCGCGCCGCCGTCGCCGGCAACGAGTACGGCAAGCTGCGCGCGCCGCTCACCGAGGTGGGCGTGCTGCTCGACGCCAAGGCCGTGCACACCGGCCGCACGGCACGCAATCACCTCCGGGCGATGGCCGCGACGCACGGCATCCCCGCATCGCGGGTCGACGAGGTCATCGATCTCGCCGGCATCGGCTCGGTCGCCCGCAAGCGGGCAGGCAAGTTCTCGCTCGGCATGGGCCAGCGCCTGGGTATCGCTTCGGCGCTCCTCGGCGACCCGCACACCCTCATCCTCGACGAGCCGGTCAACGGACTCGACCCGGAGGGCGTGCGCTGGGTGCGTCAGTTCGTGCGGCACGCGGCATCCGAGGGGCGCACCGTGCTCCTCTCGAGCCACCTGATGAGCGAGATGGCGCAGACCGCCGACCACGTCATCGTGATGGGTCGCGGCAAGGTCCTGGCGGATGCTCCGCTGGCCGAACTCGTGCGAGCCTGGACGACCAACACAGTGCGCGTGCGCACACCGCGCGCGGCCGACCTGGCCACCGCCGTCGCCGGACCTGAGGTCGAGATCGTGAGCACCGCCCCCGATCTCCTCGACATCGCGGGACTCCCCGCGTCTCGGATCGGCGATCTCGCTGCGCAGCGCGGCATCCCGCTGCACGAACTGACACCGACCACCGGTTCGCTGGAAGACGCCTACCTCGCCCTCACCGGCGACTCGGTCGAGTACCGGACGAAGGAGATCTCATGACCGCCCAGGCCACCGCTGTCGCTCCGCCGCGAGTCGACACCCGTCACCGACTGACCTTCATCCACGCGCTGCACGGCGAGTGGGTCAAGCTCGCCACGCTCCGGTCCACCTGGTGGTCCATCGGCGTCACCGGGCTGCTCACGGTCGCGATCGCCGTCCTGATCGCGCAGAACGTCGTCGATCCAGGCTTCGCGCCCATCCAGGCGGTCGTCTCGCCGATCCAGTTCACGATGCTGCTCGCCGGCATCCTCGGTGCGATCTCGGTCACCGGTGAGTACTCGACGGGGATGATCCGTTCGACGCTCACCGCCAACCCGGTGCGCGGTTCCGTCCTCGCGGCAAAGGCTGTGGTGCTCGCCGCGGTGATGTTCGTCGCGTCGCTGATCATCTTCGCGGTGGCCACGCTCGCCGTCACGCTGATCGTGTCGACCCGCGATCAGAGCATCGACTGGTCCGATCCCGCGGCATCGTTCCTGCCGATCCTCACGGCGTCGCTCTCGATGGCGATCTTCACGCTCCTGGGTGTCGCCTTCGGGTTCCTCCTGCGGTCGGGCGCGGGTGCGATCGCCGCCACCGTCGGTCTGCTCTTCGTACTCCCGATCGTCGCGAGCATGTTCATCATCGCCGGAGAGGGCGGACGATGGGTCATGGATGCTGCCGGATATCTTCCCTCCTCAGCCGCGCAGAGCATCATCATCCCTGGGACAGGTCTGGACGGCCCCGTCGCCTACCTGACGCTCGGATGCTGGGTCGTCGCAGGTCTGCTGTCCGCGTGGGCCGTGCTCCGCACGCGGGACGCGTAGAGTCAGCCCCGTGAGCAGAACGCGAAGCCGCAGCGCCTCGATCCGTGAGGACGAGGAACTGCGGCTTCCGCGTCCCCCGGGCATGCTGCGGCGGTTCTGGGCCCGGCATCCGGTCGTCGCCGACGTGCTGATCACGGCCATCTGCCTCCTGCTGTCCCTGTCGTCGGGCGTGACCGTGGGCGTGAGCACTCCTGGGACGCCGGAGCCGTCCGGCGCCTTCGCCTTCGTCGCCCCCGTGTCGGCCGTTCTCGCCTGCCTGACGGTGCTGTGGCGCCGCAGGGCGCCACTCGTGACGTTCCTCGCCGCGGTGCTGCTCGAGCTCCTGGCGGTCATCGGTCTGCAGGAGGCGGGCAGCGCTCTCGTGCTGGTGGCGTGCTACGCCGTCGCGGTCTACCGATCCTCCCGCCTCGCGTGGATCGCTTACGGTGTTGGCATCGCAGCCGTGGCTGTCGTGACGTTCCCACTGATGGGGATCGGCGCCGTCACCCTCCAGGGCGGCATCGACCCCCTCGTGGGGTTCGTCGTGATGGGGCTCATCGGCACCCTCGTGGGCGTCAACGTCGGCGAGCGCAAGCGCTACCTCGCGGCGATCATCGATCGCTCCCGCCAACTCCTGATCGAGCGGGACCAGCAGGCGCAGCTCGCTGCGGCGGGCGAGCGCGCCCGGATCGCGCGCGAGATGCACGACATCGTGTCGCACTCCCTGACCGTCATCGTCGCCCTCTCCGAGGGCGCGGTCGCGACCCCCGATCATGAGCAGGCGCGCAAAGCCTCGGCGACGGCGGCGGAGACCGCTCGCGGTGCGCTCTCCGAGATGCGTGCGATGCTCGGTGTGCTGCGAGCCGACGACTCCCCGGTTCCCTTGGCACCGATGGAACCGACGCCGCCGCGCGACACGGTGTCTGCCGCCCAGCGCGCGGGGTACCCGATCACCCTGGCCGTGGTCGGCAGCGCTGAAGTATCCCCCGCCGTGGCGCACGCGATCGGGCGCATCGTGCAAGAGGGCGTGACGAACGCGATGCGGCACGCTCCCGGCGCGAAGATGATCTCGGTGCGGCTCACCTACTCGCCCGAGACCGTGACGATCGAGATCGTGAACGATGGCGTCACCGGCCCGATCGGGTCCGACGGCTTCGGCGTGCGCGGCCTCGCGGAGCGCGCCGCCCACGTCAACGGCAGCGTCAGCTCCGCCCCGGCCGACGGCGGTCGTTGGATGCTGCGCGCCGACCTGCCCACGTCAGGGAAGGCCGCGGCCAGCCCCGACTCATCGACGAAGGATCCCGCATGACCGAATCGATCAGAATACTGCTGGTAGACGATCAGGAGCTGATCCGTGTGGGCTTCCGGATGGTGCTCGAGGCCGAACCCGACATCACGGTGGTCGGGGAAGCGGTCGACGGTCGCGACGCGATCGCCCAGACCGCAGTATTGACACCCGATCTCGTGCTCATGGACATCCGGATGCCCGGACTCGACGGCATCGCCGCGACCGAGGCGATCGTGCGCCAGCATCCGCACACCAAGGTGCTGGTGCTGACGACGTTCGACCTCGACGAGTACGCCTTCGGCGCGATCCGCGCCGGCGCGAGTGGGTTCCTGCTGAAGGATGCGCAGCGGCACGAGATGATCTCGGCGGTGCGCGCGGTGCATCGGGGCGATGCCGCGCTGTCGCCGCGGATCACGCGGATGCTCCTCGAGCATGTGACGCCGCAGCTCGGTGCCGCGTCCCCGGCTCCCGACGCCGCCGACAGCGCCAGGCTCGCGGAGCTCACCGACCGCGAACGCGACGTCTTCCTGGCGATCGGTCGTGGACTGACCAATGCCGAGATCGCCCAGACACTGTACGTCGGCGAGTCCACCGTGAAGACTCACGTGGGCCGCGTGCTGGCGAAGCTCGAGGCTCGCGACCGCATCCACGCCGTGATCCTGGCGCACCGGCTCGGACTCGTCGGGGACGACTAACTCTCGCTGCCGGAAGCGCCGTCCGCCGCGATGCGGAAGTCGCCCGGAACCGGCTCGTCGGAGTGCCGCGCGGTGCGCGCGTCGCGCTCCAGACCGGACGATCGCGTCAGAACTCCGTACAGCTCCGGACGGCGTCCGAGCAGCCAGCGGCGCCCCGTCGAGAGCGGCAGCAGATCGAGGTCGAGGGCAGCCGTCACCACAGCCTCGTCTGCCACCGGCGTCTCGGCGACGATGCGGCCGTAGGGGTCGATGATCATGGCGTTGCCAGTGCGGATCTCGTCGTCGTCGACGCCGATGCCGTTGCTGAAGAGCACGAAGATGCCGTTGTCGTGCGCACGGGAGGGCAGCCATCGCATCAACCATCCGCGCCCGGATGGTCCGTTCACCGCCTCCAGCAGCGCCCCGGGATCCGTCTTGCGACCGTGCCACAGGCTCGCGGGGATGACCTTCATGCCATGCGGGCTGCGGGAACTGGTGCCGCCGGTCTGGTGCGGGGCGATCAGCACCGTCGCCCCGAGGAGCGTCACGGCCCGGACGTTCTCGACCAGATTGTTGTCCCAGCAGATGAGGATCGCCATCCGCACTCCCCACGGAGTGTCGAAGACGGTGAAATGGTCGCCGCTGGAGACGGCCGGGTGCTCGAACGCATGGAGCTTGCGGTGGATGTGCACCGTGCCGTCGGGTAGGCAGACGGCGTAGGAGTTGTAGAGCGCCTCGCCGTCGGACTCGAGGAAGCCGGCACCGATGCCCAAGCCGAGGTCCGCCGCGATCTGTCGCAACGACTGGACGAGGTGTCCGTCGGCCGGCTCCGCCAGATTCCGAAGCTGCTCGGTCGTCTTCTTGGTGAGGTGCCAGTACGCGAGCAGGCACATCTCGGGGAAGACGACCAGGTCGGCGCCCTCTCCGGCTGCGCGGGTCGCGAGGCGGCGCACCGTCGCGAGGTTGGCCTCCTTGTCGGATGCGACAGCCTCGAACTGAACCACCGACACGCGAAGGCCTGGTCTCTCGTCGATCATCGGGTCTCCTCTCCCTCAGGACAGGACCAGTCAAGCGGGCCGCGGCCATAACGTCCAATGACGAATCGTCCTCAAACCATAAGGTAGGGGAATGGAAAGTCGACTGCTGCGAGCGTTCGTGCACACCGCGCGATCCTCCTCATTCAGCGAGGCTGCCGCGATGCTCAACGTCACGCAGCCCGCCCTCACGAAGCAGATCCAGCAGTTGGAGACCCTCGTCGGGTCGCCGCTCTTCCGTCGCGGCCGACACGGCTCGGAGTTGACCGCGGTCGGCATGACTCTGCTCGCGGATGCTCAGGAGATCGTGGACCTCACCGCTCGGTTCCGGCAGCGCGCCAGCCGCATCGCCGCGGGCGAGGAGGGATACCTGTCTGTCGGCTTCGGTCTGTCCAGCATCAGTGTCGCGCCCCGGGCGGTCGCCCGATTCCGCGCGAAGTCACCGGCGGTATCGGTGCGTCTGGAGGACATGTCGTCCCTGGTGCAGCTGGAGCGGGTGGGTTCCGGGCACCTCGACGTCGGCTTCACGCGCCTGCCTGTGCCCGGCGGCCTCCGCAGCATGACCGTGTTGTCGGATCGGCTCGCCGTGGCCACGCCGCGCGAATGGGAAGCGCCTCGGGACGGGTCGGCGATCGGGGCGTGGTGGGCGCAGCATCCGCTCGTCCGCCTGTCGACCGCCCGAGGACCGGGGCTCTCCGCACAGATCTCGCAGTATCTGAGCGGAATCGACGCGCAACCGGTCGTCACCCAGGAAGCCGACGACCTCCAGACGGTCCTTGCGCTGGTCTCCGCGGGCATCGGTATCGCGATCGTCCCGCTGAGCGCGACGAACATCGCGCCACCGCGCGTGGACATGACCCCGCTCTCCGGTCGCGACGCCTCCTGGGAGGTGGGCGCTGTCTGGCTGCCCGGCAACGAGACACCGGTGGTGCGGTCCTTCCTCGCCGAGCTGGCGGAGCCTGGCGCGGCGAGGAAGGATACGGGTCAGGCCTGAGCCGGCGACCACTCCGAGACGCGGTTCAGCAGCTGCACCTCGTCAGCCGACAGCGCGAGTCGGGCGCCCGCGAGCAGATCCGGAACCTGCTCCACCGAGCTCGCACTCGCGATCGGAGCCACCACGGTCGGCTGAGCGCGCAGCCACGCGAGCGCCGTCGCCGCGATCGATTCGTCGTGGGCGCGGCCCACCTCCTCGAGGGCGTCGATCACCCGGAGACCGGCCTCGGTGGCGTACTTGGCCGCTCCCTGCGCGCGCGGCGAGGACTGGCCGGCGGCATCGGTGGACCGATACTTGCCCGTGAGGAATCCGCTCGCCAGCGAGTAGTACGGAACCAGACCGAGCCCGAACTCCTGCGCGACCGGGATGATCGTCTCCTCGACGACATTGCGATGCACGAGGTTGTAGTGCGGCTGCACGGCGACCGGGCGGGCGACGCCCGTGCGGTCGGCGATCTCGACCCACTCGCGGATGCGATCCGCGGTGTAGTTCGAGACGGCGACGTTGCGGACGAGGCCGTCGGTCACGAGCTTCCCGAACGCGGCGACGGTCTCCTCGAGCGGAACGGTCTCGTCGTCGAAGTGCGCGTAGTAGAGATCGATCGCGTCGATTCCGAGGCGGGCAAGAGACGCCTCCGCGGCCCTGCGGACGTTCGACCCGGAAAGGCCGGAGAAGTCCGGATGCTGGCTCACCTTGGTGGCGACGACGACTTCCGACGGCTTCCTCGAGGCCAGCCATTCCCCGATGATCGTCTCGCTCTCCCCGCCCGCGTTGCCGGGCACCCACGAGCTGTACGAATCAGCCGTGTCGACGAAGTCACCGCCTCCCGCGATGAAGGCGTCGAGGACGGCGAACGATGCATCGCGGTCGGCCGTCCAGCCGAACACGTTGCCGCCGAGGGCGAGGGGGAAGACGTCGAGGTCACTGTTTCCGATGCGGGTCATGCTTCGGGACAACGATGCGGGGCTACCGGGTATTTCCTCGTGACGGCGTGTTTCGGATTCGCGCGCACGCGCGACGAGAGACCGGAATCACAGACAGTGCCGACTACAGGACTCGAACCTGCAACCCCCGTATTACAAGTACGGTGCGCTACCAATTGCGCCAAGTCGGCGAGCCGCGGAAGTTCGCGGATCTTGGGGTACCTGCTTGAGTTCGGTGGTAGCCGATCCCGCACAGACCCCGCACATTCACACTGGGTAAACGCTGGATCAGAGTCTACCGAAACACAGCACCGAGAGCGTCCGCCACCCTCCGGCCTCCGACCTTCTCGCTCAGGTACGTGATCAGTGAAGGCTTAGCGCGGCCGAGATACTCGGCCGTAGCGACGGTCTTGCGGAATGAGCGGACTGTGTAGCCGCCGATCCCGAGCCTCTCCCGCGCAGCCTGCCACTCGCCGGACGCAATGCGGCGGTCACGCTCCATGCGCAGTGCGAGGTCGCCGAGGGGGCGACCCGTGGCGCGATGCTCAGACGCCAGAGCGCTTCTCGACAGGCGGCCACACCACAAGCAGGAACGCCCCGATCGGGCCCAGGAAGAACACGAGGAGGAACCATGTCCACGCCGACCTGTTGCGAGTACGGGCGTATCCACCCGCGAGGATCGCGACCGTCAGCCACATCGTGGGCACGAGGCCAGCCAAGTACTCAATCTGCATGGCCCCGAGCCTACGCCGTGCCCTCACCGCAGCTTGAAAATGAGACCGCCAGTGGCTGGGCCGAAGGAGTGGGTGATAGCGAAGGAAGCCGCCGCGCTGATCGGCCGCCACGTGTCAGAGGTATACCGGTGGATCGACGCCGGCCGCCTCACCAGCCGTGTCCGCGCCGAAGGCGTGACCGTGGTCCTGTCGAAAGCCGTTCTTGTTCTGTCCGGCGTGAGGGATAGAGGCCTGCGCCTGACTCACGCACCCATCACGGGTCGTAAGCGACGTGCACATCGATCTCTTTGCCGAGCTCGAGCTCAACTCGCTTGGCGAGGCTGCGACCTTCCCGTGTCCATTGCAGCCGCTCACCTTCCTGCTCGGGCAGATTCTGAACGAAGAGCGCTTCCCACCGAGCGTTCCACGAGACGAGTTCTTGGATGAGCTGCTCCGAGAGTCCCGAGGTGTCGGGGTCGATCGGGCCGGGATCTAGTTCCGGAGTGCGCTCCCAGACGGGGAACGTGTCCCCGTACTCCGACGAGAGCTGCAATAGGCGTCGAGACACTTCGTGTGCTCCTGACTTCTGGTGGTGGCCGCTACCCACCGCACCAAGTTGATCCGGCGCACTGAGGTCCTGCCGCTTCCGACGATGCTGGTTGCGCGATTGTCCTGATTCAGTCGCGGCCACGCTCCGCAGCGAGTGAAGGACAGGAACCGTGCTGGTCCGCGACCGAGGTTGTGACACTCGAAGACGTGGAACGTGTCGGCCCCGAAGGACCGGGTCGCGAGGGCTCCCACCCGAGATCAACGAGTGCAACCTGCCGCCGCTTCAATAGCCATGAACTGTCTTACACGTGCGGTGCGCTACCAATTGCGCCAAGTCGGCGGACCGCCACCAGTGTAGCGACGGCACCGGCCCTGCTTCGAATCAGGGGGTGGGCGTCGCGGTCGACGTCGGCGTCTCGGTCGGCGCCGGGGTCTCCGACTCGTAGAAGGCGTCGGACGCGACCGTGAGCACGAACTGCGAGAACTCGGCGGGGTCATCGAGGGCGCCAACGTAGGCTTCGCCATTCGCGACGATCATCGGAGCCGCCTGCAGGGCGAGGTCGTCGGAGCCTGCGAGCGGTCCTTCGAGAGCGCGCGTCGTGGCGTCCTTCGCCCAGGTGACGAAGTCCTCGTCCTGGATGCAGGAGCGCACGGCCTTCGCGTTGTCCACGCCGACCGCGCCGGCGAGGTTCGCCAGATCGGCGTCGGAGAGTCCGTCGCTGCCGACCTCCGGTTGGTCGTCGAGCAGATCGTGGTTGAACGCGTAGAACTGCGCCGGCGAGTGCGTGGCGACGCAGGCGGCTGCTGCCGCGGACCGCAGCGAGTACTTGGTGCCGTTCGAGCTCGCCGTGAGGAGGGCGACCGGGTGGTAGGTGACCGAGACGGCACCCTCGGTGATCCAACTGGCGAGCTGACGCGCATTCGCGCGCTCGAACTCCCCGGCGTCGGGCGAGAGGTAGTCCACGTAGATGTGGATGTCGACCTTCTGCGACGTCGTGGGCTCCGGCGTCGGTGTGGCCTTGTCTCCGGACTCGGTGGCCTCGGGGGCAGGAGTGGTGAGCGACTCGTCCGACGCGGCGATGGCAGCGATGTCGTTCACGGTGACGCCGTCGGCTTCCATCCCGGTGGGGGTGAGCTGCGGCTTCGACACCTGGGCGGAGACCGCGAGGGTGACCGCTGTGCCGATCGCCCCGACCGCGACAACGGCGACCGCGCCGATGATGATCCGTCGCATGAGCCGCGCCCTGGACTGCTGGGCGTGCACCTGCTGGGCCTTCTCCCGCACGGCCTCGCGAGAATTGCGAGGCGTGGGGACGTTCGGCGTTTCGTCGCTCGACATCGTTCCTCTTGAGTCTCAGGGGGTCCGGGTTGGCCCCGATCGTCGCTCTGGGCGACAACCGCCGCGATGCGCGGCCAGATTCGATGTTAACCAGCCAGGCTGAGAAATACCCAGGTGCCGCGGTTCATGTCATACTGATCCCGACCCAAAGACGGGTCATGGCGGTTCATTCCGCCACTTCCATCACTACGGATCGTCCGGCACGTACCTGCCGGTGAGGAGAAACAATAATGGCATCTGTCACTTTCGACGACGCAACCCGCCTGTACCCCGGCGGCACCCGCCCCGCAGTCGACAAGCTCAACCTCGAGGTCGGAGACGGCGAATTCCTCGTCCTGGTCGGCCCCTCCGGTTGCGGTAAGTCCACCTCGCTCCGCATGCTCGCAGGCCTCGAAGAGGTCAACGCCGGCCGCATCCTCATCGGTGACCGCGACGTCACCGACGTGCCGCCGAAGGACCGCGACATCGCGATGGTGTTCCAGAACTACGCGCTGTACCCGCACATGACGGTCGCCGAGAACATGGGCTTCGCGCTCAAGATCGCCGGCGTCAACAAGGAAGAGCGTGCGACCCGCGTTCTCGAGGCCGCCAAGCTCCTCGACCTCGAGGACTACCTGACCCGCAAGCCGAAGGCACTCTCGGGTGGTCAGCGTCAGCGCGTCGCCATGGGCCGTGCGATCGTCCGCCAGCCGCAGGTGTTCCTCATGGACGAGCCGCTGTCGAACCTCGACGCCAAGCTCCGCGTGCAGACGCGTACGCAGATCGCGTCGCTGCAGCGTCGTCTCGGCGTCACCACGGTCTACGTCACGCACGACCAGACCGAGGCTCTGACCATGGGTGACCGCATCGCGGTTCTCAAGGACGGTCTGCTCCAGCAGGTCGGCACCCCGCGCGACCTCTACGAGAAGCCGAACAACGTGTTCGTCGCCGGCTTCATCGGCTCGCCCGCGATGAACCTCTTCTCGGCGGACCTCGCCGAGGGCGGCATCCGCTTCGGCACCGAGGTCGTTCCGCTCGACCGCGACACGGTGGGCCGTGCGAACGGTTCGCAGGTCACGGTCGGCGTCCGCCCCGAGGACATCGTCGTCGGCCCGGCCGACGGCAAGGGCCTCTCGGTCACGGTCGACCTCGTCGAGGAGCTCGGTGCTGACGGCTACCTGTACGGCCACACCGAGATCAACGGCAAGCGCGCCGACCTGGTCGCCCGTGTCGACGGTCGCAGCCACCCGAACGCCGGCGAGACCGTCACGCTCGCGGCATCCGCCGGTCACGTGCACGCGTTCGACATCGAGTCGGGCGAGCGCCTCAACGACAAGCCGGTCATCTCGGCCTCGTAATTCCCTCAGACGCGGCGCGGCCGACCTTCGGGTCGCCCGCGCCGCGTCTGCTTTTCCCGACTCCCCCGTTGAGGAGCGCCATGCAGGACTCCCTCCGCATCACTGCGAGCAAGGTCGACCCCGGCCTGCTCGCGCTCCCGTGGTCCACGACTCTTGCGAAGTGGCCGTCCGAGCACATCGTGTCGCTGCCGAAGGGGCTGTCCCGCCATCTGGTGCGGTTCGCCGATCTCTCCGGCCGGGTCATCGCCGTCAAGGAGACGACCGCCGAGATGGCGCAGCGCGAGTACGACATGCTCGGCAACCTCGCGCGCCTCGACGTTCCCTGCGTCGACAGGGTGGCCGTGATCGCCGGACGGACGGATGCCACGGGCGAGGCGCTGCCGGCGGCGCTCGTCACTTCGCACCTGCGGTTCTCGATGCCCTACCGCGCGCTCTTCACGCGGGTGCTGCGCCCCGACACGGCCAACCGTCTCGTCGATGCGCTGGCGCTGCTCCTGGTGCGCCTGCACAACGTGGGCTTCTACTGGGGTGACGTGTCGCTGTCGAACACGCTGTTCCGCCGTGATGCCGGTGCCTTCGCCGCATACCTCGTCGACGCCGAGACCGGCGAGCTGCACGAGGAAGGGCTGACCGACGGGCAACGCGCCTACGACCTCGATCTCGCCCGCACGAACATCGCCGGGGAGATCATGGACCTCGCCGCCGGGGGGCGGCTCGAGCACGGTGTGGATGCCGTCGCCATCGCCGACGGCATCGTCTCCTCCTACCGGTCGCTCTGGGCCGAGCTCACCGCCCAGGAGTCCTTCTCAGCGGCCGAGACCTGGCGCATCACCGAGCGGGTCGAGCGGCTCAATGCACTCGGCTTCGACATCGACGAGATGTCGATGTCGACGGCCGGCGACGGCACGGTCGTCGAGATCCAGCCCAAGGTCGTCGATGCCGGGCACCACCAGCGCCGGCTCATCCGCCTCACGGGGCTGGACGTCGAGGAGAACCAGGCCCGCCGCCTGCTCAACGACCTCGACGAGTTCCGTGCTCGCTCGACCAAGCAGTGGGCCGACGAGGAGATGTACGCACACGAATGGCTGACGCGGGTGTTCGAGCCCGTTGTCCGCGCCATCCCGTACGAACTGCGCACCAAGCTGGAACCGGCCGAGGTGTTCCACCAGGTGCTCGAACACCGCTGGTACCTGTCGCAGGCATCGGGCCGCTCCGTACCCCTCGCCGAGGTCCTCACGAGCTACATCAACGAGGTGCTGCGACATCGGCGCGACGAAGCCACCATCATGGGTCCGCCGACCGAGACGATGAGCCTGCCGGTCATCACCGGGTCGCTGTCACTCCGCGACGACGACGATGACGACGAGGCCGTCGACTGGCGCGATCTGGTCTGAGCCGCGGGACGAGCCCCTCGAGACCAGCACTCGAGGTCAGTAGCCGACGGTGAACCGCTCGCGCCGGTGCTTGCCCTGCTCGATCTCGTCGACGAGCGCGACAGCGAAGTCGGCGCCCGAGATCCACGACTTGCCGTCGGCATCGCGGACGATCACGTCGCCGCCGTCGCGGTAGTGCCCGGTGCGCTCGCCCTCGGCCCACGGTCCGAACTCCTCGGCCGGGTGCACGAAGAACCAGTCCAGTCCGGCATCCGTCCCCTGCAGGAGGGCGAGCGAGTCGATGCCGACCTGCGCCTCGGCCTTGTACTCCTCGGGGAAGTCCTGGTCGAACAGACGGGGCCCGCCCGGGGCGACGAGGCTGCCTCCGGCACCGCCGATCACGCCGAGGCGCGTCTCGGTGCCGGTCAGCGTCTCGGCGACGCTCTTCAAAGCGCCGAGCACCTTGTCCTCCATGTCGCCGCGCGCAGCGAGCGCCCACACCACCGCATCCGCGCCGTCGAAGGTCTCCGTGATCGACTCTCCGTCGAGAACCGATCGCTGCACGTAGGCGGCGCCCGCCACCGGGTCGGACGGCTCCGAGCGCGAGACAGCGATCACCGCGTGACCGCGTGCCACCGCCTCCGCGACGATGTGACGACCGGCGTAGCCGGTTCCTCCGAGGACGACGATGCGTGTCATGCGCTTTCCTTCCTAGGACTTCTTCTTGGCGCCGCGGATAGTCGACACCTGGTACAGAGCGACGGAGGTGGCGATGCCGGCGTTCAGCGATTCGGTCGACGCCGAGATCGGGATCGAGACGATCTGGTCGCAGGTCTCGCGGACCAGGCGCGACAGCCCCTTGCCCTCGGAGCCCGCGACGATCACGACAGGGCGATCGGCCAGCTGCAGGTCGGGCAGCGAGACGTCGCCATCACCGGCGAGCCCGAGGATGAAGACACCCTGCTTCTTGAACTCCTTGAGCTGCGTCGTCAGGTTCGTCGCGAGGGCGACGGGCGTGCGGGCGACGGCTCCGGCGCTGGTCTTCCAGACGGCGGAGTTCACGCCGGCCGAGCGACGCTGCGGCAGGATGACACCGTGGGCTCCGAACGCCGCTGCCGAGCGGATGACGGCGCCGAGGTTGCGCGGATCGGTGATGCCATCGAGGGCGACGAACAGCGGCACCTGGCGGCGATCGATCGCCTGCTCGAGCAGGTCCTGCGGATGCGCGTACTCGTAGGGCGGCACCTTGATCGCGACGCCCTGATGCACGCCGTCGAAGCCGGCCATGCGGTCGAGCTCCTGGCGGGTGACCTCCATCACCGGGATCCCCCGGTGGGTCGCGATCGACAGCATCTCCTTGACGCGGTCGTCCATCTCGACGCGCTGCGCGATGTGGAACGCGGTCGCCGGGATCTTGGCGCGGAGCGCCTCGAGCACCGAGTTGCGACCGGTGACCGTCTCCGCCTCGGACGTGTTGTCCTTCGCGCGGGCGGAGCGGTTCGGGTTGCCGCCGGCAGCATTCCTTCTGCCGGCCCCTGAGCCCGACGAAGGGTTGCCCTTGCCACCGGATGCCGCGTAGCGCTCGGCCGCGGCCTTGCGCTTGCCGGCAGGGTGCCAGGCGCGGTCCTCGGCCTTCGGGGTCGGTCCTCGACCCTCGAGCGCCTTGCGCCCGAGTCCGCCGGTGCCCTTGGACGGGCCCTTCTTCTTGCCGTTGCTTGCGCCGGGGCGCTGTGGCTTAGCCATCGATACTCCAATGAGTTCCGGCCGGAGTATCCTCCAGCGTGATTCCTGCGGCGGCGATCGCGTCGCGGATGCGATCCGCCGCCGCCCAGTCCTTGTCAGCACGCGCCTGAGCGCGCTGGGTGATCATCGTCTGCACGAGCGCGTCCAGAGCGGACGCCTCAGCGCCGGCATCCGTCGAACTCCACTCGGGCGAGTGCGGGTTCAGGCCCAGCACGCCGGTCATCCGGATGACATCCATCACGTCCTGCTTGGCCTCGTCGTGCTTTCCTGCGTCGAGCAGGGCGTTGCCTGAGCGGATGCTGCTGTGGATGGCCGCGAGCGCGCGAGGCACGGCGAGATCGTCGTTCATCGCCTCCCAGAACTCGGTCGGCAGCCCTTCCTTGTACTCCGCCCACCCGGGCTTGACGAGCCGCTGGGCGCGGTCGAGGAAGGTACGGATACGCGCGAGCGCAGCATCCGCCTCCGCCCACGACGACTCGGTGAGGTCGAGGCTGGAACGGTAGTGCGCTGCGGCGAGCGCATAGCGCACCACGAGAGGGTCGTGCTCGGCCAGCACATCGGCGGCGAGCGTGAAGTTGCCCACGGACTTCGACATCTTCTGGCCGTCGACTGTCACGAGGCCGTTGTGCACCCAGTAGCGGGCGAAGCCGTCTCCCGCCGCGGTCGACTGCGCGAGTTCGTTCTCGTGATGCGGGAAGCGCAGGTCGAGGCCTCCGCCGTGGATGTCGAACTCGGCGCCGAGGTAGCGCTTCGACATCGCGGAGCACTCGATGTGCCATCCCGGGCGTCCGACGCCCCACGGCGATGCCCACTTCGCGTCTTCGGGCTCTTCCGGCTTCGCACCCTTCCAGAGTGCGAAGTCCTGCGGGTTGCGCTTGCCCCGGGGGTCCGCGTCTTCCGCGGCTTCCATGGCATCCACCGACTGGTTGGTGAGCTCCCCGTACGTCGACCAGGAGCGCACGTCGAAGTAGACGTCACCCGATCCATCGGGCGCCGGGTAGGCGTGGCCCCGATCGATGAGGGTGGCGATGATCTCCTGCATCTGAGGAACGGATGCCGTGGCGCGCGGCTCGTACGTCGGGGCCAGGATCCCGACCGCACCGTAGGCGGCGGTGAACTCCTGCTCCATCCGGTAGGCGAGAGCCCACCATGGCTCGGCATCCGTCGCGTTGGCGATCACCTTGTCGTCGATGTCGGTGACGTTGCGCACGAAGGTCACGCGGCTGTACCGATGCGCCAGCCAGCGGCGCAGGAGATCGAAGCTCAGCGCGGCGCGGACGTGCCCGATGTGCGGGCCGGACTGCACCGTGGGTCCGCACACGTACATCGTGATGTTCTCGGGATCGAGAGGCACGAAGTCGCGCAGCTGCTGCGCGCGGGTGTCGTAGAGGCGGACTGTCACCGCTCAAGCCTACTCGGGCGCGGCTGGACGCCCGCCGCCGGGCGACGTTTCGCGGACGATGTGACGATTTACGGACGGATCGGGCGAAAAGTTCCGCGAAACGTCACACTCTCCGTGATTCGTCCGGCACCACGAGGGCGATCGCCGTGACCGAGATGCCCTCGCCGCGGCCGGAGAATCCGAGCCCGTCGGTCGTCGTCGCCGTCACGGTCACCGGAGCTCCTCCGAGCGCTGCCGACAGGACGGCCTCCGCCTCGGCGCGACGCGCGCTGAACCGCGGGCGATTGCCCTGGAACTGCGCGGAGACATTGCCGATCAGGAAGCCGGCATCCGCCAGCAGCTCCCGCGTGCGGGCGAGGAAGACGTCGGCATGTGCTCCCGCATACTCCGGATGCGACGTACCGAAGTGCTCGCCGATGTCACCGAGCCCGGCGGCGCCGAGCAGCGCGTCGACGATCGCGTGCGCGACGGCATCGCCGTCCGAGTGTCCGGAGAGCGCGGGTTCTCCCGGCCACTCCAGACCGGCGAGCCAGAGATCGCCCTCTCCGCCGAAAGCATGCACATCGGTACCGAGTCCGACGCGCGGGAGCCCGGCGCGCACGATCGACGCCGCGGCGGATGCCGGAGCGGTGTCGGATGCCGCGAGCAGGTGCCGTGCCCGATCCAGGTCGGCGGGTGTCGTGATCTTGAACGCCCGCGCGGAACCGTCGATCCAGCGGACCGGATGCCCTGCCGCCGCGAACAGCGCCGCATCGTCGGTGTACTCGACGCCGGAGTCGAGCGCCGCCGCATACGCCTGCTCGAGAAGAGCACGCGGGAAGCCCTGCGGAGTCTGCGCCGCCGCCAGTTCCGACCGATCGACCGGGCCGACCACGGCATCCGCATCGACTCTCTTGAGGGTGTCGACCACCGCGAGCGCCGGAATGACCCCGGCATCCGCCGTCACCGCCGCGGCGACCGCGTCGATCTGCGCGGGAGGCGTCAGCGCACGAGCAGCGTCGTGGACGAGAACCGTCCGGACGTCACCCCAGAGCGCGGCGAGTCCGGCGGCCACCGACTGCTGGCGGGTCGCCCCACCCGTGACCACGCGGCCGAGATCGCGCCTCCCGCCTGCTGCGGCCTCGAGCTCCGTCAGGGCATCGCCCTCGTAGCCCGCGGGGGCGACGACGATCACCTGCGCGAGAGCTGCGGCGAAGACGCCATCGAGGGCGTGGCGGAGGATCGAGTGCGCGTCGATGCCGACCAGCGCCTTGGGTGCACCCGCATCCAACCGGGTGCCGGAGCCTGCGGCGACGACGATGATCGCGGTGTCGGGGACGGGAAGAGTGCTCACCGACTCACGCTACCGCGCGTGCGGGGACGACGAAGGGGCGGATGCCGAAGCATCCGCCCCTTCGTGGACGACTCAGGAAGCGAGGACCTCGTCGAGCAGAGCGCCCGCCTTGTCCTCGTCGGTCTTCTCAGCCAGTGCGAGTTCGGAGATGAGGATCTGACGAGCCTTCGCCAGCATCCGCTTCTCCCCCGCGGAGAGACCGCGGTCCTGGTCACGACGCCACAGGTCGCGAACGACCTCGCTGACTTTGATCACATCGCCGGAGGCGAGCTTCTCCAGGTTGGCCTTGTAACGGCGCGACCAGTTGGTGGGCTCCTCCGTGAAGGGCGCACGCAGAACCTCGAACACGTGGTCGAGGCCCTCCTTGCCGATGACGTCACGAACGCCGACCAAGTCGACATTCTCCGCCGGGACCTCGATGATGAGATCGCCCTGCGTGACGTTGAGCTTCAGATATTTCTTCGCCTCACCCTTGATGATGCGTTCCTTGACCTCGATGATGGTCGCGGCGCCATGGTGCGGATAGACGACTGTCTCGCCAACCTCAAAAAGCATAAAAACGTGTCCTTTCGGCAACCTCAAGGATACCACAGGGAATATGCGCTAAGGTTCGCGCCTCGGCGTCACGGGGGCGGCGGCCGCGTACCCGTAGAATGGTTGCGGATATCCCGCCGGACCTCAGGAGGACCCGTGAAATCGCGCCTTGTTGCGTCTGCCGCCCTCAGCGCCGTCGTTCTTCTCGGCGCCACGGGCTGCACGTTCATCTCGCCCCAGGCGACGAAGATCGAGTACTCCGCCTCGGACGGCGTGAACGTCTCCGACGCCGACGGGCCGCTCGATGTCCGGAACGCCTTCATCGTCGCCACCGAAGACGGTTCGGTCGGCAACTTCATCGCCGCGATCGTGAACCCGACCGACGAGAGCGCCACGCTCACGATCGCACTCGAGGGCATCGACCCGTTCACGGTCACTGTTCCGGCCGGCGGCACGGTGAGCCTCGGCGCGGACGAGGAGCCGCTGCGCATCGTCGACCTCGACACCATGCCCGGCGCGACCATCGAGATGCACTTCCAGTCCGGTGACTCCATCGGCGTGAAGACCGAGGTCCCCGTCCTCGACGGCTCGCTCCCCTACTACACGGACCTGGTTCCCGAGCTGGTGACGAGCACGCCGATGCCGATGCCCACGGACACCGCGGCCCCGGCTCCGCAGGAGTGATCCACCCCTGATCCACCGAGAGGCCGGCACCCCGTGGGGTGCCGGCCTCTTCTGCTATCCGGCCTCAGCCCTCGAACCGGTATCCGAGCCCGCGCACGGTCACCAGCATGACCGGCTCGCTCGGGTTCTCCTCGATGCGGGAGCGGATGCGCTTGATGTGCACATCGAGCGTCTTGGTGTCGCCGAAGTAGTCGCTCCCCCAGACACGGTCGATGAGCTGCCCGCGCGTGAGCACACGCCCGGAGTTGCGCATCAGGACTTCGAGCAGCTCGAACTCCTTCAGGGGCATGTTGATCTGCGCTCCCAGCACCGAGACGGTGTGCCGGTCGATGTCGAGTGAGACGCGTCCGCAGTCGAGCACGCGCTCGTCGAGCTCGCTGTCCGCCTGCACGATCCGGCGCAGCACGGCACGCATCCGCGCCAGCAGCTCGCGCGAGGAGTACGGCTTGGTGATGTAATCGTCGGCCCCCAGTTCGAGGCCCACCACGATGTCGACCTCGGAGTCCTTGGCCGTGAGCATGATGATCGGCACCGCAGACGTCGAGCGGATCTGACGGCAGACCTCGGTGCCCGGCATCCCCGGGAGCATCAGATCGAGCAGCACGATGTCCGCCCCGCGATCGCGGAACGCGGTGAGCGCGCCCGGACCGTCTTCGGCGATCTCCACCTCGTAGCCTTCACGACGCAGCAGATATGCGAGCGGGTCGGCGAGGTCTGGCTCGTCTTCGACGAGAAGGATTCGGGTCATGCTTTCTCTCCGTTTCGGATGCGAGCGGGGGCGGCGGCTTTGGCGGCCTTGCGCGCACGCTTCTTCTTGCTCTTCTTGCCCTCGTCGGCGTGCGCCGGGGCGTCGATACGAGGAAGTCTGATGGTGAAGGTCGATCCGCGTCCTGGGCGCGACCAGAGACGGACCTCGCCGCCGTGCCGCTGCGTCGCGTGCTTGACGATCGAGAGGCCGAGTCCGGTGCCGCCGGTGCGCCGCGAGCGGGCCTCGTCCGCCCGGTAGAACCGCTCGAAGATCCGCTCCCGGTCGCCTTCGGCGATGCCGATGCCCTGATCGGACACCGCGATCTCCACGACCCCGGCGTCCGCCTTGACGCCGACGCCGACGCGTGAGCCGCGCGGCGAGTACACGATCGCGTTCGCGATGAGGTTGCCGACGGCCTCGATGAGGATCTGTGCGTCGCCGCGCACCCACACGCCGCGATCGCCACCGCGTGCGAGCTCGACGCCCGCCGAATCCGCCTGCACGACATGGGCCTCGATGGACGAGGCGATGACCTCGTCGATCGCGATCGGTCCGACCTCGGTGAGCCCGCCCTCGGCCTGCAGCCGCGACAGGCTCATGATCCGCCCGGTGAGCTGGCCGAGACGACCGGCCTCCGCCGAGATCCGGGCGGCGAAGATGCGCACCTGCGCCGGGTCCTCCGCGGCGGATTCGATCGCCTCCGCGAGGAGGCTCACCGCGCCGACCGGCGTCTTCAGCTCATGACTGGTGTTGGCGACGAAGTCGCGGCGCATCTGGTCGAGACGCTCCTGCTCGGTGACGTCGCGGATGATCAGCAGCACCAGTCGCGCGGCGATGACGCTCGCACGTGCCGAGACGAGGCGCGGATCGAGGCTCAGTCCCCCGCGGGTGATGCGGAACGATTCGGTGTGCGATCCCCCGGAGGTCTTGACGGCGCGCACCAGCTGGCGCAGCTCCGTGTTGTCGAGCGTCGAGCCGACCTCGATGCCGAACCGGGTCGCGGCGTGCGAGACCGCGAGCACCATTCCGGAGGAGTCCACGACGCAGGCCGCATCGTCCATGCTGCCGAGAACGTCCGTGATGCCGGGCGGGAGCGCGAGCGACGTCTCCTCCTCGGCCCGTGCGCGTGCCCGGTATGCCCACGCCACCAGGAGGGAGACGCCGACGCCGATCACCAGCCCGATGGCGAGCGAAGACAGCGCGAGCTGCGGCAAGGTCATATCCCCAGCGTAGAGTGCGTTCACCGTCCATCCGGCGGGTTTCTGCGCGCTGGCGGGGAGCGGCGAACTACTATTCACATGCTGGGCACCGTTCGTTAACCTTCGGGGCACACAATCTCCTCGGGCCTGTGCGGGAGTGCAGACCCGCTCTCGTGCGGACGAACCGCCGTCTCGCGCCGTGCTCACAGCCGAGATCCGAATGAAAGGTTGCGCCCCACCATGCGCGAAGTCTTCCACCAGTCCCTCGAGGACTTGCAGAACCGCCTCGTCGAGATCGCGGACCTCGTCACGGTCGCGATCGACAAGGCGACGCGTGCCTTCGCGACGAGCGACGTCGCGCTGGCCGAAGAGGTCATCGCCGATGACGCGAAGATCGACGCCCTGGCCGTCCAGCTCGACGAGCAGGCCATCGAGATCCTCGCCCGGCAGCAGCCGGTCGCCCGCGACCTGCGCATCGTCGTGACGGCGCTGCGCGTCAGCGCCTCGATCGAGCGCATGGGCGACATGGCCGAGCACATCGCGCAGCTCGCCCGCCTGCGCTTCCCGGAGCGCGCCATCCCGAAGGGCCTCAAGGGCACGTTCGTGAAGATGGGCGAACTGGACGTCGAGATCTCGCGCACGCTCTCGGAGCTGCTCCGCACCGGCGACCTGCGCTACGCCGACACCATCCGCAACGCGGACGACGACGTCGACGAGCTGCACGCCAACGTCTTCGAGAAGGTGCTCAGCGACAACTGGAAGGGCGAGACCACGGCCACCGTCGATGCCACCCTGGCGAGCCGTTACCACGAGCGCTTCGCCGACCACGCGGTCGCCATCGCCAAGAAGATGGTCTACCTCGCGACGGGCGACTGGCACGTCTCCGAGGCCGAGATCGCTCTGGCCGTCGAGCAGCAGCAGGAGCTCGGGCACGCCTGAGCCACACACAGAAGAGGGGCGGATGCTGTCGCAGCATCCGCCCCTCTTCTGTGTGTCGTGTTACTTCTTTCCCTGCGCGGCGACCGCGGCGGCACCGGCGGCTGCGGCCTCCGGGTCGAGGTAGCGACCGGGGCCCGTGGGGACGTTGTTCTCGTCGAGTTCGTACACCAGCGGGATGCCGGTGGGGATGTTCAGCTCGGCGATGTCGTCGTCGCCGATGCCCTCGAGGTGCTTGACCAGGCCGCGGAGCGAGTTGCCGTGCGCCGTGACGAGCACGGTCTTGCCGGCGTCGAGGTCGGGCACGATCGCGTCGTCCCAGTACGGGAGCAGCCGGTCGATGACCAGCTTGAGCGACTCGGTGCGGGGCACCTCGCCGTCGATGCCCTCGTAGCGGGCGTCGCCGACCTGGCTGAACTCGCTCGCGTCGTCGAGCAGGGGCGGCGGCACGTCGAAGGAACGACGCCACAGCTGGAACTGCTCGGGGCCGAACTCCTCGAGGGTCTGCGCCTTGTCCTTGCCCTGCAGGGCGCCGTAGTGGCGCTCGTTGAGGCGCCAGGAGCGGACCACGGGGATCCACAGGCGATCGGCGGCATCCAGAGCGATGTTCGCCGTCTGGATGGCACGGCTCAGCAGCGAGGTGTGCAGGACGTCGGGCAGGATGCCGGCTTCGGCGAGAAGCTCGCCGCCGCGGCGGGCCTCTTCCTTGCCCTGCTCGGTCAGCCGGACGTCGACCCAGCCGGTGAAGAGGTTCAGTTCATTCCACTCGCTCTGGCCGTGGCGGAGCAGGATCAGGGTGCGCGTCGCAGTCATGTCGCCAGTTTATCCGCGCCGACCGCTCCGGATTGGTCGCGGGGCGCATCCAGGGCGCAGGATTGACGTATGGCGTCATCTCCCGTCGGCCGACCGACGCGCGGCACGACCGGGACCAACCGGCTGCGCCGCAACGACCGCTGGATCGCGGCGAGCGCCGCCTTCCGTCGCGCCGCGGATCCGCTGGTCATCGACCTCGGCTACGGAGCGAGCGGCGTCACGGCTTTCGAGCTCGCCGCGCGGCTGCGCGACGCCCGAAAGGATGCCGAGGTCAGAGGCCTCGAGATCGACCCCGCCCGCGTGGCCACGGCCGACCTCCAGCTCGCGGAACTGCGCGCGGGTCGCACCGGCTTTCCCCCCGATCTGAGGGTCTCATTCGCCCGAGGGGGCTTCGAGGTCCCGCTCCCCCACGGGCGTCGGCCCGCCATCATCCGGGCGATGAACGTGCTGCGGCAGTACGAGGAGGCCGACGTCGCCGCCGCGTGGCGCACCATGGCCGCGCGACTGGCACCGGATGGCCTGCTCGTGGAGGGCACCTGCGACGAGATCGGTCGCGTGTCCAGCTGGATCGACGTGACCCCGGATGCCGCGCCCGTGCGCTTCACGATCTCCTTGCGCCTGGCCGGGCTCGAACGCCCGAGCATCGTCGCCGAGCGGCTGCCGAAGGCCCTCATCCACCGCAACGTCCCCGGGGAGCGGGTCCATGCCCTGCTGCTCGACCTCGACCGGGAGTGGGATCGGGCCGCCGCCCTCTCGACGTTCGGTGCGACGCAGCGATTCCTGGCCGCTGTCACCGCCCTGCGGGATCAGGGATGGCCGGTGCTCGGCGGTCGGACTCGCTGGCGCCTCGGAGAGTTAACCGTGCCCTGGGACGCCGTGGCGCCGCTCGGGCATTGACGAGACGGTCAGCGAGCGTCGCGGGGATCCGGTGCGGAGGGACGCCGGGAAAGGCGCGTGAGGCGAGGGATGTCGGCCACCGCACCGGCGTCGGCGGGCACGATGACCTGCTGCGAGGCCGCGATGTCGATGCCGTCGGCGCGCACGATGAGGTCGCCGACCGGGGCGCGGCGGGAGAGGATCGCGAGGGCGATGGGCCCATCCTCATGGTGACGGGCGACCGAGGTGAGGTGGCCGATCTCGTCATCGCCGGCGAAGACCGGCGAGCCCGGTTCCGGCAGCACGGCATCGCTGCCGTCGAGCTGGAGCGCGGCGAGCCGACGCGGGGGGTGACCGAGGTTGTGCACCTTGGCGACCGTCTCCTGACCCCGGTAGCAGCCCTTGCTCAGGTGCACCGCGGTGCGAATCCAGTCGGACTCATGCGGAAGCGACCGGTCATCGACTTCTGAGGCCCACCGCGGCCGCCAGGCGGCGATGCGCAGTGCCTCGGCGGCGAGCAGTCCGGCCACGGCGTCTCGATCGACGACAGCCGACAGGGCGTCAGCCTCATCGGCGGACAGGATGCCGACGCGCCAGGCGAGCGAGGCGCCGGGATGATCGACGACCTCGGAGTACTGGTGCCCGCCGACCGCGACATGCTGCCAAGGGTCTTCCCACACGAGAGGGGCACGACCGTCGGCCGACGCCGCGGCATGCAGCGATCGGGCGGCGGAGCCGCCATCCACGAAGCCGAACAGGACCAGGTCGGGGCGGAGCTCGACGGTCGCCTGCGTGCGGAACTTCATGCGGGTCAGCCAGGTCGCCAGCGCTTCGGCATCCGCCGCATCCGCGATCAGCCAGGTCGAATTCCCGTCGTCGACGACGCCGGCCGCGTGCTCGACGCGGCCCTGCGGGTCGAGCACCAGCAATTCGGTGCTGTCGCCTGCTGCTAACCGGCCCACCGACTGAGAAGTGATCGAATCGAGCCAGCCGAGCCGCTCGGGCCCTGCGACCTCGATCACCGTGCGGTCCGCGAGCGCGGCGAGCGCGTCGCCCGCGGCGAGGCGCCGCTGCTCACGCACCGGATCGCCGAAGTGCGCGATGCCGGCCTCTCCCGCGACCGCGCCCTCGATGCCCTCGAACAGCGCCATCTCAGACCTGAGCCAGTCGAGCCGAGGCGTGCGCGCGCAGCGGAGTGCCGAGCGCTGCGATGTCCCAGGCCCAGAGCAGATGCCCGTCGACGAGGCCGTACATGCGTGACGCGGCACTGTAGTCCTTGGTGCCGGCTGCGCGGACGATCGCGTCGGAGGCGATGTCGACGCGCGGACCGTTGATCTCGCCCAGGTAGAACTCCAGGATCCCGTCCGAATGGGCGAGCGAGACCTCGATCGGGAAGGCGCCGTTCTCGCCGCGCAGGCTCTCCACGTCGTCGACCGTCCGTGCGTCGGAGGCGGCCAGCGGCGGCAGCAGCGCCGGTCCGGCATCCGTCGTGTCAGCCGGACGCGAGAGGCGCCAGAAGCCGGACTCGGCGATCAGGGGGATCGAGGCGGACTGGTCTTCGCCGGTGAAGGTGGCCGTCCCCGAGTAGTTGAGGAAGGGTCCGCCGTCATGACTGAAGGAGACACGATGCGTGAACTCACCCTGGAGGCGCTCTTCGCCGACGGGGTAGTCGATGACGCCGGTCCCCTCCCAGACGCCGATCAGCCAGGCGAACGGGACGATGTCGGCCGGAAGGTCGGTGGGAAGTTCGATCACGAGCGTCAGCGCTGGCCGCGGAAGAGGTTGACGAGCACCACGGCCGAGACGAAGACGATAGCGAGGCTCGCAAGGCCGAGAAGGCCGATGAAGAAGATTTCGAGCGCCATGATGTCCATGCCCTCCACCTTACCGCGCCCGGCAGACGTCCGGCGGGGACCAGGCCGGGCTCAGGTGGGGATCATTGCGGCCAGACCGAAGCCGACCGAGATGATGCCCATCAGCAGCAGGGCGCCGGTGACGCTGCCTGCCACGCGGAAGATGAAACCCTGGGTGCGCCCGTACCGGAGCTGCACGGCGAAGGAGAGCAGGACGATTCCGCCGAAGGCGACGACCAGCCAGGGGACGCGCCACTCCTCGGAAACGAAGATCCCGAGGGCGACCGTCGCGACGAAGGCCGTCGCCCAGACGGCGACCACGCCGCCGAGGGCATTACGTGGTGCGAGGGCTGGTTCCGACATGACTCCATTGTTGCGCATCGCCTGCCGGTATCATGGCGGCACGGCGTCGACCCCCGCGCCGGTGAGGAGTGCGCGTGGCTGTGGTGCTGGTTCTGACCAACGCTCCCCTCACGGAGCAGGTGCTGCCCGCCCTGGAGCTGCTCAGCCACCGTGTGCGGCAGATCCCCGCCGAACCGGCTCAGCTCGTCAATGCGCCGGACTACGACGTGGTGATCGTCGACGGGCGCCATGACCTGGTCAGCGCGAAGTCGCTGTGCCGTCTGCTGCGCGCGACAGGGCAGGATGCCCCGCTGCTGCTCGTCGTCACGGAGGGCGGGATGAGCGCACTCTCCGGGGACTGGGGCATCGACGACGTCCTCCTCGCGAACGCAGGCCCCGCCGAGATCGACGCCCGTGTGCGCCTCGGCCTGGCGCGCCGCGACGAGGTCGCCGAGCCCTCCCGCGTGCAGGCCTCCGGCGTCTCGATCGACGAGCAGTCGTACTCGGCGAAGCTGCACGGCAAACCGCTGGACCTCACCTACAAGGAGTTCCAGCTCCTGCACTTCCTCGCGACCCACCCGTCGCGCGTGTTCACCCGCGAGCAGCTGCTGAGCGAGGTGTGGGGCTACGACTACTTCGGCGGCACCCGCACGGTCGACGTGCACGTGCGGCGTCTGCGCGCGAAGCTCGGCGACCAGGAGCAGATCATCGGCACCGTGCGCAACGTCGGCTACCGCTTCAACGTGTACGAGGACGAGACGCTGGCCGGAGCGAGGTGACGGAAGTGCTCCGTTCACGCGTGCGTCACCTGCCGGTGCTTAGATGTACCCCATGATCGATCCCGCACTCGCCGACGCAGGCCTCGGCGACGCCGAAGACGACGACTTCGACGCCGTCGAGGCCCCGGATGCCCTCCTGCCCGACCACCGGTACCTGGACAGGGAGCTGAGCTGGCTGGCCTTCAACCAGCGGGTGCTGGAACTCGCGGAGGATCCGTCCCTGCCCGAACTCGAGCGGGCCAACTTCCTGGCGATCTTCGCCAGCAACCTCGACGAGTTCTTCATGGTGCGCGTCGCCGGCCTGAAGCGCCGCATCGTCACGGGCCTCGCCGTCCCCACCAACATCGGCCGCTCCCCCGCCGACGCGCTCGCCGACATCGCCCGCGAGGCGCACGCGCTGCAACTGCGCCACGCCGAGGCGTGGACATCGCTCGTGCGCCCGGCGCTCGCGGAGTCCGGTATCGAGATCACCGAATGGTCCGCGCTCACCGATGCGGAGCGCGCGAAGCTCTCCGAGTACTTCGGCGCCCAGGTGTTCCCCGTGCTCATGCCGCTCGCCGTCGACCCTGCGCACCCGTTCCCGTACATCTCCGGCCTCTCGCTGAACCTCGCGATCCGCATCCGCAACGCCCGCACCGGCCGCCAGGAGTTCGCGCGTCTCAAGGTGCCGCCCATGCTCCCCCGGTTCGTCGAGGTACCGGGCGCCGGTGAGATCAAGCGCTTCCTCACCCTCGAGGAGCTCATCGCGAACCACCTCGGAGACCTGTTCCCCGGCATGGAGGTGCTCGACCACCACGCCTTCCGCCTCACCCGTAACGAAGACGTGGAGATCGAGGAGGACGAGAGCGAGAACCTGATCCAGGCGCTCGAGGCCGAGCTGCTGCGCCGCCGCTTCGGTCCGCCCATCCGTCTCGAGATCACGGACGACATGGACGAGGTCACCATGGAGCTCCTCGTCCGCGAGCTCGAGATCACCGATCAGGAGATCTACCGGCTCCCCGGCCCGCTCGACCTCCGCGGACTGTTCGACCTCTCCCGCATCGACCGCCCCGACCTGAGGTATCCGCCGCATCTGCCGACGACGGCGGTCGCGTTCCAGCCCACCGGCAGCAACACGCGCGCCGACATCTTCAAGGCGATCCGCAAGTCGGACGTGCTCGTGCATCACCCGTACGAATCGTTCACCACCAGTGTCGTCGCGTTCCTCGAGCAGGCCGCCCGCGACCCGCACGTGCTCGCCATCAAGCAGACCCTCTACCGCACGTCGGGCGACAGCCCGATCGTCGAAGCCCTCATCAATGCCGCCGAGGCAGGCAAGCAGGTGCTCGCGCTGGTCGAGGTCAAGGCGCGCTTCGACGAGGCGAACAACATCGTCTGGGCGCGCAAGCTCGAGAAGGCGGGCGTGCACGTCGTCTACGGCCTCGTCGGACTGAAGACGCACTGCAAGCTGGCACTCGTCATCCGCGAGGAGGACGGGGTGCTGCGCCACTACTCGCACATCGGCACTGGCAACTACAACCCGAAGACCAGCCGCATCTACGAGGACTTCGGGTTGTTCACCACCGACCCGCAGGTGGGCAAGGACCTCACTCGTCTCTTCAACGAACTCAGCGGCTACGCCATCGAGAAGAAGTTCAAGCGCCTGCTCGTCGCGCCCCTGCACCTGCGCAAGGGCCTGGTGCGCCAGATCGATGCCGAGCGCAAGAATGCCGAAGCCGGCAAACCCGCGCACATCCGCATCAAGGTCAACTCCATGGTCGACGAGGAGATCATCGACGCGCTCTACCGTGCCAGCGCGGCCGGGGTGACGGTCGAGGTGTGGGTGCGTGGCATCTGCAGCCTGCGCACCGACCTCGACGGGATCAGCGACAACATCACGGTGCGCAGCATCCTGGGCCGGTATCTGGAGCACTCGCGCATCTTCGCCTTCGAGAACGACGGCGACCCCCAGGTGTACATCGGCAGCGCCGACATGATGCACCGCAACCTCGACCGCCGGGTCGAGGCGCTGGTGCGCGTCACCGACCCGGATCACCTCAAGGAGCTGCAGTCGTTCTTCGACCTGGCGATGGATCCCGGCACCACGTCGTGGCACCTCGGCGCCGGTGGAGTGTGGCAGCGGCACGCGGAGGATGCCGACGGCAAGCCGCTCATCGATCTGCAGGACAAGACCATGGGGTTGATCCAGCGGCGTCGGCGCGCGCGGGCGGTCCGATGACGGTCCGGCAGACGCAGAACGCCCACGGCAAGACGCAGTCGCCGTCCTCGAAGTGGACGGACAAGGCGGTCTACGCCGCCGGGGCGGTCGTGTGGCGCGTCGTGGACGGCAAGCTCCGCATCCTGCTGATCCATCGCACGAAGTACCGCGACGTCACCCTACCCAAGGGCAAGGTCGATCCGGGTGAGATGCTCGCCGAGACCGCGGTGCGGGAAGTGCACGAGGAGACCGGCATCCGCGTCTCCCTGGGCGTCCCGGTGGGCGTGAGCCGCTACCACCTCGCGTCGCAGAAGCAGAAGGTCGTGCACTACTGGGCAGCCGAAGCCACGGATGACGCCATCCGGGAGTCGACCTTCGTACCCAATCGCGAGATCGCGGCGCTCGAATGGGTGAGCGTGAAGAAGGCGAGCGCGAAGCTCAGCTACCCCGTCGATCTCGAGATCCTCGACTTCTTCAGCCACCTCGTCGACGACGGCGCACTGCGCACCTTCCCCGTGATCGTGCTGCGCCATGCGAAAGCCATGCCTCGTTCGGAATGGGACGGGACGGATGCCGCGCGGCCGCTGACCGAACGCGGCAGTCGACAGGCGAAGTCCATCGTGGGTCCGCTGCGCGCGTTCGGCGTACGCAAGATCGTGACCAGCGATGCGGTGCGCTGCGTCGAGACGGTGACGCCTCTCGCACGCGAGCTCGACCGCAAGTTCGTCACGACGGAGAAGATCAGTCAGGACGCCTGGGAAGACGGAACCGACGACCTCCGTCACGTGGTCGGGCGCCGCGTGCGCGCCGGCAAGCCGGCCATCCTCTGCAGCCACGGCCCCGTGCTCCCCGGTCTGCTGTCCGAGATCGCCCTCGCGACCGGCACGATCCAGGGTTCCTATCTCAGCAGCGCTGCCGACCTCGACCCCGGCGCGTTCTCGGTGGTGCATCTCTCCTCGACGAATCCGGGCTCCGGCATCATCGCGATCGAAACTCACATCCCGAAGGTCTGACCGTCCGTCGACGCACATCGCCCTCGGGCGGGACGCCGCCGCGTGCCCGCACGGGCGCTGGGAGCCGCCCCAGAGAGACGTCCGTCGTTCACCTGCCGTTCACCTGTGCGGGAGAGTCTCGTTAACCGCCGCACATAGCGTCACTGTGTGCCCTGCACCGGGCCCCACCCATCCAAGATCGAAGGATCCACAGTGAAGATCTCCCGAATCGCACGAATCGGCGCCATCGGCGCCGTGGCCGCTCTCGCACTCGCCGGCTGTGCCGCGAACGAAGGCGGCACGGGCGGCAACACCGACGCCCCCTCCGAGTCCACCCTCTCCGGAACCATCGAGGCCACCGGCGCGTCGTCGCAGGAAGCCGCACAGCAGGCATGGGTCGCCGCGTTCCAGACCGCGAACCCCGACACGACCGTCAACTACACCGCGACGGGCTCGGGCACCGGCCGCGAGAACTTCATCGCCGGTTCCTCCAACTTCATCGGCTCGGACCGCGCGTTCAACGCCGACGAGCTCGCCGCCGGCGGCTTCGGCTCCTGCGCATCCGACGAGATCGTCGAGATCCCGGTCTACATCTCCCCGGTCGCGGTCGCGTTCAACCTCGACGGCATCGACGAGCTGAACCTCGACGGCAAGACCATCGCGGGCATCTTCGCCGGCACGATCACCAACTGGAACGACGAGGCCATCGCCTCGCAGAACGAGGGCGTCGACCTGCCCGACCAGGCGATCGTCCCCGTGCACCGCGCAGACCCCTCCGGCACGCAGGAGACCTTCACCAAGTACCTCAGCGCCGTCGCACCCGACGTCTGGACCCACGAGGCCAGCGACGAGTGGCCGCTGCAGACCGGTGAGGCCGGCGACGGCACCTCCGGCGTCGTGAACGCCATCACCAACGGCGTCGGCTACATCGGCTTCGCAGACGCCTCGCAGGCGTCGGACCTGGGCCAGGTCGCCGTCGAGGTCAAGGGCGACTACGTGCCGTACTCGGCTGACGCCGCCGCCGCGCTCGTCGCCGCCTCGCCGCTCGAAGAGGGCCGCTCGGACCACGACCTCGCCTACGCGGTCGACCCGGCCGCCGCTCCCGCAGGCTCCTACCCGATCGCGCTGGTCTCGTACCTCATCGGCTGCGTCGAGTACGACGATGCCGAGACCGCCACGCTCGTGAAGGCCTACTTCGAGTACGTCGCATCGGAGGACGGCCAGAAGGTCGCTGCCGACGCCGCCGGCAGCGCACCCATCTCGAGCGAGCTGCGCGACCAGGTCAGCGCCGCGATCGACGCGATCGTCACCAAGTGATCCGGTCCTCAGCCCCGCGCTGAGGACCCCGACGCCCCCGCGTGTGCTGATCGACAGCAGACCAGCACATGCGGGGGCACCCGTATGAAAAGCCCGAACGTCCCGCCGAACCAGTGGAGCCGCTCCGATGACAACCACCACGACGGATCCTGAAAGCGACGTCCGTCCGTCCGAAGCACGCCCCACCCTGCGCCGGCGCGGCGACCGCATCTTCTCCGGAACCGCCCTCGGCGCCGGCATCATCATCCTCGTCACGCTGGCGGCCGTCGCGATCTTCCTGATCATCCAGGCCGTCCCCGCGCTCGCCCCCGACACGTCCGGCAACCACATCCTCGAGGGCGAGTCGTTCGTCTCCTGGGTGTGGCCCTTCGTCTTCGGAACGCTGTGGTCGAGCGCCATCGCCCTCGTCATCGCCGCACCGATCGCGATCGGCATCGCGCTGTTCATCTCGCACTACGCCCCGCGGCGCCTCGCCGGGGTGCTCGGCTACGTGATCGACCTCCTCGCCGCGGTCCCGTCCGTCGTCTTCGGCCTCTGGGGAGCGCTCACCTTCGCCCCCATGCTCGTGCCGTTCTACAAGTGGCTGAACGAGAACCTCGGTTTCATCCCGCTCTTCTCCGGCACCCCCTCAGGAACCGGCAAGACGATCCTCACGGCATCACTCGTCCTCGCGGTGATGATCCTCCCGATCATGACCGCGATCTGCCGAGAGGTCTTCCTGCAGACTCCGCGTCTGCACGAGGAAGCCGCGCTCGCCCTGGGCGCCACCCGCTGGGAGATGGTCCGCATGGCGGTACTGCCCTTCGCTCGCAGCGGCATGGTGTCGGGCGCCATGCTCGGCCTCGGCCGTGCACTCGGCGAGACCATGGCGGTCACACTCGTGCTGTCGCCGCTCGGCATCGTCACCTTCAACCTCATCAACCCCGAGAACCCGACGACGATCCCCGCCATCATCGCCCTGCGGTTCCCCGAGGCACACGACGAGGGCGTCAACACCCTCATCGCTGCCGGTCTGATCCTGTTCATCGTGACCTTCGCGGTCAACTTCCTCGCTCGCTGGATCGTCTCCCGCCGCGCCGAGTTCTCGGGAGCCAACTGACATGACCGCCACTGCCACCCCCATCGCCCCGGCGCCGACCACCATGTCGACCACCGCCGGCCACCTGCCGAAGTGGGCGCCCTGGGCGCTGCTTCTCGGATGCTTCGCGGTCTCGGCCGTGGTCTTCGCCCTCGCCAACAGCGGCGGCGACCCGGCCGACTTCAACATCGCGCTCACGCTGATCGTGGGCCTGCTGCTCTACATGATCGCCATCTTCGCGTTGTCGTCCGTCGTCGAGAGCCGTCGCCATGCCACGGACCGGTTGATGACCGCGCTCGTGTCCTCGGCGTTCGTGGTCGCCCTGCTCCCGCTCATCTCGCTGCTCTACACGGTGGTCGTCAACGGACTCACCCGCTTCGACGGAGAGTTCTTCAGCTTCTCGATGCGCAACGTCGTCGGCGAGGGCGGTGGCGCGATCCACGCCATCTGGGGCACCGTTCTCATCACCCTCGGCGCGACGATCATCTCCGTGCCGATCGGCCTGATGACCTCGATCTACCTCGTCGAGTACGGTGAGGGCCGCCGTCTCGCCCGCGGCATCACCTTCCTCGTCGACGTGATGACCGGCATCCCGTCCATCGTCGCGGGTCTGTTCATCTACTCGGTGTTCGCGCTCATCATGGGGCCGGGAACACGAATGGGCATCATGGGCTCACTCGCGCTGTCGGTGCTGATGATCCCTGTCGTCGTCCGAGGTTCGGAAGAGCTGCTGCGCATCGTCCCGAACGAGCTGCGCGAGGCGGCATACGCACTCGGCGTCCCGAAGTGGCTGACGATCCTCAAGGTCGTCATTCCCACCGCGATCGCCGGAATCACGACGAGCATCATGCTGGCCATCTCCCGCGTCATCGGCGAGACCGCCCCGCTGCTCCTCACCGTCGGCATCGTCCCGAGCCTGAACCTCAACATGTTCAGCGGGCAGATGGCGACCCTGCCGGTGTTCTCTTACATGCAGGCCAAGTACCCCGGCATCCCGTCCGACGCGTTCATCGAACGTGCCTGGGCCTCGGCACTCACGCTGATCGTCATCGTGATGCTCCTGAACCTGCTGGCGCGCGTCATCGCCAAGGTGTTCGCCCCCAAGACCAACGGCCGCTGAGCCGGCTCCCTTTCCCGATCAAGCAGAAGGATCCCAGGTGTCCAAGAGCATCGAAGTCAACGACCTCAACGTCTACTACGGCGACTTCCTCGCCGTGGAAGGTGTGAGCATCGACATCAAGCCCAACACCGTGACGGCGTTCATCGGCCCGTCCGGCTGCGGCAAGTCGACCTTCCTCCGCACGCTCAACCGCATGCACGAGGTCATCCCCGGCGCCCGCGTCGAGGGCGAGGTGCTGATCGACGGACGCAACCTCTACGACGCCAACGTCGACCCCGTGCTCGTGCGCCGTCGCGTCGGGATGGTCTTCCAGCGGCCCAACCCGTTCCCGACCATGTCGATCAAGGAGAACGTGCTCGCGGGCGTCAAGCTCAACAACACGCGCATGGCCAAGAGCGACCAGGACGCCCTGGTCGAGCAGTCGCTGAAGGGCGCGAACCTCTGGAACGAGGTGAAGGACCGTCTCGACAAGCCCGGCTCGGGTCTCTCCGGCGGTCAGCAGCAGCGTCTGTGCATCGCGCGGGCGATCGCCGTCGCCCCCGACGTGATCCTGATGGACGAGCCCTGCTCGGCCCTCGACCCGATCTCCACCTTCGCGATCGAAGAGCTGATCGCCGAGATCAAGCAGCAGTACACGGTCGTCATCGTGACGCACAACATGCAGCAGGCGAGCCGCGTCTCCGATCGGACGGCGTTCTTCAACATCGCCGGCACCGGCAAGCCCGGCAAGCTCATCGAGTACGACGACACGACGACGATCTTCACCACCCCGTCGATCCAGGCCACCGAGGACTACGTCTCGGGCCGCTTCGGATAGGTCCCCGCTCCAGAGAAGGGCTCGGTGCTTCGGCATCCGAGCCCTTCTTGTTCCCCCCTCTGCCCCCCTGTCCCCTGTCCCCTGTCCCCTGTCCCCTGTCCCCTGCCCCTCCCCTCAGCCCCGTGCACGGCTTCGGAGTCGACGCACGACACCCCGATGGAGCGGTCGGTTCTGCGGCGTGTTCGACCGTGACTCCGAAGCTGTGCCCGGCGTGACTGTCCCTGCACGGGTCACGGAAAGCACCAGATGTACCCGGATCGCGGCCTGAGGGCGAGAGCGGATGCCGGGGCCACGGCATCCTCGATCGATGTGCGGAACAGACGGCGACCAGGTGTGGACTTATCGCGCGCTGCGCGAGACGATGACTCGTCGCGAGATCGAGCATCGAATGCGCCTCGGCTCTCTCGCGCGCGTTCGTCGAGGCGTCTACGCCGGGGCGCAAGCCTGCGCACCGGTTCTCGCAGCCGCCGCCCACGGCGGTGCTCTCGGCTGCGAGTCAGCGGCGCGGCACCTCGGTCTCTGGGTGCTCGGCGATCCGGAGATGCACGTCTGGATGCACGCAGATCGACATCAGTACTCGCACGACGGCCGCGCCTGCACCTGCGTCGTGCACTGGGATGAAGGAGACGCCCCGTCTCCGTTCGCGCTCCCGGCCGTCCCCCGGATACTCCTCCAGATCTTCCGCTGCCGGGGCGGCGAACACTTCTTCGTCGCGCTGGAGTCTGCTCGGCGGAAAGGCGCCATCGATGCCGGAGGCCTCCGGTGGCTGCGCAAGGTCCTGAGCGCGAAGGGGAGAGACCTCGTGGTCTTCTCGCGTGGTGATTCCGACAGCGGGCTCGAATCTCTCGTGCGTCTTCGGCTGCGGGCCTATGGGTGGACAGTTCGCACGCAGGCGCAGATCATCGGGACCGGGCAGGTCGATCTCCTCATCGATGGCTGGCTCATCGTCGAGACCGACGGACGGGAGAATCACGAGGGACCGTCACGCCGACACAAGGATCTGGTGCGGGATGCCAACGCCGCGCTCTGGGGACACGCCACTCTGCGTTTCGACTACGCGATGGTCGTGCACGACTGGGACCTGGTCGAACGGGCGGTCGTCGCGACGATCCGCCGTGCATGACTTCGGATCCGCGCGGCGACACGCCGCGTCCAGCCACGGAACCCCGGCGTGTCGCGCCGCCCGTCCGAAGCCGTGCTCAGAGAGAGAGGGAGAGGCGGAGAGGGAGAGACGCAGCGGGCTCAGTCGCGCGGCGACAGCAGGTACTCGTTCAGCTCGGCGGTGAGGGGGCGATCCACCGGGAGCTCGACGCCGTCGACGGCGGTGATCGGGGCGGCCAGGCGCACGCTCGAGACCAGCCAGGCGGCATCCGCTCGCGGCAGATCGCCGGCCGGGATGCGGTCGTACCCGGCGTCGAAGCCTCGCCCCGACAGGTACTCGTAGACGCTGAGCTGGGTGGTGCCATGCAGGATGCCGCCGTTGGGCGCCGGCGTCACGAAGCGGTCGCCGAACCGGAGGACGAGGGACGCCGTCGGCGCCTCGAGGACGAACCCGTCGCTGGACAGGAAGATCGCGTCGTCCGCTCCACGTCGGTGCGCCTCCCGGAGGGCGGCCATGTTCACCGCGTAGGACAGCGTCTTCGCGCCGAGCAGCAGCCACGGCGCCCGTTCCGCCACACCCAGGTCGTACCCGCGATCGAGGGTCACGACGCGCACCCCTTCGGTGCGCACGGTGCGGAAGTCGGATGCCGGGGCGGCGGTCACCCACGCCGTCGGGGTCGGCCCGTGCTCGACTCCGCGACTGAGGATGAGCTTGATGACTGCCTCGCCGTCGCCGCACTGCAGAGCAGCCTGCTCGATCGCCTGCCGCCACTGGGCGAGGTTCGGCGCGGGAAGGTCGCACAGCCGCGCCGAGTGCGCCAGCCGTTCGAGGTGCGGCACGACCTCCTGCGCGTGCCCGTCGATCACGCCGATGGACTCGAAGACGCCGTCACCGCGCTGCGTGCTCAGCTCCCCCACGCTCAAGGCGGGCGCTGCGGCGTCCACCTGGACGAAAGTGCCGCTGTAGTCGGAGCGGTCCTCGTCGACGGTGACAGGATCGATCATCAGTGCGAAGCGCCGGGTCATGCTCCGAGCCTAGAGGCCGGGAATACCGACGGGCGTATCGCGTTACAATTGAACGGCCGGGCCGCATAACCCCGGGCTCCATTTTTTGCCGCTTTGAGCGGCCTTCCGCCGTGAGGCGTTTTTGCGGCCCGGTCTTTCTCTGCCCGGGGGCAGTGCCCCTCAGCCCTCGCCCGTCAGGCCAGCATCCCCGTCCGCCACAGCACTGCCGCGGCCGACAGATCCTGTGCGTAGCTGCTCAACCGCAGCGCGCGCGTCGTGAGCTCGCTGGCACGAGCGGGCTCGGTGGGCTCGTAGTCGTCGGCCGTATGCGTGGCACCGGACGCCTGCACCCGGCAGAAGGCTGCGGCTCGATCGAGCGCCACCGCGAAGTCGCCGCGGAACGCCCCGCGCAGGATCGTGTCGATGAGGGCGACGAGCTCGTCCGGGTCGGCGGGCACGGGGGCGCCGGCGATGACGACGTCCGCCGAGGGAAGCTCCACCCGGCCCCGCTCGTACAGCAGCGCTGCCGTGCGCGGATCCCCATGGATCGCCAGTTGCAGGATGTACAGGCGCCAGAGTGCTCCGGGCAGGGTGCGGGACGGCGCCTTCGACCACAGCTCCGCGATCGCGTCGATGCCGTGCTCGGCGGTGAAGGCGACCAGACGCTCGGCGCTCGCGCCGCTCTCGTCCGCCCGAACGCGCGTGAGCAGAGCGGATGCCGTCGCGTGGGCGACCCGCGTCTCTTCCGCCGGATCGTGCGCGCCGACGAGATTGTCGAACGAGCTGGTCGGTCGACGAACGGGGCGGTGATGCTGTTCGGGCATCGAACCAGGCTACCCGCGATCGGGACCGCTCAGGCCGTGGGGATGACGATGACCGGATCGGTCGTCGGCGTACCGGTGGGTGAGCCTCCGGCCTGCTCCACGGTCACCGCGATGACATCGCCGGCGTGCATGTCTCCGTCGAGTGCGGCCGTCGCACGGCCGTCTTCGACGTCGAAGACTCCGGCCGGGATCGCGTTCTCGCCGCGGACGTACCAGAGCTCGTAGTCCTTGCCGTCGGCGGGAGCCGGGATGCCGTCGGTGACGAGCACGGCTGCGCCGGCGGACGCCGACCAGTGCGCCGTCGCAGTCCCTCCATCGGGGAGGTCGACCGTGGCCTGCTCCGCATCGGAGGCGGCCTGGATCTGCTCGAGTGCGACGACGGATGCCGGACGGTTCAGCTGCCCGTTGAGGGCCGCGGCGCCGATCCCGACACCGACCAGCACGGCCAGGCAGGCAGCGAGGGCGAAGATCGTCCGCGTCCAGCGTCGGCGGACGGGTGCCGGACGAGCGCCGCTCTCGGCGTGGTCTGCGGGAAGCTGGTCTGCGGGAAGCTGGTCGACGGGAATCTGGTCGACGGCGGAATCGCCGTCGTCAGCGCCGCCCGTCTCGACGCCCTGCGGCGTGACCGCGATCTGCGCGAGCAGGGACGTGCGGATGCTGGCGGGCGGGGTCACGTGCGCTGCGGCGTCAGCCAGGAAGTCGGCCGTCTCGGCATCCGCTTCGGCGATCGCACGCCACTCCGGGTGTGCGTCGAGCGCATCCCGGAAGCGCAGCTGGTCGTCGGGCGACAGCGCGTTCAGGGCAGCGCCAGCCGCGAGTTCTGCGAAGTCCTTCTCGTTCATGCTGTCACCCCCATGGCTGCGCGCAGACGGCTCAGCCCGTCCCGCATCCGCGTCTTGATCGTCCCCAACGGCGCTCCCACGAGCACCGATATTTCGTTTTGACTGTAACCGCCGTAGTACGCCAGCACGAGTGCTTCGCGCTGCACCTCCGGCAGTTCTGTGAGTGCTTCGACGACTTTCTCACCGTCGATCCCGAGCTCCACCTGCTCAGCGACACTGTCGTGCGCCACACCGATGTCTCTCAGGCCCGCCCGTACATCACGGTCCGCACTGGACTGAGATGCACGCACCCGGTCCACGGCCCGACGATGTGCGATTGTCATCACCCACGATCGTCCTTGACCTCTGTTCGGAGCGAAGCGCGAGGCGGATTGCCAGATCTCGAGAAAGACCTCTTGCAGCACTTCCTCGCTCTGCGAACGGTTCACCAGGACGCGGAGGATCAGACCGAACACGCGCGAGGAGAGCACGTCATACAGCTCCGCGAAGGCGCGCTGGTCACCGTCGGCGATACGCACGAGGAGTGCAGCGACCGCATCGCTCGCCGTCCCGTCCTCCGGTACGTCCATCCCGTCAATGACCATCCCCTCCAGCATGCCGCACTTCCCTCCTCTTTCCGTGCAGACGTCACCCGAACGTGACGAATGGATCGGGGCGGATTTCCCTCGGATCGGTGCGGATTTCGATCAATCTGAGATTTCTCCCATCCGATCGCCAGGGGGCTCCGAACAGCTGTCGACGCCACGGAGAGGCCGTGGCTCAGTTTCTGAAGGAGCTCGAGATGTTCAGCACCAAGAAGAAGATCACCGCGGCAATCACTCTCACGCTGGCGAGCGCATTCCTGCTCTCTGCCTGTTCGATGGGCAGCACCCCCGCGGAAGAGTCGACGAAGCCCGAGAGCTCGGAGTCGACGGAGCCGTCGACCGAGCCCATGGACCCGGCCGCGAACCTGGTCGGCTCCGGCTGCGCCGCGTACGCCGAAGCCGTGCCGGATGGCGCAGGTTCCGTCGAGGGCATGTCGAAGGACCCGGTCGCAGTGGCCGCTTCCAACAACCCGCTGCTCAAGACGCTCGTCGCTGCAGTGAGCGGCCAGCTCAACCCTGACGTCGACCTCGTCGACACGCTCAACGGTGACGAGTTCACGGTCTTCGCACCGGTGGATGACGCATTCGCGAAGATCGACCCGGCCACGATCGAGGCTCTCAAGACCGACGCCGACACGCTCAGCGCGATCCTGACGTACCACGTCGTCCCCGGCCAGATCGCTCCGGCTGACATCGACGGCACCCACCCGACGGTGAACGGTGCTGACCTCGAGGTCACCGGCAGCGGCGACGACCTGATGGTCAACGGCGAAGCGGCCGTCATCTGCGGTGGCGTCCAGACCGCCAACGCGACCGTGTACCTGATCGACACGGTTCTGATGCCCCCGATGTAATTCGGGCACAGCCTGCCGGGTGAGACATCCCGGCGAGCGACCTTCTCCCGTCTCGGGGGAGGAACGTGAGAAGGACAAGGGCCCGCCGGTGATACGTCACCGGCGGGCCCTTCTGTGCGCACTAGACTTGATCGCAGGGGCCTCTAGCTCAGTTGGCAGAGCATCGGACTTTTAATCCGCGGGTCGTGGGTTCGAGCCCCACGGGGCCCACCGCAGTCGATCGATTCCCTCCGTATCATCGCCGCCGCTCGGCGGCCACCCCCTTCACCCATTCCGCGCTTCGCGAGAGGGTCGAGTCATTCCCGAGAACGGGATGAGACTCCCCCACGGAAGGATGAACGATGACTCTCACCGGCAGCCGAGTGGCATTCCTGGCAACAGACGGATTCGAAGACAGCGAGCTCACGAGCCCGTGGGACGCGGTGACCGGAGAGGGCGCGAGCGCGACACTGATCGCCCCGGAGACCGGCCGGATCACAGGCAAGAACGGACATGAGCAGTCCGTGGATCTCGTGGCAGCGGATGCTCAGGCGGAGCAGTTCGACGCGCTGGTGCTGCCCGGAGGGGTCGTGAACGCCGACCACCTGCGCCTGGACAAGCCGTCCATCGCCCTGGCACGCGCGTTCTTCGAGCAGCACAAGCCCGTGGGCGTCATCTGCCATGGCGCCTGGATTCTGATCGAAGCCGGCGTCGTCGATGGGCGCACCCTGACCAGCTACCCGAGCCTCACGACCGACCTTCGCAACGCGGGGGCGACCTGGGTCGACGAGGAGGTCGTCGTCGACGAGGGCCTCGTCTCGAGCCGAACCCCGGACGATCTGCCCGCATTCAACGCGAAGCTCGTCGAGGAGATCGGCGAAGGGAAGCACGCGGGCCAGACTGCCTGACGCGCGACCGACGGGGCGCCCTCAGGCGGCCCGGGCGCGGTGGCGGCGCACGGCGGCGCGGTTGGCGCACCGCACGGAGCAGAAGCGCTGACGGCCGTTGCGCGTGACGTCGGCCACGACGTTCGTGCACGGAGCGGCTTCGCATCGGCCCAACCGGCTCATACCGCGGGTGACGAGGTGCAGCGACGTCCCGAGGCTGATGATCGCCCGGAGCACGTACGGCAATGACGGCACGTCGTCGCGGTAGTGCAGGTGCCACCCCTCGCTGTCGTGGTTCGTGAGACGGGGGTAGGCGGCCGCAGCGGCGAGCTGCGCGTTGAGCAGATCGGCGCGCGCGTCGGGGTCGGACTCGTCGACGATCGCGAGCCAGTCGTCGATGACCGCCCTGATCGCAGAGTGGTCGCCGGGCGCCGACGGGAACGTCTGCGTCATGCCGAGTTCGAGCGTGCGCTCCTCGATGCCTGCCCGGTCTGCCGGCCAGTCATTGGCGAGGGATGCCGCCAGCAGGACAGCATATTCGCCGTAAGGGTTGAGATGCATAAGAACATTACATCACGCTGGAGGCATGACCTCGCTGAACACCCTCCCGATCCCCCGCCTCTCACCGCCCGCTCCCTCGCACGAGCACGCCTGGCTCACCGAGTCGCGGCATCCGACCAGTGAGGGCATCGTCCTCTACGTGCGTTGCGCGGACTGCGGGACGCGGCGCGTCGACCTGCAGCCTCATCCGCTCTCGCCGCCGACAGCGCTCTCGTCGGAACGAGGCGGAAACCGACCCTGACCGCGCGATCGGCGTCCGCCGCTCCTGTCACGCGGTCAGTTCGATGAGCTTGCGGGTCGTGCGCAGGTTGCGCGCGGTGCCGGCGACGCCGAGGGCGCGATCGAGCACCGCCTTCGTGAGCTTCGTGGAGTGCACGCCTCCCGGGCCGTAGTCGATCCACAGATCGTCGCCCAGGAGTGCGAGACGCTCGTCCGGCTGTCGCCGTTCCTCCAGCGCTGCGACGGCTCCGGCCTTCGGCGAGCCCGCCAGGAACATGGCGTGCACGAACTTCTCCTCGCCCTCGGGGAAGGGCTGCGCCTTCTCCGATTCGACGAGCTGGGCGTGGGTGCGATGGATCACCGGGGTGTCGACGCCGAACTCTGCGGCGATCGCCTGCTGCACCGCGGCACAGGCGGCGGTCGGCTTCGAGGGCGTCGCGCAGATCACGTTGCCGCTCGCGATGTACGTGGACACGTCGGCGAGGTCGGTCTCGGCGGCGAGCACTTCGCGCAGCCGTGCCATCGGCACGGTGTTGCGCCCGCTGACGTTCACGGCGCGCAGCAGCAGAACGCTGCGGCTCACGCGCCAGCGCTCTCGAGCGCGGCACCGGCGTGCGCAAGTTCGGCCAGCGCGGCATCACTCGACTCCGCGCCCACACCCGCGACGAGGTCGGTGAGGATCCGCACCTGGACGCCGTGGGCGATCGCATCGAGAGCCGACGCCCGCACGCAGTGATCGGTGGCGATGCCGACGACATCCGCGCTCAGAACGCCCGCGGCGGTGAGGATCGCACCGACGGTGTCCCCCGTCTCCGTCGTGCCCTCGAACATCGAGTACGCCGGCTTGCCCTGCCCCTTCCGCACGTGATGCGTCACGGCATCCGTCTCGAACAGCGGGTCGTATTGGGCGCCGTCGGTCCCGGCCACGCAGTGCGGCGGCCAGGTGTCGAAGAAGTCGGGCGTCTCGGCGAAGTGGCCGCCGTTGTCGCCCTCGGCGTCGTGCCAGTCGCGCGATGCGATGATCACGGCGTAGTCGGAGGCGTGCGCTGCGAGGAACGCCGAGACCGCGGACGCCACCGCATCTCCCCCGGCGACCGCGAGGGCTCCGCCCTCGGTGAAGTCGTTCTGCACATCGACGACGAGGAGTGCTCTGCTCATGGTTCGAGCGTACGCCGTGGGAAACGGGAAAGGCCCCGTGATGTTATTCACATCACGGGGCCTTCGGAGCCGCTTGTCAGAATCGAACTGACGACCTTCTCATTACGAGTGAGATGCTCTGCCGACTGAGCTAAAGCGGCGTGCGACGCGTGAGCGGCGCGATCACCGATATTACCCTGTCTCGTGGCTCGTCGCGAATCGAGCCGCGATCACTCGCAGCGCAGGCCGTCCTCCGGAACCACGTCATCGAGGAAGAAAGCCTCGACGGCGTCATCGACGCAGGAGTTGCCCTTGTTGTACCCCGTGTGCCCCTCGCCCACGCGGGTGATGAGCACGCCCTCCTCGAGCTGGTCGGCGAGCGACTCGGACCACTCGTACGGGGTCGCCGGGTCGTTCGTCGTTCCGACCACGAGGATGGGTCCGGCGCCGTCGGCGCTGATCTCGCCGCGCGTTCCGGTGGGCGGGTAGGGCCAGACGGAGCACGAGTCGGGACCGTTCCAGTACGGCGCGATCGTCGGCGCACCCTCGGCGATCTTCTTCTCGATGGCCGCCTCGGCGGCGGGATCGTCTTCGACCGGGTAGTCCATGCAGTTGTAGGCACGGAACGCCTCGGTCGAGTTGTCGGTGTAGGTACCGTCGTCCTCGCGCGAGTTGTAGAAGTCGGCGAGGTAGAAGGCGTTCAGCGTGTCGCCCTGGAGCACCTCCCCCAGGGTCTCCCAGAGGAAGCTCCAGTTGTCCTCCGAGTACAGCGCGGCGATGATGGCGGTCATCAGCGAGTCCGCACCCAGCAGACGACCGTCGCCGTTCTCGATGGGCGATCGATCGACGCTCGCGAGGAGCGCTCCGAGGTCGGCCATGGCCTCGTCGACCGTGCCGTTGAAGGGGCAGGATCCGGAATCGAGGCAGCTCTTCATGAAAGCGCGCAGCGCCGATTCGAAGCCGAGGGCCTGGGTCGCGCCGACCTCGAGCCCGGGAACGGCAGGATCGATCGCACCGTCGAGCACCAGGCGGCCGGCCTTCTCCGGGTACAGTTTCGCGTAGGTCGCACCGAGGAACGTGCCGTACGAGTAGCCGAGGTAGTTCAGTTCCTTGTCGCCGAGCACCGCGCGGATCAAGTCCATGTCACGCGCCGCGTTGATCGTGGTGATGTGCGGAAGGATGCCGTCGCTGTTGGCGTCGCACGCCTCGGCGAAGGCCTTGTGCGAGTCGAGCAGCTCCGACTCCCACTCGGCGCTTCCGCGCTTCGCGGACGGGATCGTGTACAGGTAGGCGTCCATGTCGGTCGCGTCGTAGCAGGTCACCGGCGTTGACTCCCCCACTCCGCGGGGGTCGAAGCCGATCACGTCGTAGTTCTCGATGAGGTCGGCACCGACCGCGAAGTCGAGGCTGTCCTTCACGAGGGAGACGCCGCTGGCACCGGGACCACCCGGGTTGGTGAGCAGCGAGCCGATCGCCGTGCCCTCCGCCTGGTGGCGCACCACCGACAGCGTGATGTCACCGTCGCCGGGGTTCTCCCAGTCGAGCGGCGTGGTCACCTCGGTGCAGTCGAAGCCGGAACCGCAGTCGGTCCACTCGAGCTTCTGCGAGTAGAACGGCAGCAGGTCGGCGGCAACGCCCTCGGTGTCGGGCGCATTGGTCTTCGAAGGACGCGGGGCGGCGTCTTCGGGGATCATCGCGTACAGACAGCCCGAGAGGGCGACGGATGCTGCCGCCAGGCCCGCGATCACCGCAGCGGCGCGACGGAAACGGTGGGCACGGGAAATGGATCGAGTGTTCACGGTTTCCTCCCGCTCGCGACGGTCACGAGCAAGCTCTCCAGGGCGAGCAGCGGGGCGATGTTACGCTCCAGCGACTGACGCGTCTCGGCAAGGTGGTCAAGTACGACAAGAGTACGGGTCTCCGCCCAGGCGGACGCGAGGGCGCCCAGCTCGGCGCGCAGCTCGCCGTTGATCAGATCGTCTGCGCGGCCGAACTGCAGCATCACGACGTCGCGGAACATCGACTGCAGGTCGGTGAGAACCCGATCGATGCCGTCGCGCAGGCTGCGAGTCGCCCGCTTCTTCTGATCGTCTTCGAGAGCGGAGAGCTGCGTCCGCAGCGCCGGCGGCACGGCCTGCCCTTCGGCGATGCCGATGGTGTGCAGCAACGACGCGCGTTCGCTCGCGTCGCGTTCGGCGGTGAGCGCCTTCGCGTCTTCGGTCGCCGCCTGGATGATCGTGCCTGCGACTTCGACGGCGTCTCCGACACCGCGCACTCCCAGCACGGATCGCAGGGTGTCATCACGACGGCGACGCGCTGATTCGTCTGTCGCCAGCCGCTGCGCCATTCCGATGTGGCGCTGAGCGTGCCTCGCGGCCTGCTCGGCGATGCCCTCGTCGACGCCGGTGCGCAGGCTGATCAGTCGGGCGACGTCGGCCACGTCGGGTTCGCGGAGGCGCAGAGAGCGCACCCGGGAGCGGATGGTCGGCAGCAGGTCGGCCTCGCTCGGGGCACACAGGATCCAGACGGTCTGCTCGGGCGGCTCCTCGAGCGCTTTGAGCAGCACGTTCGAGGTGCGCTCGACCATGCGGTCGGCGTCTTCGACCACGATGACCCGGTAGCGCCCGGCGGACGGTGCGAAGTACGAGCGCTCGACGAGGGCACGGGCCTCGGCGATCGTGATGATCACCTTGTCGGTGCGGAGCGCCGTGACATCGGGATGGGTGCCGGCGAGCACCTGCCGCATGGCGTTCTCGTCTTCGGGGTGATCAGCGATGAGCGCGGCCGCGAATGCGTGCGCGAGCGTCGAACGGCCGGACCCGGGTGGGCCCGTGATGAGCCAGGCGTGCGAGAGAGCGGCCGGATCGGATGCGGCGGCGCGAAGAGTCTCGACCGCGGCATCCTGCCCCCACACGTCTGCCCACGGGAACGGGGCGGCGACGATCTGGGGCATGCCCTCAGCCTAATCGGGACCACCGACGCCCGCCGCACCGGGCGCGGCCGGGCTGGCCGGATTCAGCGGGAGGCGAGCAGTCCGTCGACGCGGTCGCGGATGCGGGCGGCGATGTCGTCGGCGGATGCAGCGGCGTCCACCACGAGGAACCGCTCGGGCTCCGCGTCGGCGAGGGCGAGGTACCCGTCGCGGACGCGACCGTGGAACTCCGCCTCCTCGGCCTCCAGTCGGTCGAACGGCTTGTCCGCCGAGTCGAGGCGCACTCGGGCGGTCGCAGGGTCGAGGTCGAGCAGCACGGTCAGATCGGGCAGTGCCCCTTCGGCAGCCCACAGCGACAGGTCACGGATCTCCGTCGCATCCAGCACCCTGCCCGCGCCCTGGTACGCGACCGAGGAGTCGAGGTATCGATCCTGCAGCACCACCTCGCCACGCGCGAGGGCCGGGCGGACGACGGTGGCGACGTGGTGTGCGCGGTCGGCGGCGTACAGCAGTGCCTCGGCGCGCGGTGCGATGTCGCCCCGGTGATGCAGCACGATGTCGCGGATGAGCTGGCCGACCTCCGAACCGCCGGGCTCACGGGTGCGCACGACCGTGTGTCCGGCATCCGTCAACCACGAAGCGAGCAGGTTCGACTGCGTGGTCTTGCCCGAGCCGTCTCCGCCTTCGAGTGTGATCCACGCACCGGGACCTGCGGTCACGAGTCCGCCTTCGCTGCGGCGTTGGCCGCGCGGGTGGCGGCCGCCTTCTTCGCCGCTGCAGACCGGGCCGCAGACGTCGCCGTGCTCGTCGCCTTCTTGGCCGCGGGCTTCTTCGCCGCCGTCGACTTCGTCGCGGTGGACTTCGCAGCGGACGTCTTGGCAGCAGGCTTCTTGGCCGGCGCTTTCTTGGCCGGTGCCTTCTTCGCGGTCGAGCGTGCGCCGCGCTTCGGCGCGGGACCCTTCGCCCTCTTGTCGGCCAGCATCTGCACGGCGATCTCGAACGTGATGTCCTCGACCTTCTGTCCGCGCGGGATCGTCACGTTGGTCTCGCTGTCGGTCACGTAGGCGCCGAAGCGGCCGTCGCGGATCCGGATCGGCTTGCCGCTGACCGGGTCAGCTTCGAACTCGGCCAACGCGCTGGAGGCACGGCGCCCAGCACCATACTTCGGCTGCGCGTAGATCTCGAGCGCCTGCTCGAGCGTCACATCGAAGATCTGCGATTCGCTCTCGAGCGACCGGGAATCCGTGCCCTTCTTCAGGTACGGGCCGAACCGTCCGTTCTGGGCCGTGATCTCGTCGCCAGATTCCGGGTCGGCGCCCACCACGCGAGGGAGGCTCAGCAGCTGGAGTGCGGTGTCGAGGTCGATCGAGTCCACCGACATCGAACGGAAGAGCGATCCAGTACGCGGCTTCGGGGCCGTCGCTTTCTTCGCTCCGCGCTTCGGCTTCGGCGTCTCGACGACTTCTCCGGTCGACTCGTCGACCGCGGCGTCCTCGGACACCGGGTCGTTCTCCTGCACGTAGGGACCGAACCGCCCGTCCTTCACGACGATGATCTTGCCGTTCTCGGGGTTCTCCCCCAGCACGCGATCTCCGGCGACGGGAGCATCGATGAGCTCCTGCGCCTTCGCGGCCGTGAGCTCGTCCGGGGCGAGGTCTTCCGGCACGTTGACGATGCGCGGCTTCGCCTCGGGGTTCTCCAGGTCGGCGATCTCGAGGTACGGCCCGTACTTGCCGAATCGGAGCGTCGCCGTGTCGGTGATGCGCGTCGAGTTCAGGGCGCGCGCATCGATCTCGCCGAGGTTGTCGACCACCTGACGCAGACCCGTACGAGAGTCCGAGCCGAAGTAGAAGGACTTGAGCCATTCCACGCGGTTGCGCTCACCGCGCGCGATCGTGTCGAGGTCGTCTTCGAGCGCTGCGGTGAAGTCGTAGTCGACGAGGTCGGCAAAATGCTCCTCGAGGAGGCGCACCACGCTGAAGGCGAGCCAGGTGGGCACGAGTGCCTGACCGCGCTTGACCGCGTAACCGCGGTCGAGGATCGTCTCGGGGATCGATGCGAAGGTCGACGGACGGCCGATGCCCTTCTCCTCGAGCACCTTCACGAGCGACGCCTCGGTGTAGCGGGGCTTCGGCGTCGTGCGGTGGCCCTTGGCCTCGGCATCCGCCACGGCGAGCTCGTCGCCCACGGCGACGGCGGGCAGCGACTGGTTCTCCGCGGCATCCGCATCGCCGCGCTTCTCGTCACGCCCTTCTTCATAGGCCTCGAGGAAGCCCTTGAAGGTGTAGACCGTGCCGGATGCGGTGAACTCGGCGAGCTGAGCGGCGTCTGCGCCCGTGAGCTCGGACGAGGTGTCGACGGCGATCGTGACGGTCGTCGTCTCGTACTTCGCGTCGGCCATCTGGCTGGCGACCGTGCGCTTCCAGATGAGGTCGTACAGCCGCTGCTCGTCGCGGTCGAGCTCGCCGGACAGCGACGCGGGCTTGCGGAAGTTCTCTCCCGAGGGACGGATGGCCTCGTGGGCCTCCTGCGCGTTCTTGCTCTTCGACTTGTAGACGCGGGGCTTCAGCGGCACGGCAGCATCACCGTAGAGCGCGACGGCCTGACTCCGCGCCGCCTGCACCGCTTGGGTGCTCAGCGCCGTGGAGTCGGTTCGCATATAGGTGATGTACCCCTTCTCGTACAGGCGCTGGGCGACGCCCATGGCCTGCTTCGCTCCCATCGAGAGCTTGCGGCCGGCCTCCTGCTGCAGTGTCGAGGTCGTGAACGGCGCGTAAGGGCTGCGAGTGCCGGGCTTCGCCTCGACCTTGGTGACGGTTCCTGCGCCCACGGCGTCGATCGCCTGTGCGAGCGCCGCTGCCTTCGCCTCGTCGAGGATGACGACGGCCTTCTTGAGCTTTCCGTCATCGTCGAAGTCGGTGCCTCGGGCGAGCTGGCCGCCGTCCACGCGGACGAGACGGATCTTGAAGTGGGTCCCCGTGGCTGCGGCGTCGGCATCGACGTCCCAGTACTCCGCGGAGGTGAACGCCATGCGCTCGCGTTCCCGATCGACGATCAGTCGGGTCGCAGCGGACTGCACACGGCCGGCGGAGATGCCGGTCTTGACCTTGTACCAGAGCACGGGCGAGACGTCCCACCCGTACAGGCGGTCGAGGATCCGGCGGGTCTCCTGCGCGTCGACGAGGTCGTGATCGAGCTCGCGGGTGTTGCCGACTGCCGCCTGGATCGCATCCTTCGTGATCTCGTGGAAGACCATCCGCTTGACGGGGACCTTCGGCTTCAGCGTCTCGAGCAGGTGCCAGGCGATCGCCTCGCCCTCGCGGTCCTCATCAGTGGCGAGCAGGAGCTCGTCGGCGGTCTTCAGGGCGCGCTTGAGTTCGGCGACCGTCTTCGTCTTGCGATCGGAGACGACGTAATAGGGGTCGAAGCCGTTCTCGATGTCGATCGAGTACTTCCCGTATGCCTCCTTGTCGGCGGCCGGGATGTCCTTCTTGTCGGCGAGATCGCGGATGTGCCCGACGGAGCTGAGCACCTCATAGCCGTCGCCGAGGTATCCCTGAATAGACCGCATCTTCGTCGGGGACTCGACGATGACGAGCTTCTTGCCTTCAGCCAAGGGGGCGTCCTTTCTTCGAAGCACACCATACACACCACTGTGTGGGGTCGTTCACAGTGAGTGAGGTCGCGCCGCCGTCATTGACCCTCGGGTGGCCCGGCACGGGCGCGGGAGACGGCAGCCAGACCAGCGTACGCCGCCTGCACCTCCACGGTCGCCACGAAGCCTTCGATCGTGCAGCCGGAGAGGGTGGCGCCCGCTGCCCGCGCCACCCTTCCGGCCAGTGCGCATGGCTCGTCCGGCGAAGGCACCGCGCCACTGGCGGCATCGGCAGCAGCGAGTGCTGCCGCGTCGGCCGCCCCTGCCGCGCGCTGCGCGACGACGGCTGCGCCCCCGACGATCGTGAGCCCCAGGGAGAGTGCCGCAGCCGCGCCGAGGACACCGACGGCCAGCACCGAGCCCGCCATCAGAGCCCTCCGGCGAGCGCACAGCTCGACGCGCGCACTGGGATGCGGATGATCGCACCGACCGAGACGTCGAGCGATGCCGAGACGCAGACCAGGTCACCCGAGATGGACGAACTCGTCGCCGCACCGGGGACTGCGCCACGCACGACGCGCTCCGCGGCATCCGCTCCCTCTCCGCGCCCGAGCAGGCGTGCGGCATCGGCGGACGCGTCTTGCAATGCGACCTGGCGGGAGGCTGCCCCGAGCGCACCCGCACCCAGCAGGAGTGCGAGCACGACGGCCGGGAGGGCGAGGGCGAGCTCGGCCGCGACGGAACCGCGTTCTTCGCGGAGGAGCAGCTTCGCGTGCTTCTTATGCCTCATGACACCGTCAGCGCCCGCCGGACGAGGTCTGTGAGGATGCCGCGCACCTCGTCGGACCGCATGATGACGACCAGCAGTCCCGCGAATGCGACGGCGGCCATCGTCGTGATCGCGTACTCGGCCGTGGCAGCACCGGATTCGTCCCCGAAGAGCGTCGCTGCGCGGCGGCGATTCAGGGAGGGAATGGTGTTCTGAGAGGGAATGGTGTTCATGGTGTTCCTTCTTTCTGTGGGGATGCAGTCGCATCCGGTGATCGATCACAGCGGCAACGGTGTCGCGGTGAGCACGCTGAGCAGCAGAGGCGCCACACCCAGCAGGAGGAATGCGGGGAGTGTGCACACTCCGAGCGGGATGAGCAGGCTGGTCGAGAGCTTCGCGGCGCGCAGGCGCCCCTGGATGCGCGAAGCATGCCGGTCCTGGGCCGCGGACGCGCGGAGCAGCTCGCCCGCCGGTACACCGGCCGCGCGCGACAGCTCGAGCACAGAGCCGATGCGATCGTCGTCCCCTGAACCGGATGCCGAACTCTCCGCGACCAGGCGGAGTGCGCGGTCGACGGATGCGCCACCTGCGAGCGCGACCGCGACCAGCTCGGCCCGCATCCCCGGGGTGCCCGGCGTCGGGCTCGCCCGGCGCAGCAGCCTTCTGGTCCATTGCCGTGCGGCCACGACCAGCAGGAGCCCGGCGACGACGCAGGCGGTCCCCATCGGGTTGCCGACGATCACGCCGAGAGTGTCGAACCCGAGGGCGAATCCGAGGAGCAATCCGGCGAAGGGCATCCAGAGGAGGAGCCGCGCCGTCCCGGCAGGTTCTGCGAGCGCGATGCGCACATCGTCTGCGGCGGATGCCGCGTCTCGCAGCGTCTCGGCGATCATCCGCAGCACCTCGGCCAGGGGCGCGCCGACGGTCGTCGCGATCTCCCACGCGGCAGCCAGATCGGCCCAGGCGCCGCCCTCGGCCTCGATGGCGGTGAGGAGCGCCGCCCCGCCATCGACCCGGGCGACGATCGCCGCCGCGTGGGCGTCGCCGGTGTCGGCGAGGTGCCGCCACGCCACGAGCGGCACGGCTCCTGCCTGCAGCAGCACCGCGAGTGTCTGCACCGAGGTGGCGGCATCAGCGGGCCCCGTCTGCTCGCGCGCCGCGGACCGCTGGAACGGATTCACCACGGCCTGACCTCCTCGATGTCGAGGCGGTCGCCGGTCAGCACGAACCTGCCGGCCTGGGCGATGCGCCTCGCACCTCCGGGTGCCCGTTCGAGGTGCAGCACCATGGTGAAGGCGCTGACGGCTTGTCGCGCGAGGGCGACAGCATCCATCCCCGCGAGCGCACCGAGCGCCTCGAGACGGGCCGGAACGTCGCGGAGCCCGCTGGCGTGCAGCGTGCCGGCCCCGCCGTCGTGGCCGGTGTTGAGTGCGGTGAGCAGCTCGCGCACCTCTTCGCCACGGCACTCCCCGACCACGAGCCGATCGGGTCGCATGCGCAGCGATTCGCGGACCAGCCGGGACAGACTGATGCCGCCGGCCCCCTCGAGATTCGCCTGACGCGCTTCGAGCGCGACGTGATGCGGATGCCGGGGCCGGAGCTCGGCGACGTCTTCGATAGTGACGATGCGCTCGCTCGGCGAGACCTCCGACAGCAGCGCGGAGAGGAGCGTGGTCTTCCCTGTGCCCGTGCCGCCGGTGATCAGGATGTTCGCCCGTTCGCCGACGAGTCCGGTCAACCAGCTCTGCTGGCGCGCGTCGAAGGATCCGAGGGCGGCGAGCGCATCGAGGTCGGCGGCACGGACTCGGGGGATGCGTATCGAGAGAGCGGTGCCGGTCGTCGACACGGGAGCGAGAACCGCGTGGACCCGGATGCCGGATTCCAGCCGGACGTCGACGCACGGCGCCTGATCGTCGAGGTGACGCCCGCCGAGTGCGACGAGAGCCACCGCGAGGTCGCGGACTTCGCGTTCGGAGGCTCGCCAGCCGAGCACCGGCTCAGCGCCCCTCCCTCGATCGACGAACAGTCCATCTGCGCCGTTCACGAACGCGTCGGTCACCTCATCGTCTTCGCAGTGCTCGGCCAGCGGACCGAACGCCGGGTCGAGTCGCAGCGGTTGCGGCGCGGCGGTCGTGCTGAGCGTCGATCGTCCCCCACCGCGGGGTTGGAACACGAAGGAATCAGGCATATCGCGACGCTAGGCGAGGCAACGGTCGCCGATGCCGCCCGCGATGCCGCTATCCCGAGGCCTGTGCACAAGCACGCGCGGCAGCCTCCGGTGCAGGACTCCCCGCAGGACAGGCGGAGAGCGCTCCCAAGAAGAAGGGCGGCATCTCACGGGGGGAATGAGATGCCGCCCACGGCTGGCCACGATCGGGGGAATCGGGCACGCCAAGGCACGAATGAGAATTCGGCTGTCGTCGAGTGTACGCAAGGCAACCGTCCTGACAAAACCCACCTCGCTACCGACTTTCGGCAGTATGCGACGTCGGATGCCGAGGATAGATTCGCCCTGACACGGCGGTGCCATGATCCGCCCCGTGCCCGCATGACCCGTGATGCCGCAAAGGAGCGCCTGCCGATGAGCAGCCAGATCGACCACCTTCTCGATGAGACCCGGAAGTTCCCGCCGTCGGAGGAGTTCGTCGCCCAGTCCGTCTCGTCGCCGGAACTCTACGAGCGTGCCGCCGCCGACCGCGAGGCGTTCTGGGGCGAGCAGTCCCGCGACCTCCTCCGCTGGCACAAGCCCTTCACGCAGGTGCTCGACTGGACCAACCCGCCGTTCGCGAAATGGTTCGACGACGGCGAGCTCAACGTCGCGTACAACTGCCTCGACCGCCACGTGGAGGAGGGGAACGGCGACCGCATCGCCTTGCACTGGGAGGGTGAGCCCGGCGATTCGCGCAGCATCACGTATGCCGAACTGACCGACGAGGTCAAGCGCACCGCGAACGTGCTCGCGGGCTTCGGCGTCGGCCAGGGCGACCGCGTGGCGATCTACCTGCCGATGATCCCCGAGGCCATCGCCTCCATGCTCGCCGTCGCCCGTCTGGGCGCGATCCACTCCGTCGTGTTCGGCGGCTTCAGCGCCGACAGCCTCCGCGCGCGAATCGACGACGCCGGCGCCAAGGTCGTCATCACCGCAGACGGCGGCTACCGCAAGGGCAAGGTCTCCGCGCTCAAGCCCGCCGTCGATCAGGCACTCGGCGACCGCGGCGAGGGCGAGCAGCAGACCGTCGAGCACGTGCTCGTCGTCAAGCGCGGCGGCAACGACGTCGACTGGGTCGACGGTCGCGACGTCTGGTGGCATGACGCCGTTCCCGCGGCATCCGCCGACCACGAAGCCGAGGCGTTCCCTGCGGAGAACCCGCTCTTCATCCTCTACACCTCCGGCACCACCGGGAAGCCGAAGGGCATCCTGCACACCTCCGGCGGATACCTGACGCAGGCTGCGTACTCGCACAAGTACGTCTTCGATCTGCACCCGGAGACCGACGTCTACTGGTGCACGGCTGACATCGGCTGGGTGACCGGCCACTCCTACGTCACGTACGGGCCCCTCGCCAACGGCGCAACCCAGGTGCTCTACGAAGGCACCCCCGACGCACCGCACCCCGGTCGCTGGTGGGAGATCATCGAGAAGTACAAGGTCTCGATCTTCTACACCGCTCCTACCGCGATCCGCTCGTTCATGAAGATCGGGCGCAGCATCCCGGCGAAGTTCGATCTCTCATCGCTGCGACTGCTCGGCTCCGTGGGCGAACCCATCAACCCCGAGGCCTGGATGTGGTACCGCGAGGTCATCGGTGCGAGTCTCGCGCCGATCGTCGACACCTGGTGGCAGACCGAGACGGGCGCGATCATGGTCTCCGCTCTCCCTGGCGTCACCGCCACCAAGCCCGGCTCGGCGCAGGTGCCGCTGCCCGGCATCGCGATCGACGTGGTCGACGAGAAGGGCGCCGAGGTCGGCAACGGCAGCGGCGGGCTCCTCGTCGTGACCGAGCCATGGCCAAGCATGCTGCGCGGGATCTGGGGCGATCCGGAGCGCTTCCGCGAGACCTACTGGGAGAAGTTCGAGGAGCAGGGCTACTACTTCGCCGGCGATGGCGCTCGGCTCGATGAAGACGGTGACCTGTGGCTGCTCGGGCGCGTCGACGACGTCATGAACGTCTCCGGTCACCGCCTCTCCACCGCCGAGATCGAGTCCTCGCTCGTCGCGCACGAGGCCACGGCGGAGGCTGCGGTCGTCGGCGCATCAGATGAGACCACAGGGCAGGCGGTCGTGGCCTTCGTCATCATCAAGGAGAGCTATCTCGCCGGCCACGATCCCGCGGGCCTCGCCCAGCTGCTCCGCCTGTGGGTGGGCGAGCAGATCGGCGCGATCGCTCGGCCGCGCGACGTCTACATCGTCGGCGAGCTGCCCAAGACCCGCTCGGGCAAGATCATGCGGCGCCTTCTGCGCGACGTCGCGGAGGGCCGCGAGGTCGGCGACACGACGACGCTGGCCGACACGGCCGTCATGAGCATCATCTCGGCGCAGGTCAAGTAGGACATCGACAGAACGCCCCTTCCCGAATCCGGGAAGGGGCGTTCTGCGTACGGATGCTGAGTCTGTCGCAGCGTCAGGCGAGGATGAAGGTGACCTCGACCTCGACAGGGCTGCCGAGCGGGAGCTCCGCGACGCCGACGGCCGCGCGCGCATGCTTTCCGGCATCGCCGAAGATCTCGCCGAGCACCTCGCTCGCACCGTTGATGACGCCGGGCTGGCCGGTGAATGCCGCGGCGGAGGCCACGAAGCCGCCCAGCCGCAGCACGCCGGCGATGCGGTCGACTCCCCCCGCGGCATCCGCAGCGGCAGCGAGCGCGTTCAGCGCGCAGGTGCGGGCGTATGCCTTCGCATCCTCCGCGGTGACCTGAGTGCCCACCTTGCCGATCGCGGGGAGAGCACCGTCGACGAAAGGGAGCTGACCCGAGGTGTAGACGAGGCCGCCGTGGACGACTGCGGGGACGTAGGCGGCGACCGGCGCGGCGACGGCAGGAAGGTCGATGCCGAGCTCGGCGAGGCGTGCGGCGACGCTCATGCCGTTCCTCCCTCGAACTGACGTGCAGCTTCGGCGGCGGCGGCAAGACCGGCGTTCGCCGAGGCGTCCGAGGTCACCGGGCGCTTGAAGTACGCGACGAGACCACCCTCCGGACCCGGAACGACCTGCACCAGCTCCCAGCCCTGCTTGCCCCAGTTGTTGAGGATCGCGGCCGTGCTGTGGATGAGCAGCGGCGTGGTGACGTATTCCCACGTGGTCATGGCACTCCTGTCGATTCCGGCACTGCGTCCTCCAAGAGGGCGCGATCGCCCCGCAAAAGGTGCAGGCTCGTCAAAGGCGGTATTCAGGGAACTCCCCTACGATCAAGCGTATGCCCCAAAAGAATCGCACGGTGAGAGGCGTGCTCGGCGGTCTCGTCGGGCTCGTCGGGCTCAGCGCCGTCGCCGGTCTCCTGGTCACCGCGAGTGTCACGCCCGTCCTCGCAATGACGGGTGTCGCCGGCAACAAAGCCCTCACCATCTTCGAAGAGCTGCCCGAGGTCCTGAAGGTCGGTACTCCGATGGAGCAGTCGACGATCTACGCGAAGGACCCCAATGGCAAGGAGATCGTGCTCGCCTCGTTCTACGAGCAGAACCGCGTTCCGGTCACCTACGACCAGGTCTCGCCGGTTCTCTACGATGCGATCCTCTCCAGCGAGGACAAGAGCTTCTACAGCCACGGCGGCGTGAACCTCGGCGCCACCGTCAAGGCGTTCGTCGACAATGTCAAGGGCACGTCGAGCCGTGGCGCATCGACGATCAGCCAGCAATTCGTGAAGAACGTGCGGATCCAGGAGTGCGAGCAGAAGGTCGACACCCAGTCGGAGACCTACACGGAGGAGCTCAAGGCCTGCTGGGAGGCGGCGACCCAGGCAGAGGGCACCGACGGCATCGAGCGCAAGCTGCAGGAGATGCGCTACGCGATCCAGATCGAGAAGGATTACTCGAAGAACGACATCCTGCTCGGGTACCTCAACATCGCGAACTTCGGCGGCACGGTGTACGGCATCGAAGCGGCCGCGCGGTATTACTTCTCCACGACCGCCGCGAAGCTCACGGTCGGCCAGTCCGCGATCCTGGCGGGCATCGTGCAGAACCCGAACACGTTCCGCATCGACCTCAAGGACGGCTCCTGGACCGACAAGCAGGGCACCGCGCATAACAGCGCCGCCGACGGATACGCGAGCACGAAGGAACGTCGCGACTACGTGCTGTATCGCATGCTCGACGACGGCAAGATCACCCAGGCACAGTACGACGAGGCGAAAGCCGCAGAGATCGTCCCCGCGATCAAGGCGCCGACTCAGGGCTGTGCGGCGGCGAAGGTGAACGCCTACTTCTGCCAGTACGTGAAGTCGATCATCGAGAACGACGAAGCCTTCGGTGCCGAGCAGCAGGATCGAACCGACCTGCTCCGCCGCGGCGGCCTCAAGATCTACACGACCCTGGACTATCGGATCCAGAATGCCGCGGTGACCGTGATGAAGGACACCGTGCCTGCGAACTTCGACAACAAGTACTTCGGCGCTGCCGGCGTCTCCGTCGAGGTGGGCACCGGTCGAATCCTGTCGATGACGCAGAACACGCAGTTCGTCGAGACCCCGACGAAGAACCTCGGCCAGACCTCACTCGTCTTCGCAGGAGACGCGCTGCACGGCAACTCCGGCGGCTTCGCGGTCGGCTCGACCTACAAACTTTTCACCCTGATCGACTGGCTCGAGAAGGGGCACTCGGTGAACGAGGTGCTCAACGGACGCGTGCAGAAGAACATGAAGTTCACCTCCGCGGCGTGCCCGGACGGTGGCCAGCTGACGGCTGACACGAGCAAGATCGGCAACTTCGGGCGCGGCGGCGGTTACACCGCATCCGTGATGGACTTCACCGCCCAATCTCTGAACAGCGGCTACTTCGCGATGGCGTCGAAGCTCGACATCTGCGACATCAACAAGGTCGCCGACCGCATGGGCGTCACGCTGGCAGACGGCAAGAAGACCTACGAGTCGAACAATGCCTACGACGTGCTCGGCTCTAAGGCCATCTCGCCGCTCGCCATGGCGGGCGCCTACGCGACCGTCGCAAGCGGGGGGACGTACTGCACGCCCCGTGCCATCGAGAAGGTCCTCGGCCCGGACGGCGAGGAGCGCGAGCTTCCGAAGTCGTCGTGCACGAAGGGTGCGATCTCGCCCGAGGTCGCGGCGACGGCCGCCTATGCACTGCAGGGCGTCATGTCCGGCAATGGAACCGGACAGAAGGCGAACCCCGGCGATGGCACTCCGCTGATCGGCAAGACCGGAACGCACAACACGTACCAGACCATGATGATCGAGTCCAGCACCAAGGTGACCACGGCTGTGTGGGCCGGCCGCTGGAAGGACGAGGCCAACGTCTTCAACGTGTGGTCTCCGGCGGGTCTGCTCAACGAGTTGCGCTATCCGCTCGCGCGCGAGACGCAGCGAGCAGCCAACGCGGCCTACCCTGGTGGCGCGTTCCCGCGGCCCGACAACAACCTCACGCGTCGCGTGCTGACCAACGTTCCCGACGTGGTCGGTAAGACGGTCGCGGAGGCCACTACTCAACTCGAGGCCGCCGGGTTCACCGTGACCGTGGGTGCGCCCGTCGACAGCGACAAAGCAACCAACATCGTGGCGGCACAGGACCCCTCGGGACAGACTGCCGGCGGTGGAACGGTCACCCTCTCGCCCAGCAACGGGCTGGGCGCGACCGTTCCGAACCTCGCCGGGCAAACACGGGATGCTGCCCAGGCCCAGCTTCTCGGTGCGGGATTCACCTCGATAGAGTTCGCGGGATCCTGCAACGCGCCGGAGGCCACGGTTTCGGCGACGAACCCTGCCGCGGGAGCCGCCGCGAACAAGACGAAGAAGATCTCGGTGGCCTGTTGACGGCTGCGCGGTCCGCTCACCCGGCCCTCATCGCGCTCGGCGCGGTGGGGGCCGCGGGTGTTGCGGCGGCGGTCTGGGGTATCGGAATCGAGCGGTACCTGTTCACGGTGCGGGAGGCGACGGCATCCGCTCTCCCACCCGGCTCGAAACCGATCCGCGTGCTGCACATCTCCGATGCGCACATGGCGCCCTGGCAGCACCGGAAGCAGGACTGGCTGGCGTCGCTCGCACAGCTGAAGCCCGACCTCATCGTCAACACCGGCGACAACCTCGGCCACCGTGACGGAATCGACGGCATCCGTCGCGCCTTCGATCCTTTCGCCGGCATTCCCGGCGTGTTCGTGCACGGATCGAACGACGTCACCGAACCGTCGCCGCGCAATCCGCTGCGCTACTTCCTCGGTCCGTCGAAGAAGCATCGTGAGCCGGCGCTCCTCGACACCGAGGCGATGAACGAGTACTTCACCGAGGAGCTCGGCTGGACCGACCTGAACAACGCGGCCGCGCGTCTCGACATCGCCGGCAATCCCGTCGATCTGTTCGGAGTGAGCGACGCGCACCGCGACTGGGATCGCCTCGACGTGCTGCCCGCAGCACTCGATGCCCTCGGCACGCCCGCCGCCGGCACCACGCGACTCGGAGTCACGCACGCCCCGTATCAGCGAGTGCTGAACGGATTCGTCGATCTGGGCGCCGACGCCATCTTCGGTGGACACACCCACGGCGGTCAGGTCTGCCTCCCCGGCTACGGCGCGCTGGTCGCGAACTGCGACATTCCGTTGAAGCAGGCCAAGGGGCTCAGCACCTGGTCGCAGAGCGGGCGAACAGTGCCGCTGAACGTCAGCGCCGGATGCGGACACTCGATCTACGCGCCCGTGCGTTTCGCGTGCCGACCCGAGGCGACGCTGTTGACGCTGGTCCCCTGAGATCCCCTCCTCGATCGGTCTCATCGCTTTCCGAAACCGAGCGGCTCGATTCGGCGCCGGGAGCATTTCCCTGTAGACTCGGAGGGTTGCAAACGGGGTGTGGCGCAGCTTGGTAGCGCGCTTCGTTCGGGACGAAGAGGTCGCAGGTTCAAATCCTGTCACCCCGACCAGTGACACCGGAAGGCCGCCCCGCGGGGCGGCCTTCTCTGTACCGGGAACGCGCGAAAGGGACACATGGGCTCTCTGCTCCCGCCGCCGCGCCGTTTCACCCGCGTCTGGGCTCTCATCGTCGGCCTTCCGTTCTTCGGAGCGCTGGCGCTGCTCACGCTGACACCGGCGCGACTCGAGCACGCGATGCCGAACCTGCTCGACCTCGCACTCTCGGCCATGCACCGCCTCGGCTGGACCAGTATCGACTTCCATCGATTCGAGATCCTCGCGAACGTCGTGGTGTTCGTCCCCGTCGGCATCCTCGCCTTCCTGCTGCTTCCGCGACGCGTCTGGTTGCTCGCACTGCTGGTCGGGCCGCTCCTCTCGCTCGGAATCGAGGTCGCACAGCGCATCGCCCTGCCGCACCGTGCCGCGACCGTGACCGATGTGCTTGCGAACTCCGTCGGCGCCACGGCCGGTGTCGTGCTCGCCGTGCTGTGCACGCTGGTGTTCGCCCCGCGACGCTCTCCGAATCCATCTCCTACGCTGGAGGCATCATGACCGCTCCCGCCCTCGTCGCCTTCGATCTCGATGACACTCTCGCACCGTCCAAAGGCGTGATCGATCCACGCATCGCCGACCTCCTGCGCTCCCTCCTGCGTTCCGTCGACGTCGCCATCATCTCGGGAGGCAACGAGGCGCAGTTCCGCACTCAGGTGATCGCCCGCCTCGGCGACGCGGATGCCGCGGATCTCGCCCGCCTGCACCTGCTTCCCACCTGCGGCACCCGCTACCTGCGCCACGACGGTGAGGACTTCACCGCCGTGTACGCGCACGACCTGAGTGACGACGAGAAGACCGCCGCCCTGACCGCGCTGCGCGAGGAGGCGGAGCGGCTCGGACTCTGGGAGGCGGAACCCTGGGGCGACATCCTCGAGGACCGGGGCTCGCAGATCACCTTCTCCGCCCTGGGCCAGCGAGCACCGCGCGAGGCGAAGCACGAGTGGGATCCCACCGGCTCGAAGCGGGGTGCCCTGCGCGATGCCGTCGCGGCACGACTCCCCGGTCTCGAGGTGCGCTCCGGCGGTTCGACCTCGATCGACATCACCCAGGCGGGCATCGACAAGGCCTTCGGCATGCGGCAGCTCGCCGCGCGCACCGGCATCCCGCTCTCCGCCATGCTCTTCTACGGCGACCGTCTCGACGAGGGCGGCAACGACTACCCGGTGCTCGCGATCGGCGTTCCCTCGGTCGCGGTCGAGGGCTGGGAAGACACCGCAGACAAGCTCGACGCGCTGTTGCCCACGCTCTGAATCGCCGCGCCCGCGACACAGGGCCCTAGCATGGCGTCATGGATGCCCTGCTGATCGTCGTCCTCGTGGCCGCGCTCGCCAGTCTGGCGTGCTGGGTGCTCTCGCTGATCACCCGCGACACCTCCTGGGTCGACCGCGCCTGGTCGATCGTGCCGATCGTGTACGTCTGGATCTTCGCCGTCGGCGCCTTCGCCGAGGGGGCCGGGTCCGCGCGCGTCATACTCATGGGTGTGCTGGCGACGGCATGGGGCCTACGCCTCACGTTGAATTTCGCGCGCAAAGGCGGGTACACCGGAATGGAGGACTACCGTTGGGCGATCCTGCGACAGCGGATGCGTCCCTGGCAGTTCCAGGTCTTCAACCTGCTGTTCATCATCGGCTACCAGATGACACTGCTCGTGCTCATCACTCTGCCCGCGCACATGGCGGCGCAGCATCCGTCAGCTCTCACCGGATGGGACGTGCTCTTCGTACTCGCATTCGTGTCGTTCCTCCTCGGCGAGACGGTCGCCGACCAGCAGCAGTGGAATTTCCATCAGCGCAAGCGGCAAGCGGGCGGTACCCTCGCCCCCGGGTTCGCGACGACAGGGCTCTTCCGCTTCAGCCGCCACCCGAACTTCTTCTTCGAACAGGCGCAGTGGTGGGCGTTCTATGCGATCGGTGCGACAGCTGCGGCGACGAGCGGCGCCGGATTCCTCGGCGGGGTGATCAACCCCACCATCATCGGCGCCGCCCTGCTGACCGTGCTCTTCATCGGGTCGACCATCTTCACGGAGTCCCTCACGGCCGCCAAATATCCCGCCTACGCGGAGTACCGGCGCACGACCTCGATGCTCATCCCCCGGCCGCCGCGCAGCGAGCGCGCCGTACCGCAGGGATGAGCCGTCAGTACGCGACGCCCGCCGACGCGGTCAGCGAGCGGCGACCTCGGCAGCGCTGCGCGCCACCGGCACCAGCCGCGTGAGCTGAGTGACGTGGCCCGGCTCGAGCTCGGCGAGCGACGAGACTCCGAGCAGCCGCATAGTGCGCTCGATCTCGCCACGCAGGATCGCGATCGTACGATCCACGCCCTGCCTGCCTCCCGCCATCAGGCCGTAGAGGTAGGCGCGGCCGATGAGCGTGAAGTCCGCGCCCAGAGCCACCGCTGCCACGATGTCGGCGCCGTTCATGATGCCGGTGTCGATCATGACCGTGAAGTCGTCTCCGACGGCCTTGCGCACCTCGGGGAGCAGATGGAAGGGGATCGGCGCCCGGTCGAGCTGACGCCCGCCGTGGTTGGAGAGGACGATGCCGTCGACGCCTTCATCGCGGAGCCGGATCGAGTCCTCGACGTTCTGCACGCCCTTGATGACGATCTTGCCGGGCCACAGGTCACGGATCACGGCCAGGTCGTCGTAGCTGATCGTCGGGTCCATCGCGGCATCCAGCAGCTCGCCGACCGTACCGCCCGTCGTGCTCAACGAGGCGAACTCGAGCTTCGGTGTGGTGAGGAAGTCGAACCACCACCACGGCCGCGGGATCGCGTTCATGATCGTGCCGAGCGTGAGCTGCGGCGGGATGCTGAAGCCGTTGCGCTTGTCGCGGAGACGGGCTCCGGCGACCGGGGTGTCGACGGTGAACTGCAACGTGTCGAACCCGGCCGCCGCGGCACGGCGGGTGAGCTCGTACGAGATCTCACGGTCGCGCATGACGTACAGCTGGAACCAGTTCCTTCCCGGAACCGGCCCCTGCGGCTCTTGAAGGGTGGCCGCCTTCACGCCCTCGATCGACGTCGTGCCGAGCGTGGAGAGCGTGAACGGGATGCCGGCTGCGGCCGCAGCGCCCGCTCCAGCGGCCTCCCCCTCGGTCTGCATGAGCCGGGTGAATCCGGTCGGCGCGATGCCGAACGGCAGAGCGGACGGGCCGCCGAGGATGTCGACGCTCGTGTCGACACTCGGCGCGGGCCGCAGGATGCCGGGGTGGAACTCCACGTCCTGGAACGCCTGGCGCGCGCGGGTGAGCGAGAGCTCGCCCTCGGCAGCGCCATCGGTGTAATCGAACGCCGCCTTCGGAGTGCGCCGCTTCGCGATCGTCCGGAGGTCGTCGATCGTGAGCGCGGCGTCGAGACGGCGCTTGCGGCCGTCGAGCTCCGGCTTCTTGAACTGCATGAGCTCGAGGAGCTCGCGGGGGTTGGGAACCTGGCGCTGGACCATGGTGTGCCTCTCGGAGTGGTTACGGGGTGAGGATCTGGGTGTAGTAGTCGGAGATGTGCGCGTGGACGAGTGAGCGGGCGCGGTCGACATCGCCGTCGTCGATCGCGGTGACGAGCGCGCGGTGCTCGTCGCGCAGCCGTGCGGCCATCGTGTCCCAGTCGGCGATCGCCTCGACGCCGCCCTGCACGTAGGACTCGATCGACGATCGCAGGCCGGCCATCATCGCCGCGATCACGGTGTTGCCGCTGCCTTCGGCGAGCGACAGATGCAGCTGCGCATCGAGCGCGAGGAACTCGGTCGGTGACAGATCGGTGGCGTCCATCGCCTCCAACAACGCGTGGGCCGGGGCAGTGTCGCGCTCGGCCGAAGCCGCCATCGCACCGACGACCGCGTCTTCGAGAACGAGACGCGTCTGCACGACGTCGGCAAGGGGAAAGCCCTGCGCCGCGACCTGCAACCGCAGCAGCTGCGACATACCGCCGGTCGGCGTGGCGATCACGATCGCGCCGGACTGCGGACCGGATCCCGTCGCCGTACGGATCAGTCCCATGACCTCGAGCACGCGGAAGGCTTCGCGAACGCTGGAACGCCCGACGCCGAGCTCGGTCGCCAGGTCGCGTTCAGACGCCAGCCTGTCCCCCGGGCCGAGACGCCCATCGAGGAGATCGCGTTCGATGTGCTCGAGGACAAGTCGCCAGGCGCGCGCGGGCTGCTGCTGCTCCGGCATCCGATCCCCCTCGCGTCAGTGTGGTCTGACCACAGTAGCGCGTGTGGTCTGACCACGCAAACACCGCTTCTTACGCGCCGTCAGCGTGCACGATTCAGCAAGAACGCGTCGAGATCTGCCTGCGTGCAGCACCTGGAGGCACGAGGGGCAGGTTCTTGCTGAATTGTGAACGCGACGGATCCACGGCGCCGGCGCCGATGCCGGGAAGGGCAGGGGACGCAGGCGAGGAGGGTGAGTCAGCCCAGGCGTCCGCCGGATTCCTCGAGGTAGCAGGTGCCGCACAGCGACTCGTACGTCGTCAGCTCGGGTGCGGCCGAACCGTCGGCGCCTTCGTCGATCGCGACCTGGTCGCCGTCGAACACGAACCGCCCGCCGATCACACGACCGTTGAAAACAGCCTTTCGGCCGCAGCGGCAGATGGTCTTGAGCTCTTCCAGCGAGTGCGAGATCGCGAGCAGACGCGCCGATCCCGGAAAGGCGTGCGTGAGGAAGTCGTTGCGGATGCCGTACGCCATCACCGGGATACCGTCTTCGACCGCGATCCGGAACAGATCGTCGACCTGCGGCGGGGTCAGGAACTGCGCCTCATCGATCAGGAGGCACGCCACATCAACCGGACCGCTCGGGATCAGCTCGTCTTCCGCCGAACGCCGGGCGCGCTCACGATGCTCTGAGAACAGCGTCCGCGCATCGTCATCCGGGCCGATCAGGAAGTCCACGGCGCGCGTCACTCCGAGGCGACTGGCGATCTCAGAGGCGCCCTTGGTGTCGATCGCGGGCTTGGCCAGCAGCACGTGCTGCCCGCGTTCCTCGTAGTTGTACGCGGCCTGCAGCAGCGAGGTCGACTTCCCGGAGTTCATCGCGCCGTAGCGGAAGTAGAGCTTCGCCACGGACCGGCCTCAGGCGTTGATGCCGAGGGTGGCGGCCGTCGCGGCGGTGGACTCCTCGGCCAGCGCAGCATCCTTGTTCAGCTTCTCGCCGAACGTCGGGATCAGCTCGCGCAGGGTCGGCTCCCACCCCGCGTACTCCTTCGGGAAGCAGGTCTCGAGCAGCTGGAGCATGATCGGAACGGCCGTCGAAGCGCCGGGAGATGCACCGAGGAGGCCGGCGATCGAACCGTCGGCCGCGGAGACGACCTCGGTTCCGAACTGGAGGATGCCGCCCTTCTGGGGGTCCTTCTTCATGACCTGTGCGCGCTGGCCGGCGTCGATGAGAGTCCAGTCCTCATCTTTCGCGGTCGGCATGAACGTGCGCAGGCTGTCGACCTTCTTGGCATGGTTCTTCAGCAGCTCGCTGACGAGATACGTGATCAGGTCGGGGTTCTTGACGGCGACCTGCAGCATCGGCAGCAGGTTGTGCGGACGGACCTGGGTGACGATGTCGAGCATCGACCCGTTCTTCAGGAACTTCGGGCTGAACGTGGCGAACGGACCGAACATCAGCGACGCCTCTCCGCCGACGACACGCGTGTCGAGGTGCGGCACCGACATGGGCGGTGCGCCGACCGAGGCCTGCGAGTAGACCTTCGCCTTGTGCTGCTCGACGACCTTCGGGTTCGTGGTCTTGAGGAACTGGCCGCCGATCGGGAAAACGCCGTAGCCTTTGATCTCGGGGATGCCGGAGTTCTGCAGCAGCTTGAGCGCCCATCCACCGGCACCCACGAAGACGAAGCGGGCCTTCACCTGGTTCGGCGTGCGGCCGATCGTGGTGCGGTACTTGACCAGCCAGCCGTCCTTCTGCTTCTTCAGGCTGCGGACCTCGTGGTTCGTGCGGAGCACGACACCGGAGTCCGTGAGGTGGTCGAAGAGCTGGTGCGTCAACGCGCCGAAGTCGACGTCGGTGCCGGCCGGCACGCGGGTCGCTGCGAACGGCTCGCCCTTGCGACGCTGCTGCATGAGGAGCGGCGCCCACTTGTTGATGACGCGCGAGTCCTCGCTGTATTCGATGCCGGCGAAGAGCGGCTGCTCCTTGAGCACCTCGTAGCGCTTCTTGAGGTAGGCGACATCCTTCTCGCCGCGGACGAACGTCATGTGCGGGGTCGCGTTGATGAAGGTCGACGGCGCATCGAGCACGCCCTTGTCGACCAGCGACGACCAGAACTGACGACTCTGCTGGAACTGCTCGTTGATCGAGACGGCCTTGGCGGGATCGAGCGGCGCATCGCCCTGCTGCGGCATGTAGTTCAGTTCGCACAGGGCAGCGTGACCGGTACCGGCGTTGTTCCAGGGGTTCGAGCTCTCCTGGCCCACGTCGGAGAGTCGCTCGAAGGCGACGATCTTCCACTCCGGCTGCAGCTCGTGCAGCAGAGTACCCAGGGTGGCGCTCATGATGCCACCGCCGATCAGGACGACATCGACGTTTTCAGTCACCAGAACAGTCTAGTTCGCGGGCGCGTCACGGCAGACCACGGAGCGGCCCCGATGAGACCGGTTCGGTATGACGAAGATGCGGTCAGGCTATGACAGCGAGGCGCTCCGCGAGCACTTCGGCGATCTGCACGGCGTTGAGCGCCGCACCCTTGCGCAGGTTGTCGTTGCTGATGAACAGCACGAGCCCCTTGCCCTCGGGGGCGGACTGGTCGGCGCGGATGCGGCCGACGAAGCTCGGGTCCTTGCCCGCGGCCTGCAGCGGCGTCGGCACCTCGTCGAGGACCACGCCGGGAGCGGCCGACAGGACCTCGGCGGCCCGCTGCGGGGTGATCTCGCGAGCGAACTCCACGTTGATCGACAGCGAGTGTCCCGTGAAGACAGGAACGCGCACGCAGGTGCCGGCGACACGGAGGTCGGGGAGCTCGAGGATCTTGCGGCTCTCGTTGCGGAGCTTCTTCTCCTCGTCGGTCTCGTTCTGGCCGTCGTCGACCAGGTTGCCGGCGAACGGGATGACGTCGAAGGCGATCGGCGCGACGTACTTCTCGGGCGCCGGGAAGTCGATCGCGGAGCCGTCGTGCACCAGACGCAGCGTGTCGCCCTGCGCGAGGACGCCCTCGATCTGTCCGAGGAGCTCCTGAGCGCCCGCGAGACCCGAGCCGGAGACGGCCTGGTAGGTCGAGACGATCAGGCGCTCGAGGCCGGCCTCGGCGTGCAGCGCCTTGAGCACGGGCATCGCGGCCATCGTGGTGCAGTTCGGGTTGGCGATGATGCCCTTGGGGCGGTCGTCGATCGCATGCGGGTTGACCTCGCTGACCACGAGCGGGACCTCGGGGTCGTTGCGCCAGGCGCTGGAGTTGTCGACGACGACGGCACCGGCAGCGGCGAAGCGGGGCGCGTACGCGCGGCTCGCAGTGGCACCGGCGGAGAACAGGGCGATGTCTATGCCCGAAGCATCCGCCGACTCGACGTCTTCGACGATGACCGTGGCTCCGCCGTACTCGATCGCGGTGCCCGCGGAGCGGGACGACGAGAACAGGCGCAGCTCACGGATCGGGAACGACCTCTCGGCGAGAATCTCGCGCATGACGGTACCGACCTGGCCGGTGGCGCCGACGATGGCGACGGAGAGTCCTGATTCGGAGATACGGGTCATGATGTTCCTTGGCGTCGTGCGGGTGCTGCGTACGAGGCGTCGGGCGCAGCGTCAGGGTGCGGATGCCGCGCCTGGCGCCGATGTCAGGGTTGCGGTGAGTCTACCGTGCTCCGCGGTGTCACGATCTGCTCACCGTGTCACGATCTGCGGACGGCACGGCCGGATTCGTGAGCGGATCGGGCGCTCGTGAGCAGATCGGGACAGAGCGGATGCCGTCAGCGTCCGGTGCCGGCGTGGACTGTCGCCTCGGCGTCGCCGTCGAGACCGTAGGCGGTGTGCACGGTGCGCGCGGCTTCGGCGAGGTCGTCGCCGCGCAGCACGACCGAGATGCGGATCTCCGACGTCGAGATCATCTCGATGTTGATGCCACCGGCCGACAGCGCCTCGAACAGCGTCGCCGAGACGCCGGAGTGCGTGCGCATGCCCGCACCGACCACCGAGAGCTTGCCGATCTGGTCATCGTGCACCAGGTTCTGGAAGCCGACTTCGGTCTGCTCGGCGGCCAGCGCCTTGAGAGCCGCCGCGGCATCGGCCTTGGGAACCGTGAACGAGATGTCGGTGCGTCCGGTCGCGGAGACGTTCTGCACGATCATGTCGACGTTGGCGCCGGACTTGGCCACGATCTTGAAGATATCGGCCGCCTTGCCCGGCACGTCGGGAACACCGGCGACGGTGATCTTGGCGTGGCTGAAGTCGGTGGCGACACCGGCGACGATGGGTTCTTCCATGACTGCTCCCTCGGCTTCGCGCGGGTTCTTCATACCCTCGCCCAGAACGTACGTGCCCTCGGCCGACGAGAACGTCGACCGAGCGTGAATCAGGACGCCGTGACGGCGTGCGTACTCGACGGCGCGGATGTACAGCACCTTCGCGCCGTTGGCCGCGAGCTCGAGCATCTCCTCCGTGGAGACGTGATCCAGCTTCTGCGCCTTCGGGACGACCCGGGGGTCGGCGGTGAAGACGCCGTCGACGTCGCTGTAGATCTCGCAGACGTCGGCATCGAGTGCCGCGGCCAGGGCGACGGCCGTCGTATCGGAGCCGCCGCGGCCCAGCGTCGTGATGTCGCGGGTGTCGCGGTTGAAGCCCTGGAACCCGGCGACGATCACGATCGCGCCCTCATCGAGCGCCTCGCGCAGACGCACGGGCGTGACATCGACGATGCGGGCCGCGCCGTGCTGGGAGTCGGTGATCATTCCGGCCTGGCTGCCCGTGAACGAGCGCGCCTCGAAGCCCATCGAGTGGATCGCCATCGCCAGCAGCGCCATCGAGATGCGCTCCCCGCTGGAGAGCAGCATGTCGAGCTCGCGTGGGGCGGGGATCGGAGCGACCTGGTTCGCGAGCTCGAGGAGCTCGTCGGTCGTGTCGCCCATGGCGCTCACGGCGACGACGACGTCGTGCCCTGCCCGTCGAGTGTCGACGATGCGCTTGGCGACGCGCTTGATGCTCTCTGCGTCGGCGACGGATGAGCCGCCGTACTTCTGCACGATGAGGGCCACGTTCACTCCCTGGGGTGTCGGGCGGATTCGCCCACGGTCATTCTACGATCGAGCCATATGCGCGGCGGCGCATGTGACGGCGCACGGTACTCAAGGAGCAGGCGGAAGCGTCGCTGCGGATGGTGTGGCGGGGAGCGAGGCGGATGCGGTGGGCCGCAGCCGTCCGCCGGTGCCGGCGAACCAGCATCCCACGATGATCAGGGGGAAGCCGATGAGCAGGCCGGGCGTGAGCGGCTCGGAGAGCACGATCGCGCCGAGGACGATCGCCACCACGGGGTTCACGTAGGTGAACAGCGGAGCGCGCACCGGCCCCACCTCACGGATGAGCGCGAAGAAGGCGAGGAAGGCGACGGCGGTGCAGATCACGGCGAGGGCGAGCAGTGCGCCGATCGACGGCAGCGTCGGCACCTCGTGCTGGGTGAGCAGGCCGATCGGAAGGTAGATGATCCCGATCATGAGCAGTGAGAGAGTGATCGTCCCCATGGAGGGGACGTCGGCGAGCTTGCGGGCAACGATGAACGGCGCGATCGCATAGAGGATGGCGACGAGCAGTACCTCACCGGCGGCGAGCAGGCTGACCTCTCCGCCGAACAGTCCTGGCCCCGCGACCACGATGGCGACGCCGATGAAGCCGACGAGCAGCCCGATGCCACGCGCCGGGCGCAGCACGCCGCGATCACCGCCCCCGAGCGCGATCAGCGCGGCGAACAGCGGCACCGTGGCGACGAGCAGTCCGGTCATGCCGGAGGGAAGCGTGATCTCGGCGTGCCCGAGGAGGACGAACGGCCCGGCCATCTCGACGAGGCCGAACGCGAGCACCCAGGGCCAGTGCTTCAGCGCGGTGCGCAGGGCGCCGCCCCGGAACGCGAACGGCAGCAGGAGGAGCGCGGCGATGAGCGTGCGACCGGCCACGATCGCGGGCGGCGACAGCGATTCGACCGCGATACTGATGAACAGGTACGGCACGCCCCACAGCAGCGCCATCGCGCCGAAGAGCAGCCAGCCGCGGCGGGAGAACCCGGCCTGCGCGTTCACAGGACGCGCCGGCCCTCGAAGGCGCGACCGAGGGTGACCTCGTCGGCGTATTCGAGGTCGCCGCCGACGGGAAGCCCCGACGCCAGGCGCGACACGGTGATCTGCATCGTGGTGAGCAGCCTGCTGAGGTAGCTGGCCGTCGCCTCGCCCTCGAGGTTCGGGTTGGTCGCCAGGATGACCTCCTGCACGGTGCCGTCGGCGAGGCGGGTCATGAGTTGAGCGATGCGCAGGTCGTCGGGACCGATGCCGGCGATCGGGCTGATCACGCCGCCGAGCACGTGATACAGGCCGCGGAACTCCCTCGTGCGCTCGATGGCCGCGACGTCTTTCGCGTCTTCGACTACGCAGATCAGCGCCTGGCTGCGCCGCGGGTCGCGGCAGATGGCGCAGCGCTCCTGCTCGGCGACGTTCCCGCAGATCTCGCAGAACCGCACACGGATGCGGACTTCGGTGAGGAGCTCGGACAGACGCGCGACATCGAACGTCGGCGTCTGGAGGATGTGGAACGCGATGCGCTGGGCGGACTTCGGTCCGATGCCGGGGAGTCGGCCGAACTCGTCGATCAGCTCTTGAACGATGCCGTCATACATCAGGAGAACCTCGTCGGGGGCTCGTAGGGCTCTTCGCGCACGAACGTCGCACCGAGCACCTGGCGGATCACGGCCTCACCGTAGCGCTGCACTCCCCCGAGAGAGGGTGCGCGCTCGGTGACGACCGGCGGCGCAGAAGACGCGCGCTGCTGCGCGGGAGCCGCCGGGGCCGGCGCTTCGTTCCGTGCGGCAGGGGTCGCCGGCGTCGGCGCGGTCGGTCCCTGGCGCGATGCGGGCGGCTCGTACGACGGGTCGTACGGAGGCTCGTCGTCGAACGAGGGCGCCTCGTCATCGCCGGGGAGCGGAGGTTCGTCGCGATCGACGATGCCGTCGGCCGGGGGCACCGGGGCGGAGGCTGCCGCCTCGACCTCTTCGGGTTCGTCGTCGACGGGGAGCGGAGCTGCCGGCGCCGGTGGTGCGCTCACAACCTCCTGGGCGGTGGGAATCGGCGCGACTGCCCACTCCGTGACAGCGGATGCCGATGCGCCACGGGCCTGCGGACGGGATGGACCCGCTGACGCAGGCTCCGATGCGGGTGCGGCGTCAGCAGTCGCCGGAGGTGCGGATGCCGCGGGCTGGCGCGGAGCACCGCCGGACGGCATCGGAGCCGGGACATACTTCACCCGGACCCCGAGCTCCTGCTCGATCGCGGTGCGCAGGTGGTCGGACGGACCGGATCCCGGCGTCGTGCCCTTGAACTTCGCCACGTCGTGCTGACTCGTGAATCCGAGGGTCAGCACCTCGCTCTCGGTCACGTACGCCAACGGCTGCACCGCGGTCGCGAGCAGCCAGGAGGTGCGGCTGATGCCCTCGAGACGCGTGAGCACCGCGGGCCACGCGGCGAGAACACTCGCGAGGGTGACCGGCCCGGTCGGCGCGGTCACTGCCGCCGGAGCGGCAGAAGCGGGAGAAGCGGGAGACGGCTCCGGAGAAGACGGCTCAGGAGAAGATGGCTCAGGAGCGTCTGCGGTCGGCACGGAATCGCTCGGCACGGAATCGGTCACGGCGGGCGCGGACTCGGCCACCGGTGCAGGGGCTGCTGCGGGAGCGGCGACCCGCTCCGGCGCCGCGCTGCGCGCCACTGCCGCCGGCTGCGCAGGAGCCTGTGCCACAGCATCCGTCGTTCCGGCGAGAACGCGCGCGACCATGAGTTCGAGGTGGAGTCGAGGCGAAGTCGCTCCGGACATGTCGTCGAGAGCCGCACTGACGACGTCGGCCGTGCGCGACAGCCGGGCCGCGCCGAATGCCGCCGCCTGGGCGCGCATGCTCTCGAGGTCGTCTTCGGCGATACCGCGGAGCACGGCGGACGCACCCGCACCGACGGCCGCGATGACGATGAGGTCGCGCAGACGCTCGAGCAGGTCGTCGACGAACCGGCGGGGATCCTGACCGGTCTGCACGACGCGGTCGATCGCCGGGAACGCGGCTGCCGCGTCACCGGCGGCGAGCGCGTCGACGATCTCGTCGAGCAGCGCGGCGTGCGTGTAGCCGAGCAGCGACACCGCGCGGGCATACGCGACGGTGACGGTCTCGGACCCTGCGGGCGCGTCGGACCCCGCGATGAGCTGATCGAGCAGTGACAGGGTGTCTCGCGGCGAGCCGCCGCCCGCGCGGACGACGAGCGGGAGAACGCCCTGCTCGACGATCACGCCCTCTTCGCCGCAGAGCTTCGCGACGTACTCGAGCATTGCGGCGGGCGGGACGAGCCGGAACGGATAGTGATGGGTGCGCGAGCGGATCGTGCCGAGCACCTTCTCGGGCTCGGTGGTCGCGAAGATGAACTTGACGTGCTCCGGTGGCTCTTCGACGAGCTTGAGCAGCGCGTTGAACCCCTGCGGGGTGACCATGTGCGCCTCGTCGAGGATGAAGATCTTGTAGCGGTCGCGGCTCGGGGCGAACGTCGCGCGCTCGCGCAGGTCGCGGGCGTCGTCGACGCCGTTGTGGCTCGCCGCATCGATCTCGACGACGTCGAGCGAGCCGCCGCCGGCGCGCGAGAGCTCGACACAGCTGTCGCACGTGCCGCACGGGGTGTCGGTCGGCCCCGCCGCGCAGTTCAGGCAGCGCGCCAGGATGCGCGCCGAGGTGGTCTTGCCGCACCCGCGCGGCCCGGAGAACAGATAGGCGTGCCCGACGCGGTCGCCGCGCAGCGCCGTCATCAGCGGATCGGTCACCTGGGACTGCCCGATCATCTCGCCGAACGTCTCGGGTCGGTAGCGGCGGTAGAGGGCTGTGGTCACCTCAACAGCCTACGGCGTGCCACTGACACTCGGCGGGTCACCCGATCAGTCGATCGGCTCGATGATCGGGATCGCCGTCGTGATGACCGGAACGGATGCCGACAGGCGCGTGCCGTCCTCGCGCAGCGCGTCCGCGAACTGCCGCAGCGTCGGACGCCCCGGGATGATTGGTCCCTGATCGGCGAGCGGTGCCACGACTGCTTCGTCGACGGTCGCGATGTACGCGGTGTCGCGCACGGTGAACGGCACCGGGGCACCGCTGCGCACGCGGACCTGCAGCTCGTCCTTGGTCAGGGTGACCTGCACGTCGGAGCCCTGCCACTGCAGCGGGAACGACAGCGATGGCCAGCCCGCAGGGAGCCGCGGATCGAAACTGAGCTCGCCGGCGTAGTCGCGCATGCCGCCGAACCCGCAGACGAGCGCCGTCCACACTCCACCGGCGGAGGCGACGTGCACGCCGTCGGCCGCGTTGTGGTGCAGATCGTGCAGGTCGACGAACAGCGACTGCTCGAAGTACCGCTGCGCGAGGTCCTGGTAGCCGACCTCCGCCGCGAGTATCGACTGCACGACGGCCGACAGGGTCGAGTCGCCCGTGGTCAGCGGATCGTAGTAGTCGAAGTCGGCCTTCTTCTCCTCGGGCGTGAAGTGGTTGCCCTGCAGGAACAGTGCGAGGACGACGTCGGCCTGCTTCAGCACCTGGAACCGGTAGATCACCAGCGGGTGGAAGTGCAGCAGCAGCGGGCGCTGGTCCGGCGGCGTCTGCGCGAGGTCCCAGACCTCGCGCTCGAGGAACAGCGAATCCTGCGGATGGATGCCGAGGGCCTCGCTGTACGGGATGAACATGGCCTCGGCGGCGCGATCCCACGCTTCGGCCTCCGCGGCTCCGAGTCCGGTGCGCTCGACGAGGCGGTTGTACTCCTCGGGGTAGGTCTCCTGGATCTCGCGCACGATCCGCGCCGCGTAGCGGAGGTTGTAGCGCGCCATCACGTTCGTGTAGAGGTTGTCGTTCACCACCGTCGTGTACTCGTCGGGACCGGTGACACCGTGGATGTGGAAGGTCTCGAGGCCGTCGCCCGGTTCTCCGACGACCCGGGACGCCCGCCAGAATCCGAGGGTCGCCCACAGACGTGCGGTCTCGATCGCGATGTCGGCGCCTTCACGGCGCAGGAACTCCTCGTCACCGGTGGCGCGCACGTACTTGCCGAGCGCGAAGCTCACGTCGGCGTTGATGTGGTACTGCGCGGTACCCGCGGCATAGTAGGCCGAGGCCTCTTCGCCGTTGATGGTGCGCCACGGGAAGAGCGCCCCCGCCTCGTTGAGCTGCGCCGCGCGGCGACGGGCCGCCGGCAGCATCTGCACGCGGGCCCGAAGGGCGTTGCGCGCCCACTGCGGAGACGTGTAGGTGAGGAACGGGAGCACGTAGATCTCGGTGTCCCAGAAGTAGTGGCCGCTGTAGCCGGAGCCGGAGACGCCCTTCGCCGGCACACCGGTGCCGTCGGCGCGAGCGGATGCCTGCGCGAGCTGCAGGAGGCACCACCGGGTCGCCTGCTGGATGTCATCGCGGCCGCCGATCTGCACGTCGCTGCGCTCCCAGAACGCGGCGAGCCACTTCTCCTGCTGCCGGAACTGGGTCTCGACGCCCTCGACGGCGACGCGGTCGAGCGAGCGACGGCAGCGGTCGACGAGTTCGCGCGGAGGCACGCCGCGCGAGGTGTGGTAGCTGACGAGCTTGGTGATCCGGATCGGGACCCCGGCCTTCGCCTGCACACGGAAGACGTTCTTGGCGATGTCCGATTCGATCAGCATCCGCGCGCTGTATTCGTTCTCGGTCTCGATGATGTGGTCCGCCACGACGGCGACGGTCATGCCGGAGTCGGCGACCTCGTACGACAGCGCGGCGCGCAGGCCGTCCTGCCAGTACTCGTCGGGCTGGAGCACGCGGTCGGCGATCTTCTCCGCCTTGCGCGGGTCGAAGCCGGCCTTCTTCTGCGCGGCGGCCGGTCGGCCGGCGTACACGTTGCCGCCGTCCTGCCGGTTGAGCAGCTGGCAGCTGACCGTCACCGGGGCGTCGGAGTTCTCGACGACGACCTCCAGACGGAGGATCGCGAGGTGCCGCTCCTCGAAGCTGACGATGCGCTCGTCGCGGATGCGCACGCGCTTGCCCGACGGGGTCTCCCAGACGACGACGCGCTCGAGGACGCCGGTGCGCATGTCGAGGGTGCGCTGGTACTCGCGCACGTCGGCCTCGTCGAACGAGATCGGCTCATCGTCGACGTAGACGCGCATGATCTTCGCGTCCGGTGCGTTGACGATCGTCTGGCCGACCTCGGCGAAGCCGTAGGCCTGCTCGGCGTGCCGGATCGGCCAGGTCTCGTGCAGCCCGTTGATGAACGTGCCGTGCTCGTGCGCGCCGCGGCCCTCGATGTGGTTGCCGCGCAGACCGAGGTAGCCGTTGCCGACGGAGAACAGCGTCTCCCCCACGCCTTCCTCGGAATAGCTCGTCTCGATGAGACGCCAGGGGTCGACGGGGAAGCGGTCGCGATCGATCATGCGGTCTCCGAGGTGTTGTCGCGGGTGTCGTTGCGGGTTTCGGGAAGGAGGGCGGCGAGGTCGTCGACGACGACGGTCGCACCGGCGGCACGCAGCGCCTCGGCGCCGGTGCCGCGGTCGACGCCGACGACGACCGCGATGCCTGCGGCAGCGGCCGAGGCGGCGCCGGACGTGGCATCTTCGACGGCGACGGCTCGCGCCGGATCGACGCCGAGGGCGACGGCACCGGCGGCGAACATGTCGGCGGCGGGCTTGGAGGCGAGTCCGTCGCGCTCGGCGACGACGCCGTCGACGACGACGGAGAAGAACGAGCGGATGCCGGAGGCGCCGAGCACCTCTTCGGCGTTCTTCGAGCTCGAGACCACGCCCATCGGGACGCCCGCGGCATGCAGGCTCTCGACGAGGGCGAGCGAGCCCGGGTACGGGGCGATCCCCTGGCCACGCAGCGATGCGGCGAAGGCGGCGTTCTTGCGGTTGCCGATGCCGCAGATCGTCTCGGCCGTCGGGTCGTCGTCCACCTCGCCCCAGGGCACCTCGACGTTGCGGCTGTGCAGCAGGCTCGCGACGCCGTCGTAGCGCTTCTTGCCGTCGACGAAGTCGTAGTAGTCGGCATCCGTGTACTCGGGCGTGATCCCCCAGCGCGCGAAGACGTCGTCGAACACGACCTTCCACGCCCGCATATGCACTTCGGCGGTCGGCGTGAGCACGCCGTCGAGGTCGAAGAGCACACCGTCGGCGTGGAACAGATCGGGCAGGGCTTCTGGCACAGGAGCCTCCAGGAGAAGGGCGATGGTGGTTCGGCACCTCTCCGTGCCACTGTGCAAGCGTAATGCGGTGCGGCATGGTGGGGTAACCCCCGGACAGCATCCGATCAGAGGAGTTCCGCGGTCTGCCGGGCGATCTGCAGTTCTTCGTTCGTCGGCACCACGAGGACGGTGACGCGGGACGCCTCGGAGGAGATTCGACGGATGCCGCGCTCCCGTGCCTCGTTGCGCGCGGGATCGATCTCGACCCCCGCGAATCCGAGGGTTGCCAGGGCATCGGCTCTGACCCGCGCCGCGTTCTCTCCGACACCCGCAGTGAAGGAGATCACGTCGACGCCGCCGAGCTGCGCGATGTACGCACCCGCATAGGCCCGCAGGCGGTGGATGTAGACGTCGAATGCGAGAGTGGCGGCCGCCTCCCCCTCCTCCACGCCGGCGAGGATGTCGCGCATGTCACTGCGGCCGGCGAGGCCGAGGAGACCGCTGCGGCTGTTGAGCAGCGCGTCGAGCTCGTCGATCGAGAGGCCGGCGCGCCGGGACAGGTGCACCAACGCCGCCGGGTCGAGATCGCCGGAGCGCGTGCCCATCACCAGGCCCTCGAGCGGCGTGAGGCCCATCGATGTCTCCACCGAGCGCCCGCCGTCGATCGCGGTCACGGACGCTCCGTTGCCGAGGTGGAAGACGATCTGTCGGAGGTCGGTGAGATCCCGCCCGAGGAACGCGGCCGCCTTCTCGCCCACGTACTGATGACTCGTGCCGTGGAACCCGTAGCGGCGCACCCGGTGCTCGGCGGCGAGCGCTGCGTCGATCGCATAGGTGTAGGCGGCGGGTGGAAGAGTCTGATGGAACGCGGTGTCGAAGACCGCGACGTGCGGCACATCCGTGAACGCGGCCTTCGCCGCGCGGATGCCGGCGAGGTTGGCGGGGTTGTGCAGCGGCGCGAGCACCGCGAGCTCGTCGATCTGCCGCTCGACGTCGGCGTCGATCCGCGTCGGGGCGAAGAAGCGGGCGCCGCCGTGCACCACGCGGTGCCCGACCGCGACCGGAGCCCGGGTCTCGAGAGACGGGCCGTGCTCGGCGAACTGCGCGAGCATCACGGTGAACGCGGCGTCATGGTCGGCCACCGGCTGCTCGCTGCGGTACGTCGCGTCGAGCATGGTCGGCACGGCATCCGCATCCGTCTCCGGCCGCACGGTGTGCGCGACCGGACTCGCGTCCTGACCGATCCGCTCGATCAGCCCGCTGGCGAGCTCGTTCTCGCTCTCGACGTCGATCAGGCTGTACTTCAGCGACGAGGACCCGCTGTTGATCACCAGGATCGCGCTCATGCGACGCCTTCCTCTCCCGCGCTCTGCGCTTTCTGCTCTGCCGCGCCCTGCGCCTGGATCGCCGTGATCGCCACGGTGTTCACGATGTCGTCGACGAGCGCGCCGCGCGACAGGTCGTTGATCGGCTTGTTGAGACCCTGGAGCACGGGCCCGATCGCGACCGCTCCCGCGGAGCGCTGCACCGCCTTGTAGGTGTTGTTGCCCGTGTTGAGGTCGGGGAACACGAACACCGTCGCCCGCCCGGCCACGGCCGAGTCGGGGAGCTTGGCCTTGGCCACGGCGGCGTCGGCTGCCGCGTCGTACTGGATCGGACCCTCCACCGGCAGCTCCGGCGCGCGCTCGCGCACCAGGGCGGTGGCGGCGCGCACCTTGTCGACGTCGGCGCCCGAGCCCGACTCCCCCGTCGAGTAGGACAGCATCGCCACCCGCGGATCGATGCCGAACTGACGGGCGGTCGCGGCGGACGAGATCGCGATGTCGGCGAGCTGCTCGCTCGTCGGATCGGGGATCACGGCGCAGTCGCCGTAGACGAGCACACGGTCGGCGAGCGCCATCAGGAACACGCTCGAGACGACGTTGACGCCCGGCTTGGTCTTGATGATCTCGAACGACGGACGGATCGTGTGCGCGGTCGTGTGCGCCGCTCCCGAGACCATGCCGTCGGCGAGGCCCAGGTGCACCATCATCGTTCCGAAATACGACACGTCGGTCACGGTGTCGGCGGCCTGCGCGAGGGTGATGCCCTTGTGCGCCCGCAGTCGGGCGTACTCCGCGGCGAAGCGCTCGACCAGCTCCGGATCGGTGGTGCTGATCACCTGGGCTGCGGCGATGTCGATGCCGAGCTCGACGGCGCGCGCCCGCACCGCTGCCTCGTCGCCGAGGATCGTGAGGTCGGCGACTTCGCGAGCGAGCAGGGTCGCCGCAGCACGGAGGATGCGGTCGTCGTCGCCCTCCGGCAGCACGATGCGCCGACGGTCGGCCCGCGCACGCTCGATGAGGCCGTACTCGAACATCAGCGGGGTGACGACGCGCGATTCGGCGAGACCGAGCTGCGTGGTGAGCTCGGTGATGTCGACGTGGGTCTGGAACAGGCCGAGTGCGCGGTCGTACCGGGCACGGGAATCGGGTGAGATGCGGCCACGGGTGCCCATCACCCGCACCGCGGTGTCGTACGTGCCGAGGTCGGTCGTGATGATCGGCACCGAGGACGAGAAGCCGTCGAGCAGCCGGACGATCGGCTCGGGCAGCGGGAACGGACCGTTGAGGATGATGCCGGCGATCCGCGGGAAGGTGCCGGACGAATCGGCGAGCAGCGCGGCGAGGAGCACTTCGGTGCGGTCGGCGGGGATCACCACGACCGCCTCCTCGGTGAGGCGCGGCAGCACGTTCACCATCGACATGCCGGCGACGACGATCGTCAGGGCCTCGCGGCCGAGCCGGTCGTCATCACCTTTGAGGAGCTTCCCGTCGACGGCGGAGAGGATGCCGCGGATCGACGGTGCGACCAGGTTCCGGTCCTCCGGGATCGTCCACACGGGTGTGCGGTCTTCCGGGAGTACGCCGGAGACCTCGGCGACGATGCCGTCGAAGGCCTCGGGGTCGGCTCTGTTCACGATCACGGCGAAGAGCTCGGCGCGCTCGGCGGAGAGCTCCGACAGCGCCAGCGCCGCGATCTGTCCGACGGCGGCGGCGGTGCGACCGGTCGTCGTTCCGAGCTGCTCGGCCTGCCGCTGCTGGTCACGGCCGCTGAGCACGAGCAGCACGGGCGCGCCGAGATTCGCGGCGATCCGGGCGTTGAATCCGAGCTCCGCGGGGCTCGCGACGTCGGTGTAGTCGCTGCCGATGATCACGACCGCGTCGCACTGCGACTCCACCGCCTTGAAGCGGGCGACGATGGTCGACAGCGCCTTCTCGGGTTCGCTGCGCACATCGTCGTAGGTGACGCCGATGCAGTCGTCGTAGTCGAGGTGGACCCCGTCATGGGCGAGGAGCAGCTCGAGGATCTCGTCGCGCTCGGTGACGGACCGGGCGATCGGTCGGAACACTCCGACCCGCGGTGTCACGCGCATCAAAGCATCGAGCACCCCGAGGGCGATCGTCGATTTTCCGGTATGGCCTTCGGCCGAGGTTACGTAGATGCTCCGCGCCACGGCTTCAGCTTAGGCGCGCCCCGCTGTGCACGTGCCGGACAGGGCATCGACGACGGCCGTCGCATCGGCCTCGAAGCGCGCGTAGTAGTCGCGGTCGGTGTTGATCTGCACCCGGTGGATCGCGTGCGAGGGCTCCATCTGCTGCCAGTCGGGCAGTCGTACGAGTCGCTCGAAGAACTTCGTCGCCGCGGTGGCCGGGTCCATCCGCTCCTCGACGCTGCCCCACCACTCCTGCTGTTGGAACAGTCCGATGCTCGTCGTCCGCGACCCGTCGGGGTTCGTGAACCCCCTCGTCTCCCAGTCGCCGTAGTCGATGTTGTGCAGGCTGTTCTCCCCCATCGCGGTCATCACGCCGAGCACCTGCCCGTCGTGTCCCAGACCGAGGGCGGATGCTGTGCGCACGATGGTCGCGGCGTTCTCGAGCTGCTCGCCGCTCCACCCCGCGATGCCCGCCTTCGGGAACGTCTGCGGGTCGTCGACGCAGATCTCCGGGTCGCGGGCGAGTCCGAGCGGGATCAGCACGAGGAGGGCGGCAGCCACGACGACCGCGCCGAAGGAGAGCAGGACCCGCTGCAGCATCCGCCGTCGCCGCAGGCGGATCGCCGCCTGGCGCCGGGAACCGGGCTTCCGGCGCGTCGCAGCGGGCCTTCTCCGCGCCGGTGGCTTCGTGTTCCGCGGCCTGCCGGCTGCTCTTCGCCGCGGCGGTGTCCCCCTCTTCGGCTTCGCGCGCCCTGCACTCACGGGGCGCGGACTTCGCGATCCGGTCGGCGGCTGCGGCCGACGAAGGCGGCGATGCCGCCGCCGATCGCCCCGAACAGGTGCCCCTGCCACGAGACGCCTGCTGCGGCGCCGAACACGCCGGCCAGCATCGAGCCGCCGTACACCGAGATGACGATCAGCGCGATCACGGCGTAGGCGATGCGGTGCGCGACCCGCCCGCGGACGAACACCCGCAGCACGACGTAGCCGAAGTAGCCGAACACGAGTCCGGAGGCCCCGACCGTGAGGGTGCCGGGCGCGTTGACGAGCCAGGTGCCGACGCCGCCCACGATCGCCGCGACAGCGGTGACGGCCCAGAATCGGCGCGTTCCTTCGACGGCGACGAGGCAGCCCAACACGAGGAACGGCACCGAGTTGGCAATCAAGTGCTGCCAGTTCGCGTGCAGGAGGGGGCCGAAGACGATGCCACCAAGCCCCTCGACGTCCCACGACCGCAGACCGAAGCCGGTGAACGAACCCGGGAGGATCGCGTCGAGGAGCTGGACGAGCCACATGACGGCCAGCAGAACGATCGGCGAGACGAATCGGCCGAGCGCGGTCGGCGTGGTCCTGGCTGGTGGGGTTGTCACCTCACGATTGTCGCAGGCGCCGCGCTTCCCCGGCTGAGCGTGGAGGTCAGGCCACCAGGATCCGGGCGCTGTTCTTGCGCTGCGACGCGAAGGTCGGTAGGAGCGTCGCGATGAGGTTGGTCGCGAGGACGAAGGCGAGGATGTGGATCATCGGCACCCACGAGATCCGGACGATCGGCCCGCCGGTGGCGGAGATGATCGACGGCTGGAGTGCCGCGATGGTCGCGAGGACGCAGACGAGTCCGATGAGTGCGCCGGTGACGACGACGATCACCGCCTCGAAGATCGCCTGGAGGAACTGCTGCGCGGGTGTCGCACCCGCCAGCGCGCTGAGTGCGATCTCGCGCTCTCGCTGCTGACCGGTCATGAACACCATCACGGCCGCCGCGGAGAGAGACACCAGGAGCGGCAGACCGATGAGCAGGATCATCGCGAACAGAGGAAAACTGCCTTGGGCGTTGTGAACCGCCGCGACCGTCTCCACACACGAGTAGAGCCCGACCACGAGGATGAAGGCGATCGCCACCGGAACCACGGACGAGATCGCCCGGGCCGTCGAGGTGAGCAGCGTGCGGCGAGCCAGCAGCCAGCATGCTGATCGGGCTGGCGGGACGAGAGCGGTCCACGCGCGCATCACCGGGATCACCACGATCGGACCCGCCGCGGACACGGCGGCGAGCAGCAGCAGCATGACGAAGATCAGGAGGCCGAACGAGGAGGTGGGCTTCTTCGCCTGCAGGATCAGCGCGACGAGACCGCCGACCGCCGCCAGGATCAGTGCGGTGGTGATCCACCGGCCGACCGTCATCCGCTGGTCGCGGAATCCCACCGCGCGGAGAGCGTCGAGCGCCTGCACCTTCCGGATCTCACGATTCAACATGCGAGCAGAGACCACCACCGTGAGCAGTCCGGCGCCGAGGCCCCAGAGCACTCCCGCGGGCAGCGATTCCCGTGTCATCTGCGGGGTGGAGAGACCGTTCGCCGCGACGTAGTCGATGACTCCACCGATGCTCGCCAGACCGAGCAGCCCGCCGATGACGGACGCGATGACGCCGATCGTGAGGAGCTGCAGCGTCACGATCCCGCTCACCTGCCGGTCGGTCATCCCGGCGAGTTGCCAGAGCGCCAGGAGCCGACGCCGTTGGTAGACGACGAGGCTCGTGATGCTCCGGATGCTGCCGATGATGGTCAGCGCGAGGATGAAGCCACATGTGCCGGCGGCGGAGCTCAGCGCCTTCGCGAGATCCCGCGTCGCAGGAACATCCTGGTTCGAGAAACCGTGCGCCATGATCGCGCCCATCCAGCCGGCGATGAGCTGCGTGAGCGCGATCAGCAGCAGCGCCCCCACCCAGATGCGCCAGGAATGGCGGAGGTCTGAGAGGACCAAGCGCCGCATCAGGCCGCACCGCGGAGGGCGGCCAGCGCGAGGGCGACGGACTCCGGGCTGGGATCGAGGAGCTCACCGTGCACCGCGCCGTCGCGCAGGAAGACGACCCGGTGGCAGCGGGAAGCCGCTACCGGATCGTGGGTCGCCATGACCACGCACTGGCCGTGGCGTTCCGGGACGCGAGCGAGCAGGTCGAGGACAGCCTCACCGGTGTGGGAATCGAGCGCTCCCGTCGGCTCGTCGGCGAAGACGATCTGCGGTTCGGCGGCGATCACGCGCGCGATGGCCACGCGCTGCTGCTGCCCACCGGACAGCTGCGACGGCACGGCCGTGAGCTTGTCGCCCAATCCCACCTCGGCCAGCACGGATCGGATGTGCGCGCGGTCGACGCGGCGCCCGGCCAACCGGTGCGGCAGCGCGACGTTCTCGAACACGGAGAGCGAGGGGATGAGGTTGTACGCCTGGAAGATGAAGCCGACGTGGTCGCGGCGGAACTTCGCGATGCTGCGGCGGTCGAGGGTCGCGATGTCCGCGCCGAGCAGCGTGGACTTCCCGCTCGTCGGCTGCTCGAGGCCGGCCAGGCAGTACAGCAGCGTGGATTTGCCCGAGCCCGACTGCCCCATCAGCGCGGTCATCGTGCCCGCCTCGAATGCGAGGTCGACACCGCGCAGGGCGACCGTGGGTGTCGCCTGAGCGCTGGTCTGATAGGTCTTGGCGATCGCGTGCGCCACGACGGGGGCGGAGACGATGGGGGCGGAATTGTTCACGGGGCCTCGAGACGGTCGGAATGAGCCGACGTCGGCACCGCACAAAGTTAGCCGACCGAGGTCGCTCAGACGGCGCCCTCGAGCGATATGCCGGAACACAATCCAGACGGCGTGCGCGAGGCGACTCCGGGCGTGGGAAATGACCGTTCTCTCCCTGCGGCCGACCGGGCTGGTTCGCTCGGACCGCACGCTCAAGAACGAGGAGTCACGGGAGCCACGGACGAAGAGTCGCTTCGCCACTCAGAGGGCAAAGAAAATGACCCTCCGCGCACCCAGCAGAGCCCGGTTACCCTTGCTGCGTTTCCGCCCTGGGGGAATTGGCCTGGATGCCGCCACGCGGAGAGCCGTCGACAAGTCTAGCCGATGCCGGGTGCGCTGCTGTCCGATCGGGTTACGATCGATTCACGCGCACCGATGCGCCCACGCGAGAGGGAACGCATGCCAGAGAACGCCCCCCTGATCACGGCGACGATCGACGCCGAGCAGTTCGCCGAGCAGACCTCGGCGATCCTCGCCTCGATTGCGCAGGTGATCGACGGGAAGCCGGATGCCGTGCGCAGCGCCCTCGTCTGCCTGCTGGCCGAGGGCCATCTGCTGATCGAAGACGTTCCCGGCGTCGGCAAGACCATGCTCGCCCGCGCCCTCGCCGCCAGCGTGGATGCCACAGTGCGCCGCATCCAGTTCACCCCCGACCTGCTCCCCGGCGACGTCACCGGGGTCTCGGTCTACAACCCCGTCGACCGCGAGTTCGAGTTCAAGCGCGGCGCGATCTTCGCGCACATCGTGATCGCCGACGAGATCAACCGCTCCTCCCCGAAGACGCAGTCCGCTCTGCTCGAGGCCATGGAAGAGGGCCAGGTCACGGTCGACGGCGCGACGCATCGACTGCCGCGACCGTTCCTCGTCGTCGCGACGCAGAATCCGCTCGAGATGGAGGGCACCTACGCCCTGCCCGAAGCGCAGCGCGACCGCTTCATGATGCGCATCTCGATGGGCTATCCGGATGCCGCCGCAGAAGCGCTCATGCTCCGCCAGCGTGACGTCGTCAACCCGCTCGCCGCCGTGACACCCGTCGCCGACGCAGCATCCATCTCGCAACTCATCGCCTGGGCACGCGCGGTCCATGTCGCACCCGCGCTCGAGGAGTATGCCGTCGCGCTCGCGCACGCCACCCGCTCCGACCCGAACCTGCACCTGGGCGCGAGTCCGCGCGCCACGCTCCAGCTGATCCGATCCGCCAAGGTGTGGGCGGCGCTCGACGGACGCGACTTCGTCATCCCGGATGACATCACCGCTCTCCTGATCCCCGTCCTGGCGCATCGCCTGCTCCCCGCTCGCGGGGCGCATCGCGCGGGCGCGCAGCCCGTCGAGGCGGCGCTCACCCAGATCGTCGAACGCGTGCGCGTGCCCGTCGCGACGCGCTCCTGACCGGATACGACATGCGCCGCCGCCGAACCCTCACCGCCCGCGGTGCCGGCGCGCTCATCGCCGCTCTCGGCTGCATGATCGCCGCGAACCTCGTCGGTGCCCGAATCCTGCTCTACATCGGGCTCCTTCTCGCGCTCCTCACCCTGTTCTCGGTGATCGCGGTCCGCTCGCCGCGACGGTCGGGAACAGTGACCCGGCAGATCTCCACCGATCTGCTCACCGTGTCCGAGACGTCGCGCGTCACGGTGCGGTTCACGCTGCGCGCGCTGCGGGTGCCCCGCGGGCTCTGGTACGACGTGCTCCCGGAGGCTGTCTCCGGCGACTCCGGCGGCGAGTACCCGCCCGAGACCGGACAGCTCAGCTACCCGATCACCGGTGTGCGCCGGGGCGTCTGGTCGCTCGGCCCGCTGATGCTCCGCACCGTCGACCCGTTCGGCCTGGCACAGCGGGAACAGTCGTTCGGCGACTCCCGGAGCATCACGGTCGTGCCCGAGATCTTCACGCTCGCGCCTCTCGCCGTACGGGTGGGCGCGGCCGGCGGCACCGCGCACACCTCGTCCGCCCGGCTCGGCCAGGGCAGCGACAACCTCTCGCCGCGCGGCTACATCCCCGGCGATTCGATGCGCCGCATTCACTGGCGCGCGACCGCGCACCGCGGGCAGCTGATGGTGCGTCAGGAGGAAGAGGAATCCAGCCCCGACGCCGTGGTCGTCATCGATCGCAGCAGTCGCCGCTGGGACGTCGCGGGCAGCGAGGCCGACCCCGCCTTCGAGGCCGCGGTGTCGCTGTGCGCGTCGTCGGCCGTCCACCTCGCCGCCGAGGGCTACAGCGTCGACGTGCTCGACAGCGCCGGCACTCTGCTGGGCACGCTGCGCGGCCATGAAGACGACCGGGACAGCCTGCTCGTCGCCCTCGCGATGGTCGCTCCCCGCGGCGAGAGCAGAGACCTGGCGTCGCTCATCGGCGGTACGCCCCCTGGCCCTCTCGTGTACATCACCGGGCAGCTCGACGAGGAGGATGCGGCGCTGCTGCGCCCCTCCGGCGCTGCCGCCGCGATGCTGTTCATCGCCGACCCTCTCCCCGGCGCCGCCGAAGCCGCCGCCCAGCACGGCTGGACCGTGACCGAGCTCGGAACCGAGGTCGCCGAGGCCTGGGAGGATGCGGTCTCCGCCCGGATCGGAGTCGGCGATGTTCCGAGCTGAACGTTCCCCGGCCGTAGCGGCCGCGGCCGCCCGCGGGGTTCCTCGCTGGCACCGCGACCACGACGACCCCACCGGCGTCATCGCCCCAGGGGTGCTGGCCGCGGCGGCCGGCTTCGTCGCGCTGTGGCCGTACACCTCGGTCATCCAGCCGGGTGCGTGGTCGTTCACCGTCGTCGCCGTGGTCGTCGCCATCGCGGGCACCGGGATGCTGATGCGCCGACTGCTGGGCAGCTGGCGACCGTGGCTCCGGGGCCTCGTCGCCTTCGTCGCGCAGGTCGCCGTCGCCGTCGCGGTCGTGACGCAGCTCATCGCCGGCGACACCGCGATCTTCGGCATCATCCCCACGCCGTCGACGGTGTCTCTGTTCGGGGGGCTCGGGGCGGCGGTCTGGGACGAGATCGCCTTCGGCACCGCGCCGCTCGACCCGTCCCCCGGCCTCGCCGCGGCGATGGGAGTCGGGTTCGCGGTCGTCGCGATCGCCCTGGACCATCTCGTCGCCGACCGGGCCGCCGTGCTCGCGACGGTCCTGACGGCCGTGATCGGCGCCGTGCCGATGATCGTCACGCTGGGTGATGCGAACGTCGTCTGGTTCGTGCTGCTCGGCGCGCTCACACTCATCCTGTTCCGGTTCACCGCGCGGCGGCATCCGCTCTCCCCGCGACGATCATCGACCTCGCTGGCCGTGACCGTGGGGGCGGCGGCCGTGGTGGGGGCCATCGCGATCGCGCCCGTGCTGCCGGTGGCGGCGAATCTCGCTGGGACGGGCATCGGGGTGACCGTGGACGCGTCGCTGCGCCTCGGCGACGACCTTCGTCAGCCGAATCCCGTCGAGGTGCTGACCGTCGCGACGAAGGGCGAGATCGCGCCCTATCTCCGTCTGACGACGCTGTCACGGTTCGACGGTCGGGTCTGGCAGCCGGACCGCGGCGACCTGCAGTCGCAGGCGGACGGATTCGGCGACGCGGACTGGTCGGCAGACATCGCGACGGAGGACGCCAACACGTCCATCCGGATTCTGCGGATGTCGAGTTCCTGGCTGCCTCTCCCGTACCCGGCCACCAGCGTGCAGGGACTCAGCGGCGCCTGGCGCGTCGCGACGGACAACCGTACGCTCGTGTCGCGCAGCGCGGATGCTGCGGGCAACGACTACACGGTCAGCTCGACGCGGGTACAGCCCACGCTCGAGCAGATCCGTGCTCTCAACGCCGCGCCGCCCATCGACGACCCCGAGGAAGAGCCGGTCGAGCTCCCCGAGATCATCGGGACTCTGGCCGACGACGTGACGGCGGCGGCGAGCACCGACTACGACCGGCTCATCGCGTTGCAGAACTGGTTCCGCTCGGAGTTCGCCTACTCCCTCGAGACTCCGGTCGACGAGGGGTTCGACGGCACCGGCGCTGAGGCCGTCGCGGAGTTCCTCGACGAACGGTCGGGCTACTGCGTGCACTTCGCCGGAGCGTTCGCGCTGATGGCGGAGAGCCTCGGCATGCAGGCCCGCATCGTCGTCGGATACCTCCCCGGGTCGCTCACCGAGGAGAAGCGCGGCGAGGAATCCGTGTTCTCCGTCTCGAGCGATCAGCTGCATTCGTGGCCCGAGGTGCTCTTTCCCGGCGTGGGGTGGATTCCATTCGAGCCGACCGCCTCGCTCGGCGTACCGACCGCGTTCGAGGCGGGAGCCGTCGACGGCGGCGGTCCCGGCGGTCCTTCCACTCCGGCACCCACCACGGCGCCGGAAGTCGAGGAGACGACCGACCCGGAGATCGACCGCGGCGATGCCGGCGAGAACGCGGGGACGACGGGCGAGCTGCGCCGCCTCGATCCGACGCCGGTGGTGCTCACGGTCGCGGGTGTCCTGGTGGTACTGCTCCTGCCAGCGCTCATCCGTCGCGTCGAACGCACGATCCGTCTGCGCCGCGCACGAGCCGGTGACGCGGCCGCCGCCTGGGCCGAACTGCGTGACACGCTGCTGGATCTTCAGCTGCCGGTGTCCGACGCCGACACCCCGCGGGAGCGGGGAGCGGAGCTGGTACGCGAGAACGACGTGGGTGCTGCGGTGATGCGTGAGCTGACGGATGCCGTGGAACGCGCGAACTACGCGCGTGGTGACGCGGATGCGGGCGATCTCTCCGAACCGCTGCGGGTCGTGCTGGGGCGACTGCAGCGCAGCGTCGACGGACCGACCCGGACGCGTGCCGTGCTTCTCCCGCGCTCGCTGTTCGTGACGCGCGGATCGGATGCCGCGCTGACGGCCTGATGCGTCAGGCGGCGTGCACGGCGCAGGGAAGGGAATCGCAGTCGTCGCACACGACGAACTGGGCGCGGCAGGAAGGGTCGGGGCAGTTCGCCGTGCGCTTGGTCGCGGCACCGCATCCGACGCATTCGCCGACGACCTGCGCGTGGTCCGAGAAGTCGACGGAGCCGCGCCCGTCGAAGACGTAGAGCGAACCCTCCCACAGCCCCTCGTCACCGTACTTCTCGCCGTAGCGCACGATCCCGCCCTCGAGCTGGTACACCTCACCGAACCCGCGCGCGGTCATCAGACTGGAGAGCACCTCGCAGCGGATGCCGCCCGTGCAGTAGGTGACGACGGGTTTTCCCTTGAGATCGTCGTACTGACCCGAGTCGAGCAGCTGGACGAAGTCCCTGGTGGTCTCGGTGTCGGGCACGACCGCGCCGCGGAACCGCCCGATCTGCGCTTCGAGCGCATTGCGTCCATCGAAGAAGACGACGTCGTCGCCGCGTTCATCGATGAGATCGTGCAGTGCTTCCGGCGTCAGCCTCGTGCCGCCACCCACGACCCCGTGCTCGTCGACCCGCAGCTCGCCCGGGGCTCCGAAGGAGACGATCTCGTCGCGCACCTTGACGCTGAGCTTCGGGAAGTCGACGCTCCGCCCCTCGGCATCGAGGCCCGTGCCCTCGCTCCACTTGATGTCCGCATCCTTGAAGGCGGGGTAGGAGCGGAAGGAACGTGCCCACTTCTTCACGGCGCGGACATCGCCGCCGAGCGTGCCGTTGACCCCGTCCTTCGAGATGAGCATCCGTCCGCGCAGGCCCAGCGCCTCACCGAGGTCGCGCTGCCAGAGCCGGATGGCCTCGGGGTCGGCGAGCGGGGTGAAGGCGTAGAACAGGACGATCTTGGGGGTTGCCACCTGGAGATTTTACGCTCCCTTCGCCCCGCGTCCGGTTGCGGTCACAGTCGATCGCGTCGCCGGAGCACGATCACAGCCACCACGGCGAGCGCCACGAGCCACACCAGCGACACCGCGATTCCCTCTCCCGTACCGACTCGCTTCGCGCCACTCACCCCCGCCGCCGCGAGCAATGCCGGCAGCGGGAGCACGGCTGCGACGTCCGGAAGGAGGTCGACGAGCACGAGCGCCGGCATCAGCGTTGCCGGCACGACGAAGAGCACCAGGATCGGGCTGCGGATCAGGATGCCGACGAGGTAGCCCCACAGCCCGGCCCCGGCGGTCGCCGCTGTCGCGGTCATCGCCGTGGTCAGCGTCAGCAGGGGTGCTCCCGACAGGGTGAGGAAGACCGTCTGCACGACCGCGACGCCGAACGCGCCGAAGAACGCGGACGCGATCGCGCTGGACGCCGCGCGCGATGCGAAGGACAGGATCGGCGAAGTGAAGACCTGCTCCCGTGCGAGCACCCCGGCTCGGTCGGCGAGCGTGATCCCCAGCGCGCCCAGAACGGCGGCGATCATGAGGAGCCCGCCGAACAGCGATTCCCGCAACCCCGCTCCAACGATGTCGATGACCGCGGGCGGCGCCGAGCGCAGGTCGGTCGGCAGCGAGGCGGCCAGCGACAGCGCGGAGAGCAGAGCGAGGGGCAGGAACGCCCAGGGCAGGAAGTCACCGCGCAGCCGTCGCCACTCGGCGGCGAAAGCCCGTGCGGCGGGGGCACGACGGATCGCGGGCACCCTCCGGTCGATCACGGTCACCGCTCGCGCCGGCGGACGATCACCACGGCGAGCGCGGCAGTGCCGGCCACCCAGGCGACGAGGACGAGCGCACTCCCCCACCATGGCAGGAGGCCGTCGATCGGGGCGCCGGTGACGCCGGCGAAGGCTCCGACCGGGAGGAAACGCTCGACCATGGGAAGGGTGAACAACAGCGGGAGCTCGATCATGAGAGGAATCAGCAGGACCACGCCGGAGACGGCGTAGTAGTTGCGGACGACCCAGCCCAGCGAGGTGCCGATCGCCGCCCCGCAGACGGCTGCGAAGAGGGAGCCGAGCAGGATCGCCCAGAACGCCGCGTCGAGCTGCAGCTGCCTTCCGTGCCAGGCGAGCACGACCGCACTCACGCCTGCCCAGATGGCACCACCCAGCACGCAGAGCAGGACGCTCGTGATCGCACTGGCGGCGAGCTTGGACACCAAGACCCGGCGTACCGAGGTGATCACGAGCGATCGCGGCATCGACCGGTAGTAGTGCTCGCGGGAGACGGAGTAGCTGCCCAGGTACATGGCGACGACGCCGATCGACGCGATCAGCCCGAAGACGATGCGGGTGGCGGTTCCGTCGTCGAGCTGCCGCACGCCCTCGACCGGCGGACCGACGGTGAGCATCAGCGAAGGGATGAGGAGGGCGAACGACGCGACGCCGAGCATCGCGAGCCCGCTGAAACTGCGGAGGAGTTCGCTCTTGAGCACGTCAGACACGGAGGGATCCTCCCTCGGCACCGTCGATGAGCTGGAAGTAGCCCTCCTCCAGGGTGGCCGCTCCCCCGGAGGTGAGCGATGCGAGCGGCCCGTGGAACAGCATGGTCCGACGCATGACGACGACCTCGTCGACCGTCTGTTCGAGCTCCGCGAGCTGATGACTGGAGACCAGCACCGTGCCGCCGCGGGCGGCGAATGCGCGGATGAATCCCCGAAGCCACCGGATTCCGCTGGGATCGAGTCCGTTCGCCGGTTCGTCCAGCACGAGCAGCTCGGGTTCGCCGAGCAGCGCGGTCGCCAATCCGAGCCTCTGCCGCATGCCTGTCGAGAACCGGTGCACCCGCTTCCCGGCGTGTGCGGCGAGATCGACCTGCTCGAGCACGGCGTCGACACGCGAGCGCGGCACGCCCGCCGCGAGCCGATAGATGTCGAGGTGGCGGCGGGCGGTGATCCCCGTCTCGAAACCCAGACCGTCCATGTGCACGCCGACGCGCTGGGCGGGGGCGGGAAGTGCGGCGAACGGCTCGCCGAACACCGTCGCCGAACCCGAGGTCGGGCGCAGCAGTCCGACCAGACCCCGCATCGCCGTGCTCTTGCCGGCGCCGTTCGGCCCGAGCAGGCCGACCACCGAACCGCTCTCCACCGTGAAGCTCAGATCTCTCACGACGGCATCGCCGCCATAGCTCTTGCTGAATCCTTCGAAGCTGACGACCGCTGTCATGAGTTCACTCCTTGCGTGAGAGGTCGGGTGGGGCGGGTGCGACCGAGCAGGCGGTCGGCGTGGCGATGGATCGGCGCCACGAGCTCGGGATGCTCCCCGCCGTCGGCGCGGGTGAGCAGCTTGGTGAGGACGTACAGCTGGGCGACGACGCCGTCCTCTGTCTCGAGGTCGTGGCGGAAGCGGCGTGCGATCTCCTCCGCGACCTCGGGGATCGCCAAGGAGTGACAGAGCAGGAAGGCCGCGTCGTACCCGCGCGGTGCGAGGCCCCAGGCTTCCCAGTCGACGATCCCGAAGGGCGCGGTGTGCAGGTTGTTCCAGTGGAGATCACCATGGCTCGCCCGCCATCGGCGCGGGTCGGTGCGGAGCTCGTGCCCGAAGAAGACGAAGATCCGACGGCAGACCCCGTCGGGGTCGACGGCCGTCCGCGTGGTCGGCGTGCGCGCGACCAAGTGCAGGTTGTGTCGCAGATCCGTCCACCAGGCGCCGTCCACCGACGGCGCGGCACGCAGCTCCGGGGTCGCCGACACGGGTGTTCCGGTGGCCAGGGTCATGAGCTCCGCGCGCGTCACGACGGGCCCATCCCCTCGCTCGCTGACTTCGATTACGGTCGGCTTCGCGACCGATCTGATCTCGCCGGCATCCCGGTTCCCCGTCCACCAGTGGCCCCGCGCCCACTCGGCTCGGGACCAGACGACGCGGAGCCAGAGCCGGGAGTCGCCGCGTTCGACCACACAGCCGATGGAGCGGTCGCGCCACCCGAACACGGCGTCATCGACAACGCGGGCGCCGAGTTCTGCGACGGCGCGGGTCAGTGCGCGGCGCAGCATCCGGCGCACCTCGGACTCGGTCTCGTCGGGCGCGGGGGTCATGGCGGGGGTCATCGCGCTGCCTCCGATCCGAGCGCGCCGATCGGGCGGGCGAGGAATGTCTGCCACAGCCACGCGCCGACGCCGATCGACTCGGATTGCGCGTAGCGAGCGCGACCGAACGCCGGGAGCGTCGAGAGGTTCTCGACGTCGACCGCTGCCGTCGACCATGCCGTCGCCGTGAGAGCGGATTCCGACAGCGGCACGAGCGCCGCGAGATCGACGACATCGCGCTGCGCACCGCTGTCTCCGACGACCGCACTGCCGAGAGACTGCGGCAGCAGCATGCCGCCGGTCTCCAGCTCGACCACCGTTCCCGCCGACGGCAGCTGCGCCCCGCTGCCCGCGACGAGCCGCACGCCGTCATCGTCGACCGCGAAGCCGATGTGCTGGGTGGGATGCAACGGGATCAGGAAGAGCACCGCGCCGGCGACGGCCGCCCCCACGACGACGGTGACCGAGGCCTGCCGCCAGTCCGGGCGCGCTGACCTGAGCTTTCGCAGAAGACGGAACGCCCCGACGACGGCCACTCCCGCGACCAGGGTCAGCGTCGCCAGATACGCCAGGGCCGGCGCGATGCCGAGCCCGGCCATCGAGATCGAGTAGCGGTAGAGAATGAACGCGACCAGTCCGACCGGGAACAGGCGGCAGACGAGTCCGTACGCCACGAACCAGCCCCACCGGGATCCGCGCTCCGTCTCGGGAGGTCCTTCGGCGCGGATGCCGAGGAGTGCTGCGCCTGTCGCCCGCGCGGCGGCATCCATCGCATCTCGGCGCAGGTGCGGGTGATCGAGGGCGGACATCAGCGCGAGGTATCCGTCCAACTGCACGAACGGGAGGAGGTTGAGGACGCCGATGACCAGACAGGACAGCGAGTACAGCACGAGGCCCGCGTGCAGTTGCGCATCGGAGACGAACCGTGCGGCGATGACGCCCGCCGCGGCGAGGAGCAGGTGCACGGCCGGCCCGGCGAGCGCGACGATCACCCTCTCGCGGCGTCGGGAGAGGCGCCACCCGTCCGTGACGTCGCAGAAGAAGGCGGGAGCCAGGTAGAACAGCATCGCGCCGATCCGCCGCGGCGATCCGCCGAAGCGGCTGAGCGCTGCCCCGTGCCCGCACTCGTGCACGAGGGTGGTGAGCACGATCGCGGCGACGAGCCAGATGAGCACGGGCAGGGGCAACGGGCGCTGAAGCACGCCGATCAGGTCTCCCCACCCCAGAACCGCGGCGATGACCCCGCCGAGTACCACGGCGAGCGCGACCAGCAGCCCCGGGGCACCGAGGGCGAGACGGCTCAGGGGGCGCAGGGCCGCGAAGAGCGCCCGCGGGTCGCCGAAGCTGAGCTGCACCGTGAGCGGCGGCCGGAATCGCAGCGGCGAGCGTCGGCGCGCTCTGGCCGTCCGTTCGTGAACGGCACCGACGCGCGCCAGCATCCCGGCATCGGCCAGGTGCCGAGCGACGCGGTCGATGTCGGCGGAGGTCCAGGGTTGGCCCAGGTCTGCCGCGATCTCGTCGACGGTCGCCGCGCCGGTGAACCGCTGGGCGACCGTGGCGACGGGGGCGGACACTCGGGCCTTCGGCACACCGTCGTGAGCGATGATCCAGGCACCGTCGTCGTCGAGCGGGGCATCGACGGTGACGAGGGGCGCGAGGGCGGGGCGCGCGGGATCCGGAGCCGGCGACGTGGCGCGAGGACTGCGGTTGTCGGTCAAAGTCTCGTCTCCTAGATCAGCGGATGCGGGAGCGTGGAAAGGGCACGCGGGGGAGCGCCATGACGGTGCCCCCACGCGGTGAGCCGGGTGCGATCCCAGGTCGCGTCGAGCGATTCGTCGAGACGCAGCTGCTGATACCCGGGACAGACGACCTTGACCGCGTGCCAGCCGAGTGCCCGGATCGGGCGCGGGAGCCGTGCGGTGAGATCGACGAGGATCGGGCTCCCGCCGTCACGGGTCACTTCCGCGACGAGGCGTTCCACCGTCGGCGCGCCCGCCGCCGCCTTCGAGGGGCGCGAGGTGCACGACCACGCGGCGATCCAGTCCTCCATCGAATCCGCTGCAGCATCCGTCGTCCACCACCAGGCGCGCGCCACATCGTCCACGACCAGCGCGGGGTCCGGCCGATCGAACGCCGCCGGACGCGGCACGCGTGTCCGCAGGTTGTCGAGCAGCTCGTGGATCTGGAGCGCCTCCTGCAGAGCCCCTCGCGCCGCGGCCCCGACGGATTCCGCCGCCTTGGATCCGAAGGACACCAGGGCACCGTGCGCTGATCGGTCGACGATCGCGCAGCAGATCACGTGCACACCCGCGGCGACACCGGAGATCGTGCCGAACACCGGCCGGAGGCCGACGCGTTCCGCCTCCGAGGCGAGCCGGGCGATGTCGGGATCGGCGCCCGCGGGTTCGAAGGGCCCGACCCCGATGCCGGTGCCCCAGGCGCACAGCACGGCGTCACGTTCGATCACCTCGAGGAGCGCAGCGCGTGCCGCTGAGTCGGCATCCAGTCCGGCGGCGGCACCGGAGGGCGAGGGGTCGAAGAGCGCGGCGGCGGTCCCGGCCGACCGGTGACGTCGCCCGCCGTCGTCGTCGACGGCGTGGGCCGGAACCAGCACCGGCTGCGAGTCCGCCATGCGGATCGCCCGGTACCAGCCCAACGTCACGGCCCGGAAAGCGTCTGCGCACACCCACCGCGGCCACCACACCTCGGTGTCCGCCTCCGCCCGGAGCATGCCGAGCGTGCCGCGGACCTCGGGCGGGGCCTCCCGAGCCAAGGCGAAACGTTCGACCGCCTCGCCCGCGCCGCGCTCCAGTGCCCGGCGGCGACCGAGGTCGTAGGCGCCGACGTGGGCGAGAGGGTAGTCGCTGCCGTCCCCGAGCCCGATGTCGACGAGCACCTTCCAGAGCGCCGCGCGGGCACCGTCGGGGGCGACGACGGCGAACTCCCGAGCGAGTCCGGATTCCACGGCGAGGGTCTGCAGCGCGGGGGTCATCGAGAGCACGCGATCATCGAAACGCTGCGCACGCCCTCGGTGAAACGGACGGCTGCCACGTCATCCACCACGAGCCCGGATCGATGAAGCTCCTCGCGGAGCCCGCTCTCCTCGATCAGATGCACCCGCGACGCGAACGCCTCCGTCACGAGCTCACCCTGACTCCGGCGCACGCGCACGACGCTGACGTCTCGGTATCCGCCCGCATCGTTCACCTCTTCGGTGAGGAGCACCACGTCGGGCTCGCCGGACGACAGCGGAACGAGCATCGTCCCGGCGCGAGTCCGTCCGACCTCGACGGCGTGCACCGAGATCAGGAAGACGCCGTCGGGTGCCAGGTGTCGTCGTACGGCAGCGAACAGGGTGCGACGCGCCGCCTCGGGCAGAAGGGTGACCGACGTCGTCGCGAGCACGATCAGACCGAACTCCTGCTCGAGGTCGAAGCTGCTCATGTCTCCGAGCAGCGGGTGGATCCGGTCGACGCCGGCGCTCCGCGCGCGAGCCTCGAGCATCTCCAGCATCCGCGGCGAGCTGTCGAGCGCCACGACGTCGCGGCCGAGGCGGGCCAGGGGCAGGGTCAGTCGTCCCCCGCCGCACGCGAGTTCGAGGATGCTCCCCCTGGTCCGGCTGCCCGCCCGCAGGATCTCGCGGACCTCGCTGTCGTCGCCGGCCGTCATCGCGTCGTAGATCTCCGAACCGCGTTCGCCGTACAGCTCATCGACGGTCGCATCAGGGTCGAGCGCGGCGAGCAGCTGCGCGGCAGACCGGGTCAAGTGCGGCTCGGACATGGTCGATGCTCCTCTCGGGAATGTCCTGGGTGTCAGGAGATGGGTTGTCGTGGGATGCTGGTTCGCGAGGTCGGGGGCATAGCGGATGCACGAACTGCTGCCGAGCGGATGTGACATCCGCTACGCCCTCGACTTCGTCAGGTGAGTGCGACGGCGGCGCCGACGATGATGATGATGTCGCCGACGATGATGTACCAGGGCTCCGGCGCGTCCATCGCCTCGATCTCCTCGAAGCTCAGATCCATGTGCTCACCTCCTCTCCTTGTCGATGGCGGGCGGTCCCGATCAGCGGATCAGGTCGCGGCCAGACCGATGAGGCCGACGACGACGCCGATCTTGACCGCGGCGTACCAGGTCCAGAAGTCGGGTGCGTCCATCGACTCGAGTTCTTCGAATCGCAGTTCGTTCGAGATCTCCATGTGTTTCACCTCCTCTGAGTTGTTTCGGGTGTCACCACCGGCGGCGCCTACGTGACGGCGGCGCCGATCGCGACGATGGCGAGTCCCGTCAGGACTCCGTTGACGAAGTCGGTCCACTCCGACGGGGCGTCCATCGCCGGGAGTTCTTCGATGCGCAGATCCAGTGCACTGGTCATTTCGCTTTCACCTCCTCCCGGTGCTCGATGGGCAGGGCGAGGGCGGTCGGGAACGACTCCGCGAAGACCTCGTGGATCTCGGCGACTCCGATCCGCCCGAGAGCGGGCAAGGATCCACCCCACGATTCGTGCACCCGCAGCGCCGCCTCGTGCAGTTGCGCCGTGCGCGGTGCGTCGATCGCACGCAGACCCCAGCGCTCGAACAACGCAGGCAGCCCGTCGCGCACATCGGTCGGCAGCGTGGGGATAGCACCCCGCACCCAGGACCAGGCGAGAGCGAGCCGCTCCGGGAATCCCCAGCGGTCGTCACCCTCGGCGACACGACCCCAGATCGCGGGCAGCACGGCGATCGTCGCGGGGATCTTCCGGGTGTCCGTCACCCAGGAGAGCTCATTGGCGAGGTACCAGTGCTTGGCCGCGTAGCTCTCTCGCCCGACGAGTGCCCAGCTCCGATGGCTCGCCGCGCTCAGCTGCGCCGCCAGGAGTCGTTCCTCGGCGCCGAGGTATCCGGCCCGCAGCGATTCGGCCAGCGCGACCGCTCCGGTGACGATCGCACGCGCGTCATGGTCGGCGGCGAGCGACGGAGGGCTTCCGATCAACGGCGCCAGCACCCGCAGGATCACCTCGAGCAGGCCCTCCATCTGCAGGGCCCACGGCAGCGTCGAGGTGTGCACCGGATCGAGGACGGCGTGATCGGGTCGCAGATGTGCGCCGGCCAGCAGCCGTCGTCCCCACGGAGTCACCTGGCAGGCCACGCTGCTCACCTCTGCACCGGTGCCGAGGGTGGTCGGGATCGCGAGCAGCGGAAGCTCGGCGCTCCTCGCGGCGACGAGCGCGGGGATGCGGACGAATCCGCTCCGCTCGGCGAGTGCGCGCACCGGCGCGGCCAGGCCGGGTGCGGCGAGGAACATCCGGACGATCTTCGCGGCATCCAGAGTGGACCCACCGCCCAGCGCGACCACGGATGTCGCGCGGCGACCGGCGGCGAGGAGCGCGGGGATGAGATGCATGTCTCCGGCCGCGGCTTCGACGCTCAGGTCGACCGCACCCGGCGGAATCATCAGGCCGACGGGCTCGACGGCCGAGTCCCGGATCACGAGCGGCCGGTCGCCGAGACGGAAGCGTGCGAGCGACGCGGCGGTGGACGCGGCACCGGCGGTCACGCGCACAGGCTCGTACGACTCGGTGATCATGGTCACGCCGCGACCCCGCTGTCTTCGAGGCCGTGCAGCACCGCGGTCTCGAGTTCGTCGAGGTCGCTGCGCTCGTAGACGTAGGCGGGCACGAGCTGGATGCATCCCGGCCCTGGCTGCACGATCGCGCCTGCCCGGCGTACGGATGCCACGACCTGCGCGATCTCGGCGCCGCCGAGCATCCGTCCGTCGTGGGCGAGGAGCAGGGACCGGAAGCAGCCGGTGCCCCGCGTGCCCACCACGCCGGGGTGTTCGCCGATCCGGGCGATCGTCGCGTCGAGGGAGCGCCCGAGATCCTGCGCCAGGCGAAGTGCGTCGAGCCGCTCGAACTCGGCCACGGTGGCGAGGATGGCGGCGCAGGATGCGGGGGTGCCCGCCTGGGTCTCGGCATGGACGAAGACCGCATCGTCGCGATCGAAGATCCCGCACACCGCGCCGGACACGAGAACGGCGGATGCTGCGGCTGCACCGTTCGTCAGGGCCTTCGACAGCACCAGCACGTCAGGCTCCACCGGCCAGCGCTCCGATGCGAAGAGGACACCGGTGCGGCCGAAGCCGGTCGCGACCTCGTCGGCGACCAGCACGAAGTCGAACGCCGCGCGCACCTCGGCGACCGCGGCGAGGAACTCGTCGTCCAGGGCGATCGCGCCGGATCCGAGAACCGGCTCCAGCACGAGGGCGGCGATCCGGCTGCCCTCTCTCGCGAAGAGCTGGCGCAGCTGCGCACCGCCGTCGTGCGCGGAGACGTGCCGCACGGCCCGGCGGTCGGCGGCGTACACCGACTGCCCGAGGGCGTCACCGCTCAGGCTCAGCGCCCCGTACGTCAGTCCGTGATACCCGCCCTGCAGACCCACCACGATGTTGCGGTGCGAGGCTCCCTCGAGCGCGGCGGCCTGTCGGACCAGCTTCATGGTGAGGTCGTTGGCGGCGGCGCCGGAGGTCGAGAACACCACGCGGGCGTAGCGATCCGCGCCGGCGAGGGAGAGCAACGTCTCCGCCGCGTGGTGCGCGAACGAGTGGGACGAGCGGAAGAGCGACAGGTAGGAGGCGGAGCGGAGAGCCGCGCCGACGGCATCCGCCACGGCCTCGTTGCCGTACCCGAGCGGGACGTTCCAGAGTCCACTGGTCGCGCACAGCAGCGAGCCGCCGCCGGCGGTGAGGACCCGCACTCCCCTGGCTCCCACGGCATGCTCCGTCGGGCGGGCCCAGGCGCTGGGCGGAGTCAGCCCTTCCCACAGCGGGCGGAGACCCACGGTCCCCGTCACTCGGCGCCTCGGGCGAAGGAGGTGAGATCGATTCCGACGGCGGCGAACCGCGTGCGGATCTCGCGCACCACCCGCCCCGCCTCGTGCGTGGCACGACCGAGGCCTGCGGAGAGGAGCCTGGATGCTGCGTCTTCATCGCCGGTGGCGATCAGGCATTCGGCGGCGCGGGCCGCATCCAGCCCCAGGCGGAACCGGCGGCGGGCCGCGCGCTCGACGAGGATGTGCTCGTCGTCGTGGACTGTGACGAGGAAGGGCGCATCGGCCGAGACGACCTGCGCCTCGGTGGCGGAATCGTCGAGCGCGGAGACGAGGTGGCCGCCGAATCCCGAGATCGCCAGGCGCGTCTGCGTGCGGTCCCACTGGCGCAGCAGATCGAGAGCCGCCACATAGCGCTCGAACCACGGCCGAGCGTCGAGCGCCACGCTGAGATCGGGCCCCGCGATGATCCGAGCGAAGGCTCGCCCGCGCCCGGCGCCGGAGAGGGCTGCCGCGTCGATGGCGGCGCGAGAATCGCCCACCCGGCCGAGCAGCAGCCCGTCGGGACCGTCCCGGTATTCGCCGTCTGCGGTGACGTGCACCCGCGCCAGCTCGGGCGCTGCGCCACCGACGAAGGACGCCCGGGAGTCGAGCAGCACCGCGCTGCTCAGCAGCTGGTCCACGAAGGCGCCCGATGTCCGGGCCGAATCGGCGTCGCTGAAGAAGGCGGCGATGCCCGCAGCCGTTCCCTGGCGCACGACCGTGAGCCCCACGATGGAGATGAAGGGCGCGGCCAGGTAGTCCTGCAGCTCGAACGTGTGGCGGCGGTCGAGCGTCATCTCGTCGCCCGGCTCCTGCCAGTCACCGTCGTAGCCGATGACCCCGACCCCGCCGTCCGAGTCCATGCCGGCGACGGCGACGGCGCCGGCGGTGGCGGTGGCCGTGGACGGTGCGATCACCGCGTCACCGGAGGCGGCGATGCGGAGCACCTCCCCGACGTGTTCCCCGGACTCGAGGAAGAACACCCAGCCGCTGCCGATCGCTCGGCGGCCGCTCACGTACTGCTCGAATGCGGCCGCCGTCCGATGGCTGCTCCGCGGTGCGCTCGTCGAGATCGCGCTCATCTTCCCCCCAGAAGTCGAATGAGGACGCTGTGTCCTCACCTGAGGGTAAGAGAGTTACTCCACCGAGTGCAATATTTCAGCTGTGGGGCGACTGTGCAGGAAGAGTGCGGCGACCACAGGGCGTCATGCGGTGGCTATCTCGCGCGAGCAACTTCACGGGCGAGCGGATTCTCGTCCCGCGGATCGACGATCACGCCAGACACCTCGTCGAGCGCGAGCACGGGGAAGCGCGACACGGCTCCGACCTTCTCGGCGCTCGCGAGCACGAGCACTTCCGCACTGCGCGCAGCGAGTGCACGCTTGGTCACCGCGTCGTCCAACTCGCCAGTGGTGAGTCCGTGCACCGGGTCGACCCCGGTGACGCCGAGGAAGAACACATCGGCGGCGAGACGTGCGATCACCTCCTGCGCCAGCGCCCCTCCCGCAACACCGGAGTGCCTGCTGAGCTCGCCGCCGACCATCAGCACACGCGCCGCCGAGTGCTCCAGGGCGGCGAGCGCGACGGCGGGGCTCGGAGTGATCACCGTCAGGTCGGCTCCGTGCGGCAGCATCCGCGCCATCGCCAGAGTCGTCGTCCCGGCATCGAGGATGATCGTCGATGCCCGACGGATGCGAGCGACGGCAGCGCGGGCGACGCGTTCCTTGCTGTCGCTCGCGACGCTCAGGCGCTGCGCCACAGGGACATCCGCGGCGGGCACGGGCAGCGCTCCACCGTAGACGCGGATGCAGGCCCCCGCCTCGGCGAGCTCGCGCAGGTCGCGCCGGATGGAGTCCTCGGAGACCCCGAGGTCAGCCGCGACCGCCTTGGCGACGACCCGCCCCTCCGCGGCCAGGAGCCCGAGCAGATGTTCTTTGCGCTGCACACCGAGCATTCTTACTCTTTCCTGTTGTTGCACGTTCCTGCACGGTTAACGCTACAGTGTGCCGCATGCAGAAACCACTCCTGATCCTGATCGCCGGCCCCTACCGTTCCGGCACCGGCGGAGATCCCGCCGCCATCGCCCGCAACCTCGAGACGCTCGAGGCCGCGGCCGCCCCCATCCATCGCCTCGGCCACGTGCCGATGATCGGCGAATGGGTCGCCCTGCCGACCCTCCGCGGACTCGACGAGACCGAGGCAGCACAGGGCGACGTGATGTACGAGACCGCCGCCCGCCTCCTCCAGCACTGCGATGCCGTGCTCCGCCTGCCGGGCGAATCCTCCGGCGCGGACAACGACGTCGCGATCGCCCGTGAACGAGGGCTTCCCGTCTACCACCGCGTCGAGGAGATCCCGGCCGCATAGCGCGGTCACTCGGCACCCGGTCGATCGGATAAGATGAACAGGTTGTTCCTTGGTGACGTGTCCGAGCGGCCGAAGGAGCACGCTTGGAAAGCGTGTGTTGTGCAAGCAACCGCGGGTTCGAATCCCGCCGTCACCGCCAAACGTCAGAAGGGTCTCCGCGCCAGCGGGGGCCCTTTTGACGTTTATCGAGCGCCGCAGTCCCTTCGTCACTGGCGAACATCGAGCCCGATGAGATTCAGGCAAGAGCGCCGCGATATCACCGCGGCGGGTGAATAGACGACGGACCTGCTACCTAGGCACCTTCGTCTGTCCGCCGAAATGAGGACAGACAACCTGGACTGAGTCGGGATATCTTCGTGTCGTTGTCGATGAGCTGCGTGCCTACGCCCAGGGCACACCGCACCGGCGCCACAGACGAAGACCGTCGGTGATGAGCACCGCTGTCCCGCGCGTGCGATGGCGACCGGTTCGCAGAAGTCTCGTCGACCTCAATCCCGGCACTATCCACTGACCACCCTTATGGAGGGAATCGAATGACCCCCGCTCCAACGCCTACGCCGTCGGGTTTCCTGACCGCTTTCTCTCAGTGGCCGGTCTGGGGGATTCCTGCGCTCGTGATCAGTGTGATTCTGATCATCTTCCTGCTCGTCTTCGTGATCACGCCATTCCTGTTGCGGCGCAGGATGTTGCGGAAGGCGACACTCGACGACGCACACTGGTACAGCCTTCGGAAAGAACTTCTTACGTACGTGAAGGAGCAATCTCCGTCGCAGGGCGACCCCGTCGGGCTCGGAAGGTTCTGGCGTGGCAAGAAGATGTCGGCAGCGAACAAGTTCGTCGTCCTCGACGACCTGTTCGGGAAGAAGATCCTTCAGCCGGCGTACTCGGGTGACTCTTTCAGCAGCTTCTTCCAGGTGCTGTGGTGGAATGTCCTCGCTCGACCTCCGGTATACGTGAAGCTCAGCGACCGCGATTGGAATCAGCTCGCCAACGGGCAGCCGATCAACATCGCCATCGAGACTCTCATCGGGAAGCAGAAGATCGGTAAGCAGAAGAACATCGACGTCAAGCTCGGCGATGTCTCGGACAGCGCTGTAGCAATCGGCGATCACGCGAAGTCGAAGAACCACGCGTCGCGTATCGAGACCCTGACGCCTGATCAGTTGTCCTTGCTCATCACGGCGCTCAGGTCCGACGTGCGCTCGATGCCGCGGGACCAGACGAATGCCGTGGAAGAAGCGGAGTCGGCAGCCGAAGCCTTGGAAGCCGACCTTCACTCTGGTCGATTGGCCAGCGCCGCAAGGAAGGCCAATGCCCTCTTTGATTTCATCTCGAAGGGCACCGGCGCCTGGAGCGCGACGATGACCGTCTTAAAGGGGCTGGGCATCGGAGGTTGATCCGGGACATGGCCTTCGGACCAGAGCTCTCATCCGACGCGCGTCCCTGCAGCGGGAAGGAACTCTTCAGCCGGCGGTATCGAACCTGACCCCGTACAGGTGCCCACCCGGTGCGGACTCGAGCCGATGCATCCCGATCCGCTCGTAGAAGGCCGCAGCGCCGGCGTTGTTCGGGTCGATGCCGAGGTGCAGCCCGGTGACCCCGCGACGCGTGAGCTCGGCGAAGAGCGTCTCCATCAGGCGGCGCCCGAAGCCGTGGCCCTGCGTCTCCGGCAGGAGGTCGATGTGCAGGTGCGCCGGATACTCGGCGGCGTTCGGCTCGATGCCCGGCATCCGGGTGTAGCCGTAGTCGATCATCCGGTCCTCGCGGGTGATGATCTCGTCGGGCCGTGGGAACCGCTCGCGCAGCGGCGGCCACCACTCATCGCGGAACCAGGAGTAGAACGCGTCGGTGTCGTCGGTCGCCACGATGTAGCCGATCGCGCGTCCGTCATCCGTCTCCACGACCCAGCAGAGATCCGGATGCCGCTCCGCGTAGGGCACCGCGAACAGGTCTCCCCAGAGGTCGTCATCCGAGAGGATGCCGGTCGCATCGCCTCCGGCGTCTGCCGTCTTCACGCAGATCTCGTACAGAGCTGCACGGTCCGACGGACGGTACGGACGAATGCTGGGCACGGGGGCTCCTCAGAGGATTCGGGGAATCCCCCAGCCTACCGGCGGATCGCCTCTGTCTTCGGCTGTCGCGCCCCGTGCTGTCGCGCCCACGGCAGGAGCCACGCGGCGAGCGCCAGGACGACGCCCGCGCCGACGAGCGCGCCGCCGAGCGTGTCGGTCACCCAGTGCACGGAGAGGAAGGTGCGCGACAGCGCCATCGCGAGGATCCACACGGCGCAGACGATCGCGGTCCAGGCCTTCGGGAAGAGCACCCAGAAGACCAGGGCGATCGTCGCCGCATTCGCGGTGTGCCCGGACGGGAAGGAACCGTAGTCGCTGAGGACCAGCATGTCTTCAGGCCGGGCCCGCCCGAAGAGCTGCTTGAGCAGCTGCACGGCGCCTGCGCTCAGCGCGAAGCAGATCGCCGCGAACAGGGCGCCTCGCCAGCGACGGGCGAGCAGGAGCGCGAGGATGGCGAGCAGCGGCACGCCGAGGATCGCGACCCACCCGCCGCCGATCCAGTTCAGCGCCAGCGCGAAGCCGTACATCCAGTCGCCTCGAACGCTCGCGACCGTCTCGTTCCACCACTGGTCGAGGGCCGGGGGCTCTTCGAACCCGAAGACGATCGCGGCTCCCAGAGCCGTAGCGAGCGCGAGACAGCCCACACCCCACCAGAGAAGCGTCCGCCTGTTCATCGTCCCATTCTGTCGGATCGATCCTGAACGCTCAGGGAGTGAGCATGCCCACGGTGCGCGGACGCACCACCAACCAGAGCGAGAGGATGCCGATCACGGCGCACCCGACCATCACGGAGGCCATCGTGGTGGCCGTGATCCCGGCATCCTTCGAGATCCAACCGACCACCGGTGAGATGAGACCGGCCACGCCGAAGTTCGCAGCTCCCAGGATGGAGGCTGCGGTGCCCGCCGCCTTCCCGTGCCGGTCCAGCGCCAGCACCTGCACGTTCGGCAGCGTGAATCCGCACGCGGTCATGAACACGAAGAGCGGCACGACCGTTCCCCAGAGCCCGAGGCCGAGCTGATCCGTGACGATGATCGCGACGCCGGCGAGCAGCAGCACGGCGGTCGAATACGCCAGCACCCACTGCGGCCCGAAGCGCGCGGCGAGCCGCGACGCGACCTGCACGCCCGTCACCACGCCGAGCGAGTTCACCGCGAAGAGGAGTCCGTACTGCTGGGCGTCGAGGCCGTGGGTCTCCTGGAACAGGAACGGGGATGCCGACAGGTACGAGAACAGTCCGGAGAAGCTCATGCCGCCGATGATGAGCACGCCGATGAACACGCGGTCCGAGAGCACGGAGCGGTAGCGCTGCAGCATCGTGGCGCCGCTGCGTCCCTGACGTCGCGCTGCGGGCAGGGTCTCCGGGATGAAGATGATCGCCGACAGCAGCATCACGATGCCGTACGCCGCGAGCACGCCGAAGATCCCGCGCCACGGCATGAGGGTGAGCAGCCACGAGCCGATCAGGGGCGCGATGACCGGAGCGACGCCCGACACGAGCGCGAGTCGCGACAGCATCACGACCAGTCGCTTGCCGCCGAACAGATCGCGCACGATCGCCATCGCCACGACACCGCCGGCCGCGGCACCGATGCCCATGAGCACCCGCGCCGCGCTGAGCAGCGCCAGGTCGGGTGCGAACGCGGCCGCGAAGCTCGCGAGCACGTGCAGCGCCGTCACGAGGATGAGCGGCAGGCGCCGCCCGACCTTGTCGCTGAGTGGTCCGACCACCAGCTGACCGACCGCGAAGCCGATCATCGTGCCGGTGAGCGTCAGCTGGATCGCGGCCGCCGTGGTCTGGAAGTCCTCCTCCAGCACGGGGAACGCCGGGAGGTACAGGTCGATCGTGAACGGCCCGAGTGCCGTGAGAGCGCCGAGCAGGATGATGTACAGCGTGCGCCGCCCGAGCGAGATCGCATCTCCCGGGTGCAGCATGATCGGCGCGGTCGCCGGGTTGCTCCCGAGAGTGCGGATGGCCCCGGTGGGAGTGGACGTGCGGATGCTGCCCGTCGCAGTGCGTTCGGGCGGCGGTGTCGTCGGGATGGAGTCAGTGCGTGGAGCGTCGGACACGACGGTCCTTCCGGGTTCAGGCTGAGGGCGCACGAAATCGAAACGATTCGAACGGGGAGGAATCCATGTTATCGGAGTCGTCCGCCTCCGGGGCCCCTCAGACCTGAGAGCGCCGAGTTCAGCGACCGAGGCGGGCGATCGCCTGCTCGAGATCCGCGATCAGGTCGCCGATGTCCTCGATGCCGACCGACAGCCGCACCACGTTCTCCGGCACGGCGAGCGGCGTGCCGCGCACCGACGCGTGCGTCATCTCGGACGGGTACCCGATGAGCGACTCCACCCCGCCGAGCGATTCCGCGAGCTGGAACAGCGAGGTGCTCTCGGCGAAGGCCCGCGCGGCATCCGCCCCACCGGCGAGCCCGAGCGACAGCATCCCGCCGAATCCGCTCATCTGCTGCGCGGCGATCTCATGACCGGGGTGCGAAGCGAGGCCGGGGTAGTACACCTGCGCGAACTCGGGGCGGCTCTCCGCCCACTCCGCGATCGCCTGAGCGTTCTCGGAGTGCTGACGCACGCGCACCGCGAGCGTCTTGATGCCGCGGGTCGTGAGCCAGGCGTCGAGCGGAGCCGAGACCGCGCCGACTGCGAACTGCTGGAACTTCACCTGGTCGAAGAAGCGGTCGTCGCCGAACACCACCGCGCCACCCAGCACATCGGAGTGCCCGCCGAGGTACTTGGTCGTGGAATGCACCACGAGGTCGGCACCGAGCGAGAGCGGCTGCTGCAGCGCCGGCGAGGCGAACGTGTTGTCGACGACCGCGATCGCACCCGCCGCATGGGCGATCTCGGCGATCTGCGCGATGTCGACGATCTTCAGCAGCGGGTTGCTCGGGGTCTCCAGCCAGACGATCTTCGTCTCGGGGCGGATCGCGTCGCGGATCGCGGCGACGTCGCCGAGCTCGACCGTGGTCGTCTCGATCCCCCATGGCGCGAGCACCTTCGTCAGCAGGCGGTACGTGCCGCCGTAGGCGTCGTTGCCGAGCAGCACGTGATCGCCGGGCTTGAGGATGCCGCGCAGCAGTGCGTCCTCCGCGGCGAGGCCCGAGGCGAACGACAGCGCGTGCGCACCGCCCTCGAGTGCGGCGAGCTGAGTCTCGAGAGATGACCGCGTCGGGTTGGCCGCACGGTTGTACTCGAAGCCCTCGCGGAACCCGCCGATGCCGTCCTGCACATGCGTGGAGGCCTGGTAGATCGGCGGGATGATCGCGCCCGTGACGGGGTCGGGCGCCTGGCCCGCGTGGATGGCTCGGGTGGCGAAGGAGTGCTCGGACATGTCTCTCAGCCTACGTCCGGCCGCGCGACGCGGTCGGGCCCGTTACGTCGCGCGTCAGCGGGACAGGTACGCCAGCAGGTCCTGACGGGTGAGCACGGTGTGCGGCTTGCCGTCTTCCGTGACCAGCAGCGCATCCGCTTCGGCGAGCGCGACCCGCGCCTGCGCGACGGAGGCGTGGATGCCGACGAGCGGAAGCCGCTCCCCCACGTGCGTGCCCACAGCGTCGGTCGGCTCGGCCTCACCGCGGAAGAGCAGGTCGAGCAGCCCCTTCTCGTCGACGGTGCCGACGACCTCGCCCATCATCACCGGCGGCTCGGCGCTCAACACGACGAGTTGGGAGACGTCGTACTCGGTCATCATCCTGATCGCCTCGAGCACGGTGTCGGTCGGGTGCGCGTGCACGAGATCCGGCATCGGGTGCGGCCCCTCGGCCTGACGCACCGAGCGGGCGGCGAGCACATCGGCCACCGTCTCCCCCTCCTCCACGTCGCTGAAGCCGTACGAGCGCATCCAGCCGTCGTTGAAGATCTTGCCGAGGTACCCGCGGCCACCGTCCGGGAGGAGCACGACCATCACGGCATCCGCCGGCAGCTCGCGCGCGACGCGCAGCGCGCCGACCACCGCCATGCCGCTGGAACCACCGACGAGGATGCCCTCTTCCCTCGCCAGCCGCCGGGTCATCGCGAACGACTCCGCGTCGCCGACCGCCACGATCTCGTGCGGAACGCTCGGGTCGTAGGCGCCGGGCCAGATGTCCTCCCCCACGCCCTCGACGAGGTAGGGTCGGCCGGTGCCGCCGCTGTAGACGCTGCCCTCCGGGTCGATGCCCACGATGCGCACGCGGTCATCCGACACCTCGCGCAGGTAGCGGCCGGTGCCGGTGATGGTGCCGCCGGTGCCGACTCCCGCGACGAAATGGGTCACGCCGCCGTCGGTGTCGCGCCAGATCTCGGGGCCCGTCGTCTCGTAGTGGCTGCGCGGGCCGTTCGGGTTCTCGTACTGGTTCGGCTTGAACGCGCCGGGGATCTCCCGCGTCAGCCGGTCGCTGACGCTGTAGTACGACTCCGGGCTGTCGGGCGCGACCGAGGTCGGAGTCACCACGACCTCTGCGCCGTACGCCCGCAGCACGTCGATCTTGTCCTCGCCGACCTTGTCGGGCAGCACGAAGACGCACTTGTACCCGCGCTGCTGCGCGACCAGCGCCAAGCCGACACCGGTGTTGCCGCTGGTCGGCTCGACGATCGTGCCGCCGGGCTTCAGATCTCCCGATGCCTCGGCGGCATCGATGATCCGCGCGGCGATGCGGTCCTTCGAGGACCCGCCGGGATTCATGTACTCGAGCTTGACGAGCACGGTGCACGCGACGCCCTCGGTGACGTGCTGGAGCTTCACGAGGGGCGTGTCGCCGACGAGGTCGACGATCGAGTCTGCGTACTTCATGACTTCAGGGTACGGGGACGGATGCCGCGGGTGGGGCCATGTTGCGCCACCCGCGGCATCCGTTCTTCGTCTCGCTTCGCTCGAAGGGCGGTCCCTGAGCTTGACGAAGGGTCAGCCCTTCGTGGATCCCGCCAGGAGACCGCGCACGAAGTACCGCTGCAGCGAGAAGAACACGATGAGCGGAACGATGATCGACACGAACGCGCCGGCCGTGAGGAGGTACCAGCCCTCGCCGCGACCGGTGATCTCGGCGAGCACCTTGGTGATCGGCGATGCGGCACCGTCGGCGAACACCAGGGCGACGATGAGGTCGTTCCAGACCCAGAGGAACTGGAAGATCGCCACCGATGCGATCGCCGGCATCGTGAGCGGCAGCACCACGCGGAAGAAGATCTGTCCACGGGAGGCGCCGTCGACGCGCGCGGCCTCGATGATCTCGCCCGGGATCTCCGACATGAAGTTGTGCAGCAGGTAGATCGCCAACGGCAGTGCGAACATCGTGTGCGCGATCCAGACCTGCGCGTAACCGCCCGCGACATCGAGCCCCAGCGTCACCTGGACTCCGAAGAGGTTGATCCCTCGGGAGAACGACGACAGCAGCGGAACGAGCGCCATCTGGATCGGCACGATCTGCAGCGCGAACACGAAGATGAACAGCGCGTTGCGTCCCTTGAACTCGATCCAGGAGAACGCGTACGCCGCCATCGCCGCGATCATCAGCGGGATGATCGTGGCCGGGATCGTGATGACGATCGAGTTGAAGAACGACTCGAGGATCGTCAGCTGCGTGGTCCCCGACTGCAGCACTGCCGCATAGTTGTCGAGCGTCAGCTGCGGGTTGGTGAAGACCGTCCACCATCCCGTGGTCTCGATCGCGTCCCTGTTGCGGAACGACGAGATGAACAGCCCGACCGTCGGGATGGTCCAGAAGACCGCGATCACGATCGACGCGACCGTCGCCCAGGGTCGGCTGAGGCGCTTGCGCGCACGTCCGGCTGAGGCGTCGAACCGCTGGCCGGTGGTGATCGCCCGTGTGGAGGAGGCGGCGTCTGACTTCACGGTGTCGGTCATCGGATCTCCCGCTGCTTCTTGATCTGGCGCGCGTTATAGATGACGATCGGCAGCACCAGGATGAACAGGATGACGGAGAGCGCAGCACTGCGTCCCGCCTCGAACTTGGAGAACTGGGTGTACATCTCGTTCGCCAGCACGGATGTCCCATAGTTTCCACCGGTCATCGTACGCACGATGTCGAAGACCTTCAGCGAGGCGATCGAGATCGTGGTGAGCACGACGATGAGCGCCGGGCGGATCGAGGGGATCGTGACCGACCAGAACCTCTCCCAGGCGTTCGCGCCGTCGAGCTCCGCTGCTTCGAGAAGCTCGGCAGGCACGCCCTTGATGGATGCCGAGAGCACGACCATCGCGAAACCGGTCTGCACCCAGATCAGCACCACGATGAGCGCCAGGTTGTTCCACGGGCCGTTCAGCAGGAACTGCTGCGGCTCGCCGCCGAACCAGACCAGGATCTGGTTGAGGAGGCCGATCTGCTCGAACTCGCCGCCGCGGTACGCGTAGACGAAGCGCCAGATGATGCTGGCGCCGACGAACGAGATCGCCATGGGCATGAACACGAGGAGCTTGTAGATCTTCTCGCCGCGCGTCTTGTCGATGAAGACCGCGTACGCGAGACCGATCAGGGTGGAGAGCGTCGGGACCAGCAGCACCCAGACGATCGTGTTCACGACCGATGAGACGCCGTCGGATTGCGTGAAGATCCAGAGGTAGTTCGAGAAGCCGACGAAGTCGCTCCCGGTCGAGTTCCAGAACGACGCATACACGGTCTGGATCGACGGCAGGATGAGCCCCGCCAGAAGCAGCAGCATCGCCGGGGCCATGAAGGCGACCAGCTGGATCAGGTAGCCCGCGCCTTGACGCGATCTGTAGTCGAGGAAGAAGAACACGGCGCCGACGACGACCGCCACTCCCATCGCCCAATAGTAGGACCGGAAGAAGAACATCACCGCGAGCGGGATGAGCAGGCACATCGCGAGGCGGATGCCGGTGTAGATCGCGCCGCGGCGCGGTGCGATGTCGACGAGAAGCAGGATCACCACCACGACCACCGCGAATGCGATGACCACGGCGACGGCCTGGAGGATGGGCGGGAGTGACCCGATCCATTGGAAGAACACAGTCGCGTTCACGGATTCCCCTTCATGAGACGGAGCTGATCAACGGTCGGCGCGACGGTGCGCTGGCCGGGTGCGAGAAGGAGGGCCGCCCAGTGGGGCGGCCCTCCTCATCCGATCAGCTGGAAGGCCAGCCGGTCTGGATCTGCGTGAGCACGTCGTCGGTCGAGGTCCCGTTGACCCAGGCCACGATGCCCTTCCAGAACGTGCCGGAGCCGACTGCGCCGGGCATCTGGTCCGAACCGTCGAAGCGGAACGTCACCGAGTCGTCCTGGAGGAGCTTGATCGATTCCTGCAGGATCGGGTCCTCGACCACGTCGAGGTTCACGCCCTTGTTGGCCGACGTCACGCCGCCGAGAGCGAGGCGGCTGTCCGCCCACTCGGGGCTGGACAGGTACTCCAGCACCTTCTGCGTCGCCTCGTCCTCGCTGAACGCGCCGACGATCTCGCCGCCGCCGGTGATGAGGGTCTCGTCCGGGTTGGCACTCGGAAGCAGGAACGCCCACACGTCGCCGTCCTCGGCGAAGTTCGTGCCCTCGGGGAAGAAGCCCGAGAGGAACGAGGCCTGGTGCGTCAGCGCGCAGTCGCCGCTGGCGACCTTGGCTGCCACATCGCCGAATGCGGTGGAGTTGATCGAGCGCACGTCACCGAAGCCGGCGTTGACGTACTCCGGGTTGAGCAGCAGCTCGCCCGTCGCGTCGAACGCGTCCTTGATCTGAGGGTCGGTGAACGGGATCTCGTTCTTGACCCACTGGTCGTAGACGTCAGGACCGGCGTTGCGGAGCACGAGGTCCTCGATCCAGTCGGTGCCCGGCCAGCCGGTCGCGACACCGGATTCGAAGCCGGCGCACCACGGCGCAGCGCCGCTCTTGTCCTTGATCGTCTGGGTGAGCGTCAGCAGCTCGTCCCAGCTCTTCGGCTCCTCCACGCCCCACTCGGCGAACTTGGTCGGCGAGTACCAGACCCAGCCCTTGACGCTCGCCATCAGCGGTGCGCCGTAGAAGGTGTCGTCGTAGGTTCCGAAGTCGACCCAGCCCTGGGTCCAGCCCTCTTCGGCGTTCTTCTTGACAGCATCCGGAGCCGGCTTCAGCAGGTCGCGCGACGCGTAGTCCGCGAAGAGACCCGGCTGCGGGAAGATCGCGATGTCGGGCGGGTTGCCACCCTGTGCGCGGGTGCCGAGCTGCGTCTCGAAGTCCTGGCTGCCCTCGTACTTGATCGTGATGTCGTTCTCCTTCTCGAAGTCCGCCCAGGACTGCGCGAGAAGTTCCGCCTCACCCTCCACGATCGTGCCGTAGATCGTGACGGTGTTGTCTCCGCCACCGCCACCGTCGTCGCCGCCTCCGGGCGCACCGCCGGGAGCCCCGCAACCGGCGAGCGTGATGCCCGCCACCCCGAGCAGTGCGAGCGGTACGAGCCGCCGTGAACGCTGTGACAGAGTCATGTGAATTCTCCTCTTCGAGTACAAGGTTCCTCCCTCGTTCGACGCCACCCCTGGCGTCGTTCAGGAACCGATTCCAGGCCAACCTACTGGGCTTCCGCTTCCCGGCACAACAACAAAGGGTCACAAGCTCGCAACCTTTCACACTTCTTCGCCCACCGTGATGGGAGCGCTCCCGCGGTCCGAATGTGGAACCGGTTCCTTTTTGCCTGGGGAGCGACTACGCTGTGACCCGGCACGCGCCGATCGCGTCGCCGTTCGCGCATTGGCAGCGTGACCAGGTCGAGGAGGACCGATGAGCACGATCGCGGATGTCGCGGCACGTGCTGGCGTGTCCAAGGCCACCGCGAGCCGAGCACTCAGCGGCCGAGGATACGTCTCCGACGACACCCGCCTGCGCGTGACGGATGCCGCGCGCGACCTGTCGTACGTCGCGCACTCATCGGCGACCAGCCTCGCCACCGGCCGCACGCAGACCGTCGGCGTCATCATGCCGCCCATCGGTCGCTGGTTCTTCGCCGAGCTGCTCGCCGGCATCCAGGAATCGCTGTTCGCACTCGACTACGAACTCTCGCTCTACGGCGTGCCGGAGGATGCGGACACGCGGGAACGCCTCTTCGAGCACGTCCTCCCCCGCCGCCGATTCGACGGCATCATCGCCGTCGGCATCCAACCGAGCGCACGCGAACTCGAACGGCTGCACCTGACCGGGAGACCGCTCGTGAGCTTCGGCCCGCACAGCGAGGAATCGAGCGCCGTGTCGATCGACGATGCCGCGGCCGCCCGCATCGCCACGGAGCACCTGATCGAGCTCGGCCACACCGCGATCGCGTTCGTCGGAGGACCAGCGGATGCCGCGGAGCTGAGCTTCGGCGACGCTCGGCGCCTCGAGGGCTATCACGACGCCCTGCGGGCAGCCGGCCTCTCCGCACACGCCCGTGTCGCCAGCGCCGCGCCGACGATGCCGGGCGGATACGCCGCGGCGGCCGGACTGCTCGGCGACCGGCGCAATCGGCCGACGGCGATCTTCGGGGTCTGCGACGAGGTGGCGATCGGCGCGGTGATCGCCGCGCGGCGCCTCGGCATCGCCGTCCCGACCGAGCTCAGCGTCGTCGGCATCGACGACCACGAGCACGCGGAGATGTTCGCCCTGACCACGATCGGGCAGTTCCCGAGGGAGCAGGGCCACGAAGCCGTGCGGCTGCTGACTCACCGCATGAGTCACCCTGATGCTCCGCTGGAGCAGGTGGCGGCAGCATCCGCTCTGGTGGTGCGCAGCTCGACGGCTGCGCCGCGGTGACCGAGGGGTCTCACAGAACGCACGAAGGCCCCGGGCGAACCCGGGGCCTTCGAAGAAACGCTGAGGCGTCGATTACTTGAGGGTAACCGTGGCGCCTGCCTCTTCGAGAGAAGCCTTGGCCTTCTCGGCAGCTTCCTTGGTTGCGCCCTCGAGCACAGCCTTGGGAGCACCGTCGACGACGGCCTTGGCCTCGCCGAGACCGAGCGAGGTGAGCTCGCGGACGGTCTTGATGACCTGGATCTTCTTGTCGCCGGCAGCCTCGAGGATGACGTCGAAGGAGTCCTTCTCCTCAACCTCTTCAGCTGCGCCGCCACCTGCGCCGGCAACGGCGACGGGTGCAGCAGCGGTGACCTCGAACTTCTCCTCGAACGCCTTCACGAAGTCGTTGAGCTCGACGAGGGTCAGGCCAGCGAACTGCTCGAGCAGCTCCTCAGTGGAAAGCTTCGCCATGATGTATCTCCTAATAGATGGGGTTTGTGAAAAAGATCGCCAGTCGCTTACGCGGCCTCAGCGGTCTCCAGCTTTTCGCGAAGCGCGTCGATGGTGGCGGCAGCCTTGCCCATCGTCGCCTTCATCATGCCCGCAGCCTTCGCCAGCAGAACCTCACGGCTCTCCAGCGCGGCGTACTTGTTGACCTCGTCGGCGGAGAGGGCATTGCCCTCGAAGACGCCGGACTTGATCACGAGAAGCGGGTTGGCCTTGGCGAAGTCACGCAGAGCCTTGGCGGTGGCGACGAAGTCACCGTGCACGAAAGCGACAGCCGACGGACCCTTGAGGTCGTCGTCCAGCGCAGTGATCCCGGCCTTGTTGGCAGCGATCTTGGTCAGCGTGTTCTTCACCACGGCGTACTCGGCGTCCTGACGGATGCTGTTGCGCAGCTCCTTGAGCTGGGCAACCGTCAGACCGCGGTACTCGGTCAGCAGGACGGCGTTCGAGTTCTCGAATGACTTCGTGAGCTCGGCGACCGATGCATCCTTCTGCGCCATGGTCACTCCTTGGTGTGTACGAGGCGCCGCACGGTGGTGAGGCGCCGACCTGGACCACCTGCAAAAAGAGAAGAGCTCCGGCGCAAGCGCACGGAGCTCAGAAAGTTCGTGACACCTGCGCGGGACCCTGCTTTGCAGAGCTTCGATCGCCTGACGTTTGCACGCACGACGATGACCAGCGGTCTTCGGTTACGACAAGGCTACCTCACCCGCCGCCGTCCCCAAAATCGGCCACAGACGGATGCTGGATCAGAAATGCACCCCGCGCCGAGCTGCAGGGTGCATTTCTGATCCAGCGCGACTACTCCGCGTCGAGCGGAAGCAGGTTGCCCTTCACATCCGCGTCGGTCGCGAGGAACTCCTGCACCGCGGGGTCCTGGAACGCCGCGATCAGCTTCTTGATGTTCGGCGAGTCGAGGTAGTCCGTCCCGACCGTCAGCTGACCCGCGAACTCGTCGGGGGCAGCGGGCGCGTAGATCTGCTTCTCGATCGGGATGCCTGCCGCCTGGTAGTACTCGGTGTAGCCGACGGCGGCATCCAGGTCGGGAAGCGACCGGGACTGCGCCGCGAAGTCGAGCAGCGTGAACGTGAGGTTCTTGGGGTTCTCGACGATGTCGTCCTGCGTCGCGGTCCACTTGTCGATGCCGTCGTCGAGCGTGATGAGTCCCGCACGCTCCAGCAGCCACAGCCCCTGTGCTTCGTTCGCCGGGTCGGAGTACAGCGAGATGTTGGCCCCGTCGGGGATCTCCTCGACCGACTTCCACTTGTCGCTCCACAGCCCGAAGCCCCACCGGAAGACCGGCGTCGCCGCAGTCTCGCGGAAGTCGGGGTTGGCCTCCAGCACCTGACCGAGCCACAGCTTGTGCTGATAGACGGTGGCGGCGATCTCGCCGGTGCTGACCGCGCGGTTGATCGTGTTGCTGTCCGACATCCCCTGGAACTCGACCTTGATGCCGTACTTCGGGGCCACCTCCTCGGCGATGAACTCGACCAGCTTCTCTTCCGCCGCGTTCCCTTCCGCGGTGGCCACGACGAGGGTCGCACCCTCCGTGTCATTCGCGGAAGCGGAGGGGGCCAGGCGCGGCAGCACGACCGCGGCGGCCACCGCGATCACGACGACGGCAGCGCCGACGATCCAGGGCCAGCGCTTGCGTCGACGGACGGTGAACCCGTGGTCATCGGAGGCGGGGACGTTTTCAGACATGGAGGGGGCTCGATTCTTCAGAAGTGTCGTGGTGTGGGAGGGGAGAGCAGAGAGATCAGGCGTCGACGAGCGGGGCGACGTCCTCGCGTCGGGAGGAGCCCCGTCGGGCGTGCGCGGCTGGCGTCGTGAGGCGGACGAGCGCGTCTCCGGTGAGTTGCACCGCCGCGACCGTGATGACGAGGATGACGATGGTCGCGATCATCACGGCATGGTCGAAGCGCTGATACCCGAACGTGACCGCGACGTAGCCGATGCCTCCGGCGCCGATCGTCCCGGCGATCGCGGAGTACTCGATCATCGCGATGGTGTTGATCGTGAGACCGCCGATGATCGACGGCACGGCCTCGGCCAGCTGCGCCTTGCGGATGACCTGGAGCACCGACGCCCCGGACGCGGTCGCCACCCTGGCGTACTCACGGGGAACGCCACGCAGCGAGTTCTCGACGATGCGCGTGAAGAAGGCGATGCCGGCGATCGTCATCGGGACGATGGCCGCGGGGATGCCGATATTGGTCCCGGTGATCAGTCGTGTGAACGGGATGATCGCCGCCATCAGGATCAGGAAGGGCAGCGAGCGCCCGACGCTGATCGTCCAGCTGAGCACGGTGTGCGCGCCGCGGTTCGGGAACAATCCTCCGGGCGCGAGATTGTGGATGAGTGCCCCGAGGGGGACACCCGCGATCAACACGAGCACCATCGTGATCCCGACCATCGTGAGCGTCTCGCCGAGAGCCGGGATGACGAGGCCAGGAATCTCATCGAGAGGCAGCTTCACGCCGGGACGAATGCTCGACAGGACTGCAGCCCCCGCACTCATGCGACCTGCTCCAACTGCGCTGAGATGCGGGCGTGCGCAAGGGCACCGTGTCCGACGGGACGCGCCGACAGGCCCAGACTCGCCGCCGCTCGCGCCACTCCGCCGGAGGCTGCAGCGGGGATGCCGATGGTCGCGCCGCCGATCGCGGCTCCGCCGTGCGTTCCCACCGACGCTCCGAGGAGGGCGATCGGCACCCCGAGTTCGAGGCCGAGCCGGCCCACCCAGTCCGTCGGAACCTCCGCAGCGCTGTAACCGAGCTCCCACGCGTCATGACCTGCGGGCACCTGGATCGACTCGAGGCGCGGACGAAGCAGGCCTCCGAGCGGCGAATCGACGTCGCGGATCAGATCGAGGACGGATCCGGACTCGACGATCCGCCCGTGGTCCAGACGCGCCACCGAATCGGCCACCTGGACGACGGTGTCCATCTCGTGCGTGATGAAGAGGATGGAGAGTCCGAGCTCATCCCGCAGTTCCTTCAGCAGGGCGACGATCGTGCGGGTGGAGTCCGGATCCAGGCCGGACGTCGCCTCGTCAGAGAGCAGGACGCTCGGGCGCAGAGCCAGCGCCCGGGCGATACCCACGCGCTGCCGCTGGCCACCCGAGAGCTGGTGCGGGTAGTGCCGTTCTTTGCCGGCGAGGCCGACACGGTCCAGCAGCTCCGACACGCGGCGACGCGACTCCGCCCTGGTGACTCCGAGGATCTCGAGCGGAAGCGCGACGTTCTCCGCAGCGGTGCGCCGCGAGAACAGACCGTCGGACTGGAAGATGGTGCCGATGCGGCGCCGCGCCGCGCGAAGGTGCTTCTCCCCCAGGCCGGTGAGATCGACATCGTTGACGATCACCGAGCCCGCGGTCGGGCGCTCCACGAGGGTCACGCACTGGGCGAGCGTGCTCTTGCCGGCGCCGCTCGTACCGACCACCGCGAAGATCTCTCCCGAGGCGACCGAGAAGTCGAGTCGGTCGAGTACGAGCTGCGCGTCGGCACCTCGCCCGTAGGTCTTGCTCAGTTGTTCAAGTCGAATCACAGCCAGAGACTAGGGCGGGCGGAGCGCCTGCTGCACGAGCCGTTACGCGCCGTCTCCGTGCACGTCGATTTGTGTCGTCGCTTTCGCGTTTCGTCGCCTCGGGCCGAATCCGATCAGCGACGGTCGGCGGCACGGCCACGGTGGCCGGCGAGCGCGTCCGCCGCACGGATGAGGCTCAGGTGCGAGAGCGCCTGCGGGGTGTTCCCCGCCTGCCGCACGTTCGCGACGTCGTACTCCTCCGACAGCAGGCCGAGGTCGTTGGTCATCGAGAGCAGCCTTCCCATCAAGTCGCGGGCCTCGTCGATGCGTCCGGTCGCCGCGTACTGCTCCACGAGCCAGAAGCTGCAGGCGATGAACGGATGCTCGTCGCCGGCGAGGCCGTCGACGCCGGACTCGGTGCGATATCGCAGCAGGAAGCCGTCGCGGAGCAGCATCCGCTCCATCTGCTCCACCGTGCGCAGCATCCGCGGATCGTCGGGAGCGCAGAAGCCGACCTGCGGCAGAACGAGCAGCGAGGCGTCGACCTCGGCTGAGCCGTAGTGCTGGGTGAAGTACCCGCCGACCGGGTCGACGCCGCGTTCGTCGATCTCGCGGCGCAGCCGGTCGCGCACCGCTTCCCACCGGTCGGCGTCTCCGGCGAGGCCGTGTTCCCGCACGGCACGGACGCCCCGGTCGACGGCGGCCCACATCATGACGCGGGAGTGCGTGAACCACTGCGGCTCACCGCGGATCTCCCAGATGCCGTTGTCCGGGCGGTCGATCGAGGGGATCACCTGCTCGATGAGCGCGCGCTGCAGCGGCCAGGAGTAGTCCCCCTCTTCCAGGCCGGCGATGCGCGCCGCCTCCAGGGCGACCAGCACCTCGCCGATCACGTCGCCCTGATACTGATCGACCGCGCCATTGCCGATGCGCACCGGCGCGGCACCGTCGTATCCCGGCAGGCTCGTCAACTCGCGCTCGAGGAGGTCACGCTCCCCTGCGATGCCGTACATGATCTGCACTTCGCTCGGCTCGCCGGCGACGGCGCGGAGCAGCCAGCGACGCCAGTGGTGCGCCTCCGCGAGGAATCCGTGCGCGATCAGAGCCTCGAGCGTCAGCGCGGCATCCCGCAGCCAGACGAAGCGGTAGTCCCAGTTGCGTGAGCCGCCGAACTGCTCGGGGAGCGAGGTCGTGGCCGCGGCCACGATCCCTCCGGTGTCCTTGTTGGTGAGCGCCCGCAGCACCAGCAGCGACCGGACCACCTCGTCACGGTGCGGGCCGTCGTGCTCGATCCCGCTCGCCCAGCCCTGCCACCAGGAGCGGGTCGCCGCGAGCGCTCCCTCGATGTCGAGCGGCTTCGGCGGATGCTCGTGCGAGGGGAACCAGCTGAGGATGAGGTCGCGGGTCTCCCCCGCCCTGATCGTGAAGGCCCCGCGATGCGAGTGGTCCTCCGCGACGAGCTGCACGCCGCGCACGATCACGGCTTCGGGTCCTGCCGAGGCGCGCAGAGCAGGAGCTTCGGGGGTGCCGACCTGGCGCACCCAGGGCAATCGACGGGAGTAGTCGAAGTGCAGGCGCAGTTCGGTGGCGAAGGCGACCTCGCCGTAGATTCCCACGATCCGGCGCACGACCTCGGTGCGGGTCGGATGCAGCGGCATGAACTCGTGCACCTCGGCGACGCCGGTCGCGGTCTCCCAGCGGGTGACGAGGATGAACGTGTCGGAGACGTAGTGCCGGTGGGGCGTGGCGGTGTCATCCGCGGGGCGCAGGCTCCAGCATCCGTTGACCGGCGCTCCCAGAAGAGCGCCGAAGAGCGACGGGGAGTCGAAGCGCGGGAGGCAGAGCCAGTCGATGCTGCCGTCCCGAGACACGAGCGCCCCGGTGCGGCAGTCGCTGAGCAGGGCGTAGTCCTCGATGGGGGCTGGCATCGCCCGAGTCTGACATGCCCGGCTATGGGGCGGAACGATTACGGTGGGTTCATGACCGATCCGACCACGCTCGTGATCTTCGGAGCCGGCGGCGATCTCGCCTCCCGCCTCCTCCTCCCTGCCCTGGGCCAGCTGCTCACGCGAGAGCCCGACCGCACGGTGCGGATCGTCGGCGCCGATCGGGAGGATTGGACGGATGCCGACCTCGAAGGCGTGGTCCGCGCGTCCTTCGCGACGATGGATGCCGAGGCGGCAGCATCCCGCGTCGAGGTCGTGTATCGCAAGACCGACATCACCCGCGCCGACGACCTGAGCGCGCTGCTCGAGGACTGCACCGGCCAGGTCGCGCTGTACTTCGCCGTCCCGCCCTCGATCGCCGCGGCATCCGTCGCCGCCATGACGCCCGACATGCTGCCCGCGGGTGCCGTGCTCGTGATGGAGAAGCCGTTCGGCGTCGATGAGGCGAGCGCGCGGGCGTTGAACCAGACGCTCACCGCACTCGTGCCGGAGAGCCAGGTGTTCCGCGTCGATCACTTCCTCGGTCGGTCGACCACTCTGAACCTGCTCGGCGCCCGATTCGCCAACCGCATCCTCGAGCCGCTCTGGTCGGCGGAGAGCATCGAGTCCGTCGACATCGTCTACGACGAATCGCTCGCACTGGAAGGTCGCGCGGGCTACTACGACGCCGCCGGCGCGCTGGTCGACATGATCCAGAGCCATCTGCTGCAGGTGCTCGCGGTGCTCGCGATGGAGGAGCCGACGACGCTCGACGAGGTCGACTTCCGCGCCGCCACGAGCGCGGTGCTGCGCGCGACCTCGGTGTGGGGCGACGACCCCGCGAGCTCCTCTCGCCGGGCGCGCTACACCGCGGGAACGGTGGAGGGCGTCGAGAAGCCGTCGTACGTCGACGAGCCGGGCGTCGATCCCGACCGCCAGACCGAGACGCTCGCCGAGGCGACGTTCGAGGTGCGCAACGCCCGCTGGGCCGGGGTGCCGTTCCGACTGCGCTCTGGCAAGGCCCTCGACGACCCGGCGCGCGAGATCGTCGTGCGCTTCCGTCCCGTCCGGCACATCCCCACGGGGTTGACCGGATCGTCCGAAGGGGCGGTGCTGCGCTTCTCGCTCGGGCCGGACCGCATGGCGCTGGAGCTGAACCTCAACGCCGCCGAGGACCCGTTCGAGCTGGAGCGCGCGTCGCTCACCGCCGACCTCGGGGAAGGCGCGCTCAAGGCCTACGCCGAGGTGCTGTCCGGTGTGCTCGACGGCGACCCCATGCTGGCGGTGCGCGGCGACGCGGCAGAGCAGTGCTGGCGGATCGTCGCGCCCATCCTCGAGGCGTGGCAGCGCGGCGATGTGCCGCTCGAGGAGTACGCCGCGGGCTCGACCGGCCCCGAGGGCTGGCCCGTCCTGCGCTGATCGCGCTCGCTCGCACTTCCCCTCCTCTCCTCCTCTCTTCCTCTCCTGCTCCTCCCCTCCTGCTCTGCTGAGCCGCCCCTTTAGGCGCGACGCGGCCCTCTTTAGACGAACGCAAGGGGCCGGGTCGAACGGAAGGGGGCCGGGCCGACCACGTCGAGGAGGCCGCGGAACTCAAAACGCGGAGCGAGGTCGGCGCTCGAACAGTCCGACAGCCCGGAAGTGCGACGCCGCGGCATCCAAGGTCGCTACGTGTTCGCTCATGACGCGCACGACCCGCCATCCGGTCACGCCGCGCACCCAGTCCTCCCGCGTCTTCTCTTCCAGGACGACATCGTTCGCAGATCGCTCGCCCCGTAACTCGTCGTTCAGATACTTCGTGCGGCCGTCGCATTCCACGAAAGTGCGCGATTGATCGACGGCGATATCCATCCAGAAATGGCCGCCGTCCGCGCGGGGCACAGGCACTTGCAGGCGCGGACGCGCGAAACCCAGCTGATGCAACCGGTACCGGGCGACGCTCTCGAGAGGGAGCTGGGCACGGCCATCCGCGATCTCCACAGTCTGACGTGCCTGCAGGATGCCGCGGGCTCTCGGCTCACGCGCGCGTTCCGTCAGCTCGCCGAGCAGGAGCTCTGCTGCATCATCGTCGTAGTCCCACGCCGCACCGCCGACCGATGCGAGTGCGGCGTCGGTGAGCGTGAGCGCCGCCTCTGGGCTGACCGTACGCGCCACGTCGTGCACGGTTCGCGCGAGCGACGTACAGCGGATGCCGTCGATCTCGGCGATGTCGGATTGCGGCATCGGTCCCTCGTGCCGAACCATCCCGTCGATGCTGTGTCGCGTGTGTCGCGATGTCATCACGTGCACTCGTGCGGGGCGGATGCGATAGAGCGGCAGCCCCCACAGCACAGCAGCCGAGACGTGGGAGAACACCGGGTCGCTCCCGCTCGCGGAGAACGCCGCGGCGACCACCTCCGCGCGATGCCGTGATTCCGGAAGGAGTTCCTGCCAGCGCGAGTGCTCGATGAACCATCCGCGGCGCACACGATGAAGCCTTCGTGACTCGACGGCGACGCGGAGACTTCGAGAGTTCCAACCCTCGGCACCGAGTCTTCGACTGCTGATGAGAAGGTCCGTGATCTCATCGATCGTCGCATGGCGCATCCGCCGATCCTGCCGCGGCTCAGCGTCGCCTGCCCGACAAATCCCGTCTTCGAACAATCCCGCGATCCAGCGCTTCCTGTGCAGAACAAGACCGTCGCTCTCGCCACACTCCCCGAGCCGCCCCTTTGCGTACGAGCCGCCCCTCAAAGGACGGATTCACAGGGGCGGCTCGCACTCAAAGGGGCGGCTCGACGGGGACAAACGGCAAGAGGGAGCAGACGCCGGATGCCGCTCGGCGGCGTGTACGCGGATCGACGTCGGCGGACGGGGTTAGGGTCGAGGAGTGAACCCCGAACTCGCTGCACGCATCGTCGCGGACTCCCGCGATCGCGTGGCGTGGATGCGGGCACGATCCCGCGGCATCACCGCGACCGACGTCGCCGGGCTCACCAGCGAGAAGTCGATCGCGCGGGCCGCAGACGCCAAGCTCGGCGGTGGCCCACGGTTCGGCGGCAACGCCTACACCGACCACGGTCGTCGCCGCGAGCCGGAGATCGCCGCATGGGTCGCTGCGACCCACGGCATCCTGCCCTCGTCCGCCCTTTTCCGCGCCGAGGTGGAGCACCGCCATCTGGCCACTCCCGACGGGATCGCGGTCGATGCTGCAGGACGCGTGAAGCTCGCCGAGATCAAGACGACCAACAAGGCGTGGCGCGGCATCCCCCGCACCTACCTCCGCCAGATCTGGTGGCAGCAGCACGTCCTCGGGGCGGAGCGCACCCTGTTCGTCTGGGAGGAGCACGTCGACTTCTCCCCCATCCACGACGAGCCCCGCTGCGTCTGGATCGACCGCGACGACCGCGAGATCGCGAAGCTGATCGGCCTCGCCACCGACCTTATCGACGAGCTCTACCGGCGCACCACCGGTCAGCAGCCCCCGACGCGCATCACCGACGCCGCGGAGAGCCGTCGCGAACAGCTGCGGGAACGCGACGCGTTCCGCGCCCTGGCACTGGCCGACTGAGCTGTCCGCCCGGTCCCGCGGGATCGGGCTCGATCAGTAGCTGGCTCGCGTCGTCGTGGTGCACTGAGGGTTCGCGCCGAGCAGCCCCATGGTCGGATTCGACACGAGCCAGTCCGACTTCCACCCCGCAGGGCCGGTGAAGCGGATCCCGAAGGTCTTCGACGAGCCCAGGAGCCCCGACAGCAACGCGCCGTCGATGACCGTCACGTACGCCGTCGAGGATCCGGTCGTGTTGACGTTGGCGAGTCCGGTGCCGGTGATGGGAACGATGGGTCCCCCCATGGTGACCACCTGACCGAACTCAGCGACCGACAGGTCATAGCCGGTCGCCCCGCTCGGTACCCTCCAGGAGATCGTGACCTTCGGGTTGAGCCCGAGCGCCGCACTGCTGGCGACACAGCCCGGAGTCGTCGAACTGATCGGTTCCGGCACATTGACGGAACCCGCGGTCGCCGTCGCTCGCTCGGCGTCGGTCCACGCCGCTTCGGTCAGTTGCGCAGGAGGCAGCAGGCCGACGCCGAGGAGCACGGAGATCCCGAACACCGCGGCCGCCACGCGGCGGCGCCTCCCCGGATTCATCCGAGGCTCCCGGAATGCCGTTCGCGGTCGGCCCGACCTCTTCTGCGCGACACGAGACTCGCCAGCCCGAGCGCAGCCAGCACTGCGCCACCGGCGACCAGGGGAACGGACGGTGACAACCCGGTCGACGCAAGACCTCCCTCGGGCCCCACCACGACCGCCTCCCCGTCGCCACTCGCGTGCACCCGCAGGTTCGTCGAGCCGTCGTGTGCACCCGCGCCGAGGGCGATGCCCAACCGCACGTGCGCGACATCGGTATCCGGCATCTCCGCCAGCTCCACCTCCGCGCCGTCGCGCGGTACCTCCCAGGCCGAGCGCAACGACACGGCGCCGCCAGGGCAACCGCCGGACTCCCACGCCTGCCCGCAGATGGCCACGTCCACGACCAGGGGTGCGTCGCCGGTCGCACTGACGCCGATGGTCACGGTGCCCGGGTCGGGCGCATCCGCGCTGACCGCCACATCCCACTGCACCTGATCGCCGGGGAGGAGTGCCCCGGCCGCCTCCCAATCCGCCACCGAGACGAGCCGCAGGATCCGCCCCTGAATCACCTCGGTCGTCGGCGCCGCCCACGCGGGAGACGCCATCCCGACGAACAACACGGCGACGCCGGCACCCGCGGCCAGTCGGCGCATCATGATCGCCGGTCCCGTCGCAGCGCTCCGGAGGACACCGGGTCTTCCTCCCCTTCGCCTCCGACGTTCCGCTCCCCGTCTGCGCGGGGTGGGTCGGGTTCTCTCCTGGGCCAGAATGCCCAGACCACCAGCACCGATGCGGCGAGCGTCACGCCGCCCAGCACCCACGGGTTGCCGAACCACACGATGACGTTCGCCAGCCCCGGCACCGAACCGCGGACGATCCGGACGTCCGCGACCGTGTACGGCTCCGGATCCTCGACATCGTTGGCGTCGCCTCTCATCGTGAGGATCCGCGCGTCCGACCCCTCGGCGGGTGCGACGGACGTGACCCGGTGCGTGATCGGCAGGGCGTCCACACGGTCGACCGTCACCACGTCACCCACGACGACATCGGCGGCCGGGATCTTCTGCACCAGCGCCACGGAGCCGGCAGGGATCGTCGGCGTCATCGATCCGGTCTTGAACATGATCAGCGAGAACCCGCCGGCGTACGCCATGATCACCAGCACGATGCAGATCACACCGCCGATCGCGGCGGCGGTGAGGAGGACCTCGCGCACGCCCCGGCCGACGGCTCGTGCGCCGCGTGCGATGGGGTCCATGATGACGCTCAGTTCGTGGTTCCGGTGAATGTCCACGTGGGCTTGACGATCCCGCCCTGCGCGAGTCCGCTCGCGTCGGTGGGGAGCTCCAGCACGATGCAGTAGGTGATCGTGTTCAACGGGGTCACGGTGACCGACTGCGCGGCCACCGTCGGAACCACGTTCAGCGCAGTTCCCGCTGTCACCGCCGTCGTGCAGTTCGCCGGTGCGGCGACCACGGCCACGCCGACCCTGATCGCGTTCTGCAGGGCGAGGTCGGCACCCGTCGGCGTACCGCCGGTGTTGTTCGTCACCGCCACCGCGGTCAGATTCACCGTGCCGGGAAGTGTGCCGGACGCCTGCACCTGCACGTACGCCGCCTTCTTGATCCCCGGGTAGAGCCCGGAGGCATCGAGCGGGATGCTGAGGGCGGTGTCGGAGGGCCCATGAGATGTGAAGGCTCCCTGATCCGACCTCGACGCGATCGAGAAGGTCCCCGCGCTCACCGTGGTGGTCGCGAGTTCCTGATCGGTCCACGCCGCGATGGTCACCGTCGCTCCGACACCGAGCACGAGCCCGCCCGCGAGCAGCGCCCGCACACGCCGATACGTGCGCGTGGGCTGCCGCCTATGGTCCCGCCGGCTGCGACGGGTGAGGGCTACGGCTGCACCGAGGTCGCGTTCCACTGCCACGTGACGGTCCCCGTGTCGCCCTGCTCGATACCGCTCGCGCCCGCCACCGCGGTCACCTGGATGCACAGGTTGACGTCTGTGCCGGTGGTCATGGTGGTCGGCACGGCCGTGCCTGCGTCGAAGGCGTCTTCGTCACAGCCGAAGGCCGCGCCCGTGGACACCACGGCGTACGTGAGCTTGCCGGCCGTGGCGAAGTCGCCGGTGCCGACCGGAGCGACCGAGGCGAGCGTCGCGTCGTAGGTGCCGCCGAGCCGAAGGGCGTACGGGGCGTAGACCACGTCGTCGGGGCTGAGGTTCGTCGGGTTGAGCTCGAAGGTCAGCGACGCGGCCGTCGCGCTGGTCGCGTGGTCGTCGAAGGTGTTGCCGTCGGCCGAACCGGTGAAGGTGAACGCACCGGCGGTGAACGTGCCGTTCGCGAACTCGGAATCGTTCCATGCGGCGAGAGTCACTGCGGCCCCGACGCCGAGCACGAGCCCGCCTGCCATCACTGCGAGAACCTTGCGTCTGGTCTGGGTCGTTGCCATGTGATCTTCCCCCTCAGGAATTCCACCGCGCGGACGTCTGGGGTCGGCCGCCCCTCAGTGGCCGCGTCCGCGTCGGATAATCCAGTCTCACGGAGCGTGAACCAGGCGACGAACGAATGCGCGCAGGAGAGTGCACCAATATGCGCAGAAGATATCGATCTGATCTCGGGAGCGATGGTTGACGAATATCAACGAAGTGCCTATAGTTGACGAATCTCAACTATCCCGCGTGCGCCAGGGCTGTCGCAGCATCCGATCCCGACTCACGAAAGGCCCCGCATGACCACCGACTCCCCCGCCAAGATGACGCATCGCCAGGTGCTCGAAGCTCTCACCGGGCTGCTCCTCGGCATGTTCGTCTCGATGATCGCCACCACGGTCGTCTCGACCTCGATGCCGGTGATCGTGCACGACCTCGGCGGCGATCAGGCGGCGTACACGTGGGTGATCACGGCCACGCTGCTCACCACGGCCATCTCCACGCCGATCTGGGGCAAGCTCGCCGACCTGTTCAACCGCAAGCTGCTCATCCAGCTCGCGATCGTGATCTTCGTCGGCGCGACGGCCGCCGCCGGCTTCGCGCAGGACACGAACACCCTCATCGCGTTCCGCGCCCTCCAGGGCATCGGCGGCGGCGGGCTCGCCGCCCTCAGCCAGGTCATCATGGCCGACATCATCAGCCCGCGCGAGCGCGGACGGTACATGGGTCTGTTCGGCGCGGTCATGGCCGTCGCGACCGTGGGCGGTCCGCTTCTCGGCGGCTGGATCACGGATGCCGCGAACTGGCGCTGGAACTTCTTCGTCGCACTGCCGTTCGCTGTCGCCGCGCTGATCATCCTGCAGAAGACGCTGCACATCAGCACCGAGCGCACCCGCAAGGCATCGATCGACTACACCGGCATCGTTCTGCTCTCCGCCGCCGTCTCGTTGATCCTCATCTGGATCACGAACGCCGGCTCGACCTTCGACTGGTGGGGCACCGAGACCGTGCTGATGGTCGGTGGCGCCATCGCGGCGACCATCGCGTTCATCATCGTCGAGCTCAAGGTGCGCGAGCCGCTGATCCCGCTCTCGCTGTTCAAGGGCCGCACCTTCACCCTCTCGGTGCTCGCGTCGATCTCGATCGGCGTCGCGATGTTCGGCACCTCGGTCTATCTCGCGCAGTACATGCAGCTCTCCCGCGGCGCCACACCCACCGAAGCCGGCCTGATGACGCTGCCGATGATGGCGGGGCTGTTGATCGCCTCGATGGTCGTCGGACAGCTCGTCACCCGCTTCGGTAAGTGGAAGGGGTACCTGATCCTCGGCTCCGTGCTGCTGATCGCCGGCTCTGTGACGCTGTCGACGCTGCACTACGACACGAACTTCGTCCTCGTCTCGCTCTACATGTTCATGATGGGCGCGGGCGTCGGCATGACGATGCAGAACCTCGTGCTCATCGTGCAGAACGTGGCGAAGCCGAGCGAGATGGGCGTCGCGAGTTCCGGTGTCACCTTCTTCCGCAGCCTCGGCGGCACCGTCGGCGTCTCGGTCATGGGCGCGGTGCTGGCGAACAGCCTCACCGGCCTGTTCACCGACGGCAAGGAGCGCCTCGGGGCGGCGATCGCGCAGTTGGGCGAGAAGGGCGCCGACGTCGCGGCGCAGCTCTCCAGCGGCACGCTGCCCGAGGTCCGGCTGCTGCCGGAGCCGGTCCGCTCGATCGTGGAGGACTTCTACGCCCAGGCGATCTCGCACGCGTTCCTGATCGGCATCCCGCTCGCGGTGATCAGTCTGGTCGCGATCCTGTTCCTGCCGAACCGTCCGCTCACCACGCTGACGACGAGTGAGCGCGCGAAGGCGGATGCTGCGAAGCCCGCCACCGGGAACGCCGTCGGCGACGCCGGCGAGGTGGCGATCGCCGATGCGACCGCGCTCTCGGGTGCGACGACCGGCACCGTCACCGTGGTGGCCGGAGCGAACGATCGACACGGCGACGCGGCATCCGATGACCGACGCTGAGCACGACTCCGAGACTCCCGAGGCGCGGGCCGCAGCGGTCCGCGCCCTGGAGGCGGAGTTCAGCGAGCTGATCACGCACTTCCGGCGCCTCGTCATGGAGAACGCCGACCGCGTCAGCCCCGGGATGCTCCCCGGCGCCTACAAGACCCTCACCACGATCGCCCGGTGCGAACAGGTGACGTCCTCGACGCTGGCCGAGCGGATGCTGATGGACAAGGGGCAGGTGAGCCGCACGGTCCGCGAGCTCGAAGACCTCGGCCTCATCGAGCGCTCCCCCGACCCCCGCGATGGCCGGTCCTCGCTGTTGCGGCTGACCGGGCTGGGGACGGAGCGACTCGCGGCCGCGCGCCTGCCGCAGGAGGGCATGCTGCTGCGGACACTGCAGGACTGGAGCATCGACGACATCGGCAACCTCTCGCGACTCCTGCACGCGCTGGGGTCCGGCGTCAGCCCGGAGACCGCGGAGTAACCGCAGCAAAATACCGATATACGCTTCCGCACCACCGTTTTGTCCACCGAATGGCCTACAGACACCCGCCGGCAAGAACAGTAGCTTATGACCGCCATCAATCCACGGATTAAGGACGGTCCATGCCTAAACCATCGAAGCGAAATCGAATCGCAGCGAGAACCATCGGTGCCATCGCAGGCAGCGCGCTCATCGGAGCCTCGCTCGCGTTTGCTCCAGTCGCTTTTGCTTCGGCTGAAGCTAGTCCGGCAACCGGAGAATCCACCGACCAGCTGGATGAGCTAATTGCTGCGGTTCTCGATGCGCCGCTGCCTGAGGTGATCTTCACAGTTGGCGACGACTCCTTCACACCGTTCGAAGCGTCTGACGAACCGTCCGCTCCATCGCTCGAACTCGAGATCGCGGATGCAAGTGCGGTTGAGACAGAGGCCGGCGCCGCGTCGGCGGATGTCGTGATACCCGCAAGCGTTGCGTCGAAAGACATTCATGTCAGTGCCGACGAGGAGCTTGATATCGTGATTCAAGACGATGGAAGCGCCCTTATCATGCCTTCTGATACCCAGAGCTTGGTGAGCTACGGGCAGCTAGATGCGCCATCCGCCACAGTCGACGGTGTAGTTGTGCCGGCACAATACCGCTTGATCGACGGCGGAGTGAAGGTCGTTGCCCCAACAGCGGCTGGAGCTCAGTTCGCCGCCGCAGCGGGATGGACCTACTCGCACAACGTGAATTCCAAGTCGCTCGCGCCCGGCGGATACGTCTCGAAGGCCGCCGCGCTCAAAGAACTCAAGCGTTGCTTCAATTGCAGCTTCCCGGTCGGCGGTGCGGGTGCCAAGTTCCCCGCGGTTGGAAACGTCTGGAAGCTCCAGACCCCTGGGCAGCCCCTGGCACCTGTCAAGGTCACCGCTGCCGATGCGAGCTACGGCTCCTGGACCTTCACGACGCTGCCGGGGCACTTCGATCACACCGGGTCGACGATCACGTTTAGGATGAACGCGGGTCGGGATGGCGAGTATGTGCTGGCCGTCAACGCCACAGTGAAAGGCTCAAGCGTATGGGAACCGTTGAACACGCACGTCGCGAAGACCACTTGGACCAACTTCGTCCTCAGAACCTGCCAGAACGCGAAAAGTCATTGACCGGCGGCAATCGCAACATCCTCGTCACAACAGGTTGGGCACTCCTGCTTTCCTGGGTAGCGGGGACTGCGGTTCAACTCGGCGTATTCGTGCACGGAACCCCATTTGACCTTGAATCGACCATTGGCGCCTTGGCGTGGTATCAGATCTTCAGCATCCCGCTCACGTTCTGGGCGGTGGGCGTTGTGTTACTTGCAGTAGTGCTCCTCAGACGGTTGAGGCGCCGCTGGTTGGTGCTGGTGGGGAGCTTCGGCCTGACCGTCGTCGCAATCGCCATCAGTATCGCGATGATGATCAACATCACGTCCGCTGGTTCAGACACCACGACCTTGTCGACTCTTCCGGAAACAGTGGTTGCGTTGATCGCATTTCATTCGATGGCGTGGGGTGCGTTCGCCTCTTCCGAAGCCGTCACCCGCCCCGAGTCCCCTGCAGCACGCGCGTAGCCTCCGCCGCGACCTCCTCGGCGATCGTGTCGAGGAGGTCGGAGCGCAGGTTCCACTGCTGCCAGTGGAGCTTCACCCGGAGCGTCGGACCGCCCAGCGACACGAGTCCCATCGACCGTTGCAGGCGCGGGAGCATCCCCCAGCCGAGGCCGAGTTCGACGGCCAGTGCGTAATCGTGGGATGCCGGGACGTAGTGCCGCGGAACACCCTGATGCGCGACATCCTGCGCACGCAGCCACTCGTGCTGCAGGGTGTCGCGTCGATCGAAGTCGACGAAGGGCGCGGCCACCAGCGCCTCGGCGGTGACGCCGGCCGAGAACCAGCGCTCAGCGAACCCGGGCTCTGCGAAGGCCTGATACTCGAGCACGCCCAGCGGGGCGACCGTGCACCCGGCGACCGGGGTCTCCTCGCTCGTGACGGCGGCCATCACCGCGCCGGACTCCAGGAGCCGCGCGGTGAAGTTCTGATCGTCGCGGTGCAGATCGAAGTCGATGCCGTGCGCCGCTGAAAGGCGTGCGAGCGGAGCCAGGAACCAGGTGGCCATCGAATCGGCGTTCACCGCCAGGGGGACGCTGATGCGCTGGGCTCCGCCGCCGTCGTCGATCCCGACCCGCGACAGCGCATCGTGCTCGAGGAGGGCGATCTGCCGCGCGAGACGGACCACGGCCTCTCCGGCCTCGGTCAACGTCGCCGGCTTGCTGCGGACGACGAGGATGCGGCCGAGCTGCTGCTCGAGCGTCTTCAGGCGCTGGCTCACCGCCGACGGGGTGATCCGCAGGCGACGGGATGCCGCGTCCAGTGTTCCCTCGTCGGCGACGGCCGCGACGGTGGCGGCGAGTTCCGGATCGATCTTCACATTAGCGATGCTAATGGTTCGGAAGGAATCATCGCTGGCGCTCATGCCTGCGCGTTCCTACGCTGAGACCATGCTCTCCGTTCTCGCCGGCCTCGGCCTCGGCCTCTCCCTCATCGTCGCCATCGGCGCGCAGAACGTCTTCGTGCTGCGGCAGGGGATCCGTCGCGAGCATGTGCTGGCCGTCGTCGCCATCTGCGCGATCTCGGACGCCGTGCTGATCATCGCCGGGGTAGCCGGTCTCGGCTTCGTCATCTCCGCCGCGCCCTGGCTGGTCGTCATCGCTCGATGGGCCGGTGCCCTCTTCCTGCTGACGTACGGCCTGCTCGCCGCCCGACGGGCGTGGACGGGCGAAGGCGCCCTCGACGCCGACGACGCGGATGCGGAGGCACCCGATGCCGCAGCATCCGCTATTCACCCGTCGACGGGCGGCACGGCGACGCTCCCCCGCACGCGCCTGGCACCGGTGGTCCTGACCGTCCTCGCCCTCACCTGGCTCAACCCGCATGTGTACCTCGACACGGTACTCATGCTCGGGTCGATCGCCGCCACGCATGGCGAGGAGCGCTGGCTCTTCGCCGGCGGGGCCGTGGCCGCCAGCATCCTGTGGTTCACCGGGCTGGGATTCGGCGCCCGCTATCTCGGCCGCTGGCTGCGCACGCCGCGCTCCTGGCGCATCCTCGACGCGGTGATCGCCGTGGTGATGATCACGATCGCCGTGAGCCTCGTGCTCCCGGTGCTCGGTGGTTGAACCCGGCAGGCGCCGGATTCAGACGACCGCGCGTCAGGCGCCGTCGAGCGGGCGCATGATGCGCGTCAGGAAGCGCTGCGTGCGCTCGTGCTGCGGCGCGGTGAACAGCTGCTGGGGCTTCCCCTGCTCGACCACGACCCCGCCGTCCATGAACAGCACGTGATCTCCCACCTCGCGGGCGAAGCTCAGCTCATGGGTGACCACGGCCATGGTCCAGCCCTCGTCGGCCAACTCCTTGATGACGACGAGCACATCGCCCACGAGCTCGGGGTCGAGCGCGCTGGTCGGCTCGTCGAACAGCAGCAGATCGGGCTTGAGCGCGAGCGCGCGCACGATTCCGACGCGCTGCTGCTGTCCGCCCGAGAGCTCGTGCGGGCGGGCATCCGCCTTGTCGCTCAGACCCACGCGATCGAGCAGCGCCAGCGCCTCGGCGACGACCTCGGCCTTCGGACGCCCCTGCACCCGCCACGGACCCTCGATCACGTTCTCGAGCACCGTGAAATGCGGGAAGAGATTGTGGTGCTGGAACACCATGGCGGATCGGTCGCGCAGGGCGAGACGCTGCTGCTTGCTGACCCGCACCGGCACCCCGGTCGCCGCGAAGTCGATGTCCGGGCCGCCATCGACCTCGATCGTGCCGGCATCCGGAGTCTCGAGTCCGTTGAGCGCGCGCAGCACCGTCGTCTTGCCCGAACCGCTCGGCCCGATCAGTACGAGCACCTCGCCGCGGTGCAGGGTCAGATCGATGCCGCGGAGCACCTCGTTGTCGCCGAAGCTCTTGCGGATGCCGCGCGCGGTGAGCAGCGGCTCGTCCGCCGGCACGGAAGCGGGGTCAGTGAGCGACACGACTGTCCAGCCTTCTCTCGAGAGCGCTCTGACCGAAGGAGAGCACCAGGCAGAGCACCCAGTAGACCAGCGCCGCCGTCAGGTACAGGATCATGAACTCGTAGGTCGTCGACGCGATCTGCTGCGCCACCTTGAACAACTCCGTCACGAGGATGAGCGATGTCAGCGACGTGTCCTTCACGAGCGAGATGAACGTGTTCGACAGCGGCGGCACCGACACCCTCGCCGCCTGCGGCAGGATGACGCGCGTGAGCGTGCGGGTACGGTTCATGCCGACCGTGTACGCGGCCTCCCACTGCCCCTTCGGCACCGAGAGGATCGCTGCGCGCACCACCTCGGCGCCGTAGCCGCCCACGTTCAGCGAGAGCGCGATGATCGCACTCGGCCACGGGCTGATCGTGATCCCGATCGAGGGCATGCCGTAGAAGATCACGAACAGCTGCACGAGCAGCGGGGTACCGCGGATGACCGAGATGTAGAACCGCGCAATGCCCGAGAGCAGCGGATTCACCGAGATCCGCATCAGAGCGATACCGATCGCGATCAGCAGCCCCAGGGCGAACGACGCCAGCGCGAGCGGCACCGTCACCGTCAGCCCGGCCAGGGCGATGGGGCCGAGCGAATCGAGGAACAGCTGCCAGGGGGACGTCGGCTCCATGGGCTACTCGGTGACGTCTTCGCCGAAGTACTTGTCGCTGATCTCGGCGAGCGTGCCGTCGGCGCGCAGCTCGTCGAGCGCAGCATCCACAGCTTCCACCAGGCTCTTCTTGTCCTTGGTGAAGACGAAGGCCTGCTCGCCCGCCTCGTCGGTCTCGGCGGCGATCTTCAGACCCGTGGGGCTGTTGGTCGTCTCGTAGTCGAGGAACGTGAGCTTGTCGTTGATGGTCGCGTCGACGCGGCCCTGGCGCAGCAGCTCGACGGCCTGCGCCCAGCCCTCGACGCCCTCGACCTTGGCACCGGACTCGGTGGCGAGGTCGTTCCAGTTGCTCGTGAGCGACTGCGCGGTGGTCTTGCCGTCGAGATCGGCGAAGGACGAGATGGAGTCGTCATCCTCGGCGACCACGATCACCCCGGGTGACACCGTGTAGGGCTCGCTGAAGAGGTACTTCGCGGTGCGATCGTCGTTGATGGTGACCTGGTTCGCGATGACGTCGAAGCGGTCGGCATCGAGACCCGCGAAGATCGCATCCCACTGGGTCTCCTCGAACTTCACCTCGAGGTCGAGCTTGTCCGCGACGGCCTGGATGATCTCGACGTCGTAGCCGGTCAGCTCGCCGGCCCCGTTGTCGCCGTGGAAGCTGAAGGGGCGGTAGGTCCCCTCGGTCGCCACGGTCAGGGTGCCATCCTGCACCAGACCGAAATCGGATGCCGAGCTGTTGCCATCGCTCCCGCCCGACTCCTCGGGTGCCGTCGAGCCGCTGCACGCGGTGAGCGCGGCGGCGGTGAGAACGAGTGCCGTGACGGCGATGAGGCGACGAGACATGTATACCCTCCTGGGGTGCGGTGCGTGCGCGTGCTGTGGCGCAGTGCAGGGAACCCATCCACAGTACGCGCCGAGTGCCCGGTTGCTCGCATCCGATGACGTCGGATTTCGGATGCTGGCGGCACGCAGAAACGCCCCCGCCATGAGGCGGGGGCGTTTCAGCGACTCAGCGTCAGATGGCGTTGACGTCCAGCGGGATGCCGGGGCCGAACGTGGTCGACACCGCACCCTTCTGGATGTAACGGCCCTTCGAGCTCGACGGCTTGAGGCGCACGATCTCCTCGAGCGCTGCGTCGATGTTCTCGTTCAGCTGCTCGGCGGTGAAGGACGCCTTGCCGACGACGAAGTGCACGTTGGCGTGCTTGTCGACGCGGAACTCGATCTTTCCGCCCTTGATCTCCTCGACGGCCTTGGCCGCGTTCGGGGTCACGGTGCCGGTCTTCGGGTTCGGCATCAGGCCACGCGGACCCAGGACCTTTCCGAGACGACCGACCTGGCCCATGAGCTCCGGGGTGGAGACGGCCGCGTCGAACGCGGTCCAGCCATCGGCGACCTTCTGGATGAGCTCGGCGCCGCCGACCTCGTCAGCACCTGCGGCGATCGCAGCCTCGGCCGCGGGGCCGGTGGCGAACACGATGACGCGGGCGGTCTTACCGGTGCCGTGGGGCAGGATGACGGTGCCGCGCACCATCTGGTCTGCCTTGCGCGGGTCGACGGCGAGCTTCAGCGCGACCTCGACGGTCGAGTCGAACTTCGCCGAGCCGGTCTCCTTCGCGAGGGCGACTGCCTCGGACGGGGTGTAGAAACGGTCTGCCTCGATCTTCTCGACAGCAGCCTTGTAAGCCTTGGACTTAGCCATGATTATTCTCCTCAGCCCTCGACCGTGATGCCCATGGAACGGGCGGTGCCGGCGATGATCTTCGAGGCAGCCTCGATGTCGTTGGCGTTCAGGTCAGCCTGCTTGGTCTCGGCGATCTGACGGACCTGGTCCTTGGTGATCTTCGCGACCTTGACCGTGTGCGGGGTCGCGGATCCCTTGGGGACGCCGGCGGCCTTCTTGATGAGCTCCGCAGCGGGCGGGGTCTTCAGGATGAACGTGAAGCTGCGGTCCTCGTAGACGGTGATCTCGACGGGGATGACGTTGCCGCGCTGCGACTCGGTCGCGGCGTTGTACGCCTTGCAGAACTCCATGATGTTGACGCCATGCTGACCGAGCGCGGGGCCGATCGGCGGCGCCGGGTTGGCTGCACCGGCGTTGATCTGAAGCTTGATCAGGCCGGTCACCTTCTTCTTCGGTGCCATTCTCTTTCCTTTCATCGAATCGGATGCAGGTCGCATCCGTTTCTCCCACGGGCCCGGCATCTCCGGGTCGTGGTCGTCTGCGCACGCCGAAGCGCCACACAAACCACACAAGTCTACCTGATCGATGGAGGCGTCAGGTTCCGGGGCAGACCGGTGCGGATGCTGGATCAGAAATGCAGGCGCGACGCCGGTTCCAGAGGCATTTCTGATCCAGCATGCGCGGGCGCGCGGCGCGCCGGGCGGGCTGGCGCGTGAGAACGGCCGCCCCGAGAAGGGACGGCCGTTCTGGTGACGCGTGGGTCAGACCATCTTGGTGACCTGGTCGAACGACAGCTCGACCGGGGTCTCGCGCTCGAAGAGGGAGACGAGGACGGTGAGCTTGCCGCTCTCCGGCTTGATCTCGCTGATCGAACCGGGAAGACCCGCGAACGAGCCCTCCTTGATCGTGATGGTCTCGCCGACCTCGAAGTCGACCTCGGCGGGGAGCGTGCGAGCGACGGCGACGCCGCCCTTCGACGCGATGTTCTTGGCGGTCGGGATGTCCTTGACCTCGACGAGCGACTTCAACATGTTGAAGGCCTCTTCGAAGCGCAGCGGCGTCGGGTTGTGGGCGTTGCCCACGAAGCCCGTGACACCAGGCGTGTGACGGACGACCGACCAGGTGTCTTCCGTGAGCTCCATGCGCACGAGCACGTAGCCCGGGATGCGCACGCGGGTGACCATCTTGCGCTGGCCGTTCTTGATCTCGACGACGTCCTCCATCGGGACCTCGATCTGGTAGATCTCGTCCTCGACCTCGAGCGTCGACTTGCGCTGCTCGATGTTCGCCTTGACCTTGCGCTCGAAGCCCGCGTAGGAGTGGATGACGTACCACTTGCCCGGAAGCATGCGGAGGTCGAGGCGGAAGGCCTCGTAGGGGTCTTCCTCGGCGTCGTCGTCGTCCTCGGACTCGTCGTCGGCGTCAGCCGCCGGACGGTCCTCGTCGCCGTTCACGTCGGGGCCGTCGTACGGGGTGACCTCGTCGGCCTCAGCGGCCTCGTGCTCGGCGGTCTCTTCCGCCACAGAATCGTTGAGGACCTCAGCGGCAGCTTCCGTCTCAGCCGCTTCGTCCAGGTTGAGAGCGTCGTTCACGATCGCATCCGCCTCCGGGTCGTCGATGTCGATGTCGAGGTCTTCCACGACGTCGCCTTCTTCGTCTTCGTCTTCGACATGGACGGCGACGTGCTCAGCCGAGGTGACCGAGAGCTCCTCCGCAGCGAGGACGTTGCCCTCCTGGGCTTCGTCTTCCTCGCTGGACTGCTCTGCCGCGGTCGCCCAGTCGGCGTCGTCGGAATATCGTTCAGACACGTTGTTTCTTCTCCATAGCTGCGGCGTGAGCCGCGGGCGTCATCAGCCGGGGATTCCGAATACCCAGTGCGTCACGTACGCGAACAGAGTGTCCAAGCCGTAGACGATGCCCATGACGATCACAACGAAGACGAGCACCACACCGGTGAACTTGAACAGCTCCTTGCGCGTCGGGGTGACGACCTTGCGCAGTTCGGAGATGACTTGACGGAGGAACAGGGCGATACCCCCGAAGAAGCCGAGCTTCTTCTCACGCGGGCCGCCGGCCGCGACCAGCTCGCCGCGAGGGTCTTCCTGATCCATCCTGAATGTACCTTTCGTGTGTCAGCGTGGCGCTGACGCGCAGGGCGGACAGGAATCGAACCTGCAACCTGCGGTTTTGGAGACCGCTGCTCTGCCAATTGAGCTACCGCCCTAGAGACCGGAAGGCCTCGGGGTGTTCTCTCCATCCTGCCACCGAACTGTGATCGGGAGATCCCAGGCACGGCGAAAGAATGCAGACAACAACTGCTGATCCAGCATACGGCATCCTCTGGGCGAAGCCGAACCGAGGGAAGCAGGGTGTTGTTGTTAGGCTCGGCGAGCGGATGCAGAGGGAGGGAGCGCCTGTGAGCGCTGAAGTGCAGCAGTTCCAGGTGGACCTGCGCGGAGTCGTCGACCTGCTCAGCAGGCACATCTACTCCAGCCCCCGGGTGTATTTGCGAGAGCTTCTGCAGAATGCCCGCGATGCGATCACGGCCCGTCGCGAGGTCGACGGCGGCGGCGGTCGCATCCGCATCACACCGCTGACCACGGAGAGCGGCGAGTTCGTGCTGCGCGACGACGGGGTCGGCCTGACCGCGTCCGAGGTCGCCGATCTGCTCGCGACCGTCGGCCGCAGCTCGAAGCGCGACATCTTCGATCTGCCGCGCAGCGACTACCTCGGCCAGTTCGGGATCGGACTGCTGAGCTGCTTCATGGTCGCCGACACGATCGTCATCCGCACGCGGAGCGCCCGAGGAGGAGCATCCGTCGAGTGGACCGGCAGCGCCGACGGCACGTTCCAGGTCACGGAGCTCGACGAGGAGCTGCCGATCGGCACCAGCGTGCACCTCGTGCCCCGCTTCGACGCCGACGAGCTGCTGCGCCCGGCAGCGGTGCGGGAGCTCGCGACGACGTTCGGCGAATTCCTTCCGGTGCGCGTCACGGTCGACATCGTCGGCGGAGACGAGGACATCACCCGGGAAGCACCCTTCCTCGACCCGGCAGACGACCTGGATGCCGCGGTGCGGTATGGCCGCGACCTGCTCGGTGCGAGCCCCCTCGACGTCATCGAGCTGAGCGAGCCGGCCACCGGCACGCGCGGCCTCGCCTACGTGCTGCCGTACGCCCCGCCCCCGGGTGCTCGACAGGCGACCCGGATGTATCTGGGGCGGATGCTGCTGTCCGAGCGCGTCGACGATGTGCTGCCCGACTGGGCCTTCTTCGTCCGCGCGGTGATCGACTCGACCGGGCTCGCACCCACCGCGAGCCGCGAATCGCTCGTGGAGGACGCGGCGCTGGAACGGGTTCGCGAGCAGCTCGGCGCCGGCATCCGCCGCTGGGTTCTCGAACTCGGTCTGCGCGAGCCGCACCGTCTCGCCCAGTTCGTCGCGGTGCACGAGGTCGGGCTCAAGTCGCTGGTGCGCCACGACGAGGAGCTCGCCCGCTTCATCACCCGCTGGCTCACGGTCGAGACCACGCACGGAACCATGCGGATCGGCGACCTCGTCGAGCGGTACCCGCACATCCGCTACGCGCAGACCGTCGACGAGTTCCGCCAGGTGGCCGGCATCTCGCCCGCCGACGAGGTGCTCGTGAACGGCGGCTATCTGTACGACGCCGACCTGGTGCGGATGCTGCCGGAGCTGCATCCGAACGTCTCCGTCGAGCAGGTCGATGTGACCGGCGAGCTCGATCGACTCGATCCTCCGCCGCTCGACGACCGTGACGCCGCACTCGCCCTGGAGGCCCGCGCGGGTGCCGTGCTCACGGCATCCGACTGCTCCGTCGTGGTGCGTTCCATCGATCGCCCCGATCTCGCAGGGCTGTACGTCGCTGATCCCGAGGTGCTGCGGGCGATCGATCGCAGCCGCACCAAGGGCATCACCGGATCGCTCTGGGGCGGCGTGCTCGATCGCATCGACCAGACGTTCTCCTCCGCCCGCGAGGAAGACCTCCGAGCGCGGCTCTGCCTGAACTGGTCCAACCGGGTCGTGCGCGCGCTCGTGCGCGTGCAGGATGACGCCGTGTTCGCCCGGACCGTTCAGCTGCTCTACATCCAGGCGCTGCTCGCCGGGCATCATCCGCTCAGCGACTCCGACCGCGCCCTGATGACCAGCGCGCTCTCCGACCTCGTCTCACTCTCGGCGGGCCTCGAAGGGGACACCATCCCCTTCGGCGACGCCCACTGACAATTCCACGAAAGGGCACGTCCATGGCACGTCCGAAGAAGCGGTTCCAGCAGCTGATCGAGGAGATCGACCGCACCCCCTGGGGCCCGGCCGAGCAGGCGCTCGTCTCCGACGCCGTAGCGCTCGCCATCGAGATCGGCGACGACCGCCTCGAGTACGAGGCGCGCATGCGGCAGACGGCATCCGCCAACATGGGCGGCGCGACCGACGTGATGCTGAACTCGTTCGCCTGGTGCCTCGCCCGCCACGACGCCGATCCCCAGCGCTTCCCCGCCGACCTCGACAACGGCGGCGCCGACCTGATGTGGCAGTTCAAGTGGATGGCCTCCTCGCTGCGCTCCTCCCCCGCGTTCTCGCAGGAGCAGATCGCCGCGGTGCTCGACGACATGGAGACGCACTACCGGTCCGCCGGCCTCGGAGTCAGCGGTGTGCTCACCGCCCGGTTCGAGGACGCCTGGGACGCGGGCCGCTTCGACGACGCCGAAAAGCTCCGCGTGCAGCTCGAGGCGACTCCCCGCGACGAGCACAGCCACTGCGACGCGTGCGGTCGCAGCCAGTTCGCCGGATTCTTCGCCGAGACCGAGCGCGACGCCGACGCAATCCGCCTGGTCGAGGAGATGATCGAGGGCGGCTTCTCCTGCGGCGAAGAGCCCGAGCACGCCCTGTCGCGCGTGCTGCTGCCGTACCTGCGCGCCGGACGCCTCGATGAGGCGAAGACGGCGCACCTGCGCAGCTACCGCCTCGCGAAGGACAACGCCGACAATCTGCGCATCGTCGCGAACAACATCGTCTTCGCGGCTGTCTCGGGCAACGAGGCCCGCGCGCTGGCCATGGTCGAGCGCCACCTCGGGTGGCTGGCGCACGACGGGCTGAACGTCGATGCGCACTTCGCGGCGCTGGCCGCGTTCGCCGTGGCGCTGGACCGGGTGACGGCAACCGGACACGGCGAGACGCCCGTGCGCGGTGCCGACGCGGCATCCCTCGTCCCGTTCTTCGGCGAGCACGACGGCGTCTGGAGCGCGGCCGACCTCGCCGCGGCGACCTGGGCCACCGCCGAGCGGATCGGCGCCGAGTTCGACCGACGCGACGGCACCGACGGGCACGCCCGCAGCCTGGCGCGCATGCGGGCGCTCGAGACGGAGAGCTACGACGTGCCGATCCGTTCCGATGCCTTCGTCGCGCCTGCGCCGTCGACCACCCCGACGGATGCCGATGGCTGGTTCGAGCGCGCGATGCAGCTCGCCCAGTTCGGCGCGGAGCACGAGACCCTCGAGGCGCTGCCGCGCGCCCTGGAGGTCGAAGACCCGGCGAAGCTCGCACAGCTCCACTCGATGCGGATGGGAATTCTCATCGCGCTCGACCGCGCCGACGAGGCCCTGTCGGCGCTGCCCGAGCGGATCGCGGCGCTGCGCGCGGCCGGACGCGATGTGCAGGCCGACCTCGAGGAGCGCCTCGGACTCGCGACGTTCGGGGCCAGCACCGCCGAGGCGAAGGCGGCGCTCGAAGAAGAGCTCGGCGCGGCCGGAGCCGGGCTTCCGGCATGGTCACGCGGAGATCTGGCCATCAGCCGCGCCTGGCTGCACCTCAAGGACGATGAGGCGGATGCTGCGCTCGACCTGGCCGAGGTGGCTGCGCGTTCCTTCGCCGAAGCCGACGACGTCCGACTGTCGAACACGACGACCCTGATCGCGATCTCGGCCGTCCTGAGCAAGGGCGACCTCGAGGCAGGCTCGTCGCTTCTCGACCGGTTCCTCGAGCAGGACGACCTCAGCGCCGGCCACCGCGCTCAGGCGCTGCAGACCCGCGCCCGCGTGCGAGGCGGCAGCGGCGCGTACGACGACGGTGCGACGGATGCCGATGAGTCCTGCCGCCTTCTCGCCGAGCTCGGTGCCACGCGCGCCCTGGCCGAGGCACACCTGCTGGCCGGCGCCCTCTGGGAGGATGCGGACCAGCCGGAGAAGGCCGTGTCGCGCTACCGGCTCGCCGCGCGGATGGGCAGCGAGGAGGGCGGCGACTCCACCGGAGTGAACTTCCGTCTCGCGCGCGCGATGCTGCGCGCCGGCGACGCGGAGGAGGCAGCAGAGCTCTTCGGTGAGGTGCTGCAGCAGGAGGACGAGGCCGAGGTCTCCCCCGGCTCTCGGGCGATCACCGCCTCGATGCTCGCCAGGGCCCTGGGCGCGGCCGGTGAGTTCGGCCAGTCGGTGGGCGCGCACGGATACGCCGCCCAGCTGTTCGGCGAGGCCGAGGAGCACGCCGACCAGGCGATGGCGATGACGGAGCAGGCCAAGATCCTCGCGCGGTTCGACGAGAACGACGATGCGATCTCACTGCTGGAGTCGGCCGTGGAGATCGTCCGGAAGGCACCGGATGCCGCGGGCGCTCTCACCGAGGTCCTGCACAGCCTCGGCCAGGCGTACGGCGGGCGCGGAGACGAGCGCGCGTTCGCCCTGTTCGACGAGGTCGCAGCGCTCGCGCAGGAGCACGAGGCGCACTGGCTGCTGGCCGACGTGACCGACTCCCGCGGTCGGGCTCTCGCGGAGCTCGGTCGGGTCGACGAAGCGGTGTCTGCGGCGCTGACCGCGGCGGACGGGTTCGCCGGACTGGGCGACGCCGGGGCTGCCGGCGGCTCGGAGCTGTTCGCGGCCAGGGTGCTCGCGGGCAATGAGCGCCCCGCCGACGCGGTGCCCGTCTACCGCAGCGCGCTCGAGCACGGGGCAGAGCACCCGTCACTGCGCCAGGTCGCGGCACTCGAGCTGGGCGACGTCCTCGAGGCGCTCGGCCGGCACGGCGAGGCCGCCGAGGTCCGCGCGCTCGTGGAGAGCTGAGCGCCGCGGCGCTCCGAAATGAAGGAGTTCTCGCGGAACGAAGGAGACTCGGCGCGATCATCGCCTTCAGGTCGTGAGATCTCCTTCATTCTGTGAGCCCGAGTCGCCGCTGCCCCGTCGCGCCTCGGGTGGGATGCCGTCGAGCCAGGTCTCCGGCAGGTCGGCGGCGCGGACCAGTCGGAGGATGGGTGACAGCCGGTCCTCGAAGTACCTGCTGCTCGCATCGTCCAGTGCGCTGAGGAGCGCGCCGACGACGGGCGCGATGGGGCCGAGCACCGCGCGGCGCAACTCGAGCGGGAAGTCGGTCGACACGAACCGCGAAAGGCGTGCCGCGAGGTCGTGGATCAGCTCGGGGTTCGCTTCGATCGCGGGCCCGAGGAGCAGGATGCCGTCGGGATCGAGCGCGGCGCCCGCAGCAGCCAGCTGGATCGCGATCAGGTCGCCCACCGCATCGAGATCGCTCGCCGCCGGGTTTCCGTCACGGCCTGCGGACAGGTCGCTCAGCAGCCGGGCGTCATCGCCGGCGTACGGGTTGGGGAGCAGCGAGGAGACGTCCATCCGGTACATCACGCCGGCGTGGTTCTGCGCGCCTCTGTAGGGCACCCCGTCGATCATGGGCACGGCGGACACCGTCGGCCACGCGGTCGCGAGCACGAACGACCCGAGGCCGCGCGCGGCGCCCAGGCGGTGCTCGGCCACGCCCGCGGCCGCCAGGTCGTGATGCACACGCGCCGGGACGCCGAGGGCCTCCCGTGCCTGCGCGGCCACGTCGACGCCGATCAGGCTGGGGAAATCACCGGACCGCGTGACCACGCCGTCGGAGTTCAGGAGTCCCTGCAGGGAGATGCCCACCCCGAGGAGGCCCGCGCTGCGCTCCGCGCGCGGCACGAGTGCGGCGATCTCGGCCCACGCCGACGCCAGGCGCTGGTCGACGGCGTCCGCCGCGGCGGGCGAAACGACATCAGCGTCGTCGACCCATCGCCGCGCCGCGACCACGGTGCCCGCCAGATCGCTGACCAGCAGATGTGTGGAGCGCTTCCCGATGTCGACCGCGGCGACGTAGCCGATCTCGCCGCGGAAGCGGTATCGCATCGCCGGGCGCCCCGACGACTTCGACGTCGCCTTCCGCATCCCGTCGACATCGGCCGCGCCGAGCTCGACGAGCTCGGCCACGCGATCCATCACGGTCGGGCGCGAGAGCCCTGTCGCCTCGGCGAGGTCGCTGAGGACGACCGGACCATGATCTCTGAGGTACTGCGCGGTCAACGCGGCGCTGCGCGTGCGCAGTTCCAGCAGCCGACCGCCCCGAGTGTGCCCGCGGGCTCCGTCTGCATGATCCACGGGCCCCATCGTACTGACCGTCGGCGCGACCCCGTGTCGGCCGCTCGACGTTTCCGCGCATCACGCAGAACGAGGCGGCACCCCCGAAGGGATGCCGCCTCGTCATGTCCGGCCGGATCAGCCGATGCGGATGAGCTTCTTGTTGACGAACTCGTCCGCGGCCAGGTGACCCAGTTCGCGCGCGGTGCCGCTGCGCTTGATGCCTCCGAACGGCAGCTCCGGGCTGTCGGCCAGGACCAGGTTGACGTAGACCATGCCGGCCTCGATCTTGTCGGCGACGCGCTCCGCCTGCGCAGCATCCGTCGTGAAGACGTAGGACCCGAGTCCGAAGGTGGTGTCGTTCGCGAGAGCGACCGCCGCGTCCTCGTCCGCGACGCGGTACACGACCGCTGCCGGACCGAAGAGCTCCTCGCGGTAGACGTTCATCTCCGGCGTCACGTCGGCGAGCACGGTCGGGGCGAAGAACGCGCCCTCCCTGGTTCCGCCGGTGAGCAGCGAGGCACCCTGCTCGACGGCCTGGTCGATCTGCTTCTGCAGGTTCTCTGCTGCCGTCTCGGAGGAGACCGGGCCGAGCACGGTGTCGTCGAGCATCGGGTCGGTCGCCTTCACGGCGCCCATCGCGGCCGTGAACTTCTCGACGAAGGCGTCGTAGAGGCCGTCGACGATGATGAAGCGCTTGGCGCCGTTGCAGGCCTGGCCGTTGTTGTCGAGGCGCGCGTCGACGCCGGCCTGCACGGTCGCGTCCAGGTCATCCGTCGACAGCACGATGAACGGGTCGGATCCACCCAGCTCCAGCGCGACCTTCTTGAGGTTGCGTCCGGCGACCTCGGCGACTGCCGCGCCCGCCCGCTCGGAGCCTGTGAGCGAGACACCCTGCACGCGCGAGTCGGCGATCATCGTCGCGATCTGCTCGTTCGTAGCGAGGACGCTCTGGTACGCCCCCTTCGGGAAGCCTGCGTCGTGGTAGATCGCCTCGAGCGCCGTCGACGACTCGGGGCACTGCGGTGCGGGCTTGAGCAGGATCGTGTTGCCCACGATCAGGTTCGGAGCCGCGAACCGCACGATCTGGTACGCCGGGAAGTTCCACGGCATGATCCCGACGAGCGGACCGAGCGACGAACGGCGGATGATCGCCGATCCGTCTCCCAGGATCGAGATCGGCTGGTCGGCCATGATGGCCTCGGCCTGATCGGCGTAGTACTCGGCGATGTCGGCGGCGAAGTCCACCTCGCCGAGAGCCGCCTCGCGCGGCTTGCCCATCTCGCGCACGAACACGTCGGCGAGCTCCTCACGGCGCTCCCGGTGCAGTTCGGCGGCGCGGCGGAGGAGCGCTGCGCGCTCGGTGACGGTCGACGAGCGCGACCATCCGCGATGCGCCTCGTCGGCAGCCGCGACGGCCTCGTCGATCTGCGCGTCGGTGAACGTGTCGAAGGACGCGAGCGTCTCTCCGGTGGCGGGATTGATGACGGCGTAGTCGGTCATGTTTCGTCCTCTCGTTCGGATGCCGGTCAGGAGACGGGGATCAGCGTGTACTTGGTGGACAGGTATTCGTGGATGCCCTCGAAGCCGCCCTCGCGGCCGACGCCGGACTGCTTGACGCCGCCGAAGGGGGCTGCCGCGTTCGACACCACGCCCACGTTGAGGCCCATCATGCCGGTCTCGAGCCCGTCGATCATCCGCTGGCCGCGCTGCAGATTCTCGGTGAAGACGTACGAGACGAGTCCGTACTCGGTGTCGTTCGCGAGGCGCACGGCTTCTTCCTCGGTCTCGAAGGTGGCGATCGCGAGGACCGGTCCGAAGATCTCCTCGCGGAGGATCGCCGAGCCGGCGACGACGTCGGTGAGCACGGTGGGCTCGTAGAACGTGCCCGTGCCCTCGAGCGCCTTGCCGCCGGCGAGGAGCTTCGCGCCGCGACCGACCGCGTCATCGACGAGTTCGCCCGCCTTGGCGACGGCGTTCGCATCGATGAGCGGACCGATCGCCACATCCTCCTCGGTGCCGCGACCGATCTTCATCGCGTTCACGCGCTCGGTGACCTTGCGCGCGAACTCCTCGGCGACGGATGCCTGCACGATGAAGCGGTTCGCCGCGGTGCACGCCTGACCGATGTTGCGGAACTTGGCGAGCAGCGCGCCCTCCACCGCCTTGTCGAGGTCGGCGTCCTCGAACACGACGAACGGGGCGTTGCCGCCGAGCTCCATCGACACGCGCAGCACGCCTTCGGCGGCCTGGGCGATGAGCTTGCGACCGACCTCGGTGGAACCGGTGAACGAGAGCTTGCGCAGACGCGAGTCGGCGATGATCGGCGCCGACAGCGCGCTCGACTTCGACGTCTGCACGACGTTGACGACGCCCGCAGGCAGGCCTGCCTCCTCGAGCAACTTCGTGAAGAACATCGTCGTAAGGGGCGTGAGTGCCGGGGGCTTGATCACCACGGTGCAGCCTGCGGCGAGCGCGGGCGCGATCTTGCGCGTCGCCATCGCGAACGGGAAGTTCCAGGGCGTCACGAAGAAGGACGGACCGACCGGACGCTGCGACACGACCATGTGGCCGGTGCCCTCCGGGTTGATGCCGTAGCGGCCGCTGATGCGCACGGCCTCCTCGCTGAACCAGCGCAGGAACTCGCCGCCGTAGCCGACCTCGCCGCGCGCCTCGGCGAGCGGCTTGCCCATCTCGAGCGTCATCAGCAGCGCCAGGTCCTCCTTGTGCACCTGCACGAGGTCGAACGCACGGCGGAGGATCTCGCTGCGCACGCGCGGCGCGGTCGCCGCCCACGAGTCCTGGGCCGCGACCGCGGCGTCGAGCGCCCGCTTGCCGTCGGCAGGTGTCGCGTCGGCGATCGTCCGGATGACGGCGCCGGTCGCCGGGTCCTGCACGTCGAAGGTGCCGCCGGTCTCGGCATCCGTCCACTCGCCGCCGATGAAGAGGCCGGTGGGGATACTGTCGAGCAGCGCCTGCTCGGTCTGAGTGCTCATGGATTCTCTTTCTGTGGGGAGGAGTTGCGGGTCAGCGGCGGCGGAGGCTGGGCGGGGCATCCATGCTCAGCGTCTCGCCGCGGAAGAAGGCTGGGCGCTTGATGCGCTGCCAGATCATCACCGCGATGCCGACCACGATGATCAGCATTCCGAGGATGAAGACGATGCCGACGCCGCCGATCTGCGAGCCGGAGCCGTACGCCGGGTCCATCGAGTCGATGAGGGTGGTGAAGAACAGCACCGCGAGAATGATGCCGCCGACCAGCGGGAAGAGGAAAGTGAAGAAGAAGTTCCTCGTCGAGTCGAACCACTGCTTGCGGAAGTACCAGACGCAGGCGAAGGCGGTGATGCCGTAGTAGAAGCAGATCATCATGCCGAGCGTCAGGATGGTGTCCCACAGCGTGTCCTCGCTGACCACGCGCATGACCGCGTAGAAGGCGGATGCCACGATGGCCGACACGATGGTCGCGTACCCGGGGGTGAAGAAGCGCGGGCTGACCTTGGCGAACGACTTCGGCAGCGCTCCGTAGTGCCCCATCGCCAACAGGGTTCGTGCAGGACCGACGAACGTGGACTGCAGCGACGAGGCCGAGCTGGTGAGCACGGCGAGCGACACGAGGAACGCGAGCGGGCCGAGGATCGGACCGGAGAGGTGGAAGAACACGTTCTCCTGGATGTCCTCGTTGCCGAGGCCCAGATCACCGGTTCCGACGCCGGCGAACATGATCATCGCGACGGCGAGGAGCAGGTACAGCGAGACGATCGTGAGCACGGTCGCCGTCGCGGCGCGACCGGGCGTCTTCTCGGGATCCTTGGTCTCCTCGTTCATCGTGAGGGTGACGTCCCACCCCCAGAAGATGAAGATCGAGAGCGAGAGCCCCGCGGCCACCGCGCCGAACGACGAGATCGCGAACGGGTTGAACCAGTTGAGGTCGAACGGCTGATAGTCGAACCCGTTGCCGTTGACGGCCTGCACGATCGCCGCCCCCGCGAAGAACACCAGCACGAGGATCTGGAAGCTCACGAGCCAGTACTGCAGCTTCTGCGTCGTCTGCATGTCGCGATAGGAGACCCAGGTGGCAGCGAGCATGAACAGCAGGCAGACGCCGATGTTGATCCAGGTGTTGCTGGCCAGCGCTGCGACATCCGCGTTGCCCGTGATCTGCGACAGCAGCAGGAACAGGAAGTCGACAGCGACGCCGGCGAGATTCGACAGCACCAGGATCGTCGCGACGATGAGGCCCCACCCCGCCATCCAGCCGATCCACGGGCCGAACGCCCTGGTCGCCCAGGTGAAGGAGGTGCCGGAGTCCGGCATGCGGTTGTTGAGCTCGCGGTATCCGAAGGCGACGAGGAGCATCGGGATGAAGCCGACGAGGATGATCGCCGGGATCTGCGCTCCGACCTCGGATGCCGTCGGTCCGACGGCCGCGGTGAAGGTGTAGGCCGGCGCGATGCACGAGATGCCGATGACGACGGCGCCGATGAGGCCGATGGTTCCGGCACTCAGGCCCTTGGTGGAGATGCCGGTCGTGACACCGGATTCGGGCTCCGTCGCCCGATTCGTGCTGCTCATCAGCGGACTCCTGCTTCGGCGCGGGTGCGCGGGACGACGATCATCGGAACGGGCAGCTCGTGCAGCATCTTCGCTGCCGTGGAGCCCAGGAACAGCCGGCGCGGCTGTGCGAGGCGGCTGGAGCCGACGAGGATGACCTCGCCGGGGAGCCAGGAGAGGTGTGCGACGGCATCTTCGACGGTGTCGCCCGGCGCCTTCTCGACGGCGGCGGTTCTCCCGTCAGGCAGCAGCTCAGCGGCGACCGCGAGAACCTCTTGGGAATGCTCGTCTCCGACCAGGCGGATGGCACCGGTGTCGAGACCGGGTGGAACGTCGAACGGCACCAGCGAGACCAGTCGGAGATCGACCCCGCTGTCGCCGGCGAGCGAGACCGCCTCGTCGAGCAGAGCGTCCGCTCCGGGACGGGTGCCGACGGCGACGGTCACGCGCGGGATCACATGATCGTCCTGCTGCGCGCTGCCGGCCGGGGCGAGGGCCACCGGGATGGTCGAGGAGTGCAGCAGTTCAGAGGCCACACTGCCGAGCCGGTGCCGGCCGAAGATGCCGCCGCCTGCCGCGCCGACCACGATCACGCGGGCGTCGAACTCCTCGCCGGCGGCGATCAGCCCCTCGGCGAACGATTCGGCGAAGCGCACGTGCCCGGTGCGGGTGAGTTCCTGCGGCAGTCGCACGACGGCGTCGGCGAGCCACTTCTTCGCCTGCCCGCGGATGTGCTCCTCGTAGGCGCGCTCCGGGGGCACGGCCGCGCTGCGGGTGCCCTCGTTCGGGAGCACGATCACGAGGTGCAGGGTCACGCCGAGGCTGCGGGCGAGCCGCGCGCCGAGGGCCGCGGCATCCGCTCCCGTGTCCGTCGCGGTGTAGCCGACGACGACCGAGCCGGACATCAGTCGCCGCTCTCGGTGCCGGCGACGCGGATCGCGTCGACGATGTTCGCTGCGGCGAGCTGCCCCATGCGGATCGCTCCGTCGACGTGCTGGTATCCGGCGCCGGCCAGGTCGCTGCACGCGAAGTGGATCGGGCCGACAGGGGTGCGGAGGTCGGCGCCGTAGCGGTGCAGACCGCCCATGTCGAAGCTCGCGGCGTACGCACCGCGGGTCCACTCCTCGCTGCCCCAGTCGCTCTCGTAGTAGACGACGGGATTCTTCGCCTCGTCGCCGTAGTAGTGCGAGAGCGATTCGAGGATGCGCTGCTTGCGCTCCTCCGCCGACAGCTCGAAGACGCCGTCGGCGTTGGCGTCCGAGACGAAGCCGACCAGCGTGCCGCGCTCGTCACCGTGGTTGGTGTTGTCATACGCCTCGTGCACGAGCTCGTACGGGCTGAAGGCCGTGGCGCTGAGCCCCTGCTCGCGCCAGAAGGGCTTCTCGTACACGGCATGCACCTTGATCACGAAGCCCATCGACAGGTGCTGATGCATCTGATGCTGGAGTCTCGGAAGCGGCGGGACGAACGAGATGCGGCTGTACAGCACCGGCGCGTGCGCGAGGATCGCGTAGCGGGCGCTGACCGTGGTGTCGTCGGTCGTGGCGGTGACGCCGTTGGGACCCCACTCGAGGCTCCGCACCGGCTGGTTCAGCAGCACGTCGTCGCCGAGGCGCTCGGCGAGCCGCAACGGCACCTGCTGAAGGCCGCCGACGACACGCTTGTCGAGGATGAAGTCGGCGTCGACGAGGTTCGAAGAAGAGCCGGCGGATGCTGCCATCAGCAGCGACTGCAGGAGAGAGAAGGAGTGCGTGGGCTTGGTGAGCATCGCGCTGCCGGTGGCGAAGGCGAGATTGCGCACCGCCTCGTCGTCGTCGGTCTGCGCGCGCAGCCACGCGTCCCAGGTGACGCCGTCCCATTCCTCGGCCTTCGCATGCGCCCACGGACGATCCGGGTCGATCTCCGCGACCATGGCATCGAGCCGCGACGTGATCTCGGCGATCACTGCCTCGGTCTCGGGCGACACCGGGAACATCTCGCCGGTGAAGCGGTGCGACTGGCCGTCGGGGCCGACGTAGACGCTGTCGCCTTCGCGGTAGCGGCTGTACGTCTCGAGCCCCAGTTCGTCGATCGCGTCCTTGAGCGCGTCCTGGTCGGGCGAGACCCACTGTCCGCCGATCTCGAGCATCGCGCCCTCGATCACATCGGTCCAGAGGCGTCCGCCGACACGGTCTCGCGCTTCGAGCACGGCGACCGAGAGTCCGGCCCTGCGCAGGTCGTTCGCCGCCGTGAGCCCTGCGGCTCCGGCGCCGACGATGAGCACGTCTCGGGTGATCTCAGCCATCTGCATCTCCTTCGTTGAAATGAATGTGCCGGTCGCGACCCGCAATCCCCCGATTAGGGTCGCGACCGGACGTCTCTCAGGGGGCGACGACGTCGCCGCCCACAGCCTCTTCCTCGGAGCGCACGGCGCGCTTCTTCAGGTTGCGGCGCACGAGCGGCCAGAACAGCACCAGTGCGCCGGTCGCGATCAGGCTCGTCCAGACCTGCGTCCGCCCACCTTCGGTCGTGAGCATCACGATGAGGACAGCGGCGATACAGGCGATCAGGAGGAAGTTCAGCCACGGGTGCAGCCACATCTTCAGCTTCAGACCGGCCACCTCCTCCGGTGTCATCTTCTGCCGCAGTCGCCATTGGGTCAGCGCGATGAAGACGTACACGAACAGCGCGACGAGCCCGGCGGAGTTCATGATGAAGTCGAAGATCCCCGACCCCGGCGTGACGAAGTTCACGATGGTCGCGATGAGCCCACCGATCGTCGATGCGAGCAGGGCCATGATCGGCACCCCGTTTCGCGACTTCTTCGCCACGATCTTCGGAGCGAAACCCTGCTCCGCCAGCGCAGAGAACATGCGCGACGCGGAGTAGAGCCCCGAGTTGAGCACCGAGATCACGGCGGTGAAGATCACCAGCTGCATGATGATGCTCGCACCCGGAATGCCGAACTGCTCGAGCGCGTAGGTGAAGGGGGCGTTGGCCACATCGGTCGGCGCCGGAAGTTCGTCCCACGGCACGACCGTGACGATGATGAGCACGGATCCGACGAAGAACAGCAGGATGCGCCAGATGATGGTGCTCGTCGCCTGACGGATGCCCTTCGCCGGGTTCTCGGATTCCGCCGAGGCCATCACGGCGATCTCGGTGCCGAAGTAGGAGAAGATCACCAGCGCGACGCCCGTGAAGGCGACGCCGTAGCCGTTCGGGGCGAATCCGCCGTGCTCCCAGAGGTTCGACACGGAGATGGTCGAGTCCGGCCACAGCCCGAACGCGAACAGCAGGCCCGCACCGAGGAACACCACGATCGCGAGCACCTTGATCGATGCGAGCCAGAACTCCACTTCGCCGAAGGTGCGCACCGAGATCACGTTGGTGCCGACGAACAGGGCGATGAGGAACAGGGAGAACGCCCAGGACGGCACGCCAGGGAACCAGCTGTGCATCGTCTCGCCGCCGAGCACCGCCTCATAGGCGAGAACGCCGACCCAGAAGTACCAGTACAGCCAACCGACGAGGTAGGCGGCCCAGTTGCCGAGTCCGACTCTGGCGTACTCCATGAACGAGCCGATGGCGGGGCGCGCCGCCGCCATCTCGCCCAGCATGCGCATGGCGAGGAACACCAGCAGCCCGCCGATCAGGTACGACAGGACGGCGGCAGGACCGACCGTGCGGATGACGTTGCCCGATCCGACGAAGAGGCTCGCGCCGATGATCCCCCCGAGGGTGATCATCGTCACGTGACGCGACTTCAGCTTCTTCGTCTGCGGGTTCGCGCCCGCGAAGCCTGCGGAGGTCTCCGGCGACACGGGGCGATCCCACTGCGACTCCGCTGACGCTCCCATGTCAGGCCTGCGCGAGTGCTTCTGCGACGATGTCGAGTCCTTCGTTCAACAGATCGTCGCCGATCGCGAGCGGAGGGAGGAAGCGGATGACGTTGCCGTAGGTGCCGCAGGTGAGCACGATCACGCCCTGAGCGATGCAGGCTTTCGCGACGGCGGCGGTGAGCGCGGCATCCGGAGCGTTGGTCTCGGGGTCGACGAACTCGGCGGCGATCATCGCGCCGTGCCCGCGGATGTCGCCCACGCGGGCGTCGTTCTCCTGAATGGCGGCGAGGCGCTGCGTGAGGATCGTGCCGATCTCCCGCGCCCGCTCGATCACGCCGTCGTTCTCGAACACGTCGATCGCGGCGAGCGCTGCGGCACAGGCGATCGGGTTGCCGCCGTACGTGCCGCCGAGGCCACCGGCGTGCGAGGCGTCCATGATCTCGGCGCGACCGGTCACCGCAGCGAGCGGGAGTCCGCCGGCGATGCCCTTGGCCGTCGTGATCAGGTCGGGCTCGATGCCGAAGATCTCGCTGGCGAACATGTGGCCGGTGCGGGCGAAGCCCGTCTGCACCTCGTCGGCGATGAACACGACGCCGTTCGCGCGGCACCAGGAGGCGATCGCGGGGAGGAACCCCTCGGCCGGGACGATGAAGCCGCCCTCGCCCTGGATGGGCTCGATGATGACGGCGGCGAGGTTATCGACGCCGATCTGCTTCTCGAGCTGGAGGATGACGCGGGCCGCGGCCTCAGGGCCAGCGAGCCCGTCGCGGAACGGGTACGACATCGGCGCACGGTAGACCTCGGGCGCGAACGGTCCGAAGCCGCTCTTGTACGGCATCGACTTGGCGGTCAGTGCCATCGTCAGGTTCGTGCGGCCGTGGTATCCGTGGTCGAAGGCGACGACAGCCTGGCGACCGGTGAACTTGCGGGCGATCTTGATCGCGTTCTCGACGGCCTCTGCACCCGAGTTGAACAGGGCGCTCTTCTTGGCGAAGTCGCCGGGGGTGACCCGGTTGAGGGCTTCGGCGACCTCGATGTACGACTCGTACGGCGAGATCATGAAACAGGTGTGCGTGAACTGCGCGGCTTGAGCGGCGACGGCGGCGGCGATCTTCGGGTGCGCGTTGCCGACCGTCGTCACGGCGATGCCGGAGCCGAGGTCGATGAGCGAGTTGCCGTCGGCGTCGACGACGACGCCACCACCGGCGGCGACGGTCGCGACGGGCACCGTGTGACCGACACCCGCGGCGACAGCATCCGCTTTGCGGGCGAGGATCTCGGCCGAGCGCGGGCCCGGGAGTTCGGTGATGAGGCGACGCTCCTGGGGGAGGTCGGGGCCGCCGAGGGGAACTGCAACAGCTGCGGTGTCGAGAAGAGCCATGTTCGCGAGCGTACGGCGGCTGCGAACACCGCCGCACTCGCCGACTTGTACAATCTGCTCAGGGATATCGCCCGACTGTACAACGGAGAGGTGGAGATGGCCGTCACGGAAGAACCCACGCTGCGGGCGCTGCTGCGCCGGCGCGATCTCGGCCTCTCGCTGGTCTCCCGCGAAGACCAGCTGCCCGCCTCATCGCTCGACCGGCCTCTGCGCTGGGTGCACAGCTCCGACCTCGCCGATCCGACCCCTTTCCTTTCCGAAGACCTCGCGCTCCTCACGACCGGCACGCAGTTCGATGAAGCGGTCGACATCGACACCTACGTCGGGCGCCTGGCCGACCGTGGCGTCCTCGGACTCGGGTTCGGCAGCGAGGTGCACCGCGCAGGCATTCCCGAAGAGCTCGTGGCCGCGTGCGCCGCGAACGGGATGCCCCTGTTCGAAGTCCCCTACCGCACGCCGTTCATCGCGGTCGCCCGCGCCCACTCCGAGGCCATCGCCGCGCAGGCGTACGCGCGCCGGTCCTGGGCGCTCGACACGCAGCGCGCCCTCGCCCTCGCCGCGCTCCGACCGCGGGGGCTCGACGCGACCGTCGCCGAACTCGGCCGGCGGCTCGACGTCTGGGCGGGGATGTTCGACGCGGCAGGTGCGCTGCTCGTCTCGCATCCGCGCGACGCCGTCGAACGGCACGCTCTGGACGACCTCGGCGAGCGAGTGATCGAGATCCTGACCCGCGGCCTCGAGGCCGGTCAGTCACTCACGCTCGACGACCACACGTTCACGCTCTTCACGATCGGCCGCGGCGGACACCTGCGCGGAGTCATCGCGCTCGAGATCGATGCGCTCGACCCGGAGGCGCGTTCGGTCGTGACCTCCGTGATCGCCATGGCGGGACTCGCGATGGAGCAGAGCGAGCAGCTGGCCCGCAGCAGGCGGAGACTGCACACGCAACTGCTCGAATCCCTGCTCGCAGACGACTCGACCCTGACCCGGCGAGTCATCGGCGGACTCCCGGCGGCCCCGGTGGTCGTCGCCGTGGCATCCGACGCCCCTGCCGGCCCGATCACCGACTGGTGGGAGCGGCACCGGGCCGACCACGGCACCGCATTCTTCCTCGCCGAGTCCGACGAGGGCCTCACGGTGTGCGTCTCCGCAGTGGACGACGATCTCCTCGACGAGCTCGCGCACCGCTTCGGCATCCGCATCGGCGTCTCGGAACCCGAAGGCTACGACGCCTTCTCGCGCGCGCACGCCCAGGCCCTGACGGCGCTGCGGCAACGCTCGGGAGCCGGCGCAGAGCGCTACGCCGACACGGTCGGATCGAGCATCCTCAGCGCGCTCGCCACGGATGAGGCAAGGCTCGTGGCGGAATCCCGCCTGGCACCGCTGCGCGCGCACGACCTGTCGGGCTCCGCCGCGCTGGAGCAGTCTCTGCGCTGCTGGTTGAGGAACGATGCGCGCGCCGAGCCCGCGGCCCTCGAACTCGGCATCCACCGGCACACGCTCCGGGCACGCATCGCCCAGGCCGGGACGCTGCTGGGGATCGACCTCTCGTCGTTCCCCGCCCGTGCCGAGCTCTGGGCGCTGTTGCAGACGGCAAGGGACTGACGGCCACCGAGGGCTACGACTCCGACCCTTCACCGAGGTTGTCGGACACCACCTCGAGCACGTGCGCCCGCGCCTGTACCGCGTCGTCGCCACGCTCGGTCGTCACGGCGGCGGCGAACACCTCGGCGAAGACGAGGTAGGCGACGCGGGATGCATGCTCCAGCTCATCGCGGAAGCTCACACCGGTGGGGGCGAGCACCAGCGACAGCGTCGCGACCTCGGTCAGCGCTGAGGAGGCGAACGACGTCACCGCGATCACGGTCGCCCCGCCGCGGGCTGCGGCCGTCGCGACGCGCAGGCTCGCTTCATTCGCACCGGAGCCGCTCACCACCAGGCAGACGTCGTCTGCGGTGAGGTGACGGGCGGCGATCTGCTGCGCGATCGCATCAGCGATGAACTCCGCTGCCCGTCCGGATGCCGTCAGGCGCATCGCGAGATCGTTCGCGATGGGCGACGACAAGCCGTTCGCGAGCACGAGCAGTCGACGGGCCGATGCCGCGACTCGCACGGCCTCGGCCACGGCATCCGGGTCGAGCAGGCTCGCGAGCGCGGGGAGCGAGGTCGCGAGGCGGTCGATCTCGCCGCGCATCCGGCCGAGCACGCCCGGTCCGTGATCGACCGCGGCTTCCGCCGGAGCGCTGCCCAGTTCGGCGGCGAGGGCGACCCGCAGCTGCGGGTACCCGCGGTAGCCGATGCCCTGGCAGGTGCGGACGACCGTGGCCCGGCCGACGCCGGCGCGTTCGGCCAGCTCCTGGGCCGTCCACTCCACGACCTCGTCTGCCGATTCGACGATCAGCTCCGCAACGCGACGCTCCGCGGGCTGCATCGTGTTGAGCACCGCGGCGATGCGCGCGGTGGGCGGCGCGCTAGGCGAGAACACGGTCACGGGCTCCCTCCATGATCCGGCGGCGGATGGCGCCGGAGGCCGCATCGATCAGCATCGTCACCACGACGACCACGATGAGGAGGACCCCCACCGTCGACCACTCACGGTACTGGGTGTACGAGGTGAGCATGTCGCCGATCCCGCCGACGCCGATCAGCCCGAGCACGGCGGAGGAGCGCACGTTGATCTCGAAGCGATAGAGCCAGAACGACCAGAACGCCGGTTCGGACTGCGGCCACACACCCCAGCGCAGCACCTGCAGGGTGCTTCCGCCGGCAGCGCGCGCCGCCTCGATCGGTCCGCGGGGCACAGCCTCGACGGCCTCGTATCCCCACTTGCCGAGGGTGCCGACGCCGTTGATCGCGAGGGCGAGCGCCCCGGTGAACGGGGTGAGGCCGGTGACCGACAGGATCACGATCGCGATGATGATCTCCGGCACGGCGCGGATCAGCGAGAAGAGTCCGCGCAGCAGGGCCCGCAGCCAGGCGGGCCCGAATCCCCGTGCGGCGACCAGACTGAGCGGCGTCGCGAGCAGGATGCCGAGGATCGTGCCGACCCACGCCATCTCGATGCTGCGCCAGGTCTGCCAGAGCGCCTCCGGCAGCTTCTCCCAGTTCGGGCTCGCGAACATCAGGCCGAGGTACCGGATGATCTCGGCCGGCAGATCGGCGAGACGCGCCCAGTCGATGTCGATCGACCAGAAGGCGAGCACCACGATTCCGGTCACGAGCAGCCAGCCGGCGATCAGCCAGGGCCGTCGGGGCTTGTCGGGGATGACGGTGAGCGCCGCGCTCATACGAGCCTCCGTCGGATCGCGTCGGAGACGACGTCGATCACGATGACGACGATGAGGATCTCCAGGATGATGAGCGAGAGCTGGTCGTAGCGGTAGAACGTGCGCACCGCGTCGATCAGGAGCCCCATGCCACCGGCGCCGACGAGCCCGAGCACCGTGGAGGCGCGCACGTTCAGCTCGAACACGTACAGGGTCTGGTTGGCGAAGGCGGGCCAGGCGTCCGGCAGCGCGAGCGTGCGGTTGATCTTCGTCTGGGTCGCGCCGACCGCGCGTCCTGCCTCCAGCGGGCCGCGGTCGTTCGTGTCGATCGCCTCGGAGACGAGCTTGACGATGATGCCGACGTTGAAGAGCAGCAGAGCCAGGATGCCGGGGAGCGCCCCCACGCCGACCATGGCGACGAGGATCGCCGCGTAGAGCAGGTCAGGGACGCTGCGGACGACGTTGAGGATGCCGCGCACGATGATGCGCGTCGGCGTGTGGGGGTTCGTCGCGCGCGCGGCCCAGAAGCTGAGCGGCAGCGAGACGGCCGCACCGATCGCGGTCGCGATCACGGCCATCTGCAGCGTCTCGATGAGCGGCGGAAGCGTGCGGGGGAAGAAGCTCCAGTCCGGCATGAGCAGCTTGATGATCTTGTCGGCGCCGTTCTGCCAGTTGCGCGCGATGGCCGAGAGATCGACGCCGATGCCGATGCCGGGCAGACACATCACGACGGTGACCGCCACGACGGCGACGACGATGACAGGTCCCTTCCACGCTCCCGGCGGGCGGGCGGGGACGTCGAGATCGGATGCCGGTGCGACGCGGGTCATGTGTCCAACCGGTCTTCCGGGGTGAGCGAGCGACCGTAGATGCTCTCGAAGTCGGCATCCGTCGCACTCGTCGCCGGACCGTCGTAGACGATCTCGCCGGCGCGCATGCCGATCATCCGCGCGCCGTACTCGCGCGCGAGGTCGAGCAGGTGCAGGTTGACGAGCACCGTGATGCCGAGGTCGCGGTTGATGCGGCGCAGGTCGTTCATGACGCCGCGCGCCGTGGGCGGGTCGAGGCTCGCGACCGGCTCGTCGGCGAGCACGATGCGGGGCTGCTGCGCGAGCGCACGCGCGATGGCCACGCGCTGCTGCTGTCCTCCGGAGAGTTCGGACGCGCGGGCGTGCAGCTTCGGGAGGATGCCGACGCGATCGAGCGCCTGGTACGCGAGCTGCCTGTCGGCCTCCGGGTAGGCGCCGAGCAGCGTACGCCACAGGGGCGTGTGGGCGAGGCGCCCGACGAGCACGTTCTGGAGCACGCTCGCGCGGCCCGCGAGGTTGAAGCCCTGGAAGACCATGCCGATGTCGCCGCGCAGGCGGCGGAGTGTGCGCGGCGAGGCGCCGCTCACCCGGTGCTCGCCGACGTCGAGCGTGCCGCTCGTGACCGGCACGAGGCCGTTGATCGTGCGGATGAGCGTGGACTTGCCCGACCCCGAGAGTCCGACCACAGCGACCATCTCACCGGCGTCGATGTCGAGGGAGACACCGTTCAGGCCGACGGTCCCGTTGGGATAGCGCACCGTGACCTCGTCGAAGCGGATGGACCACGGCGTGGACGCCGCAGCCGAAGCTGCGGCGTCCGCGTGCGGGATCTGATCGGACAATTTACTGGAGCCCCAGAGCCTGTGCGGCCCGGGCGACGACGTCGAGCGAGTCGGGGTCGGCCGGAGCGAGCTTGGTGATCGAGTAGATGTTCGTGAGGATCTCGGAACCCTCCGGGGTGTTCGAGAAGTCCTCGAGCGCCTTCGTGATGCGGTCCTGCAGCTTCGGCGACAGGTCGGATGACAGCGCCACTCCGTCGTTCGGGATCTCCTCGGTCAGAGCGAACACGACGACCTTCTGGCCCACATCCGGGGTGTCCTTCGCGACGATCGTGCGGGCGTCCCAGAAGCTGAAACCGACCTCGGCGTCACCGTTGTAGACCGCCAGCACCGAAGCATCGTTCGCCGTGACCGGGATCTGCTGGATGTCGGTGTCGGTGTCGAGCCCCGCTTCCTGCAGCGCCAGGATCGGGTAGATGTACCCGGCGGGCGAACCGGGGCCGAGGACGGCGACCTTCGCCCCCTTGACCTTGTCGATGCTGTCGAGACCCGCAGGTCCCTTCATCGCGTCGGCGCCATTGCAGAACAGCATCCCGTCGCGCTCGACCGGCTCGTCGTCGCAGTACTTGTCGGGGTTGTTCGTCATGAACTGCGCCGGGTACGTGATGTTGCCGTTGCGCTCGGTCTGCAGCACGACCTTCGCGTCGTACATGTCGTTCGCCTGCCACAGCTGCAGCGACGGGAGGAAGCCGATCTGTGCCTGGCCGGCACCCATCGCCTCGACGGCGGCCTGGTAGTCCTTCGAGACCACGCCGGTCACCTCGATGCCGAGCTCCTTGGTGAGGTAGTCGGTGAGAGGAGCCGCGGTGTCGACGAGCCCGTCCTGGTCCTGCGAGGGAACCAGTGCGAGCACGATCGAATCCGGATCGGCGGCGGGCGCTGCCGAGTCGCCGGGAGCCGCGGTGCTGCCCGAGCAGCCGGCGAGCGCCACGGTCAGCAGGGCACCGACGGCGATGGCGCCCGCTGCGGAGGAACGGAAGAGGGAGGTACGCATGTTCATCCTTCGATGGGGGTGGGTGGGTACGGAGGGGTGGTCTCAGCCGCGCAGCCACGCCTCGAGCTGGGGAACCAGACTCGAGAACTCTGCGGCGCGGAAGGTGGGGGTGGCCCGCGGGTCGGGGAAGCCGCCGATCAGCGCGGTCGCGTGCCCGCGGGCGTGGGCGGGGGCGAGGTCGTTGTGCCAGATGTCGCCGACGCTCAGCACGCGGGCGTCGGCCGGGAGGTCGGCGAGCACCGCCTCGAGGCCCTTCGGCTTGCGGGCGCTCGTGACGATCCGGTCGAACAGCCCGGTGAGGCCGAGCGACTCGAGCGCTTCCTCGATGCGGATGGCCGGCGCGTTCGTGACGAGGATGCGCTCGGCGTCGGCGGCTTCCAGGAAGGCGGCGAGACCAGTCGGCGCGGTGATCGGGGCGTCGGCCGTCGCGAGCTGCGCGCGACTGGCGAGGTAGGCGGCGCTCAGGAGGCGCGCATCCGCTCCTCGGCGCTGCGCCGCCTGACGTACGGCGTCGTAGCCGTCGAGCGAGTCGCCGTCGGTCGTCGCGAGCTGCGCGCGGATGCCGTCGACGAAGTCGCCGCGATCGCCGAGTGCCGCTGCCACCTGCTGTGCATAGGCGAGGACCGGGCCGTCGCCGAGTGCGATCGTGCCGTCGAAATCGAAGAGGAGAATGGAGTTCACGGAGTTCTTTCTGTGTGGACGCTCCGTCCATCATGGATAACGATTGTGGACAGAAGGTCCCAATCGTGTGAACGCCGTGTGAACAATCCGTCCACGCGCACCACGTAGGGTGAACGCCGTGGCCGAACTCCGACAGCTCACCCTCGCGGCCTCCGCCGCTGCCGATGGCTCGATCGAGAGCGCGCGCACCGCGCTCGACGCGCTCCCCTGGCTCGACAGCTCGATCCGCGACGACCGCTCCGCCGGCGGTTTCGATGCGTGGGGCCTGTCGACGGCGATCGACGAGAACACCGGATCAGCCGTCATCACCCCGACGCTGTTCGAGGAGCTGCACCGGCGGGCGGGCATCGCCGCGACCTGGCCGATCGGCAACGCGGGACTCGTGCACTGCTACGGCTATCTGCTCTCGCTCGAGGTCACGCCGTACGGGCTCAAGCGCGAGCGCTGGATCGACGGCGCACTCGCCCTGGCGTGCGGACTGCCGACGGACGGCTTCCTCCCCTGGCGCGCGGGCCCGACGCTTCTCGCACGGGCCGTGGCAGCAGCATCCGCCGTTCTGGAGTCGCCGGCGATCGATGCCACCCGGGTGATCGACGGGCGAGAGACCCGCGTCGCCGTCGCCGCCGCAGAGGGTCCGACGGCTCTGGCGTATGCAGTGGCCCCATCCCCGGGCGCGCGGCCGCAGCTCGTCACGATGTTCCCGGTCGCCGAGGCGGCCGCGCCCCTGGAATCCTTCGCAGACGACGCACGCCTGCGCTGGAACGCCGTCTAGCTCTAGCCCCTGTCTGCAGGGTCGAGGTAGCGGCCCACGAACTCGTCGAAGAGCGCGACCATGTCGACGGATTCATCCCACAGCCATTGCAGCTGGATCCCGTCCATCACCGCACTGATCAGGCGCGCGGCGAGCGCGGGGTCGATGTCGTCGCGCACCTCGCCGGCCTCCTGCCCGCGGCGGAGGATCTCCACCGCCTCGTCGGCCCGCGTCCGATAGCGCGCGGCGAACTCGGCGTGCGACGGATGCTCGGGGTCGGTCGCCTCCGCCGAGACGATCGCGTACAGGGAGGTGAGTCCTCGCGATGTCTGGTTGTGGGCAACGACCCGCTTCGCCTGCTCGATCAGGGTGTGCTCGGCAGGGTCACCTGCTGCCGCACGCACCTTCTCGTCACGCTGGTGGAGCACTTCGGCGAACAGCTCCTCCTTGTCGGCGAAGTGATGCAGCAGACCCGCCGGGGTCACCCCGACCCGCTTCGCGATCTCCCGCAGGGATCCGCCGTGGAACCCCGTGCGGGAGAACACGACGAGCGCTTCGTCGACGATCGCCTGCCGTCGCGCCTGCCCCGTCGCGTAGGAGCCGCGCGACCCTCGACCCGCCGCAGGCTGACCGTCCGTGACCACTGCGCACTCCTGTCCCTCGACGTGGCCGGCGCGGAGATTCAGCTCTTGTGGCCGCCTCCGGTGCCCCACGACGATCCGAAATCCTGCTGCCGCATCGCGGGCCGCAGACGCTTCTCCATGTCGCGATCCACGAAATAGGCCTTGAGCTTATCCTTCGTGAGCTCGTTGCCGATCGCTGCCATGATCATCGACTGATCGAGCGACAGGTACCGTTCCGCGATCGTGCCGCTGTGCACGGCGACCGCGTCGTAGAACCCGCCGGGACCGTAGGCGCTGAGGTCGTGCTCGATGCCCTCGAGATTCTTCAGGGCGCCCTTCCGGTCATAGGGCAGAGCGAGGAACGCGGCGTGCGGGGTGACGACCCCGTCACCGAACTCGGGCGCGGGGTTCGTGCCCGTCGTGCATCCCGGCCGGTCGATGTCGACGTCGGTCTGCTCGGCGTCGGACGTGTAGCCGTCGGACCGCATCCCGGCGATGTCGACGCCGTACTCCGCGTATCCGCCGAAGGGGTTGCTCGCGGGTGAGAAGCCCCAGTATCCGTATCCGGCCTCCTCGAGTCCGTGCTGCTTCTGCACCTCGACGGTGATCGGGTGGTTGAGCTTCCAGGACTTCGGGCCCCACTTCGTCTCCGGCACGAGCAGGTCCGGCATCAACGACTCGAACATGCTGCCGCCCCAGCTCGGAACGAACGACATGCCGTTGTAGCTGTAGGCGCCCTCCCAGACCTCGACGCCGTCATAGGTGCGATATTCACCCTCGGGAAGCTGCTCCTGCCAGGCGTAGTCACAGCCGGGGGGCATGGTGCGGTGCGTGCCGTTCAGGGCCTTCGCCGGGATCTGCCCGTTGGCGATGCCGAGGTAGGTCGCGATGCGGCTCTCGCTCACCGTCGTGTCGTAATGGTGGCAGGTGTAATAGGCGGTCTCGCCCGAGCCGTTGTACATGGGCGCTTCGACGCTGCAGTCCGGCGGCGGGGCATCCCAGAATCCGCCGCGATTGGTGCCGGCGGGCAAGCCCGCGGCACCCGCGGGATCGAAGAACGACGCGAAGTCCATCGACTCGTAGAGGGCGTCGGCCTGCGTGGCGAGTCGGGGTTCCGCCTCCCGCACGATGCGCAGCGCGGCCGCCAGCCAGCCGTTGTCCACGGTGCTGAGGAACGGATACACCGGATCGCCGGAATCGGGCCAGGTCGTCAGCTTCTCGCCGGTGGTCGGCGAGTACCAGTTGTAGAACATGCCGCTCGCGTCGTTGCGCTCGAGGCCCTCGAGAGTGTCGAGGGTCGCCGACAGGCGGGATCGCGCCTCGCCAGCGCTGATGATCTTGAGGTCGCGTGCGGTGACGGTCGACCACAGGTACCCGCCGATGTTCGTCGGCGAGGTGTAGGCGCTCGCGGTCTCCAGATCGCCGGTGACGTTGTCGGCCGGAAGGCCCGTCTCCTCATCGGTCATCGCCACCAGGGATTGCCAGGTGTCCTGCGCCCATCGCTTCAGATCCTTGGTGCCCGAACGATCGCCGTCCGCCGTCGCGGGTCCGGCGAGTGTCAGGCCGGAGACGACCAGTCCGACTGTCGCCACTGTGCTCATCCAACGCTTCATCGTGTCTCCTCATCGAGAACGGCGCCGCAAACGCAGCGCACCGATGTGCAAAAACCTAACACGTGTTCAGTGTTCACTCAACCCCTCTGCGCGTGTAGCACCCTGCTACACTGTGTGCATGAGCAGCACGATGCCCACGCGCGTGGATGGCGATCTCTTCGAGGTCGCGAAATCGATCGGCGCCGAGTCGAGCCGCAGCGCGGCCCAGCAGATCAATCACTGGGCACGAATCGGACGCGAATTGGAAGCCTCACCACGCGTGAGCCATCGCGATATCCGACGGGTGCTCGCGAGCGAGGCGTCCTACGACGATCTCAGCGAACGCGATCAAGCCGTGGTCCGCGCGACCTGGGACGAGCAGATCGTCGAACGGCGCACCCGGCTCGATCTCGCCGCGGAGTTCACCCGGTCGGGACGACGGTGGACGGATGCTGACGCCCAGGGCCACCCTGTCGCTCACGGCGACGACTCGGATTCCTGACGGGTGCCCCTCCTCCATCTGCTCGCAGGGCCCAACGGGTCAGGCAAGTCCACCTACGTCGACCGCATCCTGGAGCCGGTGACCGGCCTGCCATTCGTCAACGCCGACCTGATCGCTGCGGAGCGCTGGCCGAGCGCGCCCGCCGAGCACGCCTATGAGGCATCGCAGATCGCGGCCGACGCGCGTATCGAACTGCTGATCGCACAGAGATCCTTCATTACCGAGACCGTCTTCAGCCATCCGAGCAAGGTCGACCTCGTCGCCGAAGCGGTCGGACGCGGATATCTCGTCCAGCTGCACGTCATGCTGCTACCGGTCGACGTGAGCGTGGCCCGCGTGGCCGAACGCGTGCGAGCGGGTGGGCACGATGTTCCCGAACGGAAGATCCGCGAAAGGCATGCACGGCTGTGGGATCTGATAGCGCAAGCCCGCCGCGTCGCCGATCGCACGGAGTTCTTCGACAACAGCACCGCGCGTGCGCCGTTCCGCCTCGTCGCGACGTACGAACACGGAACGCCCGTAGGAGCAGTCGAGTGGCCGGCCTGGACGCCGGCCGGGCTCCTCGACTGAACCGTCCACCTCAGCGCGGCGCGTGCGCCTCGAGGAACTCGTACACATCGGTCGTGTCCACCCCGGGGAAGCTCCCGGTCGGAAGTGTCGCCAACAGGGTGCGCGGGGTCTTCACATTCGGCCAGGAGTTCTCCCGCCAGCGCTCCTCGAGGTCTGCAGGCGCCCGGCGGCAGCACACCTCGACCGAGTGCTTCGAGACCCCGCGATGCGTGGTGTCCCGCCCGACGAACCACTTGGTGTCGTCGAAGCGCACCCCGACGCTCACGGAGTGCAGGCCCTCACTCGATGACTCGACGCGGGCGGTGCACCAGTAGGTGCCGTTGCCCGTGTCGGTGTACTGGTAGTACGGGTTGAAGCGGTCGTCCTCGTCGAAGACCACGCGGCTGGTCCACCGGCGACAGCACATCTGCCCCTCGATGGCGCCGAGCCGATCGGTCGGGAAGTTGACGTCGTCGTTCTCGTACGCCTTGGTGATGGTGCCCGACTCGTGCACCTTCAGGAAGTGCACCGGGATGCCGAGATGACGGGTCGCGAGGTTCGTGAACCGGTGCGCCGCCGTCTCATACGACACCGAGTAGGCGTCGCGCAGATCCTCGATCGAGATCGCGCGGCGCGACTTGGCCTCATGCAGGGCCGGGACCACGTGGGCCTCAGGAATGAGCAGCGCACCCGTCAGATAGTTGGTCTCGACCCGTTGCCGCAGGAACTCGGCGTAGCTGCGCGGCTCTGCGTGCCCCAGCATCCGGCTCGACAGCGCCTGCAGCACCGCCGTGCGGGCATCTCCCTTGGCGGGCACACTGCTCGACAGGTACAGGCGGCCGTTCGCGAGATCGGCGACGCTGCGGGTGGTCTGCGGCAGGTCGGGCGCGTAGTGCAGCGAGAAGCCGAGGTACGCGGCGATCTCGGATGCCGTGCGCTGCGTGAGCGGTCCGCCGGGGTGGCGCACCGCCGCGAGGATCTCGGATGCTTTCGCCTCCAGATCGGCGAAATGGTTGTCCTGGCTACGCATGAGATGACGCAGCTCGACGTTGGCCCGGCGCGCCTCCTCCGGTGTCGCCGCCCGCTCGTCCCGGAGGCGGTCGATCTCGCCGTGGAGAGCGAGGAGCGCCCTGAGCGCCTCGGTCGGCACGGACTTGGCGATGCGGAACGGATCGATGCCCAGGGCTTGGAACGTCTGGCCCTTCATCGCACGCTCCAGGGCGATCTCGATGGCGCTGCGCTCGTCGAGCGGCTCGCCCTCGAGCAGCGCGTCGAGCGTGACGCCGAGCGCGCGCGCGATCGCCTGCAGCTGGGTGAGCTTGGGCTCGCGCTTGCCGGTCTCGATCATCGAGAGCTGGCTGGGGGCACGGTCCACCGCCGCGGCGAGGTCGTCGAGGGTCAATCCCCTCGCGGTGCGCAACTGCCGGATGCGGCGTCCGATCGTGAGGGCGTCGGTGTCTTCTGCGGCGTCAGCGGTGACCATGGCGCCGATTCTGTCACAAAAACAGAATTTCGGGCATTCTTCACCCCAAAATCGGTCAGGGGGACCCCCGAAGTTCACGCAGAGTGGATGCCAAGCCACCCACTCTCACCGAGGAGACACCATGACGAACACCACAGGAACCCCCGCACCCCGCCCCGCCGGCCTGCGAGCCGGCGACCAGGTGCAGACCGCCGCGGAGCTCCAGGAGATCTGGGAGACGGACCCGCGCTGGGACGGCGTCGAGCGCACCTACACGGCTGAGGACGTCATCCGCATCCGTGGTTCGGTCCGGGAGGAGTCGACGCTCGCCCATCGCGGCGCCGAGAACCTCTGGAACCTCCTGCACACCGAGGACTACGTGCGGGCGCTCGGCGCCTACACCGGCGGTCAGGCCGTGCAGCAGGTGCGCGCGGGCCTCAAGGCCATCTACCTCTCCGGGTGGCAGGTCGCGGCCGACGGCAACCTCGCAGGTCAGACCTACCCGGACCAGTCGCTGTACCCGGCGAACTCGGTGCCCGCGGTTGTCCGCCGCATCAACAACGCCCTGATCCGCCAGGACCAGCTCGAGCACGCCGAGGCTCTCGCGGGGACGGGTGAGATCACCCAGGACTGGCTCGCACCGATCGTCGCGGATGCCGAAGCCGGGTTCGGTGGCCCGCTGAACGCCTACGAGCTCGCGCAGTCGCTGATCCAGGCCGGCGCCGCCGGCATCCACTGGGAGGACCAGCTGGCGAGCGAGAAGAAGTGCGGCCACCTCGGCGGCAAGGTGCTCGTGCCCACGCAGCAGCACATCCGCACCCTGAACGCCGCACGTCTCGCGGCGGACGTCGCGGGAGTGCCGACGGTGATCATCGCCCGCACCGACGCCCTCGCCGCCGACCTGCTCACGAGCGACGTCGACGAGCGCGACCAGCAGTTCACCACCGGCGAGCGCACGTCGGAGGGGTTCTACCGCATCCGCCCGGGCATCGAGTCGGTCATCAGCCGCGGCCTCGCCTTCGCCCCCTACGCCGACCTGCTCTGGGTGGAGACGGGTGAGCCCGACATCGCGCTCGCCCGCGAATTCGCCGCGGCCGTCCACGCCGAGTTCCCCGGCAAGCTCCTCGCCTACAACTGCTCGCCGAGCTTCAACTGGAAGAGCCACCTGTCGGATGCCGAGATCGCGACGTTCCAGCAGGAGCTCGCCGACCTGGGCTACAAGTTCCAGTTCATCACCCTCGCCGGCTTCCACGCCGTGAACCACTCGATGTTCGACCTCGCCCGCGGCTACGCCGAACGCGCCATGAGCGCCTACGTCGAGCTGCAGGAAGCCGAATTCGCCGCCGAGGCGCACGGGTACACCGCCACCAAGCACCAGCGCGAGGCGGGCACCGGCTACTTCGACGTCATCTCCACCGCGCTCAACCCCGACAGCGCGACCCTCGCCCTCGCCGGCTCCACCGAAGCCGCGCAGTTCCACTAAGCCGAAGGACTCACGATCATGACCACTCCCACCGCTCCCCCGACCACCGCTCCGACCACCCAACTGGGTCCGGCGATCACGGTCACGGGCACCATCCGCGACCGTTACGAGGAGATCCTCACGCCGGAGGCGATCGCCTTCCTCACCGAGCTGCACCATCGTTTCGCGTCGCGCCGCCATGACCGGCTCGCCGACCGGATGCGCCGTCGCTTCGAGATCGGCAACGGGCACGACCCGCGTTTCCGCGACGACACCCGCCACATCCGTGACGATGCCGAATGGCGCGTCGCCGGTGCCGGCCCCGGGCTCGAGGACCGCCGCGTCGAGATCACCGGCCCGACCGACCCGAAGATGACGATCAACGCGCTGAACTCCGGCGCGCGGGTCTGGCTCGCCGACCAGGAGGACGCCACCAGTCCCACGTGGAAGAACGTGATCGAGGGCCAGCTGTCCCTCCGTGACGCGATCCGCGGCGAGCTCTCCTTCACTTCCCCGGAGGGCAAGGAGTACCGCGTCACGGCCGAACGCACCCCCACGATCGTGATGCGCCCGCGCGGCTGGCACCTGCCCGAGAAGCACGTGCAGTTCACCGACCGCGCGGGGCGTCGCACCGCGGCATCCGGTTCGCTCGTCGACTTCGGGCTGTACTTCCTGCACAATGCGCAGGCGCTGATCGACGGCGGCCGCGGTCCGTACTTCTACATCGCCAAGATCGAGTCCAGCGAGGAGGCGAAGCTCTGGGACGACGTGTTCTCGTTCAGCGAGGAGTACATCGGCATCCCGCACGGCACCATCCGCGCGACAGTGCTCATCGAGACGCTGCCCGCAGCCTTCGAGATGGACGAGATCCTGTACGAGCTGCGCGATCACTGCGCCGGTCTCAACGCCGGACGCTGGGACTACATCTTCTCGATCATCAAGAACTACCGCGGCCGCGGAGCGCGCTTCGTGCTCCCCGACCGCAGCGAGGTCACGATGACGGTGCCGTTCATGCGGGCGTACACCGATCTGCTGGTGCAGACCTGCCACAAGCGGGGCGCCTTCGCGATCGGCGGCATGAGCGCGTTCATCCCCAACCGTCGCGACCCCGAGGTGACGGCGCGAGCGATCGAGAAGGTTTCGGCCGACAAGAAGCGCGAGGCCGGCGACGGCTTCGACGGCACCTGGGTCGCGCACCCCGACCTGATCCCGACGGCGCAGGCGGAGTTCGATGCCGTGCTCGGCGACCGGCCCAACCAGGTCGATCGGCAGCGCGACGACGTGCGCGTCGAGGCGCGTGATCTGCTCGATCTGCGCATCGGCAGCGCGGTCACCGATCGGGGCGTGCGCGACAACGTCTCGGTCGCGATCCGCTACCTCGAGGCCTGGCTGCGAGGCCTCGGCGCCGTCGCGATCGACAATCTGATGGAGGATGCCGCGACGGCAGAGATCAGCCGTTCACAGGTGTGGCAGTGGATCCACCAGGACCGGACGACCCAGGACGGCACGCCGATCACCGTGGAGTACATCGAAGGGCTCATCGCCCAGGTGCTCGCCATGGCGACGCGGAGCGCCGGGGATCGGTTCGACGACGCCGCGGAGATCTTCCGTGAGGTCGCACTGCAGGAGGAGTTCCCCACCTTCCTGACTCTGGGTGCGTACAGCCGGTTCCTCGTCGACGAGGACTGATCCTCCCCAGGAAAGCCCCCGGTCGTCCGCTCCCCGCGGATCGGCCGGGGGTTTCCGCATCCGCCGACGCGAACCCTGTGGAGAACGCTGCGCGTCGACGGTCGTCCACCGTACTGTCGCCGGATGACGACGCCCCCACCTCCTCGCCTTCCCCGCCCTTCTCCTGCGGTCGACCGATCACGAATGGTCGCGTCGATCGCACTCAGCCTGCTGACTGCCGCCGCGTCCGCCTCGGTACTGGCCGTCCGGGTGTTCGAGCCGCGACCCCACGTCGTCGCGCCGCCTGCCACCGCGACGTTGATTCGCGTGTTCGAGGGGAGTGCGGAGTACTGGCTCGTTCCTCCGATAGTCGCACTCGTCCTCATCGCGGGGCTCCCCCGCCGAAGAGATCTCCATGCGCTCCCGGCTGTCCTCGCGGTGACCGCGATCGGCCTGACGTTCCTCTGCCACCTCGTTCCGCGCATCGCCGAGTTGGGTGCGCTCGTCGGCATAGGAGACGCGTGAAGCGCCTGCATCCGCGCCCGCCCCGCGGCCCACCGCGAGGCCGGCACGAGGCGTAGCCTGATGGCATGACCGACGCCTGGACCAGCATCGCCGACGAGTTCCTGCACATCTCCCGCTCCGGCGTGCGGGCGGTCGCCGTCGCGGGGAGGGATGCGGAGCGCTCTCGCTCCGCCGCCGATTCGCTCGCTGCCGCCCTCGTCGAGGCAGGCCAGAGGGTGGAACGGGCGCACAGCGCGGATGGCGACGAGACGGCGCTGCGCGAAGAGGTCATCGCTCCGTTCCGCGCGGCTCCGCGAGACGACCGCGTGCTGATCGCCTCGGGCCCGGCGACCCTTCTCAGCGAGACCGCCCGGGGGATGTGGAACTTCACTCTCTGGCAGCTCGCCGGCGACGAGCCGCCGCATAGCGTGGCATCCGCTCTGGTCGATATGACCGACCCGGAGAATCCGACACGGCGGTACGCCGACTTCTGCGGGCTGCCGTCGTCCTACGGCGCGTGACCGCGCGCATCGACGTCACGTGAAGGACGCCGCCACGGAATTCCGGTGGTAGTCGAACACGATGCTCGTGCGCGTCGAGGCGACGCTCGACTGGGCCGACAGATGCTCGAGCACGAATTCGCGCATCTCCGACGAGTCGGCGACCGCGATGTGCAGGAGGAAGTCGTCATCGCCGCCGAGGAAGAACAGTTGGATGACCTGCGGCAGCCCGCGGACCCGGTCGGCGAATTCGACGATGCTCTCCCGGCGACCGCTCGGGCGCAGCGTCACGCCGATCACCGCCTGCAGCCCTGCCCCCAGCATTCGCTCGTCCACACTCGCGTGGAATCCGCTGATGACGCCGCGGTCGACGAGGGCACGCAGGCGCGCGTGTGCGGTGGAGGGAGCGACGCCGAGGTGGCCCGCCAGCTCGGCATTGGTCATCCGGCCATCGGCAGACAGCAGCTGCACGATCCTGGCATCGGTCGTGTCCAGCGCGGGAGCCCGAAGAGTATTCGTCTCGGGGGCGGTAGGCGAGGTCTCCATGCGAATGATTATGCAGGATGCGACGCTCGAGCGAATCTTCTTCACTGAATCTGGTGCAGAGCCGACGTTTCTGCGATTCTTGATCACCGTCCACGCACAAGCAACTCTGGAGGATCGATGAAGATCGGCGTGCCCACCGAGGTCAAGAACAACGAGAACCGCGTCGCGCTCACTCCGGCCGGCGCTGACCGCCTGGTCCACGAGGGCCATCGCGTCCTGGTGCAATCCGGCGCGGGCGTGGGATCGCGCATCGACGACGACGCATACCGTGCCGCAGGCGCAGAGATCGTGCCGACCGCCGCCGAGGCATGGGGCGCGGCCGATCTGGTCATCAAGGTCAAGGAGCCGATCGCGCAGGAGTACGGCTTCCTCCGCCCCGACCTGACCCTCTTCACCTACCTTCACCTCGCCGCCGACCGCGCGCTCACCACAGCGCTGGTCGACGCCGGCACGACCGCCGTCGCCTACGAGACGGTGCAGCTGCCCGACCGCAGCCTGCCCCTGCTCATCCCGATGAGCGAGATCGCCGGCCGCCTGTCGGTCACGATGGGCTCCTACTCGCTGCTGCGCTCCAACGGCGGGCGCGGCACCCTTCTCGGTGGCATCGCCGGCACGCCCCGCGCGAAGACCGTCGTGATCGGCGGCGGCGTCGCCGGTGAGCACGCCGCCGCGAACGCGCTCGGCCTCGGCTCGAAGGTCACCGTGATCGACATCTCGCTGCCGCGCCTGCGTGAGCTCGAGCACCGCTACGGCGGCGCACTGGAGACGCGCGCCTCGAGCCGCTACGACATCGCCGAGGAGCTCGCGACCGCCGACCTCGTCATCGGCTCCGTGCTGATCCCCGGCGCCGCGGCTCCCAAGCTCGTCACGGACGACATGGTCGCCGGAATGAAGTCGGGCGCTGTGCTCGTCGACATCGCGATCGACCAGGGCGGATGCTTCGAGGGCTCCCGCCCGACCACGCACGACGACCCGACCTTCGCCGTGCACGACGCCATCTACTACTGCGTCGCGAACATGCCGGGCGCCGTCCCCGAGACCGCGACCCGCGCGCTCACCAACGCAACGCTCCCCTACGTCTCGGCGATCGCCGGCAAGGGCTGGGAGCGCGCGGCATCCGATGACCAGGCTCTCGCCAAGGGTCTGAACGTCCAGGGCGGGCGCATCACCCTGGATGCCGTGGCGCAAGCCCACGGTCTCCCCACCGCCTGAGCCCCCTCCCCGAGCACAGCCTGGATCAGAAACGTCGCTCCCCGAGCCCGCGCAGCGACGTTTCTGATCCAGACCGCCAGGCGCGAGGGCGCGCGACCACCCGGCATCCGAAAGAACTCCGGTTCTTCGTGCCGACTCGCCCGGCGGACCGGCCACCGACCCGAGTACGCTCGTAGTCGTGACCGAACGCGCTCCCCTCTCCCGCAAGCTGTCCGCCATCGCCGAGTCGGCGACCCTCAAGGTCGATGCCAAGGCGAAGGCCCTCAAGGCCGAAGGCAAGGACGTCGTCTCGTACGCCGCGGGCGAGCCCGACTTCGCGACGCCGCAGTTCATCGTGGATGCTGCGGCAGAGGCACTGGCTGACCCGGCGAACTACCGGTACACCCCGGCAGCCGGTCTCCCCGCGCTGCGCGAGGCCATCGCCGCGAAGACACTCCGCGACTCCGGCCTCGAGGTCTCCCCCAGCCAGGTCATCGTCACGAACGGCGGCAAGCAGTCCGTCTACCAGGCCTTCCAGGCGGTCGTGAACCCGGGCGACGAGGTTCTGCTCCCCGCCCCGTACTGGACCACCTACCCCGAGGCGATCCGTCTCGCCGACGGCACCCCGGTCGAGGTGTTCGCCGGAGCCGACCAGGAGTACAAGGTCACCGTCGAGCAGCTCGAGGCCGCGCGCACGGAGCGCACCACCGCACTGGTCTTCGTGTCGCCGTCGAACCCCACCGGATCCGTGTACACCGCTGACGAGACGAAGGCCATCGGCGAGTGGGCACTCGAGCACGGCATCTGGATCGTCAGCGACGAGATCTACCAGAATCTCACCTACCCTTCGTCGGGCTCAGGGACCGCCACCAAGGCGACCTCCATCGTCGAGGCTGTCCCCGAGGTCGCCGGGCAGACGATCCTCGTGAACGGCGTCGCCAAGACCTACGCCATGACCGGATGGCGCGTGGGCTGGATGGTCGGTCCCGCCGACGCGATCAAGGTCGCCGGCAACCTGCAGTCGCATCTGTCGAGCAACGTGAACAACGTGGCGCAGCGAGCAGCCATCGCAGCGCTCAACGGACCGCAGACCGAGGCCGAGCAGATGCGCGAGGCCTTCGACCGCCGCCGCAAGCTCATCGTGTCGGAGCTGTCGAAGATCCACGGCCTCGTCGTGCCGAACCCGCTCGGCGCGTTCTACGTGTACCCCGACGTGCAGGGCCTCCTCGGTCGCACCTGGGGCGGCGTGACGCCGACGACGTCGCTCGAGCTCGCCGATCTCATCCTCGAGCAGGCCGAGGTCGCAGTCGTCCCGGGTGAGGCCTTCGGACCCTCCGGCTACATCCGCATGTCCTACGCGCTCGGCGACGACCAGCTCCTCGAGGGCGTGCAGCGCTTGCAGCGTCTGTTCGCCTGACCCCGACGCGCAGCCTTCGGCTCAGTCCTCCGACTGGTAGCCGATGAGCCAGCGGATGCCGTAGCGATCGGTGACCGTCCCGTCGAAGTCGCCCCACGGGCGCTTCTGCAGGGCGTCGATCACTCGGCCTCCGTCGGCGAGCGCGTCGAACCACCGAGTGAGCGTCGCAGCATCCGCCGTTCCCAGGAGCGAGAAGAACATCCCGTTCATCTGCACGGCGTCGCCGTCTGCTCCGGCATCCGCGCCGGCGAGGTCGACGAGGCCGCTGAGCTGGCCGTGGGCGACGGCGTCGCCGGGGCCGTCGTGCCGCCCGGCCTGTGCGTAGTCCATCACCCGCAGCTCACCGCCGAAGACGGACTGGTAGTGGTGCAGGGCCTCCGCCGCGTTGCCGGGGAACAGCAGGTAGGGCATCAATCCGCTCATGCGGCGAGTGTAGCCGCGGGGTCGGACGCCGCTACAGGTCGACGCCGACGAGCACCGGCTCCGGCTGCAGCACGAGCCCGAACTCCGCGTGCACCCTGCTCTGGATGAAGCGAGCGAGCTCGGCGACCTCGCCGGCGGTCGCGCCGCCGCGGTTGGTCAGCGCGAGCGCATGCTTGGTCGACACCGATGCGCGCGACCGCGGGAGCTTGAACCCCTTGCGGATGCCGGCCTGCTCGATGAGCCACGCCGCGCTCACCTTCACGTCCGGCGCGTCCGTCTTCGTCTGCGGCACGAGTCCGTCGTACGAGGCGAGCGGGATCACGGTCACCGTGTCGAGATCCGGTGAGACCGGAAAGCGGGGGCACCCCGGCGGCAGCGCCCTGGCCACGGCCTCGGGGACGACCGCGTTCTGGAAGAACGAACCGACGCTGTGCGTGTCGAGGTCGGCGTCGTCGAGGAGCATGCCCTTCGACGCGCGGGTCGCCAGGATGCGGTCGCGCACCCAGCTCAGCGGCACCGGCGCGTCGTCGACGAGCCCGAGCGCCCGCCGCAGCTGCTCGCCACGCACGATGCGCTGGTCGGCCACGAGCAGGTCGAACGTCGCCGACAGGATGACGGCGCGTCGTGCGGACACACTGCCGTAGTGGTGCTTGAGCACCGAAGTACGGAAGCCGAGCCCGAGTTCGGACGCCGGCACGGTGGAGATCTCACCGTTCGATTCGTCGATCAGCTCGACCTCGACCAGGGTCTCCTGGATCTCCTGCCCATACGCGCCGATGTTCTGCACCGGCGCAGCACCCGTCGTACCGGGGATGCCGGACATCGCCTCGAGGCCCGCATAGCCGTGGCCGACGGCGTATGCCACCAGGTCGTCCCAGCCGTGCCCGGCCTGCACACGGAGCCGGATGCGCCCGGGATGCGGCGAGGGAAGCTCGTCGATCCCGCTGGTCCGCACGCGGATCACGGTCCCCTCGAACGACTCGTCCCCCACGAAGAGGTTCGAGCCGCCGCCGAGCACGAACCATTCGTCTCCGCGCGACCAGGTCTCGCGCAGAGCATCGACGAGCTCTTCGGTGGTCGATGCCTCCAGCATCCGTTCGGGCGCAGCGCCCGTGCGCAGCGTGGTCAGCTGCGAGAGACGGATCGGCTCGATCTCTCGCACCTCAGAAGCCCCCATCAGAGCGCGACGCGAAGCTGCGCCTTGACGAGCACCGTGGTCTCGCCGAACGTGACCTTGAGATCGATGCGCGCGGCCGTGTCGTCGACAGCGCCGACCGTGGCGACGACGCGGATGTCTGCGCCATCGACCGGGTCGACGACGACGGGCTTCGTGAAGCGCACGCCGTAGTCGAGGATCTTCGCGGAAGGGTCGAGGGCCGCGATCACGACGGACGAGGCGATGCCCATCGTGAGCATGCCGTGCGCGAGCACTCCAGGAAGACCGACGGATGCCGCGATGTCGTCACGGTAGTGGATGGGGTTGAAGTCGCCGGATGCGCCGGCGTAGCGCACGAGTGACTCGCGGGTGAGGTGCACGTCGCGCTCGGCGACGACGTCTCCGACGGTGTAGCCCATCAGGCGCCCTCTCCTTCGTCAGCGCCGACCAGCAGCACGCTGGTCGCCGTCACCACGTGTGCGCCCGCGGCATCGGAGATCGCGGCCTCGCTGGTGATCATCGCATTGCCGCCCATCATCCGGATGGCGGTGACGCGCAGCTGCCCGGTGAGCTCGTCGCCGGCGACGATCGGTCGGCTGTAGGTGAAGCGCTGCTCGGCGTGGATCGTGCGCGCCAGCACGATGCCCGAGTCCTCGAGGGCCAGCAGCTGCTGGAGCGTGTGGTCCTGGATCACCATCGCGAACGTCGGCGGAGCGACCACGTCGGCGAAGCCCGCCGCGCGGGCGGCCTCGACGTCGGTGTGCTGCGGAGCGTCGGCGAAGACGGCGCGAGCGAACTCGCGCACCTTCTCCCGGCCGACGAGGTACGGGGCCGTCGGCGGGAACTCCCGGCCGATCAGATCTTGGTTCACTGCCACCCCTCGATCCTACTTCGCCCGCGCCACGAGGCCGTCAGGGCTCAGGGCTTCTTGCGGCCCCGGATCGCTTTCATCGCCATCTGCACGGCGATGAAAGCGAGGTATACCGCGAACAGGATGTTCCCGGTGAAGGGGTCGAGAAGCGTGGCGAGCCACGCCCCCAGCGCCGTCGTCGTACAGGCGGAGACGCCGACGAAACCGGCGGCCACGAGATCGACGTTTCGGTTGCGGAGGTTCCCGATGGTGCCGGAGATGGCCGTCGGGATCATCATCAGCAGCGATGTCCCCTTGGCGACCAGGTCGCTCGTACCGAAGGCGAGCATGAGCACGGGCACCACGATCACGCCGCCGCCGACACCGATGAGTCCCGCCAGGATTCCGGTCACCACGCCGACACCGACGAGCGCGAGGCCGTTGAGCAGCTGCAGGTCGAACGCCGCCTCGCGCGGCGGGATCACCAGGAACAGGGTCACGATCACGATCGCGAGGAATCCGACGAAGAACCATCGGAGCGTCGTCTGCGAGATCTTCGGGAGCAGACGCGTGCCGATCTGCGCGCCGACCACGGAACCTGCCGCGAGGATGAGTGCCGGGATCCACGCCACCGAGCCGTGGATCGCGTACGACACCACGCCGACCGCAGCGGTCGGGACGATCGCGGCAAGCGAGGTGCCTGCCCCGAGTCGCTGATTGAAGTGCAGCAGCAGCACGAGCAGCGGAACGATGACCGTGCCCCCGCCGACGCCGAACAGGCCGGAGAGAAGCCCCGCGAGGAGGCCGATCCCGATGAATGCCAGGTAGGCGCGAGGCCCTCGGGTCAGGGTCTCTGCATCACTCACCGGATCAGCCTACTCGCGGGGCTCTCCCGCTCTCGACGTCAGACCTCCGAATCCGTCCTGATCGGCACGGCGATCGACTCGGTCAGCGCCTGCTCGTATCGGCGCTGACGCCGACGCAGCCACAGTCCGCCGACGACGAGAAGCGCCAGCACGACGTAGGCCGTCGCGGCAAAGGGCTGTACGAACAGTGTCGACAGGTTGCCCTGGCTCAGCTGCAGCGCCTTGCGCAGGTACTCCTCCCCCATCGGCCCCAGGATCATGCCGACGACGAGCGGAGCCACCGGATAGCCGTACCGTCGCATGAAGTATCCGAGGACGCCGATGACCGCCAGGATCAGGATGTCGACGACCGCGAAGTTCAGCGCATAGGCGCCGAAGGCGGCGAACAGCAGGATGCCCGCGTACAGGTACGGCCGCGGGATCTGCAGCAGCTTCACCCACATGCCGACGAGGGGCAGGTTGAGGATGATGAGGATGACGTTGCCGACGTACAGGCTCGCCACCAGCGCCCAGACGAGCGCCGGCTGGTTCTGGAACAGCTGCGGTCCCGGCTGCAGTCCGTACGCCTGGAAGGCGACGAGGATGATCGCCGCCGTCGCGGTCGTGGGCAGGCCGAGCGTGAGCAGGGGAACGAGCACACCGGCCGCCGCCGCGTTGTTCGCGGACTCGGGCCGGCGACCCCCTCGATCGCTCCGCGACCGAACTCGCTCTTGTGCCGCGAGAGCTTGCGCTCGGTGGCGTAGGAGAGGAACGTCGCGACGTCGGCGCCACCCGCGGGGATGGTGCCGATCGGGAAGCCGATCGCCGTGCCACGCAGCCAGGGCTTCCAGGAGCGCTTCCAGTCGCTCTTGGTCATCCAGCTGCGCCACCCACGGGTCACCGGGATCACATCGACGCCACCGTGGCGCAGGCGCGCCGCGATGTACAGCGTCTCGCCCACGGCGAAGAGCCCGACCGCGACGAGCACGATGTCGATTCCATCCGACAGCGGCAGCAGTCCCAGCGTGTAGCGCTGTTGCGCCGTGAGGGTGTCGGTGCCGACCAGTCCGAGGAACAGACCGACGCCGAGCGACATCATCCCGCGCGGGACGGAGTTGCCGATCAGCGCCCCGACCGTGATGAATGCGATCACGATGAGCGCGACGTAGTCGGCCGGGCCGAGGTTGACGGCGAACTGCGCCAGCACGGGTGCGAGCAGGGTGAGCCCGACGGTGGCGATGGTGCCGGCGACGAACGAGCCGATCGCGGCGGTAGCGAGGGCAGCAGCCCCGCGCCCCAGCTTCGCCATCTTGTTGCCTTCGATGGCCGTGACTATGGATGCCGATTCACCCGGCGTATTCAGCAGGATGCTGGTGGTCGAGCCACCGTACATGCCGCCGTAGTAGATGCCGGCGAAGGTGATCAGTGCCGCGGTGGGGTCGAGCGTGTAGGTGAGCGGCAACAGGAGCGCGACGGTCATCGCCGGTCCGATGCCGGGGAGCACGCCGACCGCCGTTCCCACCAGCACACCGAAGAAGGCGAACACGAGGTACTGCGGCTGCAGCGCCGTCGCGAAGCCTTCGAGAAGCAGAGTCCAGCTATCCATCAGAACACCTCCCCGAGCCATCCGAGAGCCGGCCCCAGGGCAGCGACAGCCCCATCAGGCCGCCGAAGACCACCTGGATCACCAGACTCACACCGAGCCCGATGACGAAGGCCAGCCACCAGCGCGTGGCGCCGAGCGCCCACGCGACCACACCGAAGAGCACGGTGGCCGCCGGCGCCCAGCCGATGATGTCGATCAGCAGCAGGTGAGCGACCACGGCTCCGACGATCTTCGCGATCGTGAGCCAATCGGTCTTGGCGTCCGGGTCGATGTCCTCGCCCTCCTCGACTTCCGCGCGCTTTCCGCGCAGCACGTCGACCAGAACGGCCGCGGCCGAGGCCAGCAGGATGATCGAGACGAAGATCGGGAAGATCGTCGGTCCGGCTTGCACTCCGACCGGGACGTGGATCGTGAACACTCCCACGAGCGCGAAGACGCCGAGGGCGAGCATGAGGAGAGCGAAGACGAGTTCGCCGAGGGGAACCCGCGGGGCGGGCCGAGTCGCCTCAGCCCGCCCGCTCACCCCGAGGATCGGGGCATTCATGTCAGATCAATCCGATGTTCTTGAGCGTGCCGGTCACATCGGTGATGTTCTCCGTCAGGAAGCTGTCGAACTCGTCGCCGGTCAGGAAGGCATCCGCCCAGCCCTTGGTCTCGAGCTCGTCCTTCCACGCGCCGGAGTCGTGCATCTCGGTGACGATGCGCTCCAGTTCGGCGCGCTCCGCATCGGAGATGCCACCGGGAGCGATCACGCCGCGCCAGTTGGTGAGCTCGACGTCATAGCCTTCCTCGGTGATGGTCGGCACGTCGGGAAGCGACGCGACCGGCTCGGCGCCCGAAACCGCCAGCGCCCGCATCGACCCGTCCTCGATGTACTGGAGGAACTCGCCGACGCCGGAGATGCCTGCGGCGACCTTGTTTCCGACGAGCAGCGAGACGGCCTCGCCACCGCCGGAGTTCGGTGTGTAGTTGAGCTTCTCGGGGATCTCCTCCGCATCGAGTCCGGCGGCTTCGAGGAGCAGGCCGGCGAGGATGTGATCGGCACCACCCGCAGAACCGCCGGTCACCGTCACCTCCTGTCCTTTCTCGACGATGTCCTCGACGAGATCCTCGAGGGTGTCGTACTTCGAGTCCTCCGGCACCACGATCACGAGCGACTCATCGGTGAGCCGGGCGATCGGGGTGGTGTCCTCGAGCCGCACGGTCGACGCGTTCGTCTCGATCGCACCGACCATCACGAGACCCATGACCATGAGGGTGGCCGGGTCCTTCTCGTTCGCGAGCTGCGCGAGGCCGACGGTGCCGCCCGCGCCGCCGACGTTCGAGACCGGGGCAGATCCGACGATCTCGTCGTCGGCCAGCACCTGCGACATCGCGCGGCCGGTCTGATCCCAGCCGCCACCGGGGTCGGCCGGGACGATGATCTTGACATCCTCGATGGCCGCGGCGTCGTCGCCTCCGCCGCCTCCGCTGCCCGAGCCCGTGCTTCCGCCGGCGCATGCTGTGAGTGCGAGTGCTGCGGCCGCGAAGACGGCTGTCGCCGCCACCAGACGTGTGTGCTTCATGTGCGCTCCTCCTTGAGCGTTGGTGTTGCTGTCGGTCCACTCTGGAGGGACGAGGGTGGGTGCGGGGGCTTCGGAAACCATTGGTCGGAGTTCTGAAACTATTGTTCGCGAACGCCGCAGGGGACTCCTCGCCGTCGGTCGCGGGAGCGACGAGAATGAGCAGGTGGCCTCGAAGATGACGCTCCGAGTGCAGCTCCTCGCCCTGCAGGCGCTGATCGTGTTTCTGGTGACCCTCGCGACCGGCATCGTCGCAGGGGCTCTGCAAGAACAGGCGCTGCGCGAGTCGTACAAGGACCGCATGCAGGCCGTCGCCCAGTCGATCGCCTCGCTCCCCACTGTGCGCGAGGCCTTCGACGACGTGGACCCGGCGGCGACCATCCAGCCGATCGCCGAGGTCATCCGCGAAGCGTCGGATCTCGCCTACGTGGTGGTGGCCAATGCCGACGGCATCCGCTATTCCCACCCGAACCCGTACCGGATCGGCGAGAAGGTCTCGACCGATCCGTCCATCCCGCTCGCGGGTGAGGTGTACGTCGGCACCCAGACCGGCACGCTCGGAACATCCTGGCGGGTGAAGGTGCCGATCTTCGCCGATGACGGGACGGTCATCGGCACGGCATCCGTCGGCATTCTCGAGTCGGAGCTGAACGACGAGTTCATGCGGAACCTCGCCTGGCTGATCTCGGCGATGCTCGCCGCCGCAGTCCTCGGCGTCTTCGGCTCGGCGTGGGTGACCTCGGTGATCCGTCGACGCATCTACCTGCTCGAACCGGATCAGATCGCGGCCCTCGTGAAGAATCAGGAGACCACGCTGCACGGTCTGAGCGAGGGCGTGATCACGGTGAACGCGGCCGGCCGGATCACGCTCGTGAACGATGCCGCTGCCCGCTTCCTCGACAGGGATGCCGCGGAGCTCGACGGCGCGGATGCGGCATCCGTGCTGGGCGAAGACCTCCACACGGTGCTCCGCGAGGGAGAGGATGCCGGGCGGCCGGTGATCGTCGGCTCGCACGTGCTCGTCGCGCGGAGCACCGGGAGCCTGGTCGAGGGCGTCGACGTCGAGGCCACTCTTCTGTTGCGCGACCACACCGAGCTGCACGACGTGGTGCGGCGGGTGGAGGCGGCGGATGCGATCATCGCGTTCCGCCAGCGGTTCGGGCTGCCGAAGGGCCTCAGCGCCGAGACTCTCGATCGCGTCGCCGCTGCGCTCACCGCACGACCCGACGCGTCGGCGACAGAGATCGGGGCCGATGTGCAGATCTCGCGGGTGAGCGCCCGGCGGTATCTCGAGCACCTTGCGAGCTCGGGGCGGGCGATCCGCACTCTCGACTACTCCACGAAGGGTCGTCCGGGCACGCGCTATCGCGCGAACGACGCGGTCTGATCGCTTCACCCTCGCTCCGCGCTCGCATCCGCGATGCCTGGTACGCAGTGCCGTGATATGCGAAACTGAATTTCAGCGCGCGCCGCCGTCGCCTCACCCGGATCGAAGGAGATCTCATGGTTCGCAGCACCTATCCCGACGCGGAGATCCCTGCCGTCTCCGTGTACGACTACCTCTTCGGTGACCTCGACGAGGCGCGCCTCGACGCGACCGCCCTGATCGATGGCACCAGCGGTGCCGAGACGAGCTACCGACAGCTGATCGCCCAGATCGACTTGTTCGCCGGGGCTCTCGCCGCCCGAGGTGTGGGCGTCGGCACCCGTGTCGGCGTGCTGTGCCCGAACATCCCGGCGTTCGCGACCGTCTTCCACGGCATCCTGCGCGCCGGGGCCACCGCGACCACGATCAACTCGCTCTACACTCCGGACGAGATCGCCAATCAGCTCACCGACGCCGAGGCCGACTGGCTGATCACGGTCTCCCCGCTACTCCCCGGTGCGGAGGCGGCGGCTGCGAAGGTCGGGATCTCCGCCGACCATCTCATCGTGCTCGACGGCGCGGAGGGGCACCCGTCGCTTCCCGCACTCCTCGGCGAGGGGCGCACCGCGCCGGCGGTGACGTTCGATCCCGCCGAGCACCTGGCGGTGCTCCCCTACTCCTCCGGGACGACCGGACGCCCGAAGGGCGTGATGCTCACGCACCGCAACCTCGTCGCGAACGTGAGCCAGTGCCGGTCCACGATCTCGCTGGCCGACGACGACCGCGTCCTCGCGGTACTCCCTTTCTTCCACATCTACGGGATGACCGTGCTGCTCAACTTCGCGCTGCGGCAGCGCGCCGCGCTCGTGACGATGCCGCGATTCGACCTCACCGACTTCCTGCGGGTGGTCGCGGAGCACCGCACGACCTGGGTGTTCATCGCCCCGCCGATCGCGGTCGCACTGGCGAAGCATCCGCTGGTCGACGAGTTCGACCTCTCGTCCGTCAAGGTGATCTTCTCGGGGGCGGCGCCGCTCGACGGCGCCCTCGCCTCAGCCGTTGCCGCGCGCCTGGACTGCACGGTGTGCCAGGGATACGGCATGACCGAGACCAGTCCGGTGACACACGCCATTCCCGCCGACCGCGACGACATCGACCGCTCCTCCGTCGGGCTGCTGCTGCGCAGCACCGAGGCTCGCCTGGTCGATTCGGAGACCGGCGCCGACGTGGTCGTGCCGACAGAGGGGGCGAGCGAACCGGGTGAGCTGCTCATCCGCGGCCCGCAGGTCATGAAGGGGTATCTCAACCGTCCGGATGCCACCGCCGAGATGCTGGATGCCGACGGGTGGCTGCACACCGGAGACGTCGCCACCGTCACACACGACGGCATCTTCCGGATCGTCGACCGCCTCAAGGAGCTGATCAAGTACAAGGGATACCAGGTAGCCCCTGCGGTGCTCGAGGCCGTGCTGCTGGAGCATCCGTCCATCGCGGATGCCGCCGTGATCGGCGTGCTCGACGACGACGGCCAGGAGGTACCGAAGGCGTTCATCGTGCGGCAGGCGGATGCCGATCTCGACGCGGATGCCGTGATGGCCCACGTGGCCGCCCACGTCGCACCGCACGAGAAGGTGCGACAGGTGGAGTTCATCGACGCGATTCCGAAGTCGGCATCCGGGAAGATCCTCCGCAAGGACCTCCGAGCTCGCTGACCTCCCCCTGCCCTGGCCCCCAGCAACGACGAAGCCCGCCACCCCGGAAGGGGCGGCGGGCTTCGTCGTGAAAGAGGTGCTTACTTCTCGACAGCGTCCTCGGCGGCAGCCTCGGCTGCTTCACCCTCGGCCTGCGACTCGGCACCGGCGTCAGCCGCGGGTGCCTCCTCGACAGCGGCGTCCTCGGCGGGAGCCTCCTCAGCGGGAGCCTCCTCGACGACCTCAGCCGGCTTCTCGGCCTTCGAAGCGGCAGCAGCCGTCTTCTTGGCGGACTTCGGCTTCGGGTTGACCGGCTCGAGAACGAGCTCGATGACGGCCATCGGAGCGTTGTCGCCCTTACGGTTGCCGACCTTCGTGATGCGGGTGTAGCCACCCTCACGGTCAGCGACGAGCGGTGCGATCTCGGTGAAGAGAGTGTGCACGACGCTCTTGTCGCCGATGACCGACAGCACGCGACGGCGTGCGTGCAGGTCGCCGCGCTTGGCGAAGGTGATCAGTCGCTCGGCGAGCGGACGCAGGCGCTTGGCCTTGGTCTCGGTCGTCTTGATCGACTTGTGGGTGAACAGAGCAGCCGCGAGGTTGGCAAGCAGCAGGCGCTCGTGGGCGGGGCCGCCTCCGAGGCGGGGACCCTTGGTGGGCTTAGGCATGATCTAACTCCTGGTCAGAAAGGTCGGGTTTCAGAAGGACTCGTCTTCGCTGCCGCCGTAGAAGTGGGCGCCGTCGAAACCGGGCACCGAATCCTTGAGCGACAGACCGAGCGAGATGAGCTTGTCGCGCACCTCGTCGACCGACTTCTGGCCGAAATTGCGGATGTTCATGAGCTGCGTCTCCGACAGGGCGACGAGCTCAGAAACGGTGTTGATGCCTTCACGCTTCAGGCAGTTGTACGACCGGACCGAGAGGTCGAGGTCTTCGATCGGCATCGACAGCTCGCTGGAGTTCACTGCCTCCACCGGCGCCGGGCCGATCTCGATGCCCTCAGCCTCGACGTTCAGCTCGCGAGCGAGACCGAACAGCTCGGTGAGCGTCTTGGCAGCCGAAGCGACGGCGTCGCGGGGGCTGATCGACGACTTGGTCTCGACATCGAGGACGAGCTTGTCGAAGTCGGTGCGCTCTCCGGCACGAGTCGCCTCGACGCGGTAGCTGACCTTCAGGACCGGCGAGTAGATCGAGTCGATCGGGATCTGACCGGCCTCGGCGTACTCGTTGCGGTTCTGCGTCGCGGAGACATATCCACGGCCGCGCTCGATGGTGAGCTCGAGCTCGAACTTGGCGGTCTCGTTCAGCGTCGCGATGACGAGCTCGGGGTTCTGGACCTCGACACCGGCCGGAGCCGAGATGTCAGCGGCGGTCACTTCGCCCGAACCGGTCTTGCGCAGGTACGCGGTGATGGGCTCGTCGCGCTCCGAGGAGACCACGAGCTGCTTGATGTTGAGGATGATCTCGGTGACATCCTCCTTCACGCCGGGGATGGTGCTGAACTCGTGCAGCACGCCGTCGAGACGAACGCTGGTGACAGCGGCGCCGGGAATCGACGACAGCAGGCTGCGACGCAGCGCGTTGCCGATCGTGTAACCGAAGCCGGGCTCCAGAGGCTCGATGATGAACCGGCTACGGTTCTCGACGATCTTTTCCTCGGTCAGTGTGGGACGCTGTGCAATGAGCACTCTGTGTTCCTTTCGATCACATGCCCGCTATATGACATGTGGTGTGGTGAGGTCTTCAATTGTGTAAGTCGATGCCCGTCCCTGAGCATGTCGAAGGGCGGGCGTCGAGCCGCTCGGCCCCCGAAGGGCCGAGCGGCTCGACTAAGCCGGGTCAGACGCGGCGGCGCTTCGGCGGGCGGCAACCGTTGTGCGCCTGCGGGGTGACGTCCGAGATCGAACCGACCTCGAGGCCTGCGGCCTGGAGGGAGCGGATCGCGGTCTCGCGGCCGGAGCCCGGACCCTTCACGAAGACGTCGACCTTCTTGACACCGTGCTCCTGCGCCTGACGCGCAGCAGACTCGGCAGCAAGACCTGCGGCGTACGGGGTCGACTTGCGCGAGCCCTTGAAGCCCACGCCACCCGACGATGCCCAGCTGATGACAGCGCCGGACGGGTCGGTGATCGAGACGATCGTGTTGTTGAACGTCGACTTGATGTGGGCCTGGCCCAGCGCGATGTTCTTCTTTTCCTTGCGGCGCGGCTTGCGCGCGGCGGCCTTGGGTGCAGCCATGAAAATGTTCTCCTAGTCCCTGGGGCCGCGTTTAGCGGGCCTTCTTCTTGCCGGCGACGGTGCGCTTCGGGCCCTTGCGGGTACGGGCGTTGGTCTTGGTGCGCTGACCACGGACCGGGAGACCACGACGGTGGCGGATGCCCTCGTAGGAGCCGATCTCGACCTTGCGGCGGATGTCTGCGGCGACCTCGCGGCGGAGGTCACCCTCCACCTTGTAGTTGCCTTCGATGTAGTCGCGGAGGACGATCAGCTGGTCGTCGCTGAGGTCCTTCACGCGGATGCTCTCGTCGATCTCGGTCGCCTTGAGGATCTCGACCGAGCGGGTACGGCCGACGCCGTAGATGTAGGTAAGGGCGATCACCACGCGCTTGTCGCGCGGGATGTCAACGCCGGCAAGACGTGCCATGCGGTTCTCCTGGATGTAGTGGAGGTATGGAACAGGATCGGTGCCCGGGCCTCCGCCCCGAGGTGTCCTCTCCGTCGGTTCCTGAGCCCCGACGAAGGATCTGATCCTGCCGTTTCGTATTGAGTTGTGAGATGTGCGCGAGCGGTGCCGCGCAGCGCAGGTCAGCCCTGGCGCTGCTTGTGACGCGGGTTGCTCTTGCAGATCACCATGACGCGGCCGTGGCGGCGGATCACCTTGCAGTGATCGCAGATCGGCTTGACGCTCGGGTTGACCTTCATGATGTTTCCTTATCGCTGTCTTCGTACCGCCCCGAACCGGGGCAGGCCGTTACTTCTCGACCGATCAGCGGTAGCGGTAGACGATACGGCCGCGGGTGAGGTCGTAGGGGCTGAGCTCCACGACCACGCGGTCTTCGGGGATGATGCGGATGTAGTTCTGCCGCATCTTGCCGGAGATCGTTGCAAGGACCTTGTGTCCGTTGCTGAGCTCAACGCGGAACATCGCGTTGGGCAGAGCCTCGGAGATCACGCCCTCGATCTCGATGACACCGTCTTTCTTAGCCATAGCCTCGCTGACGCTTCTGCAGACCGGTCGATCTGCGGTGGGTGGGTGGTGTGTGATGCCGAACCGATCGGACACGCCGAATCAAGGCACAAGGCACCAAAGATCAATTATATACGCCAGCGAGGGCTCCGGCAACCAATCGTCGCCGAAGCCCTCGCCTGAGTGTGAAGCGGGCAGGGAACCGCTAGATCACCGCTTGCGCGTCAGTAACCCAGGTCACTGCGCACGCCTTGAAGTTGAAGCTCAGCCCAAACGGCCCGCCGAGCGTCTTGAAGTTCCACTTCTTGGATGGGAAACACTGCCACATCACCTGAAAAGTCTTGTTCGAGCAAGACCCAATGATGTTGGCACCACTCCACCCGAATGACGAGCAAGTCGCGGAACCTGCTGCTTGGGCAGGGGTGGCGACTCCAAGCGGAACCAACAAGCCCAGCACCAGGGCCGCAGTCGCCCCCGCACCCGACAGTCGCCGAGCAACCTTGTTCCCTCGAGCCTTACGCGTAGCCCCACCCACACGTCTTGACGTAGAACTGTCCATCATCCATCCTCCGGTCTGTCAGTTACTTCAGACGAAGGTATTTGGATGAGCGCATCTCTCGCTAGACACTTTTCTCCAAGGTTTCGACAAAGTGTCCGAGCGATGACGGCGTTGAGGACAGCTACACCGCCGCACGCTCTCGCTATCCGAGAATCTTGCTGAACTCTGCGGGAATGTCCGCGTTGTTGATCCGGTCACCGTTGATCGTCACCGTCGGAGTACCCATTCGCCCTGTCTCGGGATCCGGCGGCGTCTCCTTGGTCCGGGCCGTAACGAACGACGAATAGGTACCATCCGAAATGCAAGAGGCGGCAGCATCTGCTCCGGCCTGAGTTGCAAGGCTGGTGAGCTCCTCGTCCGTCAGCCCGGCGCTGCTCTCCTGCGGCTGGTTGGCGAAGAGTGAGTTGAAGTAGTCGAGCGTAGAGTCCGGCGCCTCAGTCGCCACGCAGTACATCGAGTTCGCCGCGCGTGTCGAGTACTCAGTGTTCTGCGACAGGTGATCGAGAATCGAGATCGGATGGATGTTCAGAGTGATCTTCTCGTCCGCTGCTGCTGCCTGCAGCTGCTCGCCGTACGCGTCTTCGAACTGTCCACAGACCGGGCACATGAAGTCGACATAGGTGTCGATGGTCTCGTCGCCGCCACCGAAAGTGATGGCTCCGGTCTTCTCATTCACGATGTCGCTCTTCGGAGCGACTCCTGGGGCGGTGGCCTGGTTGTTGAGGAACACCACGAGACCGCCGAGGACGACGAGGATGACGACGACAGCCGCCGAGACCCCGATCGCGAACCAGTTCGTGTTGCTCTTCGCCGCTGCCATTACTTTCCGATCTCTCGAGGCTCGACCCCGAACGGGGCGAGTCCGGCTTTTCCGCCATCGGGCGCGGTCAGCACCCAGATACCCCCATCATGCAGGGCCACGCTATGTTCCCAATGTGAGCCATCAGTGCCGTCGACGGTGGTGACGGTCCAGTCGTCGTCCTCGACGTAGGTGGCCTCACCGCCTGCGGTGACCATCGGCTCGATCGCCAGGACGAGGCCGGGCTTGATCTCCTCGCCGCGGTCCGGCGTGCGGTAGTTGAAGACGCTGGGCGCCTCGTGCATCTTGCGCCCGATGCCATGGCCCACGTACTCGCGGAGGATGCCGTACGGCTCCCCCGAGACCGCGGATGGCCCCTGCGCCTCGATGTAACCCTGGATCGCCGCGCCGATCTCGTCGATGTACGACGCGGACGCCATGGCGGCGATACCCGCCCACATCGACCCCTCGGTCACGCGGGACAGCTCCTCGCGCTGTGCGACGAGCTCCGGGCGCTCGGGGTCGGGCACGACGACGCTGATCGCGCTGTCACCGTTCCATCCCTGGAACTGCGCGCCGCAGTCGACCGAGACGATGTCGCCCGGCCGCAGGACGCGCTCCCCCGGGATGCCGTGCACGACCTGCTCGTTCACCGACACGCAGATGGTGTGGTGGTAGCCGCGGACCAACTGGAAGTTCGACTCCGCCCCGCGCTCGACGATGGCGCGGTTCGCGGCCTCATCGAGCTGCAGCGTCGTGACGCCGGGACGGATCAACGGTCGCACGGCGTCGAGCGCCGCCGCGGTGATGAGCCCGGGCTCCACCATCGCTTTCAGCTGAGCCGGGGTCTTGTAGATCGACCGGCGGAACACCACGCGCTCCTCAGGCCGCGAGGCGCAGACCGCGAGCGGCCAGCGCCGCCGAGATGCGCTCGGTGATCTGATCCAGCGAGCCGACGCCGTCGATACGGTCGACGATGCCCTTGGCGCCGTAGACCTCGATGATCGGGGCGGTCTCGTGCTCGTAGATGTCGAGACGGTGCGCGATGGCGGCGTCGGTGTCGTCCGAGCGGCCCTGCTCCGCGGCGCGGAGTCCGAGGCGAGCGATGCTCTCCTCCCGCGGCACGTCGAGCAGGATGACCGCGTCGAGCGACTCGCCGCGACCGCTCAGGAACTCCTCGAGATGCGCCACCTGGGCGACGTTGCGGGGATATCCGTCCAGCAGGAAGCCGTTCGCAGCATCCGCCTGGGCAAGACGATCGCGCACGATCTCGCTCGTCAGCTCATCCGGCACCAGGTCGCCCGCGTCGAGGATCGCCGTGACCTGCTGGCCGAGCGGCGTCCCCTCCTTGATGTTCGCGCGGAAGATGTCTCCGGTCGACACGACCGGGATTCCGTACGACTCGGCGATGCGCACGCCCTGCGTGCCCTTGCCAGAGCCCTGCGGGCCGACGATCAGAAGACGTGCGGATGAGGTCACCGGAGGAGCCCTTCGTAGTGACGCTGCTGCAGCTGTGCATCGATCTGCTTGACCGTCTCGAGGCCGACGCCCACGATGATCAGGATCGATGCGCCACCGAACGGGAAGTTCTGGTTGGCGCCGACGGTTGCCAGGGCGATCAGCGGGATGAGCGCGATCAGGCCGAGGTACAGCGAGCCGGGCAGCGTGATGCGGGTGAGGACGTAGTCGAGGTACTCGGCCGTCGGACGCCCGGCACGGATGCCGGGGATGAAGCCACCGTACTTCTTCATGTTGTCGGCGACCTCGACCGGGTTGAACGTGATCGCGACGTAGAAGTAGGTGAACCCGATGATCAGCAGGAAGTACGCCGCCATGTAGACGGGGTGGTTGCCCGTGGTGAAGTTCGCGCTGATCCAGGTGACCCACGGCGCCGGCACGGAGCCGTCCTGAGGCGTGTTGAACTGCGCGATGAGAGCCGGGATGTACAGCAGCGACGAGGCGAAGATCACGGGGATCACACCCGCCATGTTCACCTTGATCGGGATGTAGGTGTTCGTGCCGCCATAGGTGCGGCGGCCGACCATGCGCTTGGCGTACTGCACAGGGATGCGGCGCTGCGATTGCTCGACGAAGACGACGAGCCCCATCACGATGATGCCGACCGCGAGTACCAGGAGGAAGACCTCGAAGCCCTTGGTCTGCCAGATGAGGCCCATGGCGCCGGGGAAGGTCGCGGCGATCGACGTGAAGATGAGGAGCGACATGCCGTTGCCGATGCCGCGCTCGGTGACGAGCTCGGCGAACCACATGATGAGTCCGGTGCCGGCGGTCATCGCCATGATGATGAGCAGCTGCGCCCACCACACGTCGTTGGTCAGGAGCTGCTGGCAGGCCGCGAGATCGGTCGAGCCGAACAGCTGACCGCTGCGCGCGACAGTGACGAGAGTCGTCGACTGCAGCAGTGCGAGCGCGATGGTGAGGTACCGCGTGTACTGGGTGAGCCGTGCCTGACCGGCCTGGCCCTCCTTGTGCAGTGCCTCGAAGTGCGGGATGACCACACGCAGCAGCTGCGTGATGATCGTCGCGGTGATGTACGGCATCACCCCGAGCGCGAAGATCGAGAGTTGGAGGAGCGCGCCACCGGAGAAGAGGTTGACGAGCCCGAGAAGTCCGTCGGCGCCGTTGTTCTGCGCCAGACATTCTTCGACGTTCGGGAAGTTCACGAACGGTGCGGGGACGTTGGACCCGAGTCGGTAGATCGCGACGATGGCGAGAGTGAAACCGATCTTCCGACGCAGGTCGGGCGTGCGGAAGATCCGCGCGATGGCGCTGAACAAGAACGTTCCTCCTGAAAAGTTGCCGATTCCCGAAGGACGGCTGAAAGACCAGGGTAACCCATCCGAGGAGCTCGGACTGCGTGGGCCCCCATGGCCCGCGTGGTGTAACCACAAGAGGGGCCGGAGAATCTCCGGCCCCTCTTGTGCGGTGGTTACTTGACGGAACCGCCCGCAGCCACGATCTTCTGCTCGGCAGAACCCGAGACCTTGTCGACCGCGACGGTGAGCTTGACGGCGATGTCGCCGTTTCCGAGAACCTTGACCTTCTCGTTCTTGCGAACGGCACCCTTGGCGACCAGGTCGGTGACGGTGACGTCTCCGCCCTTCGGGTACAGCTCGGCGAGCTTCTCCAGGTTCACGACCTGGTACTCGACACGGAACGGGTTCTTGAAACCGCGCAGCTTCGGGGTGCGCATGTGCAGAGGCATCTGCCCACCCTCGAACCCGACGCGAACGGTGTTGCGTGCCTTGGTGCCCTTGGTACCACGACCAGCGGTCTTACCCTTGGAACCCTCACCGCGGCCGACGCGAGTCTTGGCGGTGTTGGATCCGGGGACCGGACGCAGGTGGTGCACCTTCAGCACGCCGGGGCGGGATGCCGGAGCATCCTTCTTCGGCGCAGCCTTCTTGGCGGCGGGCTTCTTGGCAGGAGCGTCAGCCTTGGCGTCGGCAGCGGCGGTCTTGGCCGGCGCCTTCTTCGCGGCGGGCTTCTTCTCTGCCGTCTTCTTCTCAGCAGCAGCCTTGGGAGCGGCAGCCTTCTTCGGGGCCTTCTTCTCGGCCTCGACGGCGTCGTTCTTCTCAGCCATTAGTCGATCTCCTCAACCTTGACGAGGTGGGCGACGGTCTTGACGTAACCGCGCGTCTGCGCGTCGTCGGGGCGCACGGTGCTGTCACCGATGCGCTTCAGACCGAGGCTGCGCAGCGTGTCACGCTGGTTCTGCTTCTCGCTCACCTTGGACTTGACCTGCGTGACCTTGAGGCGCGAAGCCATCAGGCACCTACCTTCTGTGCGGCGATGGCGTCGGCCTCCGCACGGACGAGACGCGCCGGAGCAACCTGGTCGAACTCGAGGCCACGACGTGCGGCGACCGCACGGGGCTCCTCGAGCTGCTTCAGGGCAGCGACGGTCGCGTGCACGATGTTGATCGTGTTCGACGAACCGAGCGACTTCGACAGCACGTCGTGGATACCGGCGCACTCGAGTACGGCGCGGACGGGACCACCGGCGATGACACCGGTACCGGCGGCAGCCGGACGCAGCAGCACGACACCGGCGGCTGCCTCACCCTGCACGGGGTGCGGGATGGTGCTGCCGACGCGCGGAACGCGGAAGAAGTTGCGCTTGGCCTCTTCGACACCCTTCGAGATCGCCAGAGGGACCTCGCGAGCCTTGCCGTAGCCGACGCCCACCAGACCGTTGCCGTCGCCGACGACCACGAGAGCGGTGAAGCTGAAGCGACGACCACCCTTCACGACCTTCGAGACGCGGTTGATGGTGACGACGCGCTCCAGGAACTGGTTGTCGCCACGGTCGCGCGAGTTGCGGTCACGACCGCCACCCTGGTTGCGATCGCGACCGCCACCACGGCGGCCCTCGCGAGCAGGCTCGGCCTGGGTCGTGCCGGCGGCCGTCTCAGAGACGACCGGGGCCGTCTCGGGAGCGGCAGCAGCCGTTTCGGTCACTTCATTCTCCTTGTTGTCACTCACAGTGCCAGACCCCCTTCGCGGGCGCCGTCGGCGATGGCGGCGACACGACCGGCGTAGCGGTTGCCGCCACGGTCGAACACTGCCTCGGAAACGCCTGCGGCCTTCGCGCGCTCGGCGAGGAGCTCGCCGACCTTGCGAGCCTTGGCGGTCTTGTCACCCTCGAGCGAGCGCAGGTCGGTCTCGAGCGTCGAAGCCGACGCCACGGTGTGACCCTTGCTGTCGTCGACCAGCTGCACGAAGACGTGGCGGGCCGAACGGTTGACGACGAGGCGCGGACGCACCTCGGTGCCGACGACCTTCTTGCGAAGGCGGGCGTGACGACGCGCGCGGGCGTCAGACTTTGACTTGAGAGCCATGGTTACTTACCACTCTTTCCGGCCTTGCGACGCACGTTCTCGCCGGCGTAGCGCACACCCTTGCCCTTGTACGGCTCGGGCTTGCGGATCTTGCGGATGTTGGCAGCTGCCTCGCCGACAGCCTGCTTGTCGATCCCGCTGACGGTGAGCTTGTTGGTGCCCTCGACCGTGAGCGTGATGCCGGCGGGCGGCTCGATCAGGACCGGGTGCGAGAAGCCGAGGGCGAACTCGACCGAGCTCCCCTTCTGCGCGACGCGGTAACCGGTTCCGACGACCTCGAGACCCTTGGTGTAGCCCTGGGTCACGCCGATGATGTTGTTGTTGATGAGCGTGCGGGTCAGGCCGTGAAGCGACCGCGACTCGCGCTCGTCGTCGGGACGGGAGACCAGAACCTGGTTCTCCTCGACCGCGACCTCGATGGGGCTGGCCACCGTGAGGGTGAGTTCACCCTTGGGGCCCTTCACCGCGACCTCACGGCCGTCGACCGAAACGGTGACGCCCGCAGGCACGTCGATGGGAAGTCGTCCAATACGCGACATGAGGGATTACCACACGTAGGCGAGAACTTCTCCGCCCACGCCCTTCTGCTCAGCCTGACGGTCGGTGAGAAGACCGGAGGAAGTGGACAGGATGGCCACGCCGAGGCCGCCGAGCACCTTGGGGAGCTCCGTGGACTTCGCGTACACGCGGAGGCCGGGCTTCGAGACACGCTTGATGCCTGCGATCGAGCGCTCGCGGTTCGGGCCGTACTTCAGCGACAGCGTGAGGTTCTTCCCGACGCGAGCGTCAGAGGTCTCCCAGCCGGCGATGTAGCCCTCCTGCTGGAGGATCTCGGCGATGTGCGTCTTGAGCTTGCTCGACGGCAGGGTCACGGAATCGTGGTGCGCCGAGTTCGCGTTACGCAGACGGGTCAGCAGATCTGCGACCGGGTCTGTCATTGTCATTGTTGTTTTCCTTTGTTCATGAGGTTCCGGCTGCCGTTACACGACAGACGGCCTGCGATGACACGCAATCTTCAATTGTACGTGCAGACCGACGGGCTCAGTGACCAGTGACCACTGAGCCCGTCGAAGGCTTACGCCTGTGCGTCGTCCGCGCGGAACGGGAAGCCGAGGTGGCGGAGCAGAGCCCGACCCTCGTCATCCGTCTTCGCGGTGGTGACGACAGTGATGTCGAAACCGCGAACGCGGTCGATCTTGTCCTGATCGATCTCGTGGAACACGCTCTGCTCCTGGAGACCGAAGGTGTAGTTCCCGTTGCCGTCGAACTGCTTGGGCGACAGGCCGCGGAAGTCGCGGATGCGAGGCAGCGCGAGCGAGACCAGGCGGTCCACGAACTCCCACGCGCGGTCACCGCGGAGGGTGACGTGCGCGCCGATGGCCTGGCCCTCGCGCAGCTTGAACTGCGCGATGGACTTGCGGGCCTTCGTCACGATCGGCTTCTGGCCGGTGATCTTGGTGAGATCGTCGACCGCACCATCGATCACCTTGCTGTCACGGGCCGCTTCACCGACACCGGTGTTCACGACGACCTTGACCAGTCCGGGGATCTGCATGACGTTCGAGTAACCGAACTCTTCCTGCAGTGCCTTCTTGATATCGGTGTTGTACTTCTGCTTCAGGCGCGGCTGGATCTTGCCAGCCGGCGCGGCAGTGTCGGTGCTCATCAGAGGTCCTTACCGCTCTTCTTCGCGAAGCGCACGCGGACGGTGCGCTTGACGCCGTCCTTGGTCTGCTCCTCGACCCGGTGGCCGACCTTGGTCGGCTTCTTGGTCGAGGGGTCGACGACTGCGACGTTCGAGATGTGGATGGAGGCCTCGACGGTCTCGAGGCCACCGGTCTTCGTGCCACGCTGCGTCTGTCCGACGCGGGTGTGCTTGGTGACGTAGTTCACGCCTTCGACGATGACGCGGTTCTTCTCGGCGAGGACCTCGAGGACCTTGCCCTGCTTACCGCGATCGCCGCCACGCTCCTGCGTCGCACCGGTGATGACCTGAACCAGGTCACCCTTCTTGATCTTCGCCATGACTTAAATAACCTCCGGCGCGAGCGAGACGATCTTCATGAACTTCTTGTCGCGAAGCTCACGACCGACCGGTCCGAAGATACGGGTGCCGCGGGGCTCCCCGTCGGTCTTCAGGATGACGGCGGCGTTCTCGTCGAACTTGATGTACGAACCGTCGGAACGGCGCGTCTCCTTCTTGGTGCGGACGATGACCGCCTTGACGACGTCGCCCTTCTTGACGTTGCCGCCCGGGATCGCGTCCTTGACAGTCGCGACGATGGTGTCGCCCAGCCCCGCGTAACGGCGCTTGGAGCCGCCGAGAACACGGATGGTGAGCAGTTCCTTGGCGCCGGTGTTGTCGGCGACCTTGAGGCGGGACTCCTGCTGGATCACTTGGCCTTCTCCAGAATCTCCACCAGACGCCAGCGCTTCGTGGCGCTGAGCGGGCGGGTCTCGTTGATCAGGACCAGGTCGCCGATGCCGGCGGTGTTCGCCTCATCGTGCGCCTTGACCTTCGAGGTGCGGCGGATGACCTTGCCGTAAAGCGGGTGCTTCACGCGGTCTTCGACCTCGACCACGATGGTCTTGTCCATCTTGTCGCTGACGACATAGCCGCGACGGGTCTTGCGGTAACCGCGGGCCGCCTCGTCGCGCACGTCATGTGCGGACGACTCGTGTCCTGCGGCCTGCGTCTCCACAGTCGCTTCCTTCTTGGTGGCCATCACTCAGCCTCTTCCTTCACGGCGTCGTCAGCGGCATCCGCTTTCTTCGCCTTCGACTTGGTCGCCTTCTTGGCCGGAGCCTCGACCGGAGCGGGCGTCGCACGGATGCCCAGCTCGCGTTCGCGGATCACGGTGTAGAGGCGCGCGATGTCGCGCTTGACGGCGCGGATGCGGCCGTGGCTCTCCAGCTGGCCGGTGGCCGACTGGAAACGGAGGTTGAACAGCTCCTCCTTGGCCTTACGCAGCTCCTCAACGAGGCGCTGGTCTTCGAACGTGTCGAGCTCTGCCGGAGCGAGCTCCTTGGTGCCGATCGCCATTACGCGTCGCCCTCCTCGCGCTTGATGATGCGTGCCTTGAGCGGCAGCTTGTGAATTGCTCGGGTCAGTGCCTCACGAGCGAGCTGCTCGTCGACACCCGCGACCTCGAAGAGGACGCGGCCCGGCTTGACGTTGGCGACCCACCACTCCGGCGAACCCTTACCGGAACCCATGCGGGTTTCGGCAGGCTTCTTGGTGAGCGGACGGTCCGGGTAGATGTTGATCCACACCTTGCCGCCACGCTTGATGTGACGGGTCATCGCGATACGAGCGGACTCGATCTGACGGTTCGTCACATACGCAGGCGTCAGAGCCTGGATGCCGAACTCGCCGAAGGAGACCTTCGTGCCACCGGTAGCCGCACCATCACGCTTGGGGTGATGCTGCTTGCGGTACTTGACCTTGCGGGGAATAAGCATCAGGCAGACGCTCCTTCTGCAACAGGTGCCTCGTTGCGCGGGGCACGACGACGGTCGCCACCACGGTCGTCACGACGAGCCTTGGGTGCGTTGGCCTGCTCGCGAGCGAGCTCCTTCGCGGTGAGGTCGCCCTTGTAGATCCAGACCTTCACGCCGATGCGGCCGAAGGTGGTCTTCGCCTCGTAGAAGCCGTAGTCGATGTTCGCACGAAGCGTGTGCAGCGGCACACGACCCTCGCGGTAGAACTCCGACCGGCTCATCTCGGCGCCGCCGAGACGGCCGGCGACCTGGATGCGGATGCCCTTGGCGCCTGCGCGCTGCGCACCCTGCATGCCCTTGCGCATCGCACGACGGAAAGCCACACGAGCAGAAAGCTGCTCGGCGACGCCCTGTGCGACGAGCTGAGCGTCAGCCTCGGGGTTCTTGACCTCGAGGATGTTCAGCTGGATCTGCTTGCCCGAGAGCTTCTCGAGGTCGCCGCGGATGCGCTCGGCCTCGGCTCCACGACGACCGATCACGATGCCCGGACGGGCGGTGTGGATGTCGACGCGGACGCGGTCACGGGTGCGCTCGATCTCGATGTTCGAGACACCGGCGCGGTCGAGCTGCGTCTTGAGCAGGTTGCGGATCTTGATGTCTTCGGCCACGTAGTCGGCGTAACGCTGACCCGGCTTCGTCGAGTCAGAGAACCAACGCGAGACGTGGTCCGTCGTGATGCCGAGGCGGAAGCCGTACGGGTTTACCTTCTGTCCCATTACTTGCTCGCCTTCTTCTTGCTGTCGCCCGCAGCGGCCGGAGCCGCCTCAGGCGTCGAGAGCACGACCGTGATGTGGCTCGTGCGCTTCTTGATCTGGAAAGCGCGACCCTGTGCACGGGGCTGGAAACGCTTGAGCGTCGTGCCCTCGTCGACGTAGGCGTTAGCCACGTACAGGTCCTGCTCGTCGAGGAACTCGCCGTCGCGATCCGCCTTGACCTGCGCGTTGGCCATGGCCGACGCGACAAGCTTGTAGATCGGCTCACTGGCGCTCTGCTGTGCGAACTTCAGGATCGCGAGAGCCTCCTGGGCCTGCTTGCCCTTGATGAGCGCGACGACACGACGAGCCTTCTGAGGGGTCACGCGGATGTGTCGCACGCGTGCGATCGATTCGACCATTAGCGGCGCCGCCCCTTCTTGTCGTCCTTCTCGTGGCCGCGGAAGGTGCGGGTGGGCGCGAACTCGCCCAGCTTGTGACCGACCATGGTCTCGGACACGAACACAGGAATGTGCTTGCGTCCGTCGTGGACCGCGATCGTGTGACCCAGCATTGCCGGGATGATCATGGACCGGCGAGACCAGGTCTTGATGACGTTCTTGGTACCGGCTTCGTTCTGCACGACCACCTTGCGAAGCAGGTGATCGTCGACGAAGGGGCCCTTCTTAGACTGCGAGGCATCTTCTCTTACTCCTACTTACGCTTCTTGCCGGCGTTACGACGACGCACGATGTACTTGTCGCTTTCCTTGTTGGCGTGACGGGTACGACCCTCAGCCTGGCCCCAGGGGGTGACGGGGTGACGTCCACCGGACGTCTTGCCCTCTCCACCACCGTGCGGGTGGTCGACCGGGTTCATGGCGACACCACGCACGGTCGGGCGGACGCCCTTCCAGCGCATGCGGCCGGCCTTACCCCAGTTGATGTTCGACTGCTCGGCGTTGCCGACCTCGCCGATGGTCGCGCGGCAGCGCGCATCGACGTTGCGGATCTCGCCCGAGGGCAGACGCAGCTGGGCGAAGTTGCCGTCCTTCGCGACGAGACGCACGGAGGCGCCCGCCGAACGAGCCATCTTCGCGCCGCCACCGGGGCGGAGCTCGATCGCGTGGATGACGGTACCCGTCGGGATGTTCTTCAGCGGGAGGTTGTTGCCCGGCTTGATGTCCGCCCCGGCACCCGACTCGACGACGTCGCCCTGCTTCAGCTTCGCCGGCGCGAGGATGTAGCGCTTCTCGCCGTCGAAGTAGTGCAGCAGCGCGATGCGCGCGGTGCGGTTGGGGTCGTACTCGATGTGAGCGACACGGGCGTCCACGCCGTCCTTGTCATTGCGACGGAAGTCGATGACGCGGTACTGGCGCTTGTGGCCACCACCGATGTGACGGGTCGTGATACGGCCCTGGTTGTTGCGACCACCGGTCTTCGAGAGCGGGCGCAGCAGCGACTTCTCCGGCGTCGATCGGGTGATCTCGGCGAAGTCAGCCACCGACGAGCCGCGACGGCCCGGGGTCGTGGGCTTGTACTTGCGAATAGCCATTATTGTCCTTATCCCCCGGATCAGCCGATTGCCGTGAAGATGTCGATGGTGCCCGATTTCAGGGTGACGATGGCGCGCTTGGTGTCCTTGCGCTTGCCGGTGCCGAAGCGGGTGCGGCGAGCCTTGCCGACGCGGTTGAGGGTGTTGACCCCAGCGACCTTGACGCCGAAGATCTTCTCGATGGCGAGCTTGATCTCGGTCTTCGAAGCGCGCGGGTCGACGAGGAAGGTGTACTTGCCTTCGTCGATGAGCCCGTAGCTCTTCTCGGACACGACCGGCTTCAGGATGATGTCGCGCGGGTCCTTGTTCAGGGCCGTCTGGAGAACAGATGCCTGCTCGCTCATGCGGAGACCTCCTGGTTGGCGCCGGTCTTCCAGGCGACGAAGCCCTCGAGAGCGGCCTGGGTGAAGACGATGTCGTCAGAGACGAGCACGTCGTAGGCGTTGAGCTGGTCGAACGTCAGCACGTGCAGGTTCGACAGGTTGCGAATGCTCTTCAGCGTCACGTCGTCGTTGCGCTCGATCACGACGAGCACGTTCTTCGACGACACGACGTTGGTGAGGAAGCTCACCGCGGTCTTGGTCGAAGGCGCACCGTCGATCCCGAAGGACTCGATGGCGTGGATGCGGTCGCCGCGGAAGCGGTCGCTGAGCGCACCCAGGAGGGCGGCGGCGATCATCTTCTTGGGCGTGCGCTGCGAGTAGTCACGCGGCTTCGGGCCGTGGACGATGCCACCGCCGGTCATGTGCGGCGCGCGGATCGAGCCCTGGCGGGCGTTACCCGTGCCCTTCTGCTTGAAGGGCTTGCGGCCTGCACCGGAGACCTCACCACGACGCTTGGTCGAGTGGGTTCCCTGACGAGCCGCAGCGAGCTGTGCGACGACGACCTGGTGGATGAGCGGGATGTTCGTCTTGACGTCGAACAGAGCGGCGGGAAGCTCGATGGAGCCTGCCTTCTTGCCGTCTGCCTTGAGGACGTCGAGCGCGAGAGTGGAGTCAGCCATGTTCAGGCACCCTTCACTGCGTTGCGGACGTAGACGATGCGGCCACGAGCACCGGGGACGGCGCCCTTGACGAGCAGCAGACCCTTCTCGATGTCGACGGCGTGCACCGTGAGGTTGAGGACGGTCACGCGCTCGCCACCCATACGGCCGGCCATGCGCATGCCCTTGAAGACGCGGCTCGGGGTCGACGATGCGCCGATGGAGCCGGGCTTGCGGTGGTTGCGGTGCGAACCGTGCGATGCCGAGACGCCCTTGAAGTTGTGACGCTTCATGACACCGGCGAAGCCCTTGCCCTTGCTCGTGCCGACGACGTCGACGAGCTGGCCGGCTTCGAACGTGCCGTCGACCGTGAGCTCCTGACCGAGTGAGTAGTCAGCAGCGTCAGCCGTACGGATCTCGGTGACGTGGCGACGCGGCGTGACGCCGGCTGCCTCGAAGTGAGCCGTGAGGGGCTGGTTCACCTTGCGCGGGTCGATCTGGCCGTACGCGATCTGCACGGCGTTGTAGCCGTCCTTCTCGGGGGTACGAACCTGCGTGACCACGTTGGGGGCGAGTTCGATGACGGTGACGGGAATGAGCTTGCCGCTCTCGTTCCACACCTGGGTCATACCGAGCTTGGTGCCCAGCATTCCCTTGGAGATCTTGGAGTTGATGTCAACCATGCCGGGCCTCAGAGCTTGATCTCGATGTTGACATCGGCAGGAAGGTCGAGGCGCATCAGCGAGTCGACGGCCTTGGGCGTCGGGTCGACGATGTCGATCAGACGCTTGTGGGTGCGCATCTCGAAGTGCTCGCGGCTGTCCTTGTACTTGTGCGGCGACCGGATGACGCACACGACGTTCTTCTCGGTCGGAAGCGGCACGGGTCCGACGACGGTCGCGCCCGCACGGGTCACGGTGTCGACGATCTTGCGTGCCGACGAGTCGATGACCTCATGGTCATACGACTTCAGGCGAATGCGGATTTTCTGTCCCGCCATTGTCTGCTCACTCTCTTTAAGCGTCTTACCGACCTGGGCCGGGTGACCCAGGGGCATTGGACGCACGTCGGCGCTGTTCGCGCCTTCGGCACTCGAACGGCTCTTGCGAGTCGATCTGTTGCACCACTGTTCTTGTGTCAGCCGCACGTCGAGGACGTGCGGATGCCGACCTCCGCCGCGCACGGCGAACCTTCTCGGAAGAAGGTGTCGGGGATTTGTCCTGCTACCCGCGGCCTAGAACCCTGCACCGTCCCGGAGGAGGCGCCGTCTATGCACTGCCCTGGCAGTGATCCGTCACACGCACAGCGGAGACGGAATATCGAACCTGTCTATTCTGCCATGCCTGATTTCACTTCTGCAAACCCGGGCGTGTCGCGCCCTCCGCGGGACCGCCGGAAACGGCCGCACGCGGGTCAGAAAGCGGAGGAGAGCGGGGCGAGGCATCCCCATGCCTCGCCCCGCTTGGGGAGGACGTTCAGTGCGAGGGGGCACACCGAACGCGAAGATGCCGGCGTGAAGGGACGCCGGAATCCTCGATCGAGGGCGCGGCGGAGAACCCGCCGCGCAGGCAGGGAGACGCTCAGGCGCACAGAGTGCGCGCGTCGCACGATGATCCCCAAGATCGCTTATCCCCAGTTTGTACGCGGAACCCGCGTGTTTCGGGAGCCGAACCCCTTCGGCATTCCCCGACCGCAAGATCCCCAGGCGGTCTCGAACATCCTACGTGGTCCGAGGCACCGAACGCGAGTCCGCACGACCGGAATATCGGTTGCAAGCAAAAAGCGGCGGCCCACCGTGAGGTGGACCGCCGCTCGAGTCTGCGTCGAGGACTACTCGTTGCCGACAGCCTTGTCGGCTCCGTCGCGGATCTCGTCGATCTTGTCGGCCGCACCGGGAGCGATCTTCTTCGCGAAGTCCGCGACGCCGTCGAGGACCTTGTCGCTGATGTCCTCGGCCTGGTCGCTCTTGACGGCCTCGGCGATCTTGTCCTTGTTCTGCTCGTACAGGTCCTTGCCCTTGTTGACCGCGTCCTCGATGCCCATGATGTCCCCTTCTGAGGTGTGTGCTGCCGGCCCAGTGCGGCCGACTCCACTCATTGTGCCCGCACGCACGGGGAAACGGAACCTCTGCGTCGTCGCGTTAACGACAGAGGGGCCGGACCCGAAGGTCCGACCCCTCTGCGAGGAAGCAGATGCTTACTTGATGATCTTCGTGACCGTACCGGCGCCGACGGTGCGTCCACCCTCACGGATGGCGAAGCCGAGGCCCTCTTCCATGGCGATCGGCTGGATCAGCTCGACCGTCACGTCAGTGGTGTCGCCGGGCATGACCATCTCGGTGCCCTCGGGCAGCGTGATGACGCCGGTGACGTCGGTGGTGCGGAAGTAGAACTGCGGGCGGTAGTTCGTGTAGAAGGGGTTGTGACGCCCACCCTCGTCCTTGGACAGGATGTACGCGGTGCCCGCGAAGTCGGTGTGCGGCGTGACCGAACCCGGCTTGACGATGACCTGACCGCGCTCGACGTCCTCACGCTTCGTGCCACGGAGCAGGAGACCGCAGTTCTCGCCGGCCCATGCCTCGTCGAGCTGCTTGTGGAACATCTCGATACCCGTGACCGTGGTCTTGACGGTCGGACGCAGTCCGACGATCTCGACCTCGGAGTTGATGGCCAGCGTGCCACGCTCGGCGCGGCCCGTGACGACGGTTCCACGACCGGTGATCGTGAAGACGTCCTCGACCGGCATCAGGAACGGCTTGTCCTTGTCGCGCACGGGGTCCGGAACGTGCTCGTCGACGGCCTCCATGAGGTCGAGGATCGACTGCGTCCACTTCTCGTCGCCCTCGAGGGCCTTGAGAGCGGAGACACGCACGACAGGAGCGTCCTCAGCGAAGCCCTGCGAGGCGAGCAGCTCGGAGACCTCGAGCTCGACGAGCTCCAGGATCTCTTCGTCGTCGACCATGTCGGCCTTGTTCAGCGCGACCAGCAGGTACGGCACGCCGACCTGCTTGGCGAGCAGAACGTGCTCACGCGTCTGAGCCATCGGGCCGTCGGTGGCGGCGACCACGAGGATCGCGCCGTCCATCTGAGCAGCACCGGTGATCATGTTCTTGACGTAGTCGGCGTGGCCGGGGGCGTCAACGTGCGCGTAGTGGCGCTTGGGGGTCTCGTACTCGATGTGCGAGATGTTGATGGTGATTCCACGCTGGCGCTCTTCCGGCGCCGAGTCGATGGAAGCGAAGTCGCGCTGCACGTTGGTGTCAGACGGGAACTTGTCAGCAAGCACCTTCGAGATCGCTGCGGAGAGCGTGGTCTTGCCGTGGTCAACGTGACCGATGGTTCCGATGTTGACGTGCGGCTTGGTCCGCTCGAACTTGGCCTTAGCCACTAGGTCCTCCTCAGGACGTCATGTAGAGGTTGCCGGGCACTGGTTTGCGACCGGTTCTCTACGGGTGTGAATCTCAGTTTAGTAGAGAGGGAATGTGAAGTTGTAGGGGACCTGGGAGCCGGCCCTTCGACAGGCTCAGGAGTAACCCGACTCCCAGGAAGATGACTACTCGCCGCCCTGGTGCTTCTGGACGATCTCGTCGGCCACCGCGCGGGGAACCTCAGCGTAGCTGTTGAACTCCATCGAGTACACGGCGCGACCCGAGGTCTTCGAGCGCAGGTCGCCGATGTAGCCGAACATCTCGGACAGCGGGACGTGCGCACGGACGACCTTGACGCCGGCGGCGTCCTCCATCGACTGGATCTGGCCACGACGCGAGTTCAGGTCGCCGATGACGTCGCCCATGTACTCCTCAGGAGTACGCACCTCGACCGCCATCAGCGGCTCGAGGAGCACGGGGTTCGCCCGACGAAGAGCTTCCTTGAATCCCATGGAACCAGCGATCTTGAACGCCATCTCCGAGGAGTCGACGTCGTGAGCGGCACCATCGACGATGGTCGCCTTCACGCCGACGATCGGGTAGCCGGCGAGCACGCCGACGTTCATCCCGTCCTGGAAACCGGCATCGATCGAGCCGATGTACTCACGCGGGATGCGACCACCGGTGACGGCGTTCACGAACTCGTAGGTCTTCTCGGAGTCCAGGTCCAGCGGCTCGATGGTGAACTGGATCTTCGCGAACTGACCCGAACCACCGGTCTGCTTCTTGTGCGTGTAGTCGTGCTTCTCGACGGCCTTCTTGATCGTCTCGCGGTAGGCCACCTGGGGCTTGCCGACGTTCGCCTCGACGTTGAACTCGCGCTTCATGCGGTCGACGAGGATGTCGAGGTGCAGCTCGCCCATGCCCTTGATGGTCGTCTGACCGGTCTCGGGGTTGAGCTCCGTGCGGAAGGTCGGGTCCTCCTCAGCGAGCTTCTGGATGGCGACACCCAGCTTCTCCTGGTCGGCCTTGGTCTTCGGCTCGATGGCGACCTCGATCACCGGCTCCGGGAACGTCATCGATTCGAGGACGACCGGGTGGGCCGGGTCGGTCAGGGTGTCACCGGTGGTGGTGTCCTTCAGACCGATGACCGCGTAGATGTTGCCGGCGGTGACCGAGGGGACCGGGATCTCCTTGTTGGCGTGCATCTGGAAGATCTTCCCGATGCGCTCCTTCTTGCCCTTGGTCGAGTTGATGACCGGCGCGCCGGAGTCGAGGTGACCCGAGTAGACGCGGACGTAGGTCAGACGACCGAAGAACGGGTGCACCGCGACCTTGAACGCGAGAGCCGCGAACGGGTCCTTCGCGTCGGGGTGACGCTCGATGATCGTGTCGTAGTCCTTGGGGTCGTGCGCCTCGATCGAGCCCACGTCGAGCGGGTTCGGGAGGTAGTCCACGACAGCGTCGAGCATCGGCTGCACGCCGCGGTTCTTGAACGCCGAGCCGCAGAGGACCGGGTAGATCTCGGAAGCGACGGTGAGCTTGCGGATCGCGCCCTTGATCTCGGCGACCGTGAGCTCCTCGCCACCGAAGAACTTCTCGAGCAGCGCGTCGTCGGTCTCGGCGACGGTCTCGAGGAGGGTCTGACGGTACTCGTCGGCCTTCTCCTTGAGGTCGGCCGGGATCTCCTGGATGTCGTAGGAGGCTCCCATGGTCACATCACCCTTGGAGTCACCCGCCCAGACGAGCGCACGCATCTCGACGAGGTCGACGACACCGATGAAGTCGTTCTCCGCACCGATGGGCAGCTGGATGACCAGCGGCTTGGCGCCGAGACGGTTGATGATCGTGTCGACCGTGAAGTAGAAGTCCGCGCCGAGCTTGTCCATCTTGTTGACGAAGCAGATACGGGGGACGTTGTACTTGTCGGCCTGACGCCACACGGTCTCGGACTGGGGCTCGACGCCCTCCTTGCCGTCGAAGACGGCGACGGCACCGTCGAGGACGCGGAGCGAGCGCTCCACCTCGACCGTGAAGTCCACGTGACCGGGGGTGTCGATGATGTTGATCTGGTTCTTGTCCCAGTAGCAGGTCACGGCGGCAGACGTGATCGTGATGCCGCGCTCCTTCTCCTGTTCCATCCAGTCGGTGGTCGAGGCGCCATCGTGCGTCTCGCCGAGCTTGTGGTTGACGCCCGTGTAGAACAGGATGCGCTCGGTCGTCGTCGTCTTGCCGGCATCGATGTGCGCCATGATGCCGATGTTGCGGACCTTGCTCAGGTCGGTGAGCACGTCTTGTGCCACAGGAGTGTCCTTATCTTTTCGTGCAGGGGTACTGCGCGGAGGGGGTGCCCGCTCCCGGCGCTCGGCCGGGAGCGGGCGAAGTGTTTACCAGCGGTAGTGAGCGAACGCGCGGTTCGACTCGGCCATCTTGTGGGTGTCCTCGCGGCGCTTGACCGCGGCTCCCAGGCCGTTCGACGCGTCGAGGATCTCGTTCTGGAGACGCTCGGTCATCGTCTTCTCACGACGACCCTTGGCGTAGCTCACGAGCCAGCGCAGCGCGAGGGTGTTCGCGCGGTGCGGCTTGACTTCGATCGGCACCTGGTAGGTCGAGCCACCGACGCGACGGCTGCGGACCTCGAGAGTCGGGCGCACGTTGTCGAGCGCCTTCTTCAGGGTGGCGACGGCGTCCTGGCCGCCGTTCTTCGCCTCGACACCGCTGAGGGCGCCGTAGACGATGGCCTCGGCGATCGACTTCTTGCCGTCGACGAGGATCTTGTTCACCAGCGAGGTGACGATCGGCGCGCCGTATACCGGGTCGTTGACCACGGGGCGCTTGGGGGCGGGACCCTTACGAGGCATCTAACTCAACCCTTCTTCGCGCCGTAGCGGGAACGAGCCTGCTTACGGTTCTTGACAGCCTGGGTGTCCAGGGCGCCGCGGACGATCTTGTAACGCACACCGGGGAGGTCCTTGACACGACCGCCGCGGACGAGCACCAGCGAGTGCTCCTGCAGGTTGTGGCCCTCACCGGGGATGTAGGCCGTGACCTCGGTCCCGTTGCGGAGCTTCACACGAGCGACCTTGCGCATCGCCGAGTTCGGCTTCTTCGGGGTGGTGGTGTAGACGCGGGTGCATACCCCGGCCTGCTGCGGGTTCGACTTCAGGGCGGGCGTCTTGGTCTTGGTGACCTTCGGCGAGCGACCCTTGCGAACCAACTGCTGAATGGTTGGCACGTTCTCTCCTCATAGTGCTGCACGGTGACAGCGTGATGGGTTTCACATCATGCCCCACCGGCACGCCGGAATCGGCGCGCTTTTTGTGTGGTGGGTATGCCGTGGAGGCGGACCGGCAAGGTGCCGACGCCCGGTGCGCACGTCAAGACGTGCACACACCTGACCAAGTGTAATGCCGCGTAACCTGACGGTCAAATGGGGACGGATGGCGCAGGCTACGGGGCCTCGGGGTCGAACGGCGAATCGAGGGACTGCGTGAGCTCCGCCAGCAGCGCCTCGATCTGCGGCTCGATGTGCTGCGAGATGGCGGCCTGGATGTACAGCCGATGGCGCAGCAGGATGCCGCAGATCTCGCGGCCGACCATGTTCGCATACTCGTCGGCGAGTGCGACCTCCTGCCGCAGGGCGACCTTGGCCTCCTCCGTCAGCGGCGGGAGGGGCGGAAGCTCCTCGGCGGCCTCATCGGCCATCCCGGCGATCGTGAAGAGGAAAGGCGCGCCAGGAACGGGCTCCGGGTCAAGCGGCAGGCCATCGAACTCCGGCTCGAGATTCTCCGCCGGGCGGTAGCTGCGCGCGCGATTGCGAGCCGCCTGCTGATCCAGTTCGCGCTGCAGCATCGGGAGATTGCGGGCGGTGTAGTCGGCGACGGCGTGATCGACGATCGTCTTCATCCGCGTCGAGAGTCCGTGCTGCACACCGTGCGGGGTATTGGCGCCGATCCCTGCGGCGGAGAGGATCGGCGACCCCAGGCAGCGACGGCAGGGCGCGACGCGACCACGATGAGTCGCCGGCTCCCAGCGCGGCACCCAGCGCAGCCAGGCCTCGACGGCCTGGTCGACCTGCGTCTCCAATGAGCGCTCCACCCCACCAGCGTACGGCGCGTCGCCCGCCGCCGCCGCGATTTCCCGCGTCACGGCGGGGCGTCACTCCTCTTCGTCGCGCTCCCACGGCCAGCGTGGCTGCTCGGCGCGCGTGCGCCGCAGCGCGATACCGCCCCACGCGGCGATCGCGGCGGCCAGCACCAGCACGGCGCTCGCACCGCCGCGGACGAGGTCGCCGGCGACCGCCGTGGCGATCACACCGTTGCCGGAGCCGACGAGGACCGCGCCCCACACTCCCCCGAGATGCGCGAGACCTGCGACGAGAGCGATCGCGATCGTGGCGAGGAACGACGGATGCCCGCGCCGGAGCGACGACCACAGCATGAGGGCGAAGCCGATGACCGCGGCCAGCATCCCGGTGACCCCCGGTCCCGGCCCGAGGCCGGGTACCGCGATGATGTCGGCATCCGTCATCACGCTCACGCCTCCCAGCCCGAAGACCGCGAGTGCGAAGAAGCCGACAGTGGCGAGCACCACCGCCAGGACAGCCGAAACCCCCGCGGACTCAGGCCCGCGGGGGTTCGGCGTGGTGGAGGGCGTGATTATCTCGCCAGGGTCGGACCGGCTTCGAGGGTGCGCTCGTATTCACGCTGCGCCTCGGCGTTCTGCTCGGTCTTGCGGGCGCCGTTGCGCGCCACCCAGGCACCGAACCAGATGGTCAGCTCGCGCGCGAAGACGAACGCGGCGATCGCCAGCGGAGCCAGCAGTTGGGTTCCGACGAGCTCGAGCCCCTGGGCCGAGGTGAGCTTCCAGAACGGTGCTTCGAAGAGCTGGCCGAGAATGTTCCCGGCGTAGGCGATGGCTCCGACGAGGATGCCGAAGACCACCCAGAGTCCCCAGCGTCCGCGGTTGATGATCGCCCCGAGCAGCCAGAATCCGAGGAAGAAGACGACGACCGGCGTCCAGAAGCCCCAGGTGACGAGCGGAGCGACCACGGCCTCGCCGATGTTCTCGCCCGTCACGTCACCGGCGAGTGCTGCCAGGCCGAGCGTGGCACCGAGGTAGAGGACGGCGAAGACGACCGTCGCGAGGAGCCCGATCGCACCGGCCGTGCCGCGGTTGCCGCGGTCTCGCGGCGGCTCAGGAGCCTGCACGAAGATCGGCTGCGGTGCCTGCGAGGTCGCGGCGATCAGCGGCTCGGACGGGACGATGCGCGTCTCGGTGTCGTCGGGCGTCGCGCCGTAGGCGCTGCCCGCCACCGTCGAGTCCTCGTAGTCGCGGGCGACAGGGGCGCGGTACTGGTCGTCGGCGGGGGCGCGGTACTCATCGGCCGCCGGAGCGGAGAAGACGGCTGTCGCGTCGGCGTCGGCGTATCGGTCGCTCGCCTCGGTCGGCGTCGTCGATGCGGCGGGAGTCGCGGAGGAGAACAAGCCGGGGTGCTCCCGCTCGGCCTCTTCGAACGCGGCGAGATCAGGGTCTACCGGCGTGCTCGCCGGGGCATCGGCGGCCGCGCCGGGAACGTCCGCACCCGCGGCGGCGGCGGCGTCGAGGCCGGCGTTCGCACTGCCGACGACGTCGTCGACGTCTTCCGGCTTCTCGGGCCTGGGAACCTCGGGGTCACTCATGGGGTGCGCCTCTCATCGGATGTCTGCAGTGTGCAGGCTACCGCCGGGGGTGCGGCCGTTCAGGGAGGCGTGCCGACGTGTCGCCATACGCCCCGCTCTGGCCGGCCTCCGGTCGCCGTGAGGCGGCTCTCGTCAGGGAAGCGCGCTGCGCAGCGCATCTCCGGCGAACTCGGCGAGGAAGGGGAGCATGGGCAGCGACAGCCAGAGCAGGCCGCCGATGATGCCCGCGCAGATCACACCGACGAACCAGCTGAACCCGAGGTTTCGTCCCGCGATCCGTGCCATGCCTCCACGGTACGACGAGCGCGCTGCGCAGGCCGGGCGCAACGCCGGTCAGCGCGCGGCACGACCCCGCAACCGCCAGAGCAGCCACAGACCGGATGCCGGGATGAGCAGCGCACCGAGCACCATCACGCCGAACCAGATCAGGTCATACCACGCGGGCACCAGAGGGTTCATCGCCTCGGGACCCGCGCCGGTGCCGGAGGAGCTGCCGCTGCTGGAGCTCGCGAAGCCGGTCATCGTCATCACCAGCACCGCAGAGACCGTGAAGAGGACGAAGGGCACGACGATGGCCGTGACCTTCTCCCAGGTCTTCCAGAGCGGGCTGAAGCAGACGAGCGCCGCCCCGACGAACCAGCCCAGCACGGGCAGCACGATGCCACCGAAACTCAGGGTCAGCGCCGCGGTGATCGCGAAGCCGCGTGTGCCGGTCGCCGGCGGGCGCGGGGCCGCAGGAGCGGCCACCGGCGTCGCCACGACGTACGCGGGCGCGGGCGGCACCTCGTCCTGCGCTTCTCTCGCAATGTCGATCGGGTCTCCCAGGTGGGCGATCCGGGCGGCCGTCTCATGGGCGTCGAGCCCTTCGAGCTCCTCGACGATGCCTCCGCGGATGTCGGAGGCGACTCCGTGCGGGAGTCCTCGCATTGCCTCGTCGAGCCGTGCGAGGTACTCGTCGCGCAGCTCTTCGGCGGTGGTCTCTGTCATGGTCGTCCCTCTCCGACGATGCCCGTGACGACACGGGCGAATGGGGTCCATTGCACGCGGAAGCGCTCGAGCTGCTCGGTCCCGACATCCGTGAGGCGGTAGTACTTGCGCACCGGTCCGCTCTCGGAGGGCAGGTCGAACGTGCTGACCCACCCGTTGTCGCGGAGTCGGCCGAGCAGGGGGTAGAGCGTTCCGATGCTGGCGATGAGGCCGGCGCGGGTGAGCGCGTCGGCCAGCTGCCAGCCGTACATCGGTTCACGCGCGAGAAGGCCGAGCACGCAGTACTCGACCACTCCCTTGCGCATCTGCGCTCCGACGTCAGCTGTCATGCATCACAAGGTAGCATGCGACGCACGTTACCGCCATCCGCCGACTCGCCCTGACGGGCCGAGCCGGCGATCTCGCCCCGTCAGGGAGCGACCAGCACGGGAGTCGCGGCATCCGGAGCGATCAACACCGACTCGCCTGACCCGTCGGCGGGCACCGAGTACACGTCCTCGCCGACGGCATACGCGACGGTCCCGTCGTCGAGCCACGCCGCCTGGTCGTCGACATTGCGGTCCTCGGCGAGCGCCGTCTCCTCCATGGTTGCGAGGTCGAGGACGTACAGGCGCCACGGGTCATCCACACCCTCGCTCACGCGCTTCTTGAAGGCGACCCTCGTCCCGTCGGGCGAGAGCGACGGGCACTCCACGTTCTCGTGCAGCGTCTTCGCCGTCCACGCCTCGACGTCCCCTTCGATCAGATAGGTCTTCCCGCCGGTGGCCACCGTCGCGTAGAACCGGTTGTCGTCGGCGAAGGTCACGCCCCAGTAGTTCACATCGGACGCCCGGTGCCGCTTGCCGTCGATGTAGAGCTGCAGGGTCTCCATGCTGTCGACGAGGTACCCCGTCTCGGTGTCGAGCAGCCCGGTGCGCGTGGAGAAGTCCGTGCCGGCGTAGTCGTCTCCGGTGACGAAGACCGTCCATGCGATCATGCGACCGGACGGCGACACCCGCGCTCGGCTGGGCACGCCACGGAACTCCAGCGTCTGCGTCACCTGCAGCTCGGAGTCGAGGATCTCGGCGGTCGTGAAGGGCTGGAACGCGCTCTTGGGGTTGAGGCACACGGCTGCGTCCCCCGCGGCGTAGAAGCGGAAGCAGCCCAATCCGGTACCCGTACGAGGCGGAGTGCCCTCCCCCGCGGCATCCCATTCGTCCTGCACGACGACACTGCCGTCGGAGGAGCGGATGTAGAGTCCGGCATCCGTCTCCGGAGTCGCCTCGCCCGCAGCGTACGCACTCGCGGGAGATCGGGTCGCGGCCGCCACGGTGTAGCCGATGCCGACCGCGGCGAGCACGAGACCCGCACCGCCGACCAGCAGCATCCGCTTCTTCACCGACATCGTCGCACCGGTCATGAGTTCTCCTCTTCGAGCTGCGGCGCCCCCTCGGGCGTCTGCACGCCACGGGAATCCGGGCGGATGAGCAGGGCCGCGACGACGAGCGCCACCAGGAGCGCCACGGCAGCCGCGACCAGGGCGGTCTCGACCCCCCAGAGGGTCCAGGCGGCCCCGAACAGCACGGCGGCGAACAGCCGACCCGTCGCCTGCCCGGTCTGCAGGAGGGCGAGTCCGCCGGCGCGCCGTTCGCGCGGGATGTCCGGCCCCGCGAGCGCCATCAGCACACCGTCGGTCGCGGCGTAGAAGACCCCGAGCAGGCCCAGCACCATCACGACGAGCACGGGACCGTCGAGCGGCAGCACGAGCGTGGAGTACGCGCCGAGCAGAGCCAGGTTGCCCAGCAGGAACGGCAGCCGTCGGCCGATGCGGTCGGCCAGGCGCCCCATCGGCACGGCGAGCAGCAGGTACACGAGCGCACTGCCCAGCGGAAGCAGGGGGAAGAACGCCGTGTCGAACTGGAGCCGCTCCTGGATGCCGAGATACAGGAAGCCATCGCCGATGGTGACCAGGCCCAGGATCGTCGCGGCGATCAGCAATCGGCGGAACTTCGGCACGGCCAGGATGCCGACCGTCTCGCGCAGCGTCGGCCGCGGCCCTCCGACGGGGAGGGAGGAACGTCCCGGCACGAACGCGATCAGCACCAGCACGCCGAGCACCGCGAAGCAGAAGCTGACGATGAACACCGCGTCGAAGGCATCCGCCACGAGCCAGAGCAGCGCGAAGGCCGCGAGCGGCCCCATCAGCGCGCCCGCCGTGTCCATCGCCCTGTGCACCCCGAAGGCGCGACCCTGGTGGGCGTCGTCGACGGAGAGCGAGATGAGCGCGTCGCGAGGGGCCGTGCGGATCCCCTTGCCGATGCGGTCCACAGCGAGAGTGGCGGAGAGAGCGGTGGTGGATGCTCCGGAGAGCAGGAGGAACGGCTTGCAGATCGCTGACAGCGCATAGCCGATGCCGGCCACGAGCTTGTGCTGCGACCAGCGGTCGGCGACGTGTCCGCCGAGGAGCCGCACGAAGGCGGTCACCCCGTTGTAGAGACCGTCGAGGAAGCCGAACTGGAGCGGGGTCATGCCCAGTCCGACCACGAGGTACAGCGGCAGCACTGCGGTGATCATCTCCGAGGAGAGATCGGTGAGCAGGCTCACCGATCCCAGAGCGATCGCAGTGCCTCCGACGCCGGCAACCCGGCGACCCGTCACAAGGGGGGTCGCCGAGCTGCCGTCATCCTGCCGCGTCTTACTGCCGGCGAGGTACATCGTCAGTGGCAGGTGTACGTCGGGCTGGTGTCGAGCACCTGTCCGTCGGTCGCCACGAACTTGGAGGTGAAGCCGGTGTCGGTGAAGTCGAGCTGCACGACACCGTACTTGTCGGTGATGCGCTTGAGACTGTTCGGCTTGACCGAACCGAGACCGGTCTGGTTGACACCGCCGAGGCCGCCGATGATCTCGACGATCCCGCTGGCGGATGCCGTGCCCGACGAGTTCTGCGGGGCGAAGCGCTCGTAGAGGTGGTCGTGCCCGTTGAGCACGAGCTCCACACCCGCGGCCTGCAGCTTGTTCCACGCCGGCTTGCTCGCCGGGGTGTTGCCGTGGTCACCCGAGCTGAACAGCGGCTCGTGGTAGTAGGCCACCGTGCACGGCTTGGTGTTCGCCGCGAGATCGGCATCCAGCCACGAGAGCTGCTCCGACTCGTCCCAGCGGTTCGAGTTCAACGCGATGAAGTGCCAGTTCCCGTAGTCGAAGCTGTACCACATCTTGCCCTGAGGCGTGGCGCGGGCGCCGAAGTACTGGCGGTAGGCCGCCTCGTCGCCGTAGCCGGTCTCCTCGTCGTAGTCGGTGTCGTACGACTCGTGGTTTCCCGGGATCGGGTACGTCTTGTTCTTGAACTTGCCCCACGACTTGTCGTAGTAGTTCTGGAAGTCGGACAGGTGAGCGTCGTCGTACTGGTTGTCACCCATCGTCAGGTAGAACGCCGGGTTGATCGCCTGCGCCCGCGCGGCCGTCGCGAAGTGGTTGCAGCTCGAGCTGGCGGTCGAGCACTGTGCGGCGATGTCGCCTGCGGCGACCACCGTGAAGGCGCCCGTGCCCGGGTTGGGGTTGCCCCCGCCGCCCGCGACTCCGTACACCTCGAGCTCGAACAGCGAGTACCCGTAGGCCGTGCCGCGAGCCGTGCCGTTGACGCGGAGATAGCGGCCGATGCCGGTGAGGTTGGTGAACTCGTCGGTCGCGCCGTTGCCGGCCGCCTCGGTCGCGAGGTTCGTCCAGGTGGTCCCGTCTGCGGAGATGTCGACCGTGTACTTCTTGGCGTAGGCCGCCTCCCACTTGAGCACGACCTTCGAGACAGTCGCACCGGTGCCGAGGTCGACCCGGATCCACTGCGGATCGACGCCTTCCACGCTCGCCCAGCGGCTCGTCGCGTTGCCGTCGACGGCTTTGGCCCCTTCGAAGCCGGAACCCTCGGAGGACGAGGTCGTGGTGGGCTTGCCCGTCGAGATCAGGGTCGCGGTCGGGTTGCCGGGGTTGCCGCCGTCGGTCCCTGCCGTGCCGTAGACCTCGAGCTCGAACAGCGAGTACCCGTAGGTCGTGCCGCGAGCCGTGCCGTAGATGCGCAGGTAGCGGCCGGTGCCGGTGAGGTTCGCGAACTCGTCGGAGCCTCCGTTGCCCGCAGTCTCGTTGGCGATCGTGGTCCAGTTCGTGCCGTCGGCCGAGGTCTCGACGCGGTACTTCGACGCGTACGCGGCCTCCCACTTGAGCGCGACCTTGTTCACGGTCGCGCCGGCGCCGAGATCCACCCGGATCCACTGCGGGTCGACGCCCGCGGCGCTCGCCCAGCGGGTCGTGGCGTTGCCGTCGAGGGCCTTGGCACCCTCGAGCCCACTGCCCTCCACCGATGAGGTGGTGACGGGGCGGTTCTTGGAGATCAGCGTGCCGGTGCCGGTGCCCGGTTCGGGGTCGCCCCCACCGTCGGCCGGCCAGCGCGGCGTCGGGTTGGAGAGGATCTGGAAGTCCTCGCCGTAGACCGCCCACTTCAGCGGCGGGTCGAGGTTGAAGTTACCCGCGTTCAGGAACACCCGCTGCGCCGTGTCGACGCGGCTGGTGTCCTCGTGCGCCACTTCCTTCTTCATCTCCACGACGCGAGCGTCGAGGTAGGCCTTGAGGTATGCCGCCTCGTTGCCCCCGGTCGCGGGGGTCTTGATCTTCTTCTTCGCGTTGTTGCGGATGGTCTCGAAGCCGGAGTCGCCGTGCATGACCATGGCGTCGAAGTAGATGAACTGCCCGAGCGGGCTCAGCCCGTCGGCGATGGCCTGATCCACGGAGGGGTTGAAGTAGAGGCGGTTGACCTCATCGCGCTGCGCCTGCTGGAACGCCGGCTTCTTGCCTTCGGCCGCCCATGCGCTCTCGAACGGGGCGCCGAGGCCCGCGTGCGAGTCGGATCCGTCGACCGCCCGCAGAGCGGGGATGTACTTCGCCAGGGGGTTCCCCGGCACCTTGGTCGTGTAGTACTCGACCAGCATGAGCATGTCGTGCGTGCCCGAGGTGAAGCCGACGATGCCGCCGGTGTAGCCGCGCTCGTCGCCGATGTCCTCGAGGTAGTCGTAGCGGTTGTACCAGTCGAGCACCGAGTTCTCGGCGGAGATCATGATCTCCATGGCGATCTCGCGCTTGATGGGATCGCGCAGGGTGGGCGCGGCCGCCTGCGCGGTGAGTGCCGCCGGCGCTGCCACGAGCCCGGTGAGGGGTATCGCGATGGCGGCGATGAGCAAGCCGAGCAATGGTCGTCGTTGACGCATGATTCCTCCGATGAGGTCGAACTCCGAGTTTGGAAATGTTCTTTACGAAGAGTTATACACCCCGCGCGGCAGCCGACGCAATGGCGAATCGGACAGTTCTCCTGGCATTAAGACGTCCGCTGGTTCGATAGCATTCGGAACACCCCGACTCCGACTCCCGAGGACACCGTGCCCACTCCCCCGACCGGAACCAGCGTCGTCCGTGCGATCAACGCCCGCGCCGCTCTTCGACTGCTGCTCGACAGCGGACCGCTGAGCCGCCCGGAGATCGCCGCGCAGCTCTCCGTGTCGAAGCCCACCGCGTCGCACCTGCTCGCCCAGCTGCGCGAGAACGGACTGGTGCTCAGCGACGGCAATCGCGACGGCGCGATCGGTCGCGCCGCTGAGCTGTTCCGGGTCGACGAGACCGCCGCATACACGGCAGCGATGGACGTGACCCCGGAGCGGATCGCGACCGCCGTCGCCGATTTCACCGGCAAGCGCGTCGGGGAGTTCGTGCTGCCGACACCCGAGGGCGAGGCGGTCGACCCTGCGGAGCGGGTGCACGCTGCCCTCGCCGGAGCCTGCGACCCGTTGGGCATCGACCCTGCCGATCTTCACCTGGTGGTCATCGGCATCCAGGGTGCTATCGACCCGACGACGGACCGGCTCCGCTTCGCCTCTCATCTGCCCGGATGGCAGCGCTCCGGGCTGACCGCGACCCTGCGCGCGCGCATCGGCGCGCCGGTGACCATCGAGAACGACGTCAATCTGGTGGCCATCGCCGAGATGGCGCACGGCGCCGCCGGCGCACACGACAGCTTCGTGGTGCTCTGGGTGTCTGACGGCATCGGCATGGGGCTGATGTTCGGCGGCCGCGTGCACCGCGGTCTGACCGGCGGCGCGGGCGAGATCGCCGACCTTCCGCTGCCTGGCGCACCGGGGAAGGCCGAGGCCAACGAGTTCGGCGCGAGCGGCATGCAGGCGCTCGCGGGCGCCCCGGCGCTGGGTCGGGTCCTGGCCGAGCACGGCTTCGTCGCCGACACCCCGGTCGCAGCGGTGCGACTGGCCGCGGCGACCGACAGCGCCGACGCGGTGGCCGCTCTCGAGGAGACCGCTCGCCGCCTCGCGCTGGGCCTGTCGGCCGTGGTCGCGGTCGTCGACCCCGACCTCATCGTCCTCGCCGGCGACTTCGCCCTCGCGGCGGGAGAACGCCTCCGCAGCCTGGTGCAGCACCACCTGCACTCGATCGTGGTGGCCCGGCCGCCCGTCGTGCTGTCGGCGTTGGACGAGAACCCCGTCCTCGACGGGGCTCTGCGCATGGCGCTCGAGACGGTGCAGGATGAGGTGCTGAGCAGCGTCAGCGGGGGCCAGCGGCCCACAGCATCCGGCGAAAGCAACTCGGACGACGCTGCCGCCGGCTGACGAGCGTCGACGCAGGTCTTCGGATCAGCCCTTGGTCGCTCCGGCCGTGAGGCCGCCCACGATGTACTTCTGCAGGAACAGGAACAGGATCATCACCGGGATCGCCGCCATCACCGCGCCCGCCGAGAACGCCGACCAGTCCGCGTAACGAGGGTTCGCGACGAGCTTGGTCAGACCGACGACGAGGGTCTGCTGCTCGACATCGACGAGCATCACGCTGGCGATCACGTACTCGTTCACCGTTCCGATGAACGACAGGAGTCCCACGACGGCGAGGATCGGTGCGACCAGGCGCAGGATGATCGTGAAGAAGATGCGGGCGTGACCGGCGCCGTCGATCCGCGCCGCCTCGTCGATCTCCTTCGGGATCGTGTTGAAGAACCCGTACATGAGGTAGGTGTTCACGCCGAGCGCGCCGCCGAGGTACACCAGGATGAGCCCGGTGTGGGTGTTCAGTCCGATCGCGGGGAACCAGTCCCCCAGCGTCGACATGAGGAGGAAGATCGCGACCACGGCGAGCAGCTGCGGGAACATCTGGACGACGACGATCGTCACGAGGCCCACGCGGCGCCCGGCGAAGCGCATGCGGGAGAAGGCATACGCCGCGCAGGCGCCGATGAACACCGTGACGGCGCCGGTGACGCTCGCGATGAGCAGGGTGTTCAGGAACCACAGACCGTAGGGACTCTGCGGATCGCTGAGGATCCGCACGTAGCTGTCGATGCCGATCGCCGAGAAGAGCTGGTTCGATCCGGTGAGGGTGCCGCGAGGATTGAGCGAGGCCGACAACACGTAGAGCAGTGGGAACAGCGCGAAGATGCTCACGACGATCGCGATGACGTGTCGCCAGCCGGTGTCGGCGAACCAGGCGCCGAAGCTGCGGCGGCGAGGAGCGAGACTCTGCTCGATGGTGACGGGGCTGTCGGTACGCATGTCAGTTCAGCTCCTCGAGGGCCTTGGTCTTGCGGAAGCTGATGATCGAGATCGTCGCGACCACGATGAAGATCAGGATCGTGAACGCGGATGCCAGACCGTAGTCGCGCGTCTGTCCGGTGAAGGCCACCTTGTAGACCATCGAGATCAGGATGTCGGTGTGGCCGACGGGGATCGCCACGTCGCTGAAGCGCGGGCCGCCCTTGGTCAGCATGTAGATCAGGTTGAAGTTGTTGAAGTTGAACGCGAACGACGAGATCAGCAGGGGTGCGACCGTCACCAGGAGCAGAGGGAGCTTGATGCGGCGGAAGACCTGCCACGGGTTCGCGCCGTCCATCACGGCCGCCTCGTTCACGTCGTCCGGGATGCCTTGCAGCGCCCCCATGCACACGAGGAACATGTAGGGGAATCCGAGCCACAGGTTCACCAGCAGCACCGACACCTTCGCCAGCACCGGATCGGTGAGCCAGGGAATGGATGCTCCGCCGAAGAGCACCTGGTTGATGAAGCCGAAGCTCTCGTTCATCATGCCAGCCCACACCAGGGCCGAGAGGAAGGCGGGGAACGCATACGGGAGGATCATGATGATCCGGTAGCCGTTGCGGAAGCGCATTCGGGTGTTGTTGAAGACCAGCGCCAACAGCAGCCCGAGGAAGAACGTCGATGCGACCGAGATCAGCGCGAACGCGAACGTCCAGATCGTGACGGAGATGAGCGGCCCGCGGATCGCTTCGTCGCTGACCGCGCGCACGAAGTTGTCGAAGCCGACGGTCGTCTGCCAACCGGGCAGCAGCTCTTCGCCGTCTTCAGAGGTGAAGGCGCCGGCACCGGTGTCGGTGTAGACGGTTCCGGTGCGCGTGTCGGTCATGGCGCCGGCATCCGCGTCGATCTCGAGTGTCGAGACGTACAGGTAGCCCTTCTGTCCGTCGGGTGCGCGAAGGCTCCCGTCGTTCGGGTCGTCGCTGAACGGGACCGCCAGGGTCTCGAGTTCTTCCGAGAGGGTGAACACGGTCGAGAGCGGCAGCGTGGTCCAGCCCTCCACCGCGACGGCCTGGCCGCCCTCGAACTCGGCGTCGACCTCCTGCAGCGGCTGGTCCGCAGTTCCGAGCAGGGCGTCGCCGGTGTCGGGATCCGTCACCAGGAGGCCGTACGACCCGAACTGCTCGACCACGGTCACAGGGTAGGTGGGCGAGTCCTCGACCCGCTCCTGCGCCGAGGCGAGGAGCGAGGAGATCGCCTGGTCCTTGGTGCCGTTGTGCCCGGTGCCGTAGTTCGTGAAGCCGATGTACCCGGTGTAGAGCAGCGTGAACACCTGGAACAGCACGAGGAAGATGATGCCGGGCGTCAGGTATTTCGCCGCGACGCGCTTGCGGGAGAAGTAGAGGTAGTTGACGAGGACGGCGACCACGACGACGACGCCGAGGATCAGCCATTCGCGGTGGGTGAACAGCACGAACGCCGCATAGAGGGCGATCGCATCGACGATGGCCAGGAGCAGGATCTTCAGCAGCATCCAGCCGATCGGTCCGGATGCCGCCTCGGCGAGCTTGGCAGCCTGGCGCTGACGCTTGGTCGAGGGCGCGGTGGGCTCAACGGTCTGTGTCATGTCATCCTCGTCATGATCCTGCCGGGACGGGCGTCAGACGCCCGCCCCGGCAGAGTCGGTGATCGGCTGGCTACTTGATCGCCGTCGTCACGTCGTCGACCAGCTTCTGCCACGTCGACTTCGGGTCCTGGCCCTTGATCACGGCTGCTTCGGCGACGCCCCAGAACTCCCACACCGAACCCATGGCCGGGATGGCCGGCATCGGAACGGCATCCGCGCCCACGGCCTGGAAGCCGGCGATGATCGCGTCGGATGCTGCGGAGTCGGCGGCCGCGGTCAGTGCGGGCAGGATGTTGCCGGCCTTGAACAGGGCGAGCTGCACGTCTTCGGTACCGATGTAGTTGACCAGGAAGTCGTTCGCGGCGACCTTGTTCTTCGACTCGGAGCTGACGAAGAAGCCCTTCACTCCGGCGAACGGCGATGCCGTCTCGGCCGTCGGGCTGGGGATCGGGTCGATCGCGACGTTGATGCCCGCGTCGACGGCAGCGCCGACGTTCCACGGGCCGGTCAGCCAGAAGGCCGCGGTCCCGTCGAGGAACTGCTGCTTGGCGATCTCGCCGTCGATGTCGGTGTTCAGCGTGCCGGCCGCGCCCTGAGCTGCGAGCCAGTCAGCGAAGGCGAACCCGCCCTCGCTGCCCAGCTGGAGGTCGGCGGAATCGTAGCTGCCCGATGCGTCGGTGCCGAAGACGGGGGCACCGAAGGCGGTCTGGAACGGGTACAGGTGGTACGGGTTGCCCTCTGCGCCCTGCTCGACGACGAACGTGCCCTTCGACACCATGTCGTCGAAGCTGGTGGGAGCTTCGGGGACGAGGTCGGCGTTGCGGAGCACGGCGATGTTCTCCACCGCGTAGGGGAGCATGTAGACGGTGCCGTCGTAGGTCGCTGCCTGGAGCGCGACGGGCAGGTAGTCCTCGGAGCTGTCGCCGAGTTCGAGCGGAGCGACGACGCCGTTGGTGGAGAGCTCGCCGAGCCAGTCGTGAGCGCCCATGACGATGTCGGGGCCCTTGCCGGTCGGCACCTGCTGGATGAAGTCGTCCTTCATGTCGTCGACCGACTTGCCGGTCAGTTCGACCTTCACGCCGGTCTTGTCCTCGTACGAATCCGCGGCGTCCTGCAGCGCGTCGACACGCTCGGCGTCGACCCAGACGACGAGCTTGCCGCCCTTCTCAGCGGACGAGTCGCCTCCGCTGGTTCCGCCGGCGCAGCCGGCGAGCGTCAGAGTCGAAACGATGGCGATGGCGCCGGCGGCGACGATGCCCCTCTTGTTCACCTTCATTGGTGTGTGCCTCTCTCAGTGCTGATGTGCTGTTGGGCCTGCAGGTACTGCAAGCGCTTACAGTATGCATCGAGAATGCCTCGTTTCGCAATCAGCGCGAGCGTCGATATCAACCTGTGACCGGAAATCACGCCGATGAACGATCTGGAAGCGCTTCCAAGAGCTCACCGAAACCGCGTGCTCGGTAGACTCTCCTTATGGCTGATAGTTCCTTCGACATCGTCTCCAAAGTGGATCACCAGGAGGCGGACAACGCCCTCAACCAGACCCGCAAGGAGATCGAGCAGCGCTACGACTTCAAGGGCACCGAGGCATCGATCGCGTGGAGCGGCGAGCAGGTGCTGATCATCGCGAACTCCGAGGAGCGCGCCAAGGCCGTGCTCGACGTCTACCAGTCGAAGCTCGTGCGTCGCGGCATCTCGCTGAAGAGCCTCGAGTCCGGCGATCCGTTCGCCAGCGGCAAGCTCTTCCGGATCGTCTCCACCCTCAAGGACGGCATCTCGTCCGAGAACGCGAAGAAGATCAACAAGATCATCCGCGACGAAGGCCCCAAGGGCGTGAAGAGCCAGATCCAGGGCGACGAGCTGCGTGTGCAGTCCAAGAGCCGCGACGACCTGCAGTCGGTGATCACCCTGCTGAAGGGCTCCGACCTCGACGTCGACCTGCAGTTCATCAACTACCGGTAGAGCCCGCTCCGCCCCGAATGGGGACCGCTCCCGCGCAGTAGATCTGAAATACTTTGTCATATGACGGATTGCATACTGATATATCGGTTAATGTGATCGACACTGAGAGAGGTCGCTTCTCGATGCGACCGACGACGCGCTTCTCGCGTGACGCACTGCCGTCGAACGGTTTCGCGCTCTCGGGATTGTGAGCCTCCCCCCGTGGGGACGGGGTTCGCGGCGGTTCCACGCTCTGCGTCGTCTGTGGTCGGCGGGCTTCCCGCCCGTCGGCCACAGAGAGCTTGAATACGAATCTCCCACGCGAGTCCGTACGCCGCTCGCACGCATTTGTGCGGCGGAGGGCTTGCGCGTGGAGTGTTGGATTCCTGCGCGTTGTGTGGTGTAGTTGCCCTCCCGGGTCGAACCACGGGGCGTCCGGGAGAAGAGTGCAACTTGGGGGCGGAGTCCATGGACGACATGGCATCGAAGAGCATCGGCGAGAGCAAGCAGCTCCTGGCCGAGGAAGTCTTCCACCACATCGGCGGACAGATCGTCGAAGGCGTGCTCGGACCAGGGCAACGGATCCGCGACCTCGACGTCGCCGAACAGCTCCACGTCTCACGCACGCCGGTGCGGGAGGCACTGCAGCGGCTCGAGCGCCTCGGCATGGTGATGATGTACCCCAGCCGGTACACCGAAGTGACTGAGGTCACGGCCGACATCGTCGCGCAGTCCCTCGCGTTCGGCGGATACCAGGCCGGGATCGCCGCCAGGCTCGCCGTGCCGCGTCTCACAGTTCCGCAGCGGGAGTACGCCGCGGAACTCATCGAGCAGATGTACGACTCGCTCGCCGACAGCACCCTGACGATCGACACGCGCTGGGCGGTGTTCGCGTTCCTCGGAGAGCACAGCGGCAACGTGCAGCACTGCGTGTTGATCGAAGAGAACTCCATGGCTCTCCTCCGCAATCTCCGCGACTGGACGGTGCCGGTAGAAGATCGGGAGCGGATGCTGCAGATCTACGTCGACTTCCGTGAGGCGGTTCTGCGCGGCGACGGGGCGGAGGCAGAGCGCCTCACCCGCGCGATGCACTACGTGTGATCGCGGATCATCCGGTCGCACGCCACCCGGTGACCCAGCGCTCGAGTCGTCGGTAGGCCTCTTCCCTTGCCTCGTGCCGGGACAGGAACACGTCGTGCAGCGCGCCGTCGATCCGCTCCACAGTGACGGATGCGCCGAGCCGGAGCGCCGCGCGGGCGATGTCGTCGACGACGAGCACGGAGTCGACCGACGTCAGCTCCTCGGACCAGCGTGTCGGCGGAACGGAGCGCGCCGAGAGCAGCACGCACACCGGTGCCGCGATCGACAGGCCATCGGCGACCTTCTTGTGGCCGGACAGGATCGCGTGCAGCCATCCGGCATAGACGGCCATGGTCTGCGCGGGTCGCCAGAGGGGATTCACCTCCACCGGGTCGTCCGGATCGGCGACCTCCTGCTGAGCCCTCGTGTAGAAACCGAGGTCGATCTGAGGAGCCACGTCGAGCGGACGGATACGCGCCTGGAACTCGACCATCGGCGCGATCGCCGCCCGCACCGGCGCGACCTGGAATTCCAGCCACGGACTATTCAGGATCACGGCATCCGCAGCATCCGGATGGCGTGAGGCCCAGAGACTCAGAGTCAGGCCGCCCGTGGAATGACCGAGGAGCACGAGATTGCGGCCGGGCGCGGTGCCGTCGGCGGAGCGTCCCATCGCATCCAGAGCAGCCGCGATGTCCTCGTCATACGTGGCGAGGTCGGCGATGTACCCGGGTGTCTGCCCGTCGCGCAGACTGCGACCGTACTTGCGAAGATCGAGCGCGAAGAAGCGCGCGCCCCTCGACGTCCAGAAACGAGCCAGCCGCTTCTGGAAGAAGTAGTCCGACCAGCCGTGCACGTAGAGCACGTCGACATCGGCGAGGAACGGCGTCTGCCTGCGCAGCCGTTCCCACCACGTCGGCTCCGGCGGCAGAGCGCGCACCAGGGTCGCCACGACCGGACCCTGCTCGTCGTCGCCGAGCTCGAGCGTGAGCTGCTCGAACTCGTCGCCGAGCACATCGGCCACCCACTCGGTCATACGCCCACCCCCGCTGCCAGGCTAGCCGAGGCGGCTCCGGCCACGCGGGACCTCGGATCCCGCGCGCGGCCCCTGACCTACTCGCCTCGCCTGACCTACTCGCCTCGGGAGACGCGCACCATCTCGTCGCGCGGAACGACCTTCACGCGAGCGCGTTCGTCGGGGGCGCCGAGAGCGATCTCGTGCTCGTCGAGCCGGTGCCAGCCATCGAGGTCGGTCCACTTCACGCCGCGTTCCTGCAGCAGTGCCGGGATCGACTCCTCCGACGGGTCCTCCGGGTGCCACCAGGACCCCTGGTCGTTGATGATGTGCCGGACGGTCTCCATGGCGTCGGACTTGGTGTGTCCGATCAGACCGACCGGGCCGCGCTTGATCCAGCCGGTCGCGTAGATGCCCGAGACCCGCTGGTTGGAGTCCTTCGCGAGCACCTGACCCTCGCGATTCGGGATCACGCCGTGCTTCTTGTCGAAGGGCACGCCGGGCAGCGGCGAGCCGAAGTATCCGATCGCCCGGTAGAGCGCCTGGATCGGCACCTCGCGCAGTTCGCCGGTGCCGACCGCGCCACCCTCGCCGTCCGGCTGCGTGCGTTCGTAGACCAGCGCCGCGACGCGGCCGTTCTCGTCCTTGCGTACCTCGACGGGACGCGCCCAGAAGTGCAGGTGCAGACGCCGAGACGCCGTGCCGCCGGCATTGTTCACCGAGTCGCGCTTGCGCCACGACTGCAGCACCCGGTCGATGACCATGACCTGCTTGTTGCTGGCGACGGCCTCCTTCGAGGCTTCGTCGTAGTCGAAGTCCTCGTCGTAGACGACCATGTCGACATCGCGCAGCTCGCCGAGCTCACGCAGCTCCAGCGGCGTGAACTTCACCTGCGCGGGACCGCGACGTCCGAACACGTGCACGTCGGTGACCGCGCTGGCCTGCAGACCCTCGTAGACGTTCGCCGGCACTTCGGTGACGAGTAGATCCTCGGCGTGCTTCGCCAGCATCCGCGCCACGTCGAGGGCGACGTTGCCGTTGCCGATCACGGCGACCGACTCGGCATCCAGCGGCCACTCGCGCGGTACGTCGGGGTGCCCGTCGAACCAGCTCACGTAGTCGGCGGCGCCGTAGGAGGCGACGGCGTCGACCCCGGGGATCTCCATCGAGGTGTCGCGGATCGCGCCGGTCGCGAAGATCACCGCGTTGTAGTGGTGCTTCAGGTCGTCGAGCGTGATGTCCTCGCCGAAGCGAACGTTGCCGAACAGGCGGATGTCGCCACGATCCAGCACATCGCGCAGCGCCGTGATGATGCCCTTGATGCGAGGGTGGTCGGGGGCGACGCCGTAGCGGACGAGTCCGTACGGGGCCGGCAGCTGTTCGAACAGGTCGATGGAGACGTCGAACTTGCGCTCTGCCTTCAGCAGGATGTCCGCCGCGTAGATGCCGGCGGGGCCCGCACCGACGATGGCCAGTCTGAGCTTGGTCATGGGAGGTCCTTTCGTATGCCGGCGCATCCGTCGCACAGCCGTCCGGCCGCGCATGCGGATTTCAGCTGGAGCGCTCGGCGAGGGTCTCTGCGAATCGGGTCAGCGCCTCACGCACGGTGCCGCGCGGCAGGGGTCCGAGCGCGTCGATCGCGCCCTGAGTCCACGAGTGGGCGAGTTCCAGGGTCTTCTGCGTCACCGCGTGATCGCGGAGTTCGTCGAGCGGGCCGTCGAGGATCGCGGGATCGGCACCGTCGGCGATCAGGGCGACGCCGTCGTCGATGCGCGCGGCGAGATCGACGGATGCCGCGTCGGCTTCGGCCTTCAGCAGGAGGTACGGCATCGTCGGCACCCCTGCCCGCAGATCGGTGCCCGGCACCTTGCCGGTGTCTTCGGGCTTCGCCGACAGATCGATCACGTCGTCGAGCAGTTGGAACGCGACGCCGATCTTCTCGCCGTAGACCCGCATCGGCTCCTCGAACTCGACCGGTGCGTTCGAGAAGATCACGCCGCCCTGCGTCGCCGCGGCGATGAGGGAACCGGTCTTGTCCGCGAGCACCTGGATGTAGAACGCGATGGGATCGTCGTCGGGCTGGGCGCCGAGCGTCTCGTGCATCTGGCCGAGGACGAGGCGCTCGAACGTGTCGGCCTGCAGACGGATCGCGCGCTCCCCGAGTCGGGACATGAGCTGGCTGGCGCGGGAGAAGAGGATGTCGCCGGTGAGGATGGCGATGCTGTTGCCCCAGACCGCGTGCGCGGCCGGAACACCGCGACGACGGTCGGCGCCGTCCATGACGTCGTCGTGGTACAGCGATCCGAGGTGCGTGATCTCGAGCGCCTTGGCGACGTCGATCACCTCATCGGTGTTGCCGTCGCCGAGCTGGGCGGCGAGCAGCGTGAGCACGGGGCGGATGCGCTTGCCACCGGCCTCGTAGAGGTAACGGCTCGCGGCGTCGGCGAGCGGATCTGCCACCCGCACGTCGTCGGCGAGACCTGTCTCGACGCGCTCGAGGCCGTCTTCGATGGCACGGGCGACGCGGCGGGCGGCAGGACCGATGAACACACGGTCGCTGAAGCCCAGTCGGCTCGCCAGTCGCGAACCCGGGGCGATGGGGCTCGAAGTCACGGTCCCAGCCTACCTTCGTCGTGTGCGGCGATCTGCGCCCGGCGATCTCACTCGGGCTTGCGGGCTCTGTGCAGGGCGACGATGCCGAACGAGAGGTTGCGGTACGCGACGTCGGCCCAGCCGGCCTCGCGGATCCAGGAGGAGAGCATCTTCTGGTTCGGCCAGTCCCTGATCGACTCGTTGAGGTAGTCGTAGGCGTCGCCGTTGGTACCGGCGACCCGCGCCACCCGGGGCAGGACCTGGTCGTTGTAGAAGCGGTAGGCGCCGCGGAAGAGCTTGCCGGGAGGGGTGGAGAACTCGTTGATCACGAGTCGCCCACCCGGCTTCGTCACCCGCAGCAGTTCGCGGAGTGCCTTCTTCGGGTCGCTCACGTTGCGGAGCGCGTACGACATCGTGACCGCGTCGAACTCGGCATCCCCGAAAGGAAGGTCGGTGGCATCGGCCTGGACGAACGAGAGATTGCGCATCGCGCCGTGTCGGCGTTCGCCTTCGGCGAGCATCCCCGGCGAGAAGTCGGCGGCGACGACCTCTGCCCCGCTCCGGGCGAGAGAAGCCGATGACGACGCGGTCCCTGCCCCGAGGTCGAGGATGCGCTCCCCCGGCTTCGGCGCGACGGCGCGCGTCGTGGCCGCGCGCCACAGGGCGTCGTTGCCGAAGGTCATGGCCGTGTTCGTGCGGTCGTAGCCCGCCGCGACCTGGTCGAACATCCCGCTCACGCGAGCGGGGTCCTTGCCCAGATCGGCGCGGTTCTTCTCGTTCGAGGTCACGGGTCCAGTCTAGGCGCGAGCGCCCGTCGTTCGAGGCGGTCGAGCCAGGGATCGGCGGTGGCGTCGTCGAACGGCGCGACCTGCGCGCGGACGCGCTCCTCGAGGTCGAGCGCGAGGGCCTCGAGGCGTGCCATGACGTCGGCCGGATAGCCATAGCGGGTGCTGTGCTCGGCCCACTCGTCGCGATCGTCGACCCAGGTGCCGCGCGCGCCCTCGACCCGGACGACGTCGAGGTCCATGTCGATTCCGGTCGCGAGCAGCGGATCTTCCGACCACCGGATGTCCCAGCCGAGATCGATGTAGATGCGCATGCCGTTCGGGTGGTCGCGATTGACGGTGAGCGCGAAGTCGCCGGACGCCGGCACCAGCGTCACGTTGGGCCCGGCGGCGACGAAGTCGGCCCCGGGCCGAGCACTGCGCCACCCGACCGGCTGCCCGAGCCAGTCGCCCCACTCGTCGGCGCCGAGGTATACGCACTCGTGGCGCCAGTGCGGCGACTGGTCCCACTTGCGCCACTGGAAGATCATCTCGGCGCCGACGGCAGGACGTGCATCGCTCATGCGCCCACCCTACGACGGCGCGGATGCTGTCTTCGTCGCGGCCTAGGCTGGGATCGTGCACACCTCCCACCTGGTCGTGGAGACCCGCGAGATCGCCCCGGTCGAAGACCTCCTGGCCTACGCGGACCCCGCTCGTCCACTCGCCTGGCTGCGGCGCGGCGACGGCATCGTCGCGGTCGGCGAGCCGCTGGCCGAGATCCGCCCTCCCGCCGGTGGCGAGGAACGGCGCGGTGCGGCGCTGGCGACGGTGTGGCGGGGAATGACCGCGGAGGCAGAGGTCGACGACGCCGTCGGACTCCCCGGATCAGGGCTCGTGGCCTTCGGCGCACTCGCCTTCGACGAAGGCTCGGCTGCCGACAGCGTGCTGGTGGTGCCGACGCAGGTGCTCGGACGTCACGGCGATCGCTTCTGGCGCACGAGCATCCGGCTCGCGTCTGCGCCGGAGAACCGCGAGCCGCTCGCGGAACAGCCCTACGGCGCGCACTGGGCCGGCACCGTCGGCCCCGGCGCGCAGACACCGCAGGGGTACCAGGACTCGGTCCGCCGCGCCCTCGACCGCATCGCCGACGGCGAGCTGAGCAAGGTCGTGCTCGCGCGCGACCTCACCGGCAGCATTCCGGCCGGATCGGATCTGCGACGCCTCGTGCGCGCACTCTCGACCGGCTACCCCGACACGTGGGCGTTCGCCGTGGACGGCCTGATCGGCGCGAGCCCGGAGACGCTCGTCACCGTGCAGGGCGGCACAGTGACGGCGCGCGTGCTCGCCGGCACGATCGGGCGCGGCGCCGACGCGGATGCCGACACGGCGGCATCCGCTCATCTCGCATCGAGCACGAAAGACCTCGACGAGCACCAGTACGCGGTGCAGAGCGTGCTCGCCTCACTCCGCCCGCACACCCGCGCGCTGGCGGCGAGCGAGCAGCCGTTCCTGCTGAAGCTGCCGAACCTCTTCCACCTGGCGACCGACGTCGAGGGCGAGCTCGCGACGGGTGAGTCAGCCCTGGACCTCGCCCGAGCGCTGCATCCGACCGCCGCCGTCGCCGGCACCCCGACCGCCGCAGCGATCAGCGCGATCCGCGAGCTGGAGCCGTTCGACCGCGGGCGCTACGCGGGCCCTGTCGGCTGGGTGGATGCAGCCGGCAACGGCGAGTGGGCGATCGCGCTGCGGTGCGCCCAGTTCACCGCGGCGGCCGATGACATCCGCGTCACGGCCTATGCCGGTGCCGGCATCGTGGCCGGATCCGACCCGGAATCGGAGCTGCTGGAGACCCGGGTGAAGTTCCGCCCGCTGGTCGACGCCCTCGCCTGAACCCGCGTCGTCTCCGAACGGGCGACCGCAGCGCGTCAACCCGCGTCGTCTCCCGATTCAGGCTCGGACGCAACATGAGACAGCACGTCCCCGATCGCGGCTCGGGCATCTTCGACGAACTCTGGCCGCACGGTGCGCTTGTCTTTACCGATCAATCCGACTATTTCCGCCCGTGACGGAGTTTCAGGTTTATACCTGATATCGGGCGCCGGTATCAGTCGCGCCATAACTTCGGGAGCCATGCTCTGGAGTTCCGCGAGAGCTTTCGCTGTGCTCGGTTGAGCATCCGAATCGAGGATAGCTCCGATGCGTGAGAACCCGAGCTCCACGAAGAGACGAGCGATCTTGGGAATATTCGAGGCGCCGCCTGACCCCCACCCGTACACATTCGGCTCTTGTTCGAATCCCAAACTGGCAAGGACACGCGGGAAATACGCCACATCATCCTGGCCCTCCGTCAGGATCACTCCGTCGTCGAGGAAGAGAGCCTCACGCGCGACGGACCCCACGGTGTGTGGGTTGGCGAGATTTCTCGTGTCTGCGAGCCGAGCGATCTCGCTCAAGGTCGCCGCGGTGGCCTGAGCGATCTCAGATCGACCATTTCGTTTGTGGACGCGCGCGATCGATGCACCGTTGGTGATGGCGGACCACTCAATCATCAGCGGTGAGTGAGTCGAAATGACGATCTGGCGGTCGCACGAGTACTCCGACAGAACGGAGGCCAGACGTCGCACAAGCTGTGGATGAAGGGAGAGCTCCGGTTCGTCGATCGCGATGACGGCTCCCGCCTCGGAGTCGTAGAGAGCGTCGACAATGAACAGCAGACTGACGAGCCCATCCCCGAGCCCTTCGCTGGTGTACCAGGAGCCGTCGGACTCGATCATCTTTAGGAACTGTTGCCCGGTGGCGATCTCGTCGATGGTCCACTTGAGGGGATAGCCGACGATGCGCCTCAGCAAGGCATCGAACTGAAGCCGCGCAGCGGGATCTGTATCCACCTTGCGAAGCCGACCCACAAACTCTTCCCGCAGTTGCGTGCGCGAGTACTCTTGACCGCTCATCGCCCAATTGCGGTCAGGTGCCCCCATGTTGCCGAAATACGGACTGAACTGCCTGCGCGACGGCGTGACGTGTATATCGAAGTTCCCCGGGCCGGAGTCTTCCGGGAGCCACGTCGATATCGCTTGGCTACCGCCGGCTCTCGCTGTCTCGACACGCAGTCGCCTTCCATCGGCGTGCACCAGCTCGAGCATGACCGAGTCCCGGTCCCGGTGACGGCGAGGTTGAGCGAAGCTCAACGGGTAGGAGTTTCGCGCCATTGCGATAAAGTGCAGCGCCTCAAGAAACGTCGACTTACCGCTGTTGTTACTTCCCACAACTATCGTCATACCTGAACCGTTGGCTCCTGTCGGTTTTGCCAGACGCAGCAACGCCTCTTCTGCGAACCCGCGATAGCCAGCGACCCGAATCTCGGAAAAATACCCGGGACCCACCGACGAAGCCGGCGGCTCTACTCTTGCGGCTGGGGCTGCGTTGGGGGCCATTCCGCTCTCCTCTAGGAACCGAAGCGCCGCGGGGCCGCGGAACGTCTCACTAATCAGGAATTGTTCGTCGGCGGAGTATTGCCCCTGGGCGCCCAACGCCTCCGTTGAACCTGAGCCCGGATCATTCCATGTGAGGATCACTGCAAAAATCATGCCGGGAACCACGGAGACGGCGAACCCCCCGCTCAGCGTCGCCTGCGCGATACGTCGTTGATCAAAATAGGTAGCGACCACGTCGTCTTTTACGTTGACGAACTTCGGCCCATCACCTGCATACGCACGACCGTCGCGAAGCATCGCGGAATGCAGCGTCACCTCGCGAATGAGCGGGCCACCATGGACGAAGCGAACCGTGACGTACCCCTCTCGCACATCAAGGTCGAGCGTGAAAGGAGAAACTTCAGTTCGGTGACTCAGATCATCATCCACCTCATGAGGATGCCACTGAACCAATTCCTATAGCTAGTCAGCTGGCGGCGAGACGCTTCTTCTCGACCTCGATGTCGAAGTCGGCGCCCGGCCACTGCGGGTCGATGTCCTCCAGCGCCGCGAGCAGCAGCTCCTGCACGGCGAGCCGTGCGAACCACTTGGAGTTCGCCGGGACGACGTGCCACGGCGCTGCCTCGGTGGAGGTGCGGTCGAACACGGTCAGGTACGCGTCCATGTACTGCGGCCACAGCATCCGCTCGTCGACGTCTCCCGGGTTGTACTTCCAGTACTTGTCCGGGCGCTCGAGGCGCTCCATCAGGCGGGCCTTCTGCTCCTCGGGCGAGATGTGCAGCATGACCTTGATGATGCGGGTGCCGGATGCGGCCACCCGCGCCTCGAACTCGTTGATCGCGTCATAGCGGCGCTCGATCTCGGGGGCGTCGGCGAGCTCGCGCACGCGACCGATCAGCACGTCCTCATAGTGGGAGCGGTCGAAGACACCGATGAATCCGGGCTCCGGCAGCCGCTTCTCGATGCGCCAGAGGAAGTCGTGCTCCCGCTCCTCCGCCGTCGGCGCCTTGAACGCAGCGAGCGAGACGCCCTGCGGGTCGACGCCGCCGACCACGTGCCGCACGATGCCGCCCTTTCCGGCGGAATCCATCGCCTGCAGCACCAGCAACACGGAGTCCTTGGCCACGCCGACGCGACTCTCCGCGAACAGACGCTCCTGCAGGACGTTCAGCGCCTCGAGGCCCGCGGCCAGTTCTTTCACGCCGTGCGACTTGCCCTTGTCGTACCCGGGCTTGCCGTCCGGGTCGACGTCGGCGAGGCGGAATCCGTCGCCGACTCGCAGCGTCTGGGTCCAGGTGTGCGCATCCATACGCACATCCTGCCAGTCATCGCGCCAGCGGGACCTCGATGATCTGGCGGCCGCCGCGCGGCGCCGTCAGCGCCTGGTCCAGAGCCGTGCGGGTGGTGACCCGCTGATATTCCCACCCGTAGGCGAGCGCGAGGTGCTCGAGTCGCACCGTGTGCGGCGTGAAGAAGGCACGATCGAGATCGGCCGGACGAGCGGATGCCGCGACCTCCAACGCGTCGAAGATCGTGCCGCCGCCGTCGTTGCCGACGATGACCTGCAGGCGCGGTTCGGCCTCGTCGGGCGGGAGCATCAATGCGCCGACATCGTGCAGGAACGCGAGGTCGCCGAGCAGCACACGGGTGATGCCGGGAGCGCCCGCGGCCTGGCTCGCCAGCGCGACGCCGGTCGCGGTGGCGATGGTGCCGTCGATGCCGGCGAGGCCGCGGTTGGCGTGCACGGGCACCTTCTTGCCGCCGAGCACGGCGTCGGCCACCCGCACCAGCCGCGACGAACCGAAAACGAGCCGGTCGTGCGGCCACGTGGCGCGCCACACCGCATCGACGAGGAGTTCGCGATCGAGCGGACGGCGCACGGCATCGAGCTCTGCCTTGACAGCCTCGCGTCGCGCGGTGAAATCCTTCGAGGCGAGGGCCTCCGCGTCAGGGGCGTGCTCGCTCAGGTCGACAGCCCCGGCAGCCGAGGCGGCGAGCCACTCGCCGAGCCATTCCCGATCGGTCGCGCCCGGCTCGACGGCGACGGCCGCGACCGCGCGGGTGCGGCCGTTCAGATTCAGCTCTTCCCCGCCGCGTCGCACGGCGATGACGTCGATGCCCTCGCGGGAGAGGAGACCGGCGACCTCGCGACTGAGCGTGGGGTGACCGAGCACGAGGACCCGCTCGATCCGCCCGCCGAGGTCGTCGCGCCGCAGCAGCGCACGGTAGCCGTGCACGAGCTGACGCCCGAAGCGCGCGCCGCTGACGATCTCGGCGATCAGAGGCCAGCCACCGGCGTGCGCGATCTCCTCGGCATCGGGACCGGCGTCGGCGCCCGCGACGACGACCGTGCGCGGCCCGCGCTCGATCGTGAAGGGCTCGGGCGGCACAGGGCGCGGGGCATCGCCCGGCTCGACGCTGATGTCGGAGAGCTCTCCGGAGAGCGGCTCGCGGGAGGGCAGGTTCAGGTGCACGGGTCCTGCAACGCCCGGCAGCCCTCGGGAAGCATCCGACGCTCCCAGGGCGGCGGCGACGGCGCGCGCCGCGAGACCGCTCCAGTCGGCGTCACCGGGGACCGGGGCGTCGATCTGCTCGCGCACCCAGCGTTCGAAGAGACCGACCTGCAGTGTCGCCTGGTTCGCGCCGACGCCCCGGAGCTCCGGCGGGCGATCGGCAGTGAGGAGCAGCAGCGGCACACCGGAGTGGAACGACTCCATGGTCGCGGGAAGCAGATTGGCGACGGCGGTGCCGGACGTGCAGATCACCGCGGCCGGCACGCCGGTCTCGCGACCGATCCCGAGCGCGGTGAACCCCGCGACCCGCTCGTCGACGCGCACGTGCACGCGCAGCAGGCCGTCATCGGCGAACCGCACGGCGGCGAGCGCGAGCGCCTGCGAACGGGAACCCGGAGAGAGGACGATGTCGCGCACGCCGTGCGCGACGAGGTCGGCGATCAGGGTTGCCGCAGCATCCATCGCCGGCGATGAGGTCACGGGCGCGGGTCCGCGGCGGGAGGCTCGTCGGTCTCCTCGTCCAGGCGGGCGAGTTCCTCTTCGAGGCGCTTGATGCGAGCATCCTGCTCGGTCTTGCTGATGCTGTGCAGGAACGCGGGATCATCGTCGGGGGCGAGCACACGACGCATGGTCTGCTCGCTCGCGCGGCGACGCCCGATGACGAACCAGAGGATGCCGCCGATCACGGGGATGAGCACCACGATCGCGATCCAGGCGGGCTTGGGCACGCCACGGTGCCGCGTCGCAGGCTGCACAGCGCAGTCCACGATGCTGAACACCCAGAACACAGCAGCCAGGAAGCCGCCGATGATCAGTAGTCTCGCCACCCTTCCAGTGTAAGCGTGATGCGGGCAGCCCGGCCCGGGTCGGACAGAGGCGGCGTTGCTAGACTGCGCGGCACATGCTGCCCTCCTCGCCCGAACCCCTTCCGCGGGTGCGTGCCGAACGGATGCTGATCACTCGGATCGTCATCGCCGTCGGCCTCGCGCTCCTGCTGGTCGTCGGTGCGTGGTCGACCTCGCACGGGAAAGCAGATGTCCATGCGTCGCTCTGCCTCGCGACCGGGGTCTCCCACACGGCAGCCTCGAGTGCCGAAGGCCACGACTCCGGCACCTCTGTCGACGCGGTCGCTTCCGTCGACGCACTGACAGCAGACGCGGCCCTGTGCCTGGTGGCCGTCCTCTGCGTGGTCGCACTCGTGCTGCTGTTCCGCCGTCTGCTCGGACGCCGCTCGGCAGCGCCCGAGCACTGCCGGCCCCGCACCACTCTCTCGAGCCGCGCCGGCCCCGCTTCTCTCTTCTCCGCGCTCACCCTGACGCAGCTCTCGATCTCCCGCACCTGAACCTCGACGAAGGCATCGGCCGCCGCGCGCGGCATCCCCTCATCGTCGAACACCTGTGTCTGGAGACCTCATGAAAACCTCTGTCAAGGCGACCCTGATCGCCATCGCCGTCGCCGTCGTCCTGCTGATCGTCGGCATCGTGTACGCCATCACCCAGCGAGCGAACACCCCCGAACCGCCCGAGGGCGAGCAGCAGCAGACGGTCAGCACCGACTCGCATGTGCTCGACGAAGGCGGAGCGGATGCCGTGACCGTGGTCGAGTTCCTCGACTTCGAATGCGAGGCGTGCGGCGCCTTCTACCCGATCGTCGAAGACCTCCGCGCGACTTACGAGGGCGACATCACCTACGTGGTGCGCTACTTCCCGCTGCCCGGCCATGTGAACTCGACCCAGGCGGCTCTCGCGGCCGAGGCGGCAGCGCAACAGGATCGCTTCGAGGACATGTACCACGCACTGTTCGAGACCCAGACGGAATGGGCGCACAGCGACGTGGAGACTCCGGCGGCGTTCCGCAGCATCGCCGAGGATCTCGGTCTCGACATGGCCGCCTACGACGCGGCGATCGCCGATCCGGCCACCCTGGAGCGCGTGCAGGCGGACAAGGCCGACGGCGAGAAGCTCGGCGTGAGCAGCACCCCCTCGTTCTTCATCGACGGCGTACAGGTCGAGCTGCAGGAGTGGGACGACCTCGAGCAGGCGATCGACACGGCCGTCAACGGTTGATCAGCAGCACCGGCTCAGGTGCCGCCCGGCGACGGAGCACCTGAGTCGGTGAGCGCCGGAGCCAGCACCTCAGCCAGGAGCCGTCGCGCACTCTGATACCGACCCCGGGCGGTGGACGCCGGGATGCCGATGATCGTCGACGCCTCCTCCAGCGTGAAGCCCTCCCAGTGCACCAGGCCGACCAGGTCGCGCAGGTCATCGGGAAGGCGGCGTACCGCATCCCGCACGTCGATCGCCGCGGCATCGTCGTGGTGCACCGGGCGCGACTCCAGGTGTCCGCGCAACCGCTCCGCGAGCTTCCACCGGCGCACGGACGCGCGCTGGGCGTTGGCGAGGATGCCCCGGGCGACCCCGAAGAGCCACATCCGCGCCTCGATGTCATCGGCGGGCAGATCGGCGATGCGCCGCCAGGCCGTGAGCATGGTCTCGGAGAGGAGGTCGGCAGCATCCGCCCGCTCCACGCGGCGTTCGAAATACGCGAGCAGGTCGGATGCGTTCGCGGCGATGCTGTCGAGCCCTCGCGGCGAGGAGTCGCGGGCGCGCAGCCGGGTCACGGCGCGCCCCCATCGCAGATCGCCTGTCCGCGGACGGAGATCATGTTCTCCGGGGCATCGGGGTCGAAACCTCGCTCGTCGAGCTCCGCCATGACGACGTCGCTCACCGCATGGGACGTGGCCATCTGCGCCAGCACATCGTCTGTGGTCGCGAGCTCGGTGCGGCCCGCGTCGATCCAGCCCTCCGCGATCGCGATCGCTTCCGGCTCACTGCGCAGCCGTCTCTCGGCACCCTCGATGTCGGCGGCGGCCACCACGTCGACCGACCGGAAGATCTCCTGGATCGCAGTCTGCACCTCGGGGTTCTCGGCGCGGATGTCGCCGACCCGCTCCTCGCACGAGACACCGCTCGGCAGGGTGTAGCGGAAGGTGCCGTCCGGCTCTTCCGCCCAGGGGTGCCAGAGCCCGGTCGCTGCGGCAGCCACGGCGCCGCCGGCGAAGAGCAGGGCGAGACCTCCCGCTGCGGCCACCAGGCCGGGCCGACGGTATCGCTGCGACCGACCTGCCGATCTCGTGGCGACCGTCAGGCGTGCGAGCTCGTGTTCGAGTTCCGGCGAGCGCGGTGCGATCAGGGCGCCCGCGGCCCGCAGCGCGCGATCCGCCCGCTCATCGCCGTGTTCCGACACGTTGTTCTCCTCGTTGCGTTCCATACCTGTATATGTGCAGCAGCAGGCGAAACGTCCACTCCGTGCCGAGATTCCTCCATCGGCGCCTCCGTCTCGCTCGCTACGCTGAGCGCATGAGCGAGGCCCCCGCGCGCAAGCCCCACCCTGTCCTCTCGGTCGTGCGACGGATACCGGCGACGCTGACGATGGTGCTGCTGATCCTCGGCGTCGGTGTCGTCTGGCACGGGCTGTGGGCGCCCTTCGAGGACACCGCGCTGTTCGCAGACGTGGCCTACGGGTTGCCGAACCTCACCGACGGCAAGTGGTGGACGCCGCTGACCGGCACCTTCTTCGTCAATGAGCCGTGGGTGTACCTGTTCACGATCTCGGGCTTCTGGGGCATGGCGTACCTGGAGTTCCGGCGTGGATCGCGTGTCGCCCTCGCCTACTACTGGATCGGTCAGCTGTTCGCGATCCTCGCCACGGCCCTCGTGCTGCTCCTGGCTTCGCAGGTTCCGTGGGCGTGGGCGGCGAGCCAGGCTCAGGCCCTCGACGTCGGAGCATCCGGCGGCACCATGGCGTGCATCGCCGCGGCGGTCGGGCTCTTCCGCGCACCGTGGCGGGTGCGCGGGTGGCTGATCCTGCTCGGCTTCGTGTTCATCGCGATGCTGTTCTGGGGAAAGGTCGCCGACCTCGAACACCTGCTCGCGGTGCTGCTGATCCTGGTCGTCGACCGGTCACTGCGAGTCCGTCGCACGACGGTGCGCGAGCAGCGTCTCATCGCCGTGGTCGCCGTGATGGTGCTCGGGGCGATCGAGATCATCAGCATCCTCGTCCCGACGGACGGCCCGTTCGGACCCACCGACCCGGTCTCGGGTGGATTCATCGACCTGGCGATCGACCTCGTCGTGATCCTGCTGCTCGTGAACGGCCTGCGACGCGGGCGCCGCTGGGGCTGGGTCATGGCGATCCTCCTGGGTCTGTTCAACCTGCTGGGCGCGGCGCTGGTGCTGACGCTCATCATCCTGACCAGCCAGGCCGAGCTCGACGTGCGGTGGGACGGGGAGACCGAGCTGCCCCTCGCGAACGGCTTCCTGTGGCTGATCATGCTCGTGTACCTCGTATGGGTGCGGCGGGCGTTCCGCGCCAAGCGGCGGTCCACGCTCGGCATCCAGCCCGCCCCGACGGTCGACGACGTGAAGACCGAGCTGCGCGCACACGGCGGAGGCACGCTGTCCTGGATGGCGACGTGGGACGGCAACAGCTACGCGCGGGTCGCGGGCGGTGTCGTCGCGTATCAGCGCAGAAACGGCGTCGCGCTCGCACTCGCGGACCCGATCGGGCGGGCGGAGGACAGAGCGGAGGCTGTGACGGAATTCATCCGCTCCTCCGAGCAGGCCGGACTCGTCCCCTGCTTCTTCAGCGCCGACGAGGCGACTCGGGCCGCGGTGCCGGCCGGGTGGCGGAGCATCGTCGTCGCGGACGACACGATCGTCGACCTGGCCGGACTCGAGTTCACCGGAAAGCGGTGGAACTCGGTGCGCACGTCCCTCAACAAGGGCGGCCGGGAATCGATGACCTTCCGGATGACCCAGCTCAAGGCCGAGCCCTGGGGCGTGCAGCAGCAGTTGCGCGCGATCTCGGAGGCCTGGGTCGGCGACAAGGACCTCCCCGAGATGCGCTTCACGCTCGGCACGCTCGAGGAGGCAGAGGACCCGGAGGTGCGACTGGCACTGGCGCTGGCCCCGAACGGCGACGTCGACGGATTCCTCTCCTGGCTTCCCGTGTACGGCGGAGATGGGGTCGTCCGCGGCTGGACGCTCGATCTCATGCGGCGGCGCGAGGGCGGCTTCGGCCCCGTCATGGAGTACCTGATCGGCTCTTCGGCGAAGCAGTTCTCCGAGGAGGGCGCGGAGATCATGTCGCTCTCGGGCGCGCCGCTCGCGCACGACTACCCACCGGATGCCGGCATGATCGCAGCCCTCAGCGACAGGCTGGCCGACGCCCTGGAGCCGGTCTACGGCTTCGGTTCGCTGCACCGCTTCAAGCAGAAGTTCCACCCGCGCTACGAGACCATGTACCTGCTGTTCCGTGACGAGAGCGACCTCACCCGCATCGGCGGCGCGCTCACGCGGGCGTTCCTCCCGGACGCGACCCTGCGGCAGTTCGCGGGGGCGGGGCTGGAGCTGGTGCGCGGCGGGAAGGACTGAGCCCGGGGCGTTGAACTCGGGCCGCGGCGCTGGCGCGAAGCTCGCAGAACGACACGAACTTCGCAGCGTTCCGGGGCGAGGTCTGCGAGATTCGCGCTGTTCTGCGAAGTTCCTGCGGGGCGGCGGGTGCGGTCAGGAGTCGCGGGGGCGCTGCCGGAGCTGCTTGACGTCGGTGCGGCGCTGCTTCGCCTTCAGCCTGCGCTCCTTGGAACCTCGGCTCGGCTTGGTCGGACGCCGCGAGGGTGCCGGCGGACGCACGGCCTCGGCGACGAGTGCCGCGAGCCGCTCGCGGGCGGCCTCCCGATTACGCAGTTGCGCTCGGTGTTCGGATGCCGCGATAGTCAGCATCCCGTCGACGAGGCGACCGGCGAGGCGTTCGAGGAGCCGTTCGCGCTGGACCGGCGACAGCGCCGTGGAGTGCGCCGCATCCCACACCAGTTCGACGCGGGAGTCCGCGGTGTTGACACCCTGCCCGCCGGGACCGGATGACCGGGAGAACCGCCACGACAGTTCGGCCTCAGGGATCGTGGTCCCCGAGTTGATCCGGAGCCCCGGGCGGTGGTGTGCGGGCATGCATCCATCATCCTCTTCGCCCACGCAGAAAACTCGCAGAACAGCACGAACCTCGCAGGAATCCCGAGGGATTGCTGCGAGGTTCGCGTCGTTCTGCGAAGTTCTCGCCAGTGGAGCAAGTGGACGCGACGGCGGGAGTCGAACCCGCCACGCCGTCAGATATGAGCTGAGGCCCGGGACCGCCCGGATCGCCGCGATGGGGTCGACGTTACCCGGCCGTGATCTCTCCCGCCAGGATCGTTGCCTGGGATAACCCTATGAGTCGGAGGATGACGGGAGCGGCCCGCGCCGATCAGTAGGTGCCGTGCACATAGAGCTTCGACTCCGCCCGACGGCGGTTCACGAGGCCGGGCAATCCCTTGTTCGTCCAGCGCGCGAGTTGCGCGGGAACGTCCGCATGCCGCCCCTCGTTCACGACCCGCAACAGCGTCGACCCCTGGAACGCGCCCGTGCCCACATTGAACGTGAAGCTGACCAGCGCATCGAACTTGTGCTGGGTGAGCGGCACGTGCACGCCCGCGTTCACGGCGCGCACCGCGATCTGACTGTCCGCGCGCAGGAGCGCGATGCCCTCCGCGCGCGTGATGCCGTCCTTGAACCCCGGCGGTTCCGCTCCCGAGCATCCGCCGCGGTGCACGAGGTGACCGAAGCCGATCGTGCAGTGCCCGAGCGCGTCGTTGTAGAGGCGTGCGCGGAACCCCTCCCACCCCGCGATGAAGTCCAGCCCGTTCGAGCTGATGTTCCCGTTGGCCACGACCACTCCTCTCCAGCATCCGATCGCTTCTGCCGGTGACTCGGCGTCAGATGGCGAAGTGGACGTGATTCCGATGCCCAGCCCAGGCGGCGCCCCAGAACGACGGCGGCACGCGCCTGCCGTTGTCCACTGATCCCCCCGGGTTGTGGATCAGCTCGGCCAGCTCACCCAGGTGCGTGTCGATCGCCCACGTCACGAATCGCTGCATGTTCGCCGCGGACCCGACGAGGTCCGCGGCGCGACCTCGATAGTGGTACGAGTTTCGCGAATGAGCGCCTGGAGTCACCGGCCCCCACCGGTCCGGAGCACCCGGTGCATTGCACTCGTTGACGTTCAGCTTGAAATATGTTTCGGCGAACGAACACGAGCGGATGAAGAGCGAAGCCTGCGAGAAGTCTTCAGACATGCGATAGTCCCCTTTTCCCCAGCCCCCGTTCCGGATTCTCCTCCCCCGGAGCATCCGGAACAAGGGGCACATCTCCGAGCGCATCTGCGCTCTGGTGAGGATGCGGTTGCGGGTGTACTGTCACGAGCAGATGCGGCCGGTCGGGGCGGGGCGGCCTCATCGGGCCGCATCTTGCGACATCGGTCTCGAAGGAGAGACATGGACCTGCACCCCGCTCTGACCCGTTCTCTGGAAGCTCAGGGTTTCCGCCGCGTTCCGCTGGATCAGCTCGTCGCCGCGCCGTTCGTCCTGCCCGGCGCCGGCCCCGAGGTCGACGCCGCACTGACCAGGGCGCAGGACGACCCGAACTGGGTGGAGGTGGTGCGCCAGCTGGCGCAGCTGAAGCTCCGGGGATTCTGGGACCTGCACCTTCGCCTCGACAAACACGACCTCGAGATCGTCCCTGTCTACGCCTGGAAGGGCGAGCTGAACATCGCGACCGTCGACAGCTACATGGACTTCATCTACACGGTCGTGAGTCAGATCGCCGGCAACCTCGGAAAGCTGAAACTCGACGACACCGCCGTCAAAGCACTCACGCTGGTCTTGAACACCGCCGGGGTCAAGGACACCGCGAAGCAGGTGGCCACGCTGCTGATCGAGGCCAATGCCGCGACGATGCCGAACACCAACGTCCTGTTCGTCGACGTCGACGGGATCAGCGATGATCTTCGGCAGCGGTTCGAATGGAACGTGCAGAGGGTGAGCGCGAATCCCTTCAACTTCAATCGGCCGTGGGTCTACGCCTACGGCGTCGACGGGCTCACGTTCCAGGTCGCCGGCGTCGGCGACATCAACACCCTGAACAAGGGGCAGCTCGCACAGAGCCTCGGCTTCCTGGCACTCCAATGACCATCGCCGAACTCACCCCCACGGGTCGGAAGACGCACCGGCACCTCCGACTCTCCCTGGTCTTCGTGGTGTTCACTCTGCTGGCGAGCGTCGTGGTGCAGTCGGTCGTGGTGTCGTGGGAGCCGTTCACCGTGGGCTGGCAGGTGCTCCCCTCGATCAGCCACTATTTCTACACGCCGATGCGCAGCATCTTCACCGGGGCCCTGATCGCCGCGTCGCTCGCGCTCTTCGCCCTCTCTGGGCGCGGGCCCGCCCCGACGCTCCTCGACATCGCCGCGCTGTTCGCCCCGCTCATCGCCATCATCCCCACCGGGATCAACGCGGAGCATCCGATCGGCGACCTGACCTGCCCGGGAACCGACGACTGCGTCCCCGAGCAATTCTTGGACGATGCCCGTCTCGGGGTCGCCGTGTACGTCATCGTCGTGATCGTGGTCGTCTTCACGATGATGTGGGTCCGCTGGTACAAGGAGATCACGACGCCGAGTGCCCCCCTCGTGTCGATCATCGCCGGTGTCACCGCGGTGGTGTTCGCTGCTTTCACCTTCATCCCCGGGCTGAACGACGCGTTCCCGCTCAATTTCTGGCCGGTCCCGCAGAGCCTCCATTTCCTTGCGACCCTGCTGTTCTTCGGGACATTCGCGGCGGTGCCGATCCTCCACGCGCGGGGGAAAGCAGACCCCACCGAGACGCCTCCCAAACCATGGCAGCAGATCTTCTACCGCTGCATCGCCGGGTTGATGATCGCCGATCTGGTGATGCTCTTCGCCGCCTTCTTCTTCCGCAACTCGCTGGGGGACTTCCCGCTGGTGCTCATCGGCGAAGCGATCGCGCTCTGCCTCTTCGCCGCATTCTGGTGGGTGCAGACCCTCCAGCGCTGGAACGACGAGAACCCGCCGACCGTCACCACCATCGACTAGGGGCCCGCCCCGCACCTCACGCTCGCGCCGCCGGGACGGGCGCGTCGATCGCACGCAGCATCCGCTCCGCCGCTTCGCGCAGCTCGGCGCGATCGGGCTCGGGGAACGTCATCGCGTACTCGACGCCTTCCGGGATCCAGAGGAACGCGTACATCGCCTCCCGCCAGTCCGAGCCGCCGATCGGCCAGCGGGTGTGATCGGGCCCCTCGGCGGTCGCCCCTTGCGACCAGGGGCCGAAGAGAGCGCGCATCTCGTCGAGGGGCAGCTGCATCACCGCGTCGCCCTCGATCTTCTGCGGGGACCATGACGAGGCGATGAGCACGCGCTCTTCGATCTCGGCCTCGGTGATCTCCCTCCGCGTGAACAGCACGCGGGTGTGCTCGACCGACTCGATCCGATCGACGCGGAACGTGCGCCAGTCCTCGCGATCCAGGTCCCAGCAGAGCAGGAACCATTTGCGTCCGGAAGGCGCGAGGGCATGCGGCTCGACGCGGCGGACGCTCTCCTCCCCCGCCGCATCCACGTATCGCAGCCGCAGACGCTCGGTGTCGCGAGTGGCCATCGCGATCTCGCCGAGCACGACCGGTGAGACGACCGGAGCATCGCCGATGCGCGGGGGCTGCACGGATGCGGCGAGCGCGTTGACCCGCTGCCGCAACGCCGATGGCAGCACCTGCTCGAGCTTGGCGAGCGCGGTGAGCGTGACCTCGGGACCACCGACGAGCTGCTGCGTCGCCGCGACTCGCAGCCCGATCGCCATCGTCACCGCCTCATCGTCGGTGAGCAGCAGCGGCGGCACGGCACTCCCCGCCTCCAACCGGTACCCGCCCGCCGCACCCGGCGAGGACTCGACGCGGTAGCCGAGGTCGCGCAGCCGGTCGACGTCTCGGCGCACGGTGCGCTCGGTCACGCCAAGTCGGGTCGCGAGTTCGGTGCCGGGCCAGTGCCGGTGCGTCTGCAGGAGGTTGAGCAGGGCCAGGGCTCGGGAGGTGGTGTCGGTCATGTCTGAAAGATTGCCAGACATTGCGGACAGTATCTGTCCTGGTTGCCTTCTACCTTCGAGGCATGACGAACGAATCCATCATCGAAACCGAGGGCCTGACCAAGGTCTTCACCGTCAAGAAGACGCCGGTGCACGCTGTCACCGATCTCTCCTTCACCGCGAAAGCCGGCGAGCTCGTCGCCTTCCTCGGACCCAATGGTGCCGGCAAGTCCACCAGCCTCCGCATGCTGACCACCCTCATCCCGCCCACCTCCGGCACGGCCCGGGTCGTCGGACATGACATCAGGACGGATGCTGCGGGCGTGCGGGCCCGGATCGGCTACGTCGGCCAGCTCACCAGCGGCAGCTTCTCGCAACGTGTACGCGACGAACTGCTCAGCCAGGGATCGTTCTACGGCATGTCGAAGAAGGCGAGCGTGCGGCGAGCCGACGAGCTCATCGAGTCGCTCGATCTCACCTCCTTCGCGACCCGGAGCGTGCAGCAGCTGAGCGGCGGCCAGAAGCGCCGACTCGACATCGCCCTCGGGCTGATGCACGCGCCGCCGCTGATCTTCCTCGACGAGCCCTCGACTGGGCTCGACCCGCAGAGTCGGGCGAACCTGTGGGAGCACATCCTCGACCTCCGCACCCAGCACGGGACGACCGTGTTCCTCACCACCCACTACCTGGAGGAGGCCGACCGGTACGCCGAGCGGGTCATGGTCATGGACAAGGGGCGGATCATCGCCGACGACGACGCCGTCTCCCTCAAGGCGACCCTCGCCGGCGACGTGCTGACGTTCGGCTTCTCGGATGCCGCGGCAGCGGCGACTGCTCAGGGCGTGGTCGCCCGACTCAGCTCGGCCGAGGTCACCCTCGTCAGCGCGGAGATCTCGCTCGCCGTGCCGGACGGCGACCGCCTGCTGCCCGTGATCGTCCGCGAGCTCGACGCCGCCGGCATCCTCGTCCGCCGCGCCACCGGCGTGCCCCCGACCCTCGACGACGTCTTCCTCGCCCTCACCGGGCGCACGCTCCGCGAGGCCGGAGAGGGAACGGATGCCGAGGGCGAAGCATCCGATTCCGCGGCGGACGCCGGGGACGCACCCACCGCATCCGACATCAGCAAGACAGGAGTCCTCTCATGACCACCACCGACACGCTCGTGCGCCCGAACCTCGCACGAGACACCAGGAATGTCCTGACCCGTGAGCTCAAGCCGGTGCTGCGCGATCCGTTCACGCTGATCTTCAGCCTGCTGCAGCCGCTGGTCTTCCTCGGGCTCTTCGCGCCTCTGCTGATCGGCGGCTCCGGGCAGCGCCGGCGAGACGCTCGCCTGGTTCGTCCCCGGGGTGCTGGTGATGATCGTGCTGTTCGGCACCGGCGCGACCGGGTCGAACCTGCAGTACGAGATGATGACCGGCTCGCACGAGCGCACGCTGGTCGCACCCCTCGCCCGTTCCTCGCTGCTCGTCGGTCGGGCGCTCAAGGAGATCGCACCGATCGTCGTGCAGGCGCTGGTGATCGTGCTCATCGCCTGGCCCTTCGGCTTCGCGGCCGACATCCCCGGACTCCTGATCGGGCTGGCGCTGCTCGCCGTCTTCGGGGTGGGCCTCGGTTCGCTGTCGTACTCGCTGGCGCTGGCCACGAAAGACCGGGAGTGGCTGTTCTGGGGCGTGCAGCAGGCGCTCATCTTCCCGCTGCTGATCCTCTCGGGCATGCTGCTGCCGCTCGATGACGCCCCGGACTGGATGCGGGTCGTCGCCTCGGTCAACCCGGTGAACTGGGTCGTGCAGGCCGAGCGCGCGCTGTTCTCGGGAGACCTCGGCGACTCGACCGTGCTCTGGGGCTGGGTCTCCGCGCTGGCGGTGGCGGTCGTCGGCCTCGTCGTCGGGGTGCGGGCGATCAAGCGCAGCAGCTGAGATCGGCGACCTCCCTCGAGCTGGGACACGTCCTCTCCACGACGCGACGTGTCCCAGCGGCGTGGGCGACCTACATATGACCGACAGGACCGCCCCAGCCGCCGGGCGCCTGCCGCGGAGCGAACACCTCGGGCGCACGCGAGGAGGGCGGGCGGATGCCGATGCGGGGGTTTGCGAGACCATCCAGTAGTCGGCCGGTCTGCGTGACGACAGTCGATTGCAGCGAGTGGTGGGCGCCGGGAAGCTGCTGCTCCCGGCGCGCGACATCCTGGATCTGCTCGAGAGTGGCGGCTACGACAGCCCGCGCATCCCGGAGGCCCCAGCTCTCGCCTTCTTCGATCAGGTCGCTTCCCGTGATGCTGAAGTAGTCGCCCTTGCGGTTGATCTGCAACGCAGTCTCCCTGTCGACCTCGAAGTGCAGTTGCGGCACGACGTCGTACATCGGTGCGAGCGCGACCTCCCCACCAGGGAGGTGCAGGAGCGAGATGTTCTTGCTGTGCATGTCGAGGTTTCCCAGCGCTAGCGAGAGAGTCGTCATTCGCAGGAGGTTGCGCACGTCGTTGACGGAGGCATGTGCACGCAAGACGCCTGCAGTGCGGCGGAGCCTCCCGTCACCTTCGGCAGGTTCGTATTTCTCGTCGCCGCGATAGCCCAGGACCTGGTTGAAGTCCTCTTGGTGGGATCGCTCACCGTTCTCGTCGCGGTCGTACCTCTGAATGACGAGCGCCTGAACATCGTTGAAAGCCTCGATCGTCGTCTGGAATGAGGCGAGACCGAGCGCGCGTGCGAAGCGCGATCCGTATTCCTCATCGAAGATGAGCGTGCGCTCTGCGGCGACCGGCTTGAGGATATGGGTCGACGGATACCCGTCGAGCGGCTCCGACCACCCGGAGTCTGTTCGAACGAGAAGGACCTTGTCCTGCACGCCGGCCAGAGATGACAACCTGCGCCGACCATGGTTGCCCAGCGGATTGAGCGCGACCTCGGCGAACATCTCGGCCACGCGTCGCTCGCTCACGGGCGACAACGAAGGTGTTCGCGGCTCGTCCGGGTCGGCGGGATCCCAGATCTGCACGGCACCCGCAACGTCGCGACCGTAGCGATGCAGCAATCCCATGGTGTTTTCGGAGTCCAGACGCGCATTCCGCCCGAGACGCTCGCGGATACGCCCTTCCGCAAGGATCTCTTCGAAGAAGTTCTGCCGGAGGGGACGAGATCGGGGGTTGGGCCTCTCGGTGAGCGGAACGCTGACGGACAGTATCGGACTGAGAGCACCGAATCTTGCGAGGGCGGCAGCGTCCGCGGCGAAGTCGAAGCGCTCTCGCTCCCCGGCAAGCGTGCCTACGCGTTCCCCGTAGAGTTCGACCTGAAGCTCAACCATGTTCGTCAGCGATGTCGGCGTGCAACGTGATGCCCGTCTCCTGCAGATAGGCGAAGAGTCGTTCCACCGCCTTCACCGGCTTCCCCTGCTCGAGCTCGACGATATAGCGCTGGCTCGTTCCCAGCCTCTCAGCGAGCTGACGTTGAGAAAGCCCACTCGACAGCCGCCCCTCGCGGAGCAGCATGCCCAGCATCTCAGGTCCTGTGATTCGTGCCGTGCGCATGCCGATCGCCCTTCGTGATGTTGTTTTTCACATCAAGAATAGGTGATTACTATTTCGTAATCAAGTAGGACGATTACGATTTCGACATCGCGTAGACGACCGACTCAGCGCCTGATCGAGTCGTGGAACGGGTTCGGTTCGAGCGTGTAGTCGGTCGCGGCGTCCGCCCAGGTGCCGCCGTCCGTCGGCTCACTCCGGCGCCGCACGGCCGACAGCATCCGTGTCGCCGGGGCTCCGATCGTCAGCGCGAGAGATCCCCCGAGCGTGCGGTCCTCGCGACCGAGCACGCTCGCCCGGTGCCACGCGGCGTGCAGCGCCCCGCCACGCGCGGCCGGCAGCCGTCGGGCAGGAAGCGCACCGGCCCGACGCAGGGCGACGAGCTCCTGCACCCGATCCCACCAGGTCGACTCTGCCTCGGCGTGGAAGTAGTTGTCGCGCAGCCACTCCGGATGCGGATGCCGGAACCGCCCGCCCACGACCTCGCTGCGACCGCCGAGCAGTCCGCTGCCCACGAAGACCGTGTTCAGCAGGCTCTTGCTCACCCCGAACGAGTCGAGTGCGATGACGGGGATGCCGAGGGCGAGGGCCTCGATCGCGGCGGTGGAGCTCACCGTGACCAGACCCGCCGCACTCTCGAGGGCCGACGCCATGGAACCGTGGGAGTACACCAGGTTCTTCGGTCGCCGGGTCGGCAGCAGCTCCGTATACGGGTCGCGTTCGAGGTGCGTCTCCGACTCCCCCGGCCGCGAGCGCAGCTTCACCACGACGCGGCGCGCGGGGTCGGCCTCGGCCGCGCGGACGAGCGTCGCGGCGATCTCCGCCCGCTCTTCGCGGGCCACGGGGACGAGCGCCTGCGCCGCGAAGACGATGTCGGTCGCGGGCGGCCGCACGGCGACGGGCCGCGCGGGGCGCTCGGCGACGGCCACTCCACCGGGGCGCGCGGCGAGCGCCTCGACGCGGATGCGTTCCGGCCGCAGCATCCGCTCTCTTCTCCTCGCGAACGGGAGCGTGGCGAGTGCGGTCGGCACCGCGACGCCGATGTGCCGCCCGAGCTCGGCGAAGGCGCGCTGCTCCCGGTGGGAGTGCACCACAAGCAGATCGGTGTGCCGACGGTAGTCGAGGGCTCCGCGCTGCGCGGGAATCGCCATGCCCGGAAGACCCGAGACCGTCACCGGCCGATGCCGCAGCGAGTCGATGACCCGCCCCATCAGCCGGACGAACGGGCCCCGGCCGGCGAGCAGCACGACGTCGGGGCGCTGCCCCTCCAGCCATCCGGCCGCCTCGGCGAAGCCCACCCGCGTGACGTCCTCGGATCGCAGCCCGGTGCCGGCGAGCGCGGTGCGCTGCTGCTCGACGCTCGCCGTCAGGGGCGTGCGGACGAGCAGCAGGTGCGGTCGCAGACCCGGCACCGAGCCGAGCAGCGCCGCCGACCACTTCACGAACGAATCGGCATCCGCGATCGCGACGACACGGATGCCCGCGGCATCCGTCATGCGGGAACGCGGCGGAGCTTCGCCATGGGTGCCCGCTCGCTGTCGAACACCCGCTTGACGCCGTCGCCGAGGGCCGTCTCGATCACTCGGATGTCGCGGACGAGGTGCTCGAGGCCGGTCGGCTCCAGGGACGCCGCGTGGTCGGAGCCCCACATCGTGCGGTCGAGCGTGATGTGCCGCTCGACGGCGACCGCACCGATCGCGACGGCGGCGAGGGAGATCTGCAGTCCGCGCTCGTGCCCGGAGTAGCCGACCGGAATCCCGGGGTAGCGGTCGCGCAGCGACGCGATCACGCGCAGGTTCGCCTCTTCCGGCTCGAGCGGGTAGGTCGACGTGGCGTGCATCAGCACGACGCGGTCGGTGCCGAGCGTCTCGAGCGCGCGGTCGATCTGCTCCGTGGTCGACATCCCCGTGGAGAGGATGACGGGCTTGCCGGTCTCGCGCAGGGCGAGCAGCAACTCGGTGTCGGTGAGGCTCGCCGAGGCGACCTTGTGCGCGACCACGTTGAGGTCTTCGAGGAACGAGACGCTGGGCACGTCCCATGGCGACGCGAACCAGTCGAGCCCGCGCAGGGTGGCGTGATCGCCGATCTCGACGTACTCGTCGCGGCCGAACTCGACGCGGCGGCGGTACTCGAGGTACGTCATGGTTCCCCACGGCGTCTCCCGCGGGACGTCGCGCATGTGTTCCGGGGTGGAGATCTCCGGCGTGCGCTTCTGGAACTTCACCGCGTCGGCTCCCGCTCGCGCAGCGACATCGATCAGGCGCTTGGCGATGTCGACGTCGCCGTTGTGGTTCAGGCCGATCTCCGCGATGACATAGGCGGGGTGGCCGCCGCCGATCACTCGCGAACCGATGCTGACAGTCATGATTCCTCCGGTCGTCGAAGGGCCCGTCACGGGCCCTCCCTCCTGGGTACGTGGCGAGGGTGAACACCACGCAACCGGAGGGTTACCGGCGTCGGTCAGCTCGACAACACCCGTTCGACGAGCTCGCGAACGGCCCCATCGCCACCCCGACGACGCAGCACGACCCGCGCCTCCTCGAGCACGAGCGGATGCGCGTTCGCGACGGCGATCGGCCACCCGACGATCCGCATCGCCGGGAGGTCGTTGACGTCGTTGCCCAGGTACGCGATGTCGGCGAGCGGGAGGTCGTTCTCGCGGGCCCAGTCGCGGAGCGCTGCCTCCTTGTCGTCGATGCCGTGCAGCACCGGCACCCGGAGCTTGTCGGCACGGGCTCGCACCACCGGGTTGACCTCGGTGGAGAGGATCAGCATCGGCACGCCGGCCCGGCGGAGGAGGGCGACCCCCATGCCGTCCTCACGGCTCACGCGCACACGCTCCCCGCCGTCGGCGTCGACGATCGCGGTGTCGTCGGTGTGCACGCCGTCGAAGTCGGTGACGACAGCACGAACCGGGATCGCCTCCGGGCTCTCGTGGAGCGCGGCGAGCGCGCGGGCGATCTGCAACTGCTGCTCGTCGTCGATCTCGATGGCGGTCCACTCCGGCACCTCGGCGATGCGGATGCGGCCGAAGAACCGGTGCCTGCTCTCACGGAAGCCCACGGCGCGGAACACGTAGAACGCGCCGGTCTCGAGGTGATGCGGCTCGCGGTCCTGACGCCGGGGCCGATGGGCGGCCTCGTGGTTGATCGCGAGCGCGGCACCGTCGGCGTCGCGCCGCCAGAGGAAGCCGTAGGTCTCGTAGGCGGCGAACACGCTGTCGGCGCGATCGGCGCGCACCTCGTCGACGGCCGCCGCCAGGGCGTCGCTCGGCAGGAACGGCGAGGTCGCCTGCACGAACGCCACGACGTCGAACCGGTCGCCCTGCGCCTCCAGCTCATCCAGCGCGTGCAGGATCGCGCTCTCCGACGTCGCGGTGTCTCCGGAGATCTCCGCCGGGCGACGGATGACCCGCGCACCGGCCGCGATGCCCACCGCCGCGATCTCGTCGTCATCGGTGGAGACGACGACCTCGTCGACCCCCGCGGCGACGGCCGCGCGCACCGCGCGCTCGACGAGCGGCACGCCGCCGACGCGCTGCAGGTTCTTGCGGGGGACCTGCTTCGATCCGCCCCGCGCCGGGATGATCGCCACGGTCCGGCCCGCGGTGCTGTCCGCCGTCGCATCCGCCGTCGTGCTTTCCCCGGTCGTATGCACCGTCATGTCCATCGTCATCTCCCTCGTATCGCCCGCCAGGCGCGTCCGGCCCGCCGCCTGGCCCCGATCGCGGTGAGCCGCCACTCCTCGAGCCGCCCCACTCCCCCGGCGGGCCTGAGCACGCGGCGCAGGGTGCCCTCGACCGGGGCACCGGGCAGCCGCAGCGCCGACAGCCGCTCCGGAGCGAAGTACCGATCGCGCTCGGCCGCATCGAGTCCGTCGAGAAGCTCCTCGGCACGGGGTCGGAGGTGAGCGGCGATCTCGGGCTGCATGGCGTATCCGACCGCGTCGACCAGCAACTGCAGCCGCGCGGGGTCGGTGTACGGCGAGCGGTCGCGGGTGAGCGCATCGACGATCGTGGCGGGGATCCGGTTGCTGTTCTCGAACGGGGTGAGCATCCGGAGCACGGTGTCGGCGCCGGCCGAGCCGATCTCGCGGCCGAACAGCGTGTGCACGGTCGGGAGCGCCGTGGAGAACCCGGCCACGACAGCGACCGCGTCGAGTCGCTCGGCCAGCAGTTCGGCCGGGATCCCCCCGCGGTACTCGACGAACGCGATGCCGCGCGCCGTCGCCCGCGCGCGCACCGCGTCGGTGAGCAACGGGGGCGCGGCCGGATGCGGCTTGAAGACGATGCGTCGCGGCGACCATCGCGCCGCACGGTCGATCATGTCCTGCTGGAGGGCGATCTCCTCGGCGGGGCGCATGAGCCCGAGCACCGACAGATACTGCCCGAGCACCAGCGCCGTCGGCATGTCGCCATCGATCTCGGGGGTCTGCTCACCGGCATCCGTCTCTCCCAGCGCAGCCGCGAAGCGCTCAGGCGGCACGGGAACGATCTGGGCGTGCGTCGATCCGACGAGGGGCCGCACGCCGGGCACGACATCGGCGTGCACGACCCTGACGATCCGGGCGGCGACCGGATGCGGCATCCGCACGCGCATCGGCGAGTACGTCATCAGCCCGTCGCCGACGATCGTGATGCGTGCGTTCGGGAACAGCGACATCAGTGTGCGCGCCGGGGCGACCTGCGGGCTCTGCACGAAGAGTTCGAGGTTCCGCGGGTCGAGATCCCACGCGCGGGTGAGGAGGCGTTCGAGGATGGGGAGGTCGACCTCGGCCGGCTCCCAGGAACTCGGATGCAGCGGCCCGAGGACCCCGTCGAGGTCCTCGATGCGGTCGAACCGATCCCGCAGCGAACGCAACGACGGGTCGGCGGCGATGCCCACCGTCGTCTCGGGGATTCGCGACGAGGTGAACGGCACGAGGATGCGCTCGCCGATGCCGTCGGACCGATGCGCGTCGTCGAGGAGCCCGGCGTCGATCGCCGCAGCGGCGGTGGCGAGCCCGTAGGCGCTGTGCAGCGCGAAGAGCTGCGTCATGAGGCACGACCCGCCTGGCGGAGGATGCGTGCGAGCACCCTGCGGCGGGGGCCGTCGAACCGCTCCAGCACCGCCTCGGCCTCGGCATCCGGAAGCCGTCCGAGCATGTCCCGGATGCCGGCGCGCATCTGCGTGCGCAGCGCCGGGTTCATCCGGCGCGCACGCACGAGGTGGTGGGAGCTCAGCGCCAAGGCCGTCCAGACCGCCTTCGCCAGGAAGCGCTCCGCCTCGGGGTCGCGCTCCACGATGTCGATCACCTCGTTCATCGCCCGGGCGAAGTCGAGCTGTCGTCGATCGCGCGCCTGCGTCAGCGAGGTCGCGACGCCGCGCCGGTAGAGCAGAGCCGGGGCATCGACGACCGCGAACGACTCGGCCTCCAGGTGGAGCCGCCAGATCCACGGCCGATCCTCGGCGGTGAACAGCCCGGACGGGAATGCGGCCAGCCCTCGGTCGAGGATCCGCCGATGGAAGATGCCGGCCCACGCGTACGGGTAGTCGACCATGGTGGATTCGTTCTCGGGCAGGATCGCCTCCCGCGGAGAGGACACCTGCTCGCGCCAGGGATGCGGCGCGCGGACGAGCGCTCGCCGCCCGCCGGCGACGGTCACGTGGTCGGTGCGCAGGAAGTCGCAGCCGAGCTCTCGGAGCCGGGCGCTCAGCACCTCGAGGCGCTGCGGCTGCATCCAGTCGTCGCCGTCGAGGAAGCAGAAGGCATCGCCCTCGACGTGCGCCAGCCCCTGGTTGCGGGCGCTCGCCAGACCCCGGGGGCTCGGGTTGCGCAGCACTTCGGCGTGCGGGAACCGTTCGGCGTATCGCCGCATCAGGACACCGGTGTCATCGCGGGAGCCGTCGTCGATCGCCACGAGTTTGAGGGCCGCCGGGTCGTCGAACTGGCGGGTGAGGGTCTCGAGCGTGGTGCCGATGAACTCGCCGGCGTCCTTGGCAGGCAGGATGACGGTGACGAGGGGTGTGCGCACGGATCTCCCGGGGTGGGCGGTGTCCGGCATGGTCTCAGTCGTTCGTAGCCGATCGGCGACGTGAAGGTGAACGACGGGTGTCTTCGATTCGAGCCGAATCACCGGTTCGCGTCGCGCGCCGCGATCGGCGACGATGGACACCATGCTCTGGCCCTTCGGAACGACGTGGCGCCCGGTGCGACAGAAGAAGCGCGACACCGTCGACCTGCGGTGGCTCAGCGCCCGGTCGTGGACCCAGCGCTGGTACCCGCAGGGCATCGACCTCGGCGAATGGAACGGGCGACGCACTCTCGCGGTGAGCTGGTTCCGACAGGACCGCGCCGGGAAGCACCTGGCTTCGCGGGTCGCCTTCGTCGATCTGGAGCGCTCCCGGCACCTCGACGTCCTGCTCGTGGTCGACGAGGGCGACGGCGAACTCGTGCCCGCGAAGATCCACGCGGGCGGGCTGGCCTGGTTCGACGACCGGCTGTTCGTGGCGGCGACCGGTCGTGGCATCTGGGAGTTCGATCTCTCCGACATCCGGCGCATCCGCGGCCCACTCGCCCGACGTCTCGCCGGCGCCCAGGGACGCGGATGGCGGGCGACCGCCCTCGTCGCCGTGCGCACGCGCGTGCACCCTGTGGATCTTCGGTGCTCCTACCTCGGACGCGTCTTCGACGACGCCGGCGAACCGCTGCGACGCGTGATGATCGGCGAGTATCGCACCGATGAGAGTGGGCGGATCGGCGAGTTCGCGATCCCCGACGGGCCCGACTCCCGCTTCACCGAGCACGATCGGTTCTCCCCCGGCATCCGCTCGATGCAGGGCGCCGTCCGCTGGGGCGACCGGTACTTCGTCTCCCAATCGGACCGACTGCGCCCCGGCATCCTCTGGCGCGGGCGACGCGAAGCACTCGAGCGCGATCCGATCTCGCTGCCCATCGGGTGCGAGGATCTCGCCCTCGACCTCGATGCCGAACTGCTCTGGTCGCTCGGCGAGCATCCGTGGCGGCGGGTGGTGCGCGGCATCCCCTTGGCGCGTCTCGATCTGAAGCGCTGACCGACGGGCGGGCTCATAGGCCGACGAACGTAGACTGGCGGAGTGAAGAAGCCCGCGCCTTTCCTCGTCTACACCGTGCTCCGGCTGCTGGCGTTCCTCGTGCCGCTCGCGATCCTCTGGTTCTTCTTCCCGATCTTCCGGGAGTTCTGGTGGCTCGCCGCGATCTTCGCCGCCCTCATCGGCGTCAGCATCTCGATGCTGTTCCTGCGCGCACCGCTGTCCGACGCGTCAGCGCGTCTTCACGAGCGTCGCGAGAATCGCCTGTCCGGCGAAGAGTCGGATGCCGCTGCGGAAGACGAGGCCGTCGACCGCTCCTGAGCCTGTCGACGGGTCAGCCGGCGAAGGCCCAGAAGAGCGCGCCGGCGAACAGCAGCGCCGTCAGGGATGTGAGCGCGAGAGCGATCACGAGTTCGCGCGCCTGGCGGTAGGTCCAGACGATCAGGATCGCCGGGAGGCCGGCGAGCAGCGCCAGCAGGGCGATCCACGCGATCGGATACAGCAGCGCGAGGGACGCGGCGATGCCGAACGGGGCGAGCACGAACAGGGTGAAGAGCACCTGGGTCGCGCGGCGTCCGATCAGCACGGTCAGCGTGCGCTTGCCGACCGCGCGGTCCTGGTCGATGTCGCGGAGGTTGTTCGCGAGCAGCACCGCGCAGGCGAACAGACCGGCGGCGATCGCGCCGAGCCACGCCTGCTGAGGCAGCTGGAAGACCTGCACCCACGTCGTGCCGAGCGTGGCGACGAGACCGAAGAAGACGAAGACGAACACCTCGCCGAGCCCGAAGTACCCGTACGGCTTCTTGCCGCCCGTGTAGAACCACGCCGCGACGATGCACGCGGCACCGACGCCGAGCAGCCACCACTGTCCGGTGCGCACGACGATCGCGACGCCGACGGCCGCCGCGAGCGCGAAGAAGACGAGCCCGATGATGAGGACGGTGCGCGGCTTCACCCTGCCGGAGGCGGTGAGGCGGGCGGGGCCGACCCGATGCGCGTCGGTGCCGCGGATGCCGTCGCTGTAGTCATTGGCGAAGTTCACGCCGATCTGCAGCAGCACCGCGACCGCGAGGCACGCGAGGGCGATGACCCAGTGGAACTCGGGCCCCGTGCTGCGGGCCGCACCGGTGCCGATGACGACGGGTGCCACCGCCAGAGGCAGGGTCCGCAGTCGCGCCGCGCCGATCCAGTCGGCCGCGGTGACCGGCCCTGCTTCGAGCACCGGGCGCTTCGCGGGGTCGCCGGTGCGCTTCGCCGGGTTGCCGCTCGTGCGCGCCGGTGTGCGCTTCGTGCTCGTGCTCTTCTTCTTGTTCTTGCGCTGGGAGGATGCTGCCACGCAGGAATCCTACTGGCAGCGCCGATGTCGGGCCCGTCACCGGGTCACCGCGCCGGCCGGTGCCTCAGGGATTCGGGTTGCTGTCCTTGCCGTCGAGCCACAGCGTGTCGGAGACATCGCCGTGCGCGCCGCCCTTGCCGACGTGCTTGTCGCTGATCTTCGGCCCCTTGAGGATCACGTGCACCATCGCCTGCGCATGGCCGTGCCCGAGGCTGTACTCCTCCTTGAGCCAATTGAGGACGACCGTGGACTTCGTGGTCTCGTCGAAGCCCTGCTCTGTGGCGAGCGCGATGAACTGCCGCGGGGTGAGGCCGGTCTGGGTCTCGACCTTGTCGAGGTATGCCTGGAAGGACATGGGGGCTCCTGGTTGTCAGTCCTCGTCGAGGAACGTCTGGATGATGGTGGCGGACGCGTGGATGCCGATGATCTTGAGGACGCCGTCGCCGACGTTGGTGAAGCAGTGCGGTACGAAGGCGGGCCCGGTCGCGGTGTCTCCGGCCTCGGCGACGAAGACCTGCTCGCCGATCGTGATCCGGGCCACCCCCTCGAGCACCACCCAGGTCTCAGGATAGGGATGCCAGTGCAGACCCGGGCCCTCACCGGGCTGATTCTCGACGTAGAAGTACGAGACAGCGGCGCCGTGCTCGGCGCCCTCGAATCTGCGGCTTCGGCCGGCGCCGATGCGGATGTCGGCAGCGGCGACGATTCCCTGGAGGAGAAGTTCTGTGCTGTTCATGGCTCCAGTCTCGACAGCTCCCGAAGTCGACCCTAGAGTTTCGATGTGGATCGAAACAACGGACCGATCGAGGGCGTCCCGCATCCGGATCATCGGGTCGAGTTCCACCTGAGTCCTGGCGACATCCAGGCGGTGCGCTTCGGGATCTCGCCCGGACACGAGCTGGCCCATGCCGTACGCGTGCTGCGACGGCCGGAGCAGCATCCGCTGCAGTGGGGCTGGCTCCGCGCCGTGCGCGATCGACTGCCGCGCGCGAGCTTCACCCTTCTCGCCACGGTGATCGGCGATGACGGCTACCTGCCCGACTTCCTCACCGCCGCGCCGCACTGGGACATGACCCCTGATGCGGAACTCGCGGCCCTGCGCGACGCCGCGCTCGACCCGATGCGCGTGGACTTCGGCAAGATGATCGTGCGGTCCACCGGCACGCGACAGCAGTCGTTGCGCGTGATGCACGACGACCCGGAGCGCGCGCGGAGCATGATCGCCGATGCCTGGTCGGAAGTGTGGGATGCCGCGCTGGCGCCCGTGTGGCCGCAGCTCGAACGACTGCTGCGCGCGGACATCGCCGTCCGTGCCCGCACCATAGCGACGGCCGGCATCGCGAGCATGGCGGGGAGCCTCCACCCGCAGGTCACCTGGGGCGCGGGTGCGGTGCGCGTGTCATTGCGCCGACACAGCGAGCAGGTCGACTGTCTCGGCAGCGGGCTGGTGCTGGTGCCGTCTGTCATGTCGTCCTGGGGATGCATGGTGCTCACCGAGCCGCCCGCCCAGCCGACGCTGTTTTATCCGGCGCGCGGCGTGACTGCGGGGTGGGCGCGGGACGAGACCGAGATCGCAGAGGCGCTCGGGGCACTGCTCGGACCCGCACGCGCCGGCATCCTGCTCAGCGCCGGATCCGCGCGCACGACCTCTGAAGTCGCACGGGCGAGCGGCATCGCCGTCTCGACGGCATCCCACCACCTCACCGTGCTGCGGGGAGCAGGCCTGATCGCGAGCGAGCGCGACGGCGCGAGGATGCTGCACCTGCGCACGCCGCTCGGCGAGGCCATGGTCGGCGCACTGCTCTGATCTCGCCGAACTTCTGCGGCCAACTCGAGCTTCTGCGGCCAAATGTGCCCGAGGAAGCCGCAGACGTTCAGGATGGCCGCACGAGTTGCGGGCGCACCCGCCGGTCTTGCCGCGGCTACGCCTCCGTGCTCAGCGGGATGATCGGCCGGTGCTCGTAGTAGGTCTGGAGCACCACGGTCGTGCGCGTGCTGACGTTCGCCGCGGTGCGGACGTCGCGCACGAGCTCCTCGAGGGCGCGCGGGGAGGCGACTCGCACGAAGAGCATGTAGCTGGCGTCGCCGGCGATCGAGTGGCACGCCTCGATCGCGTCGAGGTGCTCGAGCAGCTCCGGGGCATTGTCGGGCTGCGCAGGGTCGAGCGGCGTGATCTCGATGAAGGCGGAGAGCGGGGTGCCCACCAGCTCGGGGTCGAGGATGGCGCGGTACCCGGAGATCACACCGCGCGTCTCCAGACGCCGGAGCCGTGACTGCACCGCCGAGACCGAGAGACCGACGGACTCGGAGAGCTGAGAGAGGGTCGCGCGGCCGTCGCGAGCGATCTCGGCGACGATCGCGCGGTCGACAGAATCATCCATGGATGTAAGATTATCGTCAGTAATCCGTTATGACCGGAAAGTTTCCGGCATTCCTCAGGATCGGAGGTCCCGATGTCCATCATTTCCGCCAACAGCTCCGCTGCACAGGCCATCGTCGGCGAACCCGAGGTCGTCGAGGACGCTTCGGTCGCTGAGAACTCCGCGGCCTGGGCGCAGCTGAAGGATGCCGCGATCGCGATCCGCGAGCTGCAGGTCAAGGACGGCTCGATCCCCGACGCAGCGCACCACGCGGTCGCCCGCGAACTCGTCGGCGCCATCACCGCCGGCATCCGCGCCCTCGCTCCTGCCTTCCCGCATGACGCGGACTACCTCGCCGCCTCGATCGTCGACTTCGACCGCTGGGCGTCGGAGGACTTCGGCGTGCCCGACTTCCTCGACTCGCTCGTGGCGTTCCAGCCGCAGCAGCACCGCGTCGACGGCATCCGTCATCTCGTGGTTTTCCCGATGTACACGCAGAACGGCTCCAGCAACCGTCTCGTCGAAGCGCTGATCGTCGAGACGATCTGGCCGGAGTTCATCGCGGCGCTCGAGGCCGACGACTACGGCAACAAGCTGTTCGTCTCGCTGCGCCTGGTCGACTTCACCCCGGGCTACGACACGAACTCAGCCGTGCTGTTCCCCGAGACGGTCGCGATGCGCGAGATCCCGTCGTTCACCTGGGGCGCGATCTTCCAGGACCGCGAGTCCGCTCGGTACCGCCGTGTGACCCGCGCAGCATCCGAGATCACCAAGCTCGACCTGCCGGAACGCGCCGCGGCGATGCTCGATGATCAGGCCCTGACCGAGCGTGCGTTCGTGATGTGGGACATCATCCACGACCGCACGCACATGCGCGGCGACCTGCCGTTCGACCCGTTCATGATCAAGCAGCGGATGCCGTTCTTCCTCTACTCGCTGGAGGAGCTGCGGTGCGACCTGACCGCGTTCCGCGAGTCGGTGAAGATCGAGCGCGCACTGGCGGCCCGCCCCGCCGACGAGCTGACCGAGATCGAGCGGGAGACGCTCGACCAGGCCGGCCTCGTGCAGTACGCGGTGATCTTCGACCGGATCTTCCGGTTCGCGATCACCGGCTCGCGGGTGCGCAACTACGACGGCCTCGGCGGGCAGCTGCTGTTCGCCTGGCTGCACCAGCGCGGTGTGCTGCACTGGACCGACACCCAGCTCGCGTTCGACTGGGAGGGCGTGCCGGATGCCGTCGTGGCACTCGGCGATGCGATCGACGAGCTCTACTGGCGTTCGATCGACCGCCCGAAGATCGCGCACTGGCTCGCGGCCTACGACCTGGTTCGCAGCGTGCTCACCCCGCACCCCGCGTCGAACTGGGCGCGGGGACTCTCCGATGAGATCCTCACCGGCGCACCGAAGGGTTACACCGACGCGGTGCTGGACGACGAGTTCCCGCTGTCGATGTTCTTCGAGGCGCTCGACAAGAAGATGAAGCCCGTGATCGAGTCGACCGTCGGCATCCGCGGCACGGACGACTGAGATGACTCCTCGCTTCGTCGCCGAGCCGCCCCTCTGTGGTCGAGCCGCCCCCTTCTGCACGGTCGAAAAGGGGCGGCTCGCACCAAAAGGGGCGGCTCGGCGATGAGTGAGGGACGCACTATCCTGCTCGCCGGTGCGACCAGCGAAGCCGGCCTCGCCGTCGCGCGTGCACTCGTCGAGGCCGGCGCCCGCGTGGTCGCGACTGGCCGCTCGGCGGAGCGCCTGAGCCCGCTGGCAGACGCCGGCGCGCAGGCCCAGCTCGCCGATGCCACCTCTCTCGCGTCGATGACGGAGCTCGCGACCCGGCTCGGCGCCGTGGATGCCGTGATCCCCCTCGTCGGGGGTTGGCGCGGCGGCGGCGGCCTCGCCGGGCAGTCCGACGACGACTTCCACGCGCTGCTGCCCGCACTCGAGGCCGTGCGCGCGACGAGCCGGGCCTTCGACGACGCGCTGCGGGCGTCGGACGCCGGACGCTTCGCCATCGTCTCGTCGACGGCCGTTGCCCGACCTCTCGCCGGTGGCGCGAACTACGCCGCGGTGAAGGCCGCGAGCGAAGCCTGGACCCGGGCCGTCGCGCACGGGTTCACGAAGGCCGCGCGCGACGCGGATGTGCCGCTGCGTGCCGCATCCGTGATCTTCCGCGCGAAGGCGCTCGACCCCTCCACTCTCGCGCCCGCGATTCTCGCGCTCTGGGACGCGGATGCCGCCGAGCTCAACGACCGGGTCGTCGACCTCGCCTGAGCCCGTTCACCGACGTTCGATCAGTCCACGAATTGGTGGGTGACGAATCTGTCCCGCTCGTCGGCGGGCAGATACGGATGCTGGCGCACCGTCACGGTTCGCTGTGCGAAGCGCTCGTCGCCGGCGTCCAACGGCCGCACTCCGTGGTGGCCCTGGACCAGGGAGAATCCCTCGACGGAGATGGCGAGGTCGTCGAACGATGCCGCGGTGTCCGCGTAGCGCCCCGGCCCGCCGTTGCGCAGCTCCAGCAACCGCAATGCCTCCAGTGCGCTCACCGAGAGAAGGTCTCGACCATCGAGGAGCAGGGGGCGCTGGCCGATGGCCGGCATGATCTGCACCAGCCGATCGGCCTCGTAGCCGAGCACCACACCCGGCTCCCCCCGCGTCTCGGTCACAGCATCCGCAGCGGGACCGCTCTCCGCGTACACCGCGATGAGTGCGCCCTTCTCCTCTGCGGTCATCGCACCGCCGAACATCTCGAGGGTCTCACGAAGCACGGCGTCGGATGCTCTGTCGCTCCCCCGTCCCATCACGGCGCCATAGACGTCGGACAGCGCATCCACCTGCGCCGCAGACATCCCGAATTCGAGCTGCCCCACACCGCCTCCGGGATGAATGGTCCAGTCCCCTTCGGCCGACACCGTGATCCTCTCCGTCGTCACCCGTGTGATCCTGAAGCGCGACGCTCCGGTAACTCGGGCGGCTGCCCACTCACCGGTGTGCGCTCATCGAGCAGCTGGTCCTCGGTCGTGGCTTCCGCCCCATCGGCGGCGGTGCCCCCAGCCTCGCTCCCCTCCCCCGGCTCCTGATCGGGCGCCTTCGCGTAGAGGTCGGTGAGCTGCCGGTACGAACGGGTGAAGAAGGCCAACGTCGCTGCGACCACCATGATGAGTCCGGCAAACAGGCAGATCAGGGCTATTCCGCGAGCCTCGCCTTCGCCGAGAAGCCAGCTCCACTGCCGCTGACCCGCGTCCGTCCGCATGTAGGGGATGATCAGGAACTCGGCGAGCGGGGCGATGAGGAACGCGGTGACCGGAGCCGCCGCGGCCTCCATCGCCGCTGCGACGCCGAAGACGCGACCCTGCCGCTCGAACGGGACCACCTTCTGGATCACGGTCTGCTCCGCGGCCTCGACCGGCGGAACCAGGGCCATGTAGACCCACATGCCCACGACGTAGAGCGGCCACCATTCGCGCAGCATGAACACCGAGCCGAGCAGACCCATCGCGATCACGACGAGCAGCATCGTGCGCATGGGTTTGACTCCGAGACCGAACTTCGCGACGAGGGCGCCGCCGATCAGGAAGCCCGTGGAGGCGAACGCGAGCGCGAAGCCCCACATCTGGGCGTTGAACAGCGTGAGTCCGTAGGGATCCATCAGCGCCATGTAGACGCCGCCGATGAGGTTGTTGAACGTGGAGAAGATGATCAGTGCGAACAGCCCGGGCGCGAGGCGGATCGCCCGCACGCTGCCGCGGAAGTCGAGAGCGCTCTTGGCGTCGGGCTCGGCTTCGGGCTCATTCTCGGGGATGCGCACGAACAGCAGGTGCGCGAACGTCACCGCCATCGCGGCGATCGCGATCGCCAGGGTCCACCCCATGCCGAGGAAACCGATCGAGAGTCCCGAGAAGACGCTCGTCACGAGGAATGCGATCCCCTGCACGGTGCCGACGAGGCCGTTGGCGTTCGCGCGCTTGTCTGCGGGGACGAGGAGCGTGACGGTCGTCGACAGGGCGATGTTGCGCAGTTGCTCGATCACTCCGCCGAACAGGATGATCGCCGAGAACACCCAGAACCACGGCCCGCCCAGGTCGAGCAGCGACGCCTCACCCTGCCACGCGTACAGGAGACCGGCGATCAGGAACGCGACCGCCGAGATGACGCTCGAGAGCAGCATGACCCGATGCTTGCGGTGCCGGTCGACGATCGTGCCGAAGATCATCGCGAAGAACGCAATGAACAGCATGTAGGCGCCGCCGATGATGCCGGTGGCGAGCACCGACTGGGTCTCGATATACACCCAGAAGGTGAGGGCGAACCAGAGGAAGCTGGTCGTCACGTTCGCGATCAGGGTGTTGACGAGGACGTTCACGAACGCGCGTTTGGCACGCGGATCTCCGGGGAGCGCGGAGGTCGCGTCGTCGCGGGTCGGGCCCGCGGAATCGCCGGTGTCGGTCACGATTTCGAGCGTAGCCAGTCCCTCCGACATTGGACATAGGCTTGTATGGTGACCATCCAGCATGACCCCGCGATCCGGGGCTTCGCCAGTGACAACTATTCCGGCATCCACCCCGAGGTCCTCGCCGCGATCGCCCAGGCGAACGACGGGCACCAGGGTGCATACGGGAGCGACGCCTACACGGCCCGCCTGCAGGAGGTCGTGCAGGCGCACTTCGGGGAACAGGCCGAGGCCTTCCCGGTGTTCAACGGCACCGGTGCGAACGTCACGGGTCTGCAGTCGATGCTGCCCCGCTGGGGTGCCGTGATCGCGGCATCCACCGCGCACATCAACGTCGACGAGGGCGGCGCCCCCGAGAAGATCGGCGGGTTCAAGCTGCTCACCGTGCCGACCGACGACGGCAAGCTCACCCCCGAGCTCATCGACCGTGAGGCGTGGGGCTGGGGCGACGAGCACCGCGCGCAGCCGCTCGTGGTCTCGATCACCCAGTCGACCGAGCTCGGCACGCTCTACACCGCCGAGGAGATCCGCACGATCGCCGATCACGCCCACGAGCGCGGCATGAAGCTGCACCTCGACGGGGCACGCCTGTCGAACGCGGCCGCCGCCCTCGACCTGCCGCTGCGCGCCTTCACCGTCGATGCCGGCGTCGACGTGCTCAGCTTCGGCGGCACCAAGAACGGCGCGATGCTCGGCGAAGCCGTCGTGGTGCTGAACCCCGCGGCATCCGATGGGCTGGTGTACTCCCGCAAGTTCAACATGCAGCTCTCATCGAAGATGCGCTTCGTCTCCGCGCAGCTGATCGCCCTGCTCGAGGGTGATCTGTGGCTGCGCAACGCACGGCACGCGAACGCGATGGCCGCCCGGCTGCGCGGCGAGATCGAGGATGCGATCGCAGCGGGCACGATCAGCGGCGTCGCCTTCACTCAGCCGACCCAGTCGAACGGCGTCTTCGCGACCGTTCCCGACGGCGTCGCCGACCAGCTCCGCGAGTCGTTCCGCTTCTACGACTGGGATGCGGCGCGCAACGAGGTCCGCTGGATGTGCAGCTTCGACACGCACGAGTCCGACGTCGACGCGTTCGTCGCCGAACTCGCCCGGCTCACCGGCGCCTGAGCCGCGCCGGCGCCGAGCCCGGCGTCAGCGCTTCGCCTTGCGGTAGCCGGCCTTGACTGCGGCAGCACCACTCGAGAAGCATTCCTCGGGCTTCGTCGCCTTATACGACCGACCCCCTGGCACGTGGTAGATCATCGAGCTGGCGTTGCCCTTGATCGGCGCCCACGCCGGGCAGTTCCACCCGGAGGGCTTCGTCCTGCTCGGGTAGCTCACGACGCCCGACTTGGCCGAGGTGCGCGCTGCGGTGATGTACCCGCTCTTGCTCCCGGTGACCTTCACGGTGATTCGCGCCTTCACCACGCCCGCGGCGAGAACCAGCGACGAAGCGGTCGCCCCCTTGATTGCCTTGCCGTTCGCGTACCACTGGTACCTCAGCGTCGTACCCGCGGTCCACGTCCCCGGCCTGGCCGTGAGACGGGACCCGACGACGGTCGAGCCGGCGATGGTGGGGACAGGAGCACTCAGGATCCCCTTGACGGCCGCCGTGGCTTTGGAGCGCTTGGACGCCGATGCGTAACCGGTCTTCGTGCCCTTCACGACGACCGTGATGGTCTTCCGCGTCGCCGAGGCAGGGATCTTGTACGCCGCACCGGTCGCCTTGGCGACGGCGACGCCATCGATGTACCACTGATAACTCAGGCGTGTGCCGGCGGTCCACGTGCCCGTCTTGACCTTGAGCGTCTGCCCGACGGTCGTGACGCCGATGATCACGGGAACCGGGGCGGCGAGCGGGCGCAGCACGGCCGCCGTCGCCGCTGAAGTCTGGGCCTTCGTGGCGTAGGTCGCCTTCGCCCCCGTCACACGGACAGTGATCTTCTTCCCCGCCACCGCGGCCGGAAGAAGGAGCGACGATTTCGTCGCCTTCACGATGGCGGAACCGTTGGCGTACCACTGGTACGTCAACGTCGCACCCGTCGTCCACTGCCCCGGCGCGGCCTTCAGCGTCTGCCCGACCGTCGTGGTGCCGGTGATCGTGGGCACGGATGTGTCCAGGATCAGCAGCGCCTGGAGCGCGACCGAGACATCGGTGGCGGTGCCGGTCGTGAGAGTGGCGGTCCGACCCTTGGCGAACGTCGGTGCGTCGTTCCACCATTCGGATGCGGCGCCGGAAGCGACCGACACGAAGGCGACGCGGTAATCGCCGGTCGGGATGCCGCCGACCGCGAACGTCCCGGCATCTGACACGAAGCCGGCCGCGGTGGCAATCTCGCCCGCCCCGCCGACCGGGTACACCACGACGGCGACCTTCTGGCCGGCGACCACGGCGCCGGCAGGCACCGTGACGGTGCCGGAGGCGAGGGCGGAGCGCTGCAGCTGCACGTCGTACACGAGGCCTTCTGCGGGGAGGGAGGTGGTCTCGGCAGAGCTGAGGTCGACCCCGAGCCGCCCCCACTGATCGAAGACGGACCGGCCCTCCGAGACCACGGCGAGGACGATGTCGCCGAGGGGCGCATCCAGCGCGTAGGTCCCGTCCGCGGCGACGCCGGCGGCGGCAAGCGGAGAGGACACATCCGCGCCCGGGGCATAGGCGACGACGAAGCTGCGCCCCTGTCCGAGCTCGAGCTCGTCGGCCACCGTGATCACACCGGAGACCCGAGCAACCTCACCTTCCGGCGTCTGCCCGGCGATCTCGGCCGCCGCGGCGACGGCGATCGGGAGTCGGTCGGCGAAGCCCGCGAACCCCGGGTCGATCGCGACCGACGCGGGGCCGGAGGACACGGCGGCAGCGGGCGTCGCCACGGCGACGAGCATCGATGCGAGCATCGCGGCGGCGACGGCGGCGGCGGCGCTCCGCGCAGAACGGCTGAGGGCAGGGAACACCATGTCGGCATCCTCTCGGGCAGGAGGCGGCCGTGTGACCGCGCAGAAGTGGGTTATCTGTGCAGATCACCTCTGACATGAATACACGACAACGGCATCGCCGCGCCAGGCGGCGGCGCTTCCTGTGCGCTGCCGTGCGCGGAAAGGTCTAACGCAGCAGCCCGAGGTTGGCGAGCGCCAGGCGGATGAGCGTACCGCGACCGCCCTCCATCTCCGCGGCGACGGCGTCGGATGCGGCGGCCTCCGGCGAGAACCAGGTCACCTCGAGCGCATCCTGGCGAGGCTCACAGGTACCGGTCACGGGCACGACGAAGGCCAGCGACACCGCATGCTGCCGGTCGTCGTGGTAGGCGCTGACGCCCGGCATCGGGAAGTACTCGGCCACCGTGAAAGGCAGCGGCTGCGGCGGCAGCAGCGGGAACGCCATCGGGCCGAGGTCGTTCTCGACGTGGCGGAAGAGCGCATCGCGGATGGTCTCGCCGAAGCGGATGCGGCCGGAGACGATCGTGCGGGTCATCTCGCCCATGGGCGTGGAACGGAGCAGGATGCCGACCTCGGTCACCTGCCCTGACCCGTCGGTGCGCACCGGGATCGCCTCGACGTAGAGCATCGGAAGGTGACGGCGCGCTTCTTCGAGCTCGACGTCGCTCAACCAGCCCGGGTTCGCGCCCGGCGCCGACGGATTCGCGTCGCGGAAGGCGCCGAGACCGTCGTCTTCGGGTTCCGGGTCGGGATCAGGAGTGCGGACGGACATGTGTCCTTTCTACCAGCCGGTCCTGTACGCCGACACGGTTCTCCCCAGCTCGCCCGCACTTCGGGACGATATCCGGACTGTCGGCATCCGCTGGCAGGATTATCGATGTGAGCGAGAACCTGACGATCGACGAGACGGCGACACGATGGTCGTCGGCAGACAGAGGACGGATGCCGCTGCTCGTGCTGCTGCACGGCTACGGCGCCGACGAGCACGATCTGTTCGGCCTGGTCCCCTACCTCCCCGAGGGCATCGCCGTCGCCTCCGTCGCCGCTCCCCTCGCCCCGCCGTGGCCGATGCCCGGGCGCTCCTGGTACCCGATCGAAGGGCTCGACGGGCGCAGCCCCGCCGCGGTGACGGCCGCGGCCGAGGCCGTGCTCCGCTGGCTCGACACCGCGGTCGGCGATGCGCCGTCGGTCGCTCTGCTCGGGTTCTCGCAGGGCGCTGCCGTCGCCCTGCAGGCGATGCGGCTCGCGCCGGAGCGGCTCGGAGCGGTCGCGGCGCTGAGCGGCTACGCGGCGCCCGGCGACCTTCCCGACGACGAAGCGCTGACGACCCTGCGACCGCCCGTGTTCTGGGGGCGCGGCACCCACGACGACGTCATCCCGTCCGCTCTGATCGACCACACCGCACAGTGGCTGCCCTCGCACTCCGAGCTGTCCGGACGCGTCTACACGGGTCTGACCCACAGCATCTCCGAGGAGGAGCTCGCCGACGTGCGCCTGTTCCTCATCAAGTGGGTCGACGGGATCGCCACGAGCTGAACGCGACACGCCCGGGTTGCGCTGTCCCGACACGCCCGGGTATCGTCGATGAGTCCTGTCCGCCGTGTCTGGAAGTCCTTTGATCTGATCCGTCGCCTCCGCGCTCCTCTTTCCGCGCGCTGACCCGACGATCGTCGCCTCCACGGCAGACCCCGCCTCCGCTCCGACCCCTCGTGGCTCGTGACCGAGGTACCGGTGTCAGTGCACCCTCGCACTCGACAGGAGACACCCCATGTCACAACCCACCCTTCACGCGTCGGTCACCCTCGATCGACTCACCTTCACCTGGCCCGACGGTTCGACGGCCCTCGCCGGGCTCTCCGGGGCCTTCGGCTCCGGCCGCACCGGGCTCGTCGGCCGCAACGGCGCCGGCAAGTCCACGTTGCTGCGCCTGATGGCCGGCGAGCTCGAGCCGACGTCGGGCTTCGTCACGGCATCCGGCGAGGTCGCGTACCTCCCGCAGCAGCTGACGCTCGACGTCGACCGCCGCGTCGCAGAACTCCTCGGTGTGTCCGAGGCGCTCGACGCCGTGCGGGCGATCGCTGCGGGCGACGTCGATCCGACGCGCTTCGACACGGTCGGCGACGACTGGGACATCGAGGCGCGCGCCGAGGCATCCCTCGCCGAGGCCGGCCTCGCTTCCGACTTCCTCGACCGCCGCGTCGGGGAGCTGTCAGGTGGCGAGGCGGTGCTCGTCGCGATCGCCGGCATCCGTCTGCGCCGCGCGCCGATCACACTGCTCGACGAACCGACCAACAATCTCGATCGTGATGCCAGGGCGAAGCTCCAGGCGATGGTGCAGGCCTGGAAGGGCACGCTCATCGTCGTGAGCCACGACCTGTCACTGCTCGAGCTGATGGACGACACCGCAGAGCTCTACGCTCAGACCCTGAGCGTCTTCGGAGGACCGTACTCCGAATGGCGCGCGTGGCTGGACGCGGAGCAGGATGCCGCGAAGCAGGCCGAGGTCACTGCCGCGCAGGCGCTCCGCAAGGAGAAGCGTCAGCGCATCGAGGCCGAGGTGAAGCTGTCGCACCGCACCCGGACGGCGAAGAAGGCCGAGCTCGAGAAGCGCGTGCCGAAGATCGTCGCGCACGGGCGCAAGATGGCGGCCGAGGTGTCGGCGGGGAAGCTCCGTGTCGAAGTGGGCGCGAAGGAGGATGCCGCGCGCTCCGCCCTCGACGAGGCCGGACACCGCGTGCGCTCGGACGCGTCGATGAAGATCGAGCTGCCCGATCCGCAGGTGTCGCGGTCCCGCCGGATCGCTACGCTGGCCGATGAGGAGCGCGCCTGGGTCATCCAGGGTCCCGAACGGGTCGCGCTGATCGGGCGGAACGGGGCCGGTAAGACGACGCTGCTGGAGCGGTTGGTGGCGGGGGCCGCACACGTCGGCGTTCACAATTCAGCAAGAATCGACCACACCGACCCGGATCCGGTCGTCTGGGCCGAATCCGACGCGTTCTTGCTGAATACTGAACGGCCGCCGCTGCACGCCGAGGCGCTCACGGATCAGATCGGCTACCTGCCGCAACGGGTCGACGGCCTGGATGAGAACCGTTCGGTGTTCGAGAACATCGCGGCGGTCGCTCCCCAGGTGCCCGAGAAGGAGCTGCGCAATCGGCTCGCCCGGTTCCTGATCCGCGGAGCCACGGCCGACCGCCCGGTCGCCGCCCTCTCCGGCGGCGAGCGCTTCCGCGTCGCCCTGGCGAAGCTGCTGCTCTCGGACCCGGCACCGCACCTCGTGGTGCTCGACGAACCGACGAACAACCTCGACCTCGACACGGTCGACCAGCTCGTCGAGGCTTTGCGTGCCTATCGCGGAGCCGTGCTGGTGGTGAGTCACGACGACGCGTTCCTCGCGCGCCTCGACCTCGATCTCACTCTCGAGATCGAGGCCGAGGGGACGCTGCGGGAGGTCTAGTCGAAGAGACCCTCCCACCACCCGGTCGCGCCGACCTCGACCCGGCGGAGCCCACCGTCCGTCTCGAGCACCAGGAGCTCGTTCGGGAACCAGCTCTCGGGGTCGGCGGCGATCACCGCCGTCGTCCCCGCGGGTCCGGTGATCGCCCGCATCGCGTCGCCCTGGATCTCGACCGTCTCGACGAGCTGTCCCGTGGCGATGTCGACGCTGCTGAGCAGGGTCAGCTCGGCGTTCACCGATTCCCGGTGCTGCACGAGTACGTAGCCCGTCTCGAAGGCGGCCGGCTCCTGTACCGCCTCCCCGGTCATCTGGCTCGCCGCCTCCAGCAGTGCCTCGATGTCGTCGCTGTCGATGCCGCTGAAGTCGCCCTCGAGGAACTGGCCGGTGTCGAGCAGGATCCCGAGCTGTGGTGCGAGTCCGGAGACGGGGATGATCTCCGCGTCGACGAGCTCGGTGCGACGGATCGTGCGTCCGTCTGCGGAGGTGATCACGAGCGCGTCGCGTCCGACCGCCTCGTCGAGCTGCTCGATCTCGAATGTCGTGCCGTCCGGCGTGGCGGCGGCATCTGTCAGCCGGGTCAGCGCCGAGGTGTCGAGGACGGGTGAAGCACTCAGGGTGCCCCGCCACCGGGTCGTCACCGACGTGTCCGCGGGTTGCGCCTCCGCGCTGCCGACCGGGATCTGCACCAGTGATCCGCTGGCCGTGAGCGCGACGACCGCGTTCACTTCGCGGTCGTAGCCATAGGCGGATGCGGAGAGCACGACATCCGCGCCGAGACCGGCGATGTCCACGCCATCGGCCTCGATCGCACCGGTCTTCGCGTTCAGGATCACGAGGCCCTCGTCCGTTCCGACGTATGCCCGGGCCGAATCGGCGGCGAGCACGACGGCCGCGCTCGAGAGCTGATCGTTCAGGCGCTCGTCCCAGAGCGTCTTCCCGTCGGAGAGCCGGATCGCCGCCGCCCGGTTCTGGAACATCGGCTCGAACGGGCCAGGTCGTGACGAGTCGGAGTAGACCATGATGGCGACGTCCTGCTCGTCGATGCTCACGACCGCAGACCCGGGAAGGATCTCGATGTCGCGCGACGAAGGAGCCAGCACCGATGTCAGGACGTAGATGGTGGCGCCGATGAGCACGGGCGCCAGGAAGAACCCGAGGAAGCGCAGCCGGATGCGACGGCGCACCTTCCGTGGGTCCTTCGGGCCCCGCGGCGGCAGTGAGGTCGACTGCAGCGGAAGAACCGGCGTGCCGTTCAGCACGTATCCTCGCGACTCGTTCGTGTTCATGTCGTCAGGATGCCGCACCGCGCGATTCTCCCGATCACGGATTCCGTCGCGCGCACCCGCGACGTCGGTTCGTCTCTATAGGCTGGCGGTCATGAGCGCGCCAGCCAGGCTCACCCCCACGAGCCTCGACGCCGCTGCCTCGGCAGCGCTGTATCCGCGTGCGCAGGTGATCGCGCAGGCGTGGCAGGAGCTCGGCGATGAGGTCGCGCCGTTCAGCAACGGCTCGGGTCGCCCGCTGGCGCGCACCATGAAGCTGATCCTCGATCCGCTGGTGATCCGCCCCGTGCAGAACCCCGGTCTGGCCGGCGGATCGCTGACCGCCGCAGCCGCCGACGAGCTCCGCGGGCGCATCCGGGCGGCGAGCGCCGAGCTGGCCGCGGCATCCGCCTGGTTCCTCGAACTGAAGGCCGCTCGGCGGCGTCTGCGCATCACGGATGGGAATCCGCAGGAGAAGTACTTCCAGCGCTGCTACGAACTCGCGCGCACGGCGGGCGCGCCGAGGGGCGATGCGGATGCCGTCGCCGTCGAGGTCGTGTCCGAGATCGCTCAGGCGTCCGGCGACTCTCTGCTGTCGCAGGTGCGGCAACTGCTGCGCGTCGAGGCCGAGGTCGCCCGGCTGGACGCCGAGCTCGCCGTGGCCTGGCAGAAGCGCACGGCCCGCCCGGCGGACGCTTCACCGGATGCCGAGATCGCCGCGACTCTCGACGCCTGTACGCGCGGTGAGGCCGCGGAGCCGTTCGCCGTACTCGTGGGGGCGGATGCCGGAACCACGGCGGCGGGCGCTCTCGACGCCGACGGGGCCGCAGGAGCATTGGGGCTGACTCTGCACCCCGTGCCACCGCAACCGACCGTGGGCGGGTCCGCGTCCAAGCGCGACCTTCCGCTCCCCTTCGACCGCTCCATCTTCGAGCGGCTGTTCGCGGCCCTCTCCGGAGGCGCCGCCCCCGAGCTGGCCGTCGATGCACAGGGGCTCGTCGAAGAGGAGATTCTCCGCTCGTCTCGTCCCTGGGAGCTCGGCACAGAAGAGAGCCGGGTGGTGATGGTGCTCGGCACCGACGTGAGCCGCGCGCTCGACTCCGATGAGGCACCCTCGACGACGTCGGCCCATCGCCAGCTGGCGGCCCGCTGGCGACGCGAGGCGTATGTCCGCCGCGCGCTCCGCCTTCCTGCAGAGCTCAGCGGGGTGCCGGCATCCGTCGTCGATGACGTCCGCGCGGTGCGCCGAAACTACCTGCGCCGCCTCTGGGTGCGGCTGCACGGGCGGGAACTCCGCGAGCAGAGCATCGAACCGGCGGGCCTCTGGGATCTCCTCGACGGTGTGCTCCGCTCGGTGGTGATGGATCAGCGGCAGCGGCTCAAGATCGCGATGGGCCGAGGATCCCTCCCCGAGACCGGATCGGAGGCGGCATGAGCATGCAGATCCGGGTAGGCGACGGCGTCGTGCACGTCACGTCAGGACGCACCGAGTCGATCGACGCCCCGTTCCGCACGACGATCGTCGAAGCGGCGGGCGCGCTGCTCCACGCCGATCCGACCGCGGAGGCGACGATCCCCGACGCCGACATCGACGACGTCGATGCCGCGGCGGGCTGGCTCTCCGACCTGTACGGCCCCGAGATCGCGGATGCCGTGCGGCGAGGCGTCGACACCTCGGTCGCGTGGACGGGGCCCGGCGATGCGGGCATCGCCGATGCCGTCCAGCGGCTCGGACAGCTGACGTGGGCGCGAGCCTGGTGGCCGGCCGGTGCCCGCATCCCGGCGCTCGACCCTGCGCTGCTCGCCGCGGAGATCGCGACCACGAGCCATCTCCTCTCACACATGCTCGACGACGACGAGGCGGTCGAACGCGCACTGCAGGATGCCGCGGACGCACCATCGGCGCTCGCCGCGCTGCCGCCCGCTCTGGCATCCGACGGCGCGAGGCTGGCCCACGCTCTCCTCGAACTCGCCGACGACCATGGTGTGGCGCTGCTGCCGTCACGGGAAGCACGGCAGGAGTGGGCGCTCGCTGCCGGAGGCGCGGAGCGGCATCCCGGCTCCGCTGACGCCGGGATCGAGCTCGCCTCCGGCAGCGCCGCCGTCCGCTGGGCCGATGTGCCGGCGCAGACCGTCGACGCCGAGGCCGCGGCGCACTGGTCGCTGCGTCAGCGCGCCGGGAACGCGACGCTGCACATCGAGGTACCCGCCGTGGATGCCCCCTTCGCGGCGCGATCGCTGCGGGCGCGGTTCGGGCCGGCCGACTCGGGCATCGAGGTGGCCCTCGAGCGTGACGGCAACCTCTTCGGGGGCGAGACCGCGGTCGCAGCATCCGTCGCCTTCCTGCCGGCGGGAGAACGCGTCCTCTGGGTCCACGATCCGGCGCTGGTCTCCTCCCCCGGCGAACCGGACCGGGAATCCGATCGCGACCGCGTGCTGCAGTACGCCGCCTCCCGTATCGGTGCCGCGGGAGCATCGCTCGCCGAACGTGCCGCGGCGGCGGTGCGGTGACCGACTCCGAGGCGCGACCGCCGAGCGCGGTGCGCGGACGCCTCCCGGCGACCGCCCGGTGGAAGCCCGGCCGCGACCTCAACAACGAAGCGGCGATGATGCTGCACACCGGTCGCGTGAGCGACGCGGCGGCGAAGCTCCGCGAAGCAGTCGCGCTGACGAGAGTGCCCGACGTCGACGGCGAAGGCCTCGACATGCGCGCCAGAGCGTTGCTCAACCTCGCGTCCGCTCACGAGTTCGGCGGGGATCTCGCCGAAGCGCTCCGAGTCACCGACGAGGGTCTCGCCGCAGCATCCGAAGCGATCGCGAAGATCGGCGACGAACGGGCCACGCGCACGGTGCAGATCAACGGGATGCTGTCGCGCGCGCAGACGCTCACACTGATGGACCGACTCGACGACGCCCTCTCCGGCATCGCCGACGCCGAAGCGCTGCTGAACGACGACATCGACCAGCACGAGATGCTCGCCTTCGCCGTGCACAATGCGCGCACCGCCGCACTGATCATGACGGGGCGGCTGCAGGAGGCCGAGGACGAGGCGAAGCGCGGCCTCGCGATCGCCCTGACCGTCGGCCCCGAGCTGTCGGGTCACGCGTACGCGAACCTCGGCGTGATCGCGCAGCGCACCGGCGACGATGCCGCGGCGCAGGAATACCTCCAACTCGCCCAGCACGCGCAGGAGCACGCCGGTGACGCCACCAGCCGGCAGAACGCGATCGAGAACCTCGCGCGGGCCGCGATGCAGGAGGGGCGGTACCGAGAAGCGGAGGAGGGATTCCGCAAGGCCGCGGAGCTGGCCGAGCAGATCGGCCTGAAGACCCGCCTCGCCGCCAGCCGGACAGGACTGGCAGCCGTACTGCTGCAGTCCGGGCGCGCGAGCGCCGCCGCAAAGACCCTGCGCACGCTGCTGGCCGAGTTCGATCCGGCCGCCGCGGTGCACGAGCGGCTCGAGGCACAGGCGTTCCTGGGCGACGCCGAATCGGCGCGGCATCGCTATCCCGCGGCCGACGAGGCCTATCGCGACGCGCTCGACCTGGCGCGCTCGCCCGGCGAACGGGCACGGGTGAACCTCCGTCGCGCCGAGATGCACGCGGAATGGGCGGCGATGTCGTTCACGCCACGATCGCGGATGCAGCGGCTCGAGCGGGCGCGCGACCTGGCGATCCCGGTGCTCCTGGTGACCGAGGCGCTGCGCGACGGTTTCGCACCGGGCGTCACGCGCGAGCGCTGGAGTCTGCAGGTCGCCGCGCCGGCGCGCGAGCTGGCGTTCCGGCTGGTGCGCACGCTCGGCGACGCGGGGCTGCTGCTCGAACTCGTCGAGAACGCGGCGGCGTCGGTGACCCTGCACGCGCTCGCCGAGCCTGCGGGCGGGGAGTTGATCCCGTTCGCGCTGCCGACGGCGCAGGTCGCCGAGCCCGGCGCTCCGGCCGAAGCGGATGAGCTGCCGGCGGCCGCAGCCGGTCTGGTCGGCGGTGATTCGGCGACAGCATCCGTCCGTTTCGCCGCGCCCCCGCGAGTGGTCGCGGCGCCCGGAGGCTCCCCCGTGCTCGACCGCTGGATCGACGTGGCCGAGGCCGAGTACGGCATGCCTGTGCGCTCGGGCGAGGTGGTGGCCGCGTGGTGAGCAACTGGCGCGACCTTCCACTGCTGGGCGCACCGCTGCCGATCGCGACAGTCGACGCGAACGCCGTGCTGGTCGATCTCCCGGCGGGCACCCGTCCGATCGCGCGACTGCGCTACGTCGACGCCGATGATCTGCTCGTGAGCTGGGCGTGGGATCACCAGCGTTCGTCGCCGCGGATGAGCGTGGTCCCCCGCGCCCGCGTCGCTCCCGTGCTGGATGAGCTGGCGCGCGCCCTGCCGTCACCGCTCCCCGGCGAGACCGGGCTGCAGGCGCTGCAGCGGGCACTCACGCACGGCGTGCTGCTCGACGCCGAACGCGAACAGGAACTCGCCGCTCTCCTGACTCCGGCCCTGGTTCCGCAGCAACTCGGCGCAGAGCTGAACGCACTCGCGCAGGCGGGGATCCGGCCGCACCTGCGGGTGCAGCTGTCGCCGTCGACGGCACAGGTCCCGTGGGAGCTGATGAGCACGGAAGGCGACGAGCGCGCCATCGACCTGGTCGACGTCTCGGTGCTGCTCCCCGCGACGCTGCGCAACGATCCGGCACGGAAGGTGTCGTCGTGGTCACCGGGTGCGCCGGTCGCCGCCGTGCTCGATCCGGTCGTTCCCGGCTTTTCGGCGACAGGAGAGCTGGGCAGCGTTCTGGGTCCGGTCGCCGCCGGGTCGCCGCTGGCGGGGATGGTCGAGGGCTGGGGTTCGCGGCGGCGCCCGACCGATCCGGGTTCCGCTGCGGAGGCATTCCGCAGGACGGATGCTGGGCGTCTCGCTCTCGCGGCGGCGCTGCGCGACGCCGGCCGTCTGCTCTACGTCGGCCACGTCACATCTTCGACGCATGCCCTCGACGCCCGCATGCATCTCTCGGACGGAGCAGATGCCCCGGGGACGACGCCGGCCGTCGGTGCACATCGGCCCTATTCCGCGGCCGAGATCGCGCTGAGCGGAGGAGGGCTCGCCGCCTTGCACTCCCCGAACCGGGTGGCGCTGATCGCCTGCGACTCCGGCACCGACATGCGCTTCGCGGAGCCGACGGGCCTCGTGGCGGCGTTCGTGCACCGCGGTGCCGAGTACGTGACGGCGACGCGCTGGACCCTCCCCACCGAGGCGGGACTGCGTCGCCTCGTGCCGGGACTCGGCGACCGCGCGGAGGGGATGCTGACGGAGGCGATCCTCGCCGTGGATGCTGCGCACGATGCGGCTGATCCGATCGCCGCCCTCGGCGCCTGGCAGCGTGCGCAGCGCCGTCTCTGGACGGAGACGGGCGACCCGCGCTACTCCCCGATCATCTGGGGGGCCTTCGCCACGGCGTGGGCTCCCGCTCCGCCGGTTCGCCTCTGACGGCGCGACGCACTTCCGCCTACTCCTCCGGGTCGCCGAGCTCGGCGGGATCTCCGATCGGAAACTTCCCGATCACCGTCTCGCCATCGGACTCGTAGACGTCGATGTACCCCTCGCCCTCGAAGGCCATCAGCTCGGTGTTGCGGATGTAGCCGATCTTCCCGTTCGTGGCCTGCGCGGAATGGAGGTCCGGCAGGCCTTCATCGTTGGGCACGCCGTAGGTCTCACCCCGGGCGTTGACTCCCCAATCGCTGGTCTCCGAACTCCCGTACCGAGCGACGACGGACCACGGCGTGCCGGGATCGGCGGTCACGGTGATCGAGGTCGCGCCCGCGGCGGGGAGCCGAGCATCGTCGATGTGCGTGGTCGGAATCTCGCGGATGGGGTCGGAGCAATCCCAGTACGCCCCGCCGCCCGTCGATCCCGCCGCAGGACGGGTCTGCACCTCGATCTTCCCGCCCTCGGAGCACGTGATGTCGAGGATCACACGATCCGCGCCCTCCGGCACAGCCCCGAGTTCGACCTCCGCTGTCCCGACGTAGCTGCCGCTCACAGAATCGGGGAACGGGGTGACCTCGGTCGTGCCGGGGAGGCCGTAGACCACCACGAGCGCCGCACCGGTCAGCGCTCCGGCGAGCGCGAGGGATCCTGCCGCGACGGTCGCCATCCGTGCGCGCCGCTGATGCCGCTGCAGTCGGCTGCGACCGGTTCCGATCGCAGTGAGCTCGCGCTCGATGCCTGCGGCGAAGGTGCGTTCCAGTGTGCCGTTCATGCGCGTTCTCCCTCTGCGAGAAACCAGGTGATATGGGGTGAATCCGGACCGAGATCGCTTCGGAGCCGCCGGCGTGCACGCATCAACCGCGTGCGTGCCGCACCGGCCTTGAGGCCGACCAACGGCGCAGCATCGGCGACCGTCAGGCCATCGAGAGCAGTGAGGGTCAGCAGTGCGGCATCCTTCGCGTCGAGGCGGGCGAGCGCCTCCCGAAGGCGGATGCCGAGCACCTCGGTCTCCATGGCGGCGACCGCCTCCTGTTCGGCATCGCGCTCGACCGCCCGCGGCATCGCTGCCAGCAGCCGCCGATAGCGGACGCCACCTCTCCGCTGGTTCCGCGCCGTGTTCGCGACGGTCACCAGCAGCCAGGGCAGCACGGTCCCGTCCACGACGGTGACGCTCTTCCGCTTCCGCCAGAGTTCAAAGAACGCGACGGCCGTGGCATCCTCGGCGTCGTGCACCCGATCAACCAGCGCTGTCGCGCGCCGGAAGACCCCGTCACGATGCCGGCGGAAAAGTTCGGCGAAGGCCTCGCCACTGCCCTCGCAGGCCTTCCGCCAGATCTCAGGCTCGTCGTTCTCTTCGCTCATACCCCGTCATGTCCGGCAGTCGGCGAAGTGTCACACGCGCTTCGATCTCATCGCCCTCGTATGCGCGATCGTCGGGTCGGCGGCGAGCAGCTCGTACTGCTCGGATTCGCGCGGTACGAGTGCCACCCGTCCCTCGGCGTCGTGATGGATGCCCCAGCCGTACCGCTTGCCGAGGGGCGAGGAGCGCAGGCACGGCTGCCCCTTCGAGAAGAACTCCTCGCGTGCTGCCGCGTCGTCGAGCGCGATGCCGCGTCGGACGGCGTGCGTCTCGAAGATCACATCGTCGGAGGTACGGCTGTAGGGCTCCTCCGCGATCAGGCGGTGGTGCAGCGCGGCGATCGACGGCGAGTCCGCCACCGGCGGCTCTTCCGCGTGGTCGGTCGGGCAGTCCTCTGCGACCTCGATGAAGGTCTCCCGATAGTTCGTCGTGTGCGTCGCCATGGCCCCAGCATCGCGCACAGGTCAGACATCCGTCGAGCGCTCCGTCAATCCCCGCCCCGATGTCGGTGGTGTCGGAGATGATGGACGGATGGGGGATGTGCTCGAGCGCTTCACCCCGGCCACGCAGGATTGGTTCCGGGGGGCGTTTCCCGCGCCCACTCCCGCGCAGACCGGTGCGTGGGATGCGATCTCGGCAGGCAAGCACGCGCTCGTCGTCGCGCCGACCGGGTCGGGCAAGACGCTCTCGGCCTTCCTCTGGGCGATCGACAGCGTGTTCCGCGAGCGCATCGCGGCCGCCGATGAGAAGCCGAAGAAGGATGCTGCGCGCACCCGCATCCTGTACATCTCGCCCCTGAAGGCGCTGGGCGTCGATGTCGAACGCAACCTCCGCTCGCCGTTGATCGGCATCGGCCAGTCCGCCCGACGTCTGGGGCTTGCGGCCCCGTCGGTCACGGTCGGCGTGCGCTCCGGCGACACCACATCGAGCGACCGACGCAAGCTCGTCTCCGATCCGCCCGACATCCTCATCACGACCCCCGAGTCGCTGTACTTGATGCTCACCAGCCGCGCCGGCGAGACGCTGCGCGACGTGCACACCGTGATCATCGACGAGGTGCACGCGGTCGCGGCGACCAAGCGCGGCGCCCACCTCGCCGTGAGCCTGGAACGCCTCGATGCCCTGCGCGCGTCTCACGGCAACGAGACAGCCGCCCAGCGCATCGGTCTGTCCGCGACCGTCCGCCCGATCGACGAGGTCGCGCGCTTCCTCGGCGGGTCGGCTCCCGTCGAGATCGTCGCGCCACCGGCATCGAAGACGTTCGAGCTCGGCGTGGTCGTGCCGATGGACGATATGACCAATCCTCCGCCGCCGCCTGGGGCTCCCGCCGGCTCGGGAGACGACGCCGAATACACCGAGGTCACCGGCTCCGTCTGGCCGCACGTCGAAGAAGCCATCGTCGACCGCATCCTGCAGAACAACTCCACCATCGTGTTCTCCAACTCGCGCCGTCTGGCCGAGCGACTGACCGGGCGCCTCAACGAGATCTACTCCGAGCGCATCGGCCACCCTGTCACCGACGCGACCGTGCCCGCCGCGATGATGGCGCAGGCGGGCTCGACCGCGGGCGCAGACCCGGTGCTCGCCAAGGCGCACCACGGCTCGGTGTCGAAGGAGCAGCGCGCCCAGGTCGAAGAAGAACTCAAGTCCGGCGTGCTCCGCTGCGTCGTGGCGACCAGCAGCCTCGAGCTCGGCATCGACATGGGCGCCGTCGATCTGGTGATCCAGGTCGAAGCACCGCCGTCCGCAGCATCCGGTCTGCAGCGCGTCGGCCGCGCCGGCCACCAGGTCGGCGAGATCAGCCGCGCGGCCCTCTTCCCCAAACACCGCGGAGACGTGCTGCACACGGCGATCGTCACCGAGCGGATGCTGGCGGGCAAGATCGAAGCGATCCAGGTGCCGCGCAATCCGCTCGACATCCTCGCCCAGCAGACCGTCGCCGCCAGCGCGCTCGGCGCGATCAGCGTGGAGGAGTGGTTCGAGACCGTCCGTCGCTCGGCGCCGTTCCAATCGCTGCCCCGTTCCGCGTACGAGGCGACCCTCGACCTGCTCGCCGGCCGCTTCCCCTCTGACGAGTTCGCCGAGCTCCGGCCCCGACTCGTGTGGGACCGCGACGCCGGCACGCTCACCGGACGCCCGGGCGCGCAGCGCATCGCGGTCACCAGCGGCGGCACGATTCCCGACCGCGGACTGTTCGGCGTGTTCGTCGCCGGAGAGGGTGCGGGCCGACGCGTCGGCGAACTCGACGAGGAGATGGTCTACGAGTCGCGGGTCGGCGACGTCTTCACGCTCGGCACCACCAGCTGGCGCATCGCCGAGATCACCCACGACCGCGTCAACGTGATCCCCGCCTACGGGCAGCCCGGCAAGGTGCCGTTCTGGCACGGCGACGGCATCGGACGCCCGTTCGAGCTCGGCGAGGCTCTCGGGAAGTTCTCCCGCGAAGTCGCCGCCGCGACCCCCGAGAAGGCCGCGCAGCGCCTCATCGAAGCCGGACTCGACGAGCAGGCGCGCATGAACCTGATGGCGCACCTCACCGAGCAGCGGGAGGCGACAGGCACGCTTCCCACCGACCGCACGCTCACGGTCGAGCGCGGTCGCGACGAGGTCGGCGACTGGCGGGTCATCCTGCATTCCCCGTACGGCATGAAGGTGCACGCACCGTGGGCGCTGGCGATCAACGCCCGCATGCGCGAGCGCCTCGGCATCGAGGGCTCGGCGGTCGCGAGCGACGACGGCATCATCGTGCGCATCCCGGATGCCGAGGCCGAACCGCCCGGCGCCGAACTGTTCGTCTTCGACCCCGAAGAGCTCGAAGTCCTCGTCACGCAGGAGGTCGGCGGCTCCGCGCTGTTCGCCTCGCGGTTCCGAGAGTGCGCGGCGCGATCTCTGCTCATGCCGCGGACGAACCCCAACCGGCGGACGCCGCTGTGGCAGCAGCGGCAACGCTCCGCCCAGCTGCTCGAGGTCGCGCGACGGCACCCGACGTTCCCGGTGATCCTCGAGACACTCCGCGAAGTGCTGCAGGACGTCTACGACCTGCCCTCGCTGCGGAAGCTCGCGACCTCGATCGCCGACCGTCGCATCCGGCTGGTCGAGACACAGCCCGGCCAGCCCTCGCCGTACGCGCGCGATCTGCTGTTCGGGTACGTCGGGGCATTCATGTACGAGGGCGACTCGCCCCTCGCCGAACGGCGGGCTGCGGCACTGTCCGTCGACCCCGCCCTGCTCGGTGAGCTCCTCGGCACGGTCGAGCTGCGCGAGCTCCTCGACCCCGAGGTGATCGCGCAGTTCGAACGCGAGGCGCAGCGGCTCGATCCCGAGCGGCGGGCGCGGGGCGTCGAAGGCGTCGCCGATCTGCTGCGGGTGCTCGGTCCGCTCGACGCCGATGAGGTCGCCGCACGCCTCGATCCGGAGACCATCGGCGACGGTTCGGCCGCCACCCTGCTCGACGACCTCATCACCGCCCGGCGCGCCATCCCCGTGACGATCGGCGGCATCAGCCGGGTCGCGGCGATCGAAGACGCCGGACGCCTGCGCGACGCCCTGGGGGCAGCGCTCCCCACCGGCATCCCTGTTGCATTCCTCGAGCCGTTCGCCGATCCACTCGGTGACCTCGTCGCCCGGCACGCGCGCACGCACGGCCCGTTCACGACGGATGCCGTCGCGAACCGTTTCGGCATCGGTGCCGCCGTCGCACGGCATACCCTCCAGCGCCTCGAGAACGCCGGACGGCTCACGAGCGGGTACTTCCTGCCGGAGCCTTCGTCAGGCTCAGGGACCGACCCTTCGTCAGGCTCAGGGACCGGCATCGAATGGTGCGACACCGAAGTGCTGCGGCGCCTGCGTATGCGGTCGCTTGCCGCGATCCGCGGATCCGTCGAACCCGTCTCCCCCGAGGCCTACGCCCGCTTCCTGCCCGACTGGCAGCACCTCGGCCGGCCGCTGGAGGGCCTCGACGGCGTCCTCACGGTCATCGAGCAGTTCGCCGGAGTACCGATCCCCGCGAGCGCGTGGGAGTCGCTGGTACTCCCCTCCCGTGTGCGCGACTACTCCCCCACGATGCTCGACGAGCTCACGACCGCCGGCGAGGTGATCTGGTCCGGCCATGGCACGCTCCCCGGCCGCGACGGCTGGGTGTCGCTGCATCCCGCCGACCTCGCGCCCTTCACGCTTCCGGAGCCCGACACCGAGATCGCGACCGATTCGCTGGAAGCCCGTGTGCTCGCGGCGCTGCAGGTCGGCGGCGCTTATTTCGCGAGTCAGCTGAAGGAGATGGCCTCGGCCGAGAACGAGCAGTCCGTCCTCGAGGCGCTCTGGGCGCTCACCTGGTCGGGGCACGTCACCAACGACACGTTCGCGCCGATCCGCTCGCTGCTGGCCGGCGGTTCGCAGGCGCACAAAGTCACCCGCCGCGCACCCCGCGCCCGCACGTACCGCGGCATGTCACTCACCCGCACCGCCCCGCGCCCGACGTCGATCGGCGGACGCTGGTCGCTGCTACCCGCGATCGAGACGGATGCCGCCCGCCGCGCGACCGTCACCGCCGGGCTCCTCCTCGACCGCTACGGTGTCGTCACCCGCGGAGCGGTGCAGTCCGAGGGCGTCCCCGGCGGATTCGCGCAGGCGTACCGGGTGCTCGCCGGATTCGAGGAAGCCGGCCACTGCCGTCGCGGCTATGTGATCGAGAAGCTGGGGGCCGCACAATTCGCGGCATCGGCAACGGTCGACCGGCTGCGCACCTACGCCGGGCTCGCCGACCCGCCACCCAAGAACGCCGTGACGCTCGCGGCCACCGACCCGGCGAACCCCTACGGCGCCGCTCTCGCCTGGCCGAAGCGCGAAGAGGTGTCGCACCGACCGGGGCGCAAAGCCGGGGGTCTCGTGGTCATCGTCGACGGCGCACTCGTGCTCTACCTCGAACGTGGCGGCCGCACCGTCCTCTCCTTCAGCGACGACCCGGAAGTGCTGCAAGCGGCGGCATCCGACCTCGCCGCGACCGCACGTGCCCGCAGACTCGACACGCTCACGGTCGAGAAGATCAACGGCGACGGTGTCTACGGCACCGACCTCGCACGGGCGCTGCAGGAGGCGGGGTTCGTCGCCACGCCGCGCGGTTACACGATGCGCAAGGCCGTCTGACGGCGGGCCGTCACAGGCGCACGAGTGGTACCATAATTGGTACAAGAAGGAGGAGACATGGCTATCACCACCAGCGAGGCCCGGCGCGACCTCTTCGGCCTGATCGAGCGCGTGAATCTGGATCATGCCGAGGTGGAGATCACGTCTCGCCGCGGATCCGCGATCCTCATGTCCAAGACGGAGTACGACTCCCTCATCGAGACCACGCACCTCCTCCGTTCTCCCGCGAACGCCAGCCGCCTGCTGTCGGCACTCGCGGCCGCGCAGTCCGGCGACGTCGCGGAGCATGACCTCCTCGAGGCATGACCGCACGCCTCCTGGTCTGGACCACCGAAGGGTGGGAGGACTACGTGTACTGGCAGACACAGGACCGGCGCACGCTAAAGCGGATCAACCTGCTCCTGGCGGACGTTCTCCGAGACGATCCTTTTGAAGGAATCGGCAAACCTGAACCGTTGAAGCATGTCCTCGCCGGGGCCTGGTCACGGCGCATCGATGAGACGAATCGTCTCGTGTACACGGCGACAGACCGCCACATCACGATCCTGCAAGCCCGCTACCACTACTGACACCTACGCTGAGAGCCATGATCCGAGAGTTCAGTGCCGGCATCCGGACCCTGTTGCGAGGCTTCACCCTCTGGCGCACCCGCCCGGGGCTCATGAACCTCGGTCTCATCCCCGCCGTCATCACCATCGCCCTGCTCGGTGCGCTGCTGCTGCCCCTGCTGCTCAACATGAACCTCCTCACCGCCTGGGTGACGCCGTTCGCCGAAGAATGGCCCGCGCCGTGGAAAGGCCTGCTCCGCGGCGCCGTCGGCTTCGTGATCGCCGTCGCCGCGATCGCCCTCTCCAGCGCCGTGTTCACTGCTCTCACGCTGACCATCGGCGACCCCTTCTACCAGCGCATCTGGCACGCCGTCGAGGTCGACCTCGGCGACGCGCCCCCGGCCGACGGCGGCAGCTTCTGGACGACCGTGGCCGAGGGGTTGCGCCTGGTGCTCCTCGGCATCCTGATCGCTCTCGCTGTCCTGCTGATCGGGCTCATCCCGGCCGTCGGCGGCCTTCTCGGGCCGGTAGCGGGCGTCGTGCTCACCGGACGGCTGCTGGCCCGCGAACTGACCGGACGCGCCTTCGATGCTCGCGACCTCTCACCGGCCGATCGGGCAGCCCTCTTCTCCGGCAGCCGCGCGAGGGTGCTCGGATTCGGCGTCGCGACGCAGCTGTGCTTCCTCATCCCGGGCGGGGCCGTCGTCGTCATGCCGGTGGCGGTCGCGGGCAGCACGATGCTCGCCCGCGACATGCTCGCCCGCACCGCACTCCCGTCTGGCCCTTCGACAGGCTCGGGCCCTTGGACAGGCTCTGGGACCCATTCCCTGCCGGCCAGCCCGGGTTCCGCCTGATGCCCGAGGGAGATACCGTCTTCCGCACCGCGCGGCGTCTCGACGAGGCGTTGGCCGGCGGCGAGGTGACGCGCTTCGACCTCCGCGTCCCCCGGTTCGCGACCCTCGATCTCACCGGCCAGACGGTGCACGGCGCAGCCTCCCGCGGCAAGCACCTGCTGCTGCGCATCGGCGACAGCACCCTGCATTCCCATCTGCGCATGGACGGCGCCTGGTTCATCTACCGACCCGGTGAGAAGTGGCGGCATCCGGCGTTCAAGGTGCGCGCGATCGTCGGCACCGCCGAGCGCGAGGCCGTCGGCGTCGACATCGCCGAGATCGAGGTCGTGCCCACGCGCGACGAAGACGAGCTCGTCGGCTATCTCGGCCCCGATCCCCTCGCCGATGACTGGGACATCGCCGAGGCGATCCGTCGGCTCAGCGCCGATACGCGCAGCATCCACGTCGCCCTCCTCGACCAGCGCAACGTCGCCGGATTCGGCAACGAGTACGCCGCAGAACTCCTGTTCCTCCGTGGAATCCTGCCGACCACGCCGACCGCAGAGGTCGACGTCCCCGCCCTTCTCGCGCTCGGCGTCCGCACCATCAGAGCCAACCGCGATCGCTCCGGCCGCACCTTCACCGGCATCAATCGTGCGGGCCAGGCCGCCTGGGTGTACGGCCGCTCGGGTCAGCCCTGCCGCCGCTGCGGAACCAGGATCCTGCGCGGCGAACTCGGCGCCGATCCGACCCGCGAGCGCGTCACCTTCTGGTGCCCGTTCTGCCAGCACTGAGCGGCATCCCCCACCGCATCCATCCGCGGGAATGAATCCGCACCTTCTGTGGTTGTTGGTATATCCGGGGAAACTCCGGAACACGGGAGGAATCGTGGGCAAGAACTACGTCGACATCGAGAACGACCAGGGAGCGACGCTGCGGTACCGCAAGCACGCCAATGGCCGAGGTCTCGTCGCGCACGGCGCGAAGGTGCATCCGAAGGCACACATCGAAGCCGGCGCCTACATCGAACCGGGAGCGCGCATCGGCGCCGGGGCGTCGATCGCCCGCGGCGCCTGGATCGAACCGGATGCCGTGATCGGTGAAGGTGCGCACATCGAGGCGCACGCGCACATCGGTCAAGGAGCGGCCATCGGCGACAACGCCCACGTCGGCGTCCGCACCGAGGTCGGAGCCGGGGCGCGCATCGTCCGCGGCGCACGCATCGGCGACGACGAGACGGTCGCCGCAGGCCTCACCGTCGCCACGACGTCGAAGGGCCTCTGGCTCGCGGCCTGAGCAGCGCTCAGCACGCCGGGCTGCTACAGCAATCGGCGCTCCGTCGCCCACACCGTCAGCTCATGACGGGACGACAGCTGCAGCTTGCGCAGCACGGACGACACGTGCGTCTCGACCGTCTTGATCGAGATGAACAGCTGCGCGGCGACCTCCTTGTAGGCGTAGCCGCGGGCGATCAGCCGCATCACCTCCTGCTCGCGCGCCGACAGGCGGTCAAGCTCGTCGGTGGCGGTCGCGATCTCGCCCGCGACCGCTCCGAACGCGTCGAGCACGAACCCGGCGAGCCGCGGCGAGAACACCGCGTCCCCGCCGGCGACGGCGTGCACGGCCCGGCTCACCTCGACGCCGGACGACCCCTTGGTGATGTAGCCGCGCGCGCCGGCGCGGATGACGCGCACGACGTCTGCCGCGGCATCCGACACGCTCAACGCCAGGAACCGCGACGCCGTCGGCATCGACCCGCGGATGACGGACTCACCGCCCGTGGAGTCGTCGCCGCTGCCGCCTGGCAGATGCACGTCGAGCAGCACCACGTCGGGCTGCGTCTCGCCGATCACAGCGATCGCCGACGGCACGTCCGCCGCCTCCCCGACCACGTCGACGCTCGCGTCGAGGTCGGCGCGGAGTCCGGCGCGGAAGATCGAATGGTCGTCCACGATCACGATGCGGATGCTGTCAGCCACGGCCCTCACCGTCCTGCGCGGTCCCTGCTGCGATCGCAGACTCCGTCGGTGACACCACCGACGCCGCCGCCACGCGCGGCCCCGCCGGGATGCGCAGGTGCACCTCCGTGCCGTTCTCGTCGCTGCGCACGATGCCCGAGCCACCGGCCCTCCGCATCCGCCCGATGATCGACTCGCGCACGCCCAACCGGTCGCTCGGCACGTCGTCGAGCTGGAAGCCGGCGCCCCGATCCCGGATGTACACGTCGACGTCGCTCACGCTGCCCTCGATGTACACCGAGATCTCGCCCTCCGCGTGGCGGGCCGCGTTCAGCATGGCCTCGCGGGCGGCGGCGGCGAGCTCTCCGCTCGCGCGCTCCGCCGACAGCCCCGCGGAGACGACCTCGATCCGCACCGGATAGTCCAGCTCCAGCCCTCCCGCATAGTCGCGCAGGTCGGTGGCCAGGTCGCTGTCCGCCGGAGCATCGCCGTCGTACAGCCAGGCGCGCAGCTCGCGCTCCTGCGCGCGTGCGAGCCTCGCCGCCTCACTGGACGCCCCGGCGCGGTTCTGGATGAGCGCGAGCGTCTGCAACACGGAGTCGTGCAGGTGGGCGGCCATCTCGCTGCGCTGCTCCTCGCGGATGCGCCGGACCCGCTCGCCCGCGAGCTCGCGCCACCGCGGGATCAGCGTCGAGGAGATGACGGCGAGGAGTCCGGCCAGGGGAACGAGCACCAGGGCGAGCCCGGCGACGCCGAGCGGCTCCGTCAGCAGCAGGCTGGACATCAGCGCCAGGAGCACCACCGAGACGATCCGCACCGCCATCGTGTGTCGGGGCCCGCGGGCCGTGTCGGTGCGGTCGATCAGAGTCGCCCAGATCCCCGCACCGGCCGCGAAGGCCACTGTCCCGCCCACGACCACGGCAGCGGCATCCGACGCGATCGTCCCGTACAGCCAATCCGAGCCTCCGCGCCAGAACAGCAGCACGAGCATGCCCACGAACGCCGGCACGAGCAGCAGCCAGGCGACCGGCACGCGTCTCGACGGGGTGGCGTCGCCGTCGCTCCACGGAGTGAAGGTCCAGCACCAGGCGTAGAGGAGGACGCCGGATCCGCCGCACACCGCGAGCACGATGAAGAGTCCGCGGACCATCCAGACGGGGACGCCCAGGTGGCGCGCGATCCCCGCACTGACCCCGGACACCAGGCAGTCGCGGTCGCGAGTGAGCGGCGGGCGCGGCGGGCGCGATGAAGCCGTGACGCGAGGAGGTCGCGCGGGGGCGTGCACCGAAGAAGCCATGTCGCCATCCAATCACCCGGACCCCGGCTCCGTGGCGTCCCCGGGCGAGAATCAGGGGTCGCTCAGGGGTTCACCCCATGGCAGGCGAACAGCGGATGCCGACAGGATCGAAGCATGACGATTCCGACAGCGCCTCCGCCCCCCGCAGACCACGCCGCTCCCGGTGCCGGTACAGCGGCCCCTGCGGCTCCCACGGCTCCGGCCGTTCCGCACGGCGCAGAGCGATTCTTCCTGTGGGTCGCCGGTCTCGGCGTCGCCCGCTCCGACGGCTGGCTCGGCGGGATCGCCGCCGGCATCGCCGCGCGCCTCCGGATCGACCCGCTCATCGTGCGCGGCGTGCTCGTGGTCGCGGCCCTCTTCGGCCTGCCCGTGATCTTCCTCTACGCCGTCGCCTGGGCGCTGCTGCCCGACGTCGACGGGCGGGTCCATGCCCGTGATCTGCTTCGGCGGGACTATCAGCCCGTGCAGCTCGGCATCCTCGGCCTCGCGGTCGTCGGACTCATCCCCACCGCCCCGCTCACGGGCCGGCTGTTCGGGCTCGGATACGACAGCTGGTCGGCGTTGTCGCTGTTCAGCTGGATCCTCGGGCTCATCCTCGTGGGCGGCCTGCTCTTCCTGATCGTGCGTGCTGCAAGCCGCACCCCGGGTGCTTCCGCGCCGGATCTGCCGATGGCTTCCGCAGATCCGGCGGCCCCGGCCGCGTCCGTCCCCCTCGGTGGTTCGGGTACCGCCGAGGGGGCGGACGCCTCATTCGACGCATCCGCCTCCGCATCCGCATCGGCATCGGCATCCGCATCGGACTTCGCCTTCGCGTCCGCCGCTCGTCCGGAGCCCCCCGCTCCGCTCCCGGCCGGGGTCAACGACCCAGCCGACCTCGCGGCCTGGCGTGCGCAGCACTCGGCCTGGAAGGAGCAGGAGCAGGCGTGGCGCCGTCAGCAGCAGGACACCGAGCGCGCAGCCCGGGACCAGCTCCGGCGCGAGCGTCAGGCAGCCGCCGGTGCGTTCGCCGTCGAAGCCGCCGAGCGCCGCCGGGTGCGTCGTGCCTCCAATCCGCGGGCAGGTTTCGCGATCGTGGCCGCCGTGGTCGGTCTCGCGATCGTGACCGGAGCGGTCGTCGGCCTGTCCAGCGGCGGCGACGCGGTCGGAATGGCGCTGGGCCTGCTGTCCGCAGCGGTGGTCCTCGCGGTCGGGATGATCGTGGCCGGCGCCTTCCGCCGGCGGAGCGGCTTCCTCGCATTCGTCACCGTGCTGACGCTTGTCGGCGGGCTCGTGGCCGGTGGGTACTCGACGTTCCAGAATGTCGGCTTCGGCGACGCCTACGTGGTGAACAATCGCGCGCAGGATGTGCGCCAGCTGTCCGGCGAACTGCACATCAACCTGAATCCTCATCAGGGTGCGCCGCGTCCGATCGTCGTGGCGAAGGGATCGGGCACGACCCAGATCGACGCGGACCCGGGGGTGGAGGTCGACCTGCGGGCGATCGTCGGCTCGGCGACCGTGAACTGGGTGCGCGTAGAGCTCCAGACCGGCACGATCCTCGACAGCGGCACATGGGACACGGACACCCGCGACGGGACCTTCACCCTCACGGAGAAGCTGGTCCCGGAGCGCACGCCGACCACGACCGTGCAACCCGTGACGATCCATCAGGACAGCGGCACGATCAACATCACCCTGTACGAACTGAAAGAGGACGAGCGATGAGCACGGAAGCGACGACCACCGATGCGACGACCCTGGAAGTGACGACCCCTGACGTGTCGACGCCCGACGTGACGACGCCCGACGTGGCGACGCCCGAGTTCGGATACGCCGACGCGGTCGCTCCGCCCCGTACTCGCTGGGCGGGGATCATCTGGGGCGCCCTGTTCGCCGCCGTCGCCGCGAGCGGCTTCTGGCTCCTGGTCGACGGGGACCGCCGATCGACCGCGACGGATTGGGTCCTGACTCTGACGCCGAGCATGATCCTCACGCTCGCGATCCTGACCGCCGGCGTGCTCGTCCTCTTCGCAGGTGCCGTCGGGCTCCTTCGTCGCGGACAGCGGCGCATGGCGGCACACGCGGCCCAGCGTCGGGCATCCGCGCCCGCGTCGGAGTAGGCGGGCGCTCCTCCGGGTACCCTGGACCCCATGGCGAACCAGGGACGACGACCCGCGAAGGGATCCGGTTCGGGCTCGGGCCGCGGATCCGGCAGGCCGACCCCGGTTCGGCGGAACAAGGCGGCACCCGCCGAACGATTCCCCCCGGCCAAGAAGCCGCGCAAGAAGACGACGAAGGCGGAGAAGGTCGTTTTCGACGCCCCCGCCCCCGCGACCGAGGAGCCGCGAACCTTCCGTCTCGGAGTCGTCCCCGGCGCGACTCCCGGCAAGTGGGTCGATGCGTGGAAGGAGCGGATGCCGCGCGCACCGCTCGAACTCGTCCCGATCAGGGCCAACGCCCAGCACGCCGACCTCAGGGATCTCGATGCGGCGCTCGTCCGACTCCCCTTCCTCGATCCGTCGCTGCACGTCATCACGCTCTACGACGAGATCCCGGTGGTGGTCGCCGCGGTCGACTCGCACCTGATGGCCGTCGACGAGCTCACCGCGGCGGACCTCGTCGGAGAGGTCCTGATCGGGGTGACCGACGATGCCCTCGACGAGCTCGACCTGCCCGGCACGCTCCCGGCGAAGTTCGCCCCTATGTCGACGGTCGAGGCGATCGCGACGGCCGCCTCCGGGGTCGGCGTCGTGATCGTGCCGATGTCACTGGCCCGCCTGCACCGTCGGAAGGACGCCGATCACCGGCCTCTCGTCGACGGACCGCACTCGACGGTCGCGCTCGTCTGGCCTCGCGATCACACCACACCCGACGTGGAGACCTTCGTCGGCATCGTCCGCGGACGCACCGCGAATTCCTCCCGGTGACGACGGCGGCAGTTCAGCCTCCGCGCGATCGTTAGAATCTCCTGATGGCCTCGCTTCTCTACGTCTGCGTACGGCCCGAGACCGGGGCGGCGGATGCCGAGCATGCCTCGTTCCGTCGGGCCCTCGGCGCCGACGTGGTCGACCGCCTCGATCTGCTCCAGGAGCCGCTCGACCCGCAGCGCCTTCGTGGATACCGGGGCGTGGTCGTCGGCGGGTCGCCGTTCAACGTGAGCGACCGGTCGAAGTCCGCCGTGCAGCAGCGGGTCGAGGCGAACCTCGAGGCCCTCGCGCGCTCCGCGATGGCCAGCGAGATCGCCGTCTTCTTCACGTGCTTCAGCATCGGAGTCGTGACGCGGATGCTGGGCGGCGAGGTCGTGACCGACCTGCCGGAGTCCGCCAGCGCCACCGTCATCGACACCACGCCGGCGGGTGCCGACGACCCGATCTTCGGTCCCAGCGGGTCGGCGCTCACGGTGTTCACAGCCCACAAGGAGAGTGCTGCGGCGACTCCGCCCGGCGCCGTGCTGCTCGCGACGAACGCGGCCTGTCCGGTGCAGGCGTATCGCGTGGGCACGCACCTCTACGCCGCGCAATTCCATCCGGAGCCGACGCCGCGCGACTTCGCCGACCGCATGACGTTCTACCGGACCACCGGTTACTTCGACCCCGACGAGTTCGACCGGGTGCAGGGGCAGGTGCTGTCAGCATCCGTCACCGAGGGCGCCGCCCTCCTCCGCCGCTTCGCCGACACCTTCGCCTGACCCGCCGTGCCGCTCGGGATGGATCACAAACGCATCCGCGACGCCGCCGCCAGCGACATTTTCGATCCACCCTGAGCTCGGGTCGGGCGAGTTCGGCTCAGGCGCCGCCGCGGAGCAGGGCCACGCGCTCGCGCAGGTATGCCTCGAGCGGCATGAACCCACCCGCTGCGCTCCAGCGCACGGAAGGCACCCCGTCGACCAGGGCGAGCGGGCCGGAAGCGCTACCGGCATCCACCGCGTAGACGTCGATCATCGTCCAGCCGACGTGCACGACGTCGCCCTCGCCGAAGCCGCCGCGCAACGCCTCGGCGCGACGCTCCGCTCGGGCGCGTGCCGATTCCGCGGTGTATCCGCGACGCCCGGGATCCGCGGCGCGCAGCACCTCGGCGGTCGCGAGCGCATGCGTATCGGTCAGGAGCAGCGCGCCGAGGTGCCAGGCCTCGCCCACGCGCACGATGCGCCGCCCGCGCCACCGCGATTCCCGCTCCTCGCCGAGCCCTTCCTTCGGCGCACCCGCGAGGTCGCGCACGGCCTGCGTGAGCAGCGCGGATGCCGTCACCACAGCTCCGCCGTCGCTCGCGTCCACGCCCTCAGCGTAGCGAGCCATCCGCCGCGATTAGCCCGCCCGCCCCATCCACGGCAGAATCGATGAACACCCTCGAGGAGCTTCCATGTCTCAGCCCGATACCGCCCGCCTCCTGATCGCCTGCGACGACCAGCCAGGCATCGTCGCAGCGGTGGCCGGAGTGCTCTCCCAGCACGGCGCGAACATCATCTCGCTCGACCAGCACTCGACGGACTCGGAGGGCGGACGCTTCTTCCAGCGCACGGTCATCCACCTCGATGGGCTGGCCGCCGCCCGCCCCGCGCTCGAAGCCGACATCGCCGCCGTCGCCGCGCGCTTCGGCATGGAGTGGTCGCTGCACGACGTCGCCCGCCGCAAGCGCGTGGCGATCTTCGTCTCCAAGTACGACCACTGCCTGATGGAGCTGCTCTGGCGCGCGCAGCGCGGGCAGCTCGAGATCGACATCACCATGGTGGTCTCGAACCACCCCGACCTCGCCGCGGCCGTGCGCTCGTTCGGCGTGCCGTTCGTGCACATCCCCTCCGGCGACAAGGCCGCGATGGAGGAGCGTCAGCTGGAACTGCTGCGGGGCAACGTCGACCTGGTCGTTCTCGCCCGCTACATGCAGATCCTCACCGACGACTTCATCACCCGGCTCGAAGCCCCGGTGATCAACATCCACCACTCGTTCCTCCCCGCCTTCATCGGCGCGAACCCCTATGCACGGGCCAAGGAGCGCGGCGTCAAGCTCATCGGCGCGACCGCGCACTACGCCACCGCCGACCTCGACGAAGGACCCATCATCGAGCAGGACGTCACCCGGGTCACTCACTCCGAGTCAGCCGCCGAGCTGCAGAACCGCGGCGCCGACGTCGAGCGGCTGGTGCTCGCCCGCGCCGTGCAGTGGCACGCGGAGGACCGCGTCATCGTGCACGGCAAGTCCACCGTCATCCTCTGACGCAGAGGTCATCCTGTAGCGCAGAAGGCGGACTCGCATCAGCCTTCGACGCTGATGACGTCGACGGCGAGCCCGTGAGATGCTGCGACCAATTGTTGGTCATTCGTCCACAGTTCCGTGCAACCCGAAAGCTGAGCGGCAGCGAGATGCAGCGCATCCGGGGTCTTCAGACCGGAGTCAGCGCGCAGTTCGGCGGATCGGATGAACACCGCCGTGCTCAAGTCGATGTTGACCATTCGCACGAACGCTCCAAGGTAGCGGTCGCGGAGTTCTCTGTTTCGCTCACGCAGCGGGCCCACGAGACACTCCTGCAGTGCGAGGGCACTCGACGCCACTTCGACTTCGACCTCTTTGAGCGCGCGCCGCACGGCGTCTCCCCTCGGGCCGCGATCCTCGAGCGCGTAGATCAGGATGCAGGAGTCCAGATAGATCATTCCCAGGCGTCTCTGCTCTCGGCGATCTGCGCATCGAGTTCTGCAGCGGACCTCTTGAGTCGCTCGGGCAGGGGGTCCTGTTCCATCCACTCGACGAGCAACCGCCCGCTGTACACGACATCGACCGGGCCGATGGGGACGATCTTCGCCACCGGCGTTCCGCGCTTCGTGATCACCACCTCTTCGCCTGCCTGGGAGTCGGCGATCAACCGCGAGAGGTTGTTACGCGCTTCGAGCACGTTGTGGATGGACATGTGGCTAGTCTAGCCATGTTCCTGGCTAGACCCCACAGTCACTGTTCGGCGGGCAGCCCCGCCACGAGCTCGGCGAACACCTCGGCGGCGGTGTCGTAGCGCACGAGCGGCGATGCCTGCCCCATCCACAGCCCCTGCAGCTCACCGAGCCCCTGTTCGTTGGCGGCGGTGCGGAACTTCCCGGTGAGCCAGTTCTGCATCGGGAAGGGCGCGATCGTCCCGCTCGCCTCGATGGCTCGCACGGCCCGGTTGCGAGCGCCGCGCGCGAGCCGCCCGCTCATCGCCCGAGTGAGCACCGTCTCGTCGGCGGAGGTCGCCCGGATCGCCGCACGGTGCGCATCCGTCGTCGCCGAGTCGGCGGTGGCGAGGAAGGCCGTTCCCACCTGCACGCCCGAGGCGCCGAGCGCGAGGGCCGCAGCGACACCCCGTCGGTCCGCGATGCCGCCCGCCGCGATCACCGGGACATCGACGGCGTCCACGACCTGCGGCACCAGCGCGAACGTGCCCACCAGCGAGTCTTCGGCCGGGCGCAGGAACGACACCCGGTGCCCCGCGGCCTCCATACCGGTCGCGACGATCGCATCGACGCCGCTCTCGGCGAGCGCGACGGCTTCGGCGACCGTGGTCGCCGTGCCCACCACTCGGATGCCGCGGCGACGCGCCTCGTCGATCAGCTCGGCCGACGGCACGCCGAACACCACACTGAGCACGGCGGGCGCGACCTCCCAGATCGCCTCCAGCTGCTCGTCCAGCGACGGCAGGTACTTCTCCGGCCGCGCGGGCAGTTCGACGCCGACCGCCTCGTAGAAGGGCTGCAGCGCCTGCGCGAAGATCATGTGCTGGGTGTTCGGTTCGACCTCGTCGCCGGTCGGCAGCCAGATGTTCACGCCGAACGGCCGGTCGGTCGCGGCGCGCAGTTCGGCGCCGGTCGTGCGGATGCGGTCGCCGTCGTAGCCGTAGAGCCCGAAGGAGCCGAAGCCGCCCGCGTCGCTCACCGCGGCGGTGAGCCGGACGGAGGAGAGTCCGCCATAGGGACCGAGGAAGATCGGATGCTCGATCCCGAGCATCCCGCGCAGGTCAGTCATGCTTCGACGCTACTCCCGCGTCGATGCCCGCAGCTCCGTTTCGAATCGCGCAACTGGGCCCGTTTTCGCCTCGAGCGGAACCAGTTGCGCGATTCGAGTACTGGGGAAGGCCCGGTGCTACCCTCGCTGCAGGAGGGAGAGCGCACATGGGCGAGTGGTTCGGGCAGATGCTGAGCATCCTCGCGACCGCGCTCGGGCTCGTCTCCATGCCGGATGCCGCGGCTCTCGGACTCGCCGTCGCCCTCCTCGCCGTGACGGCCCTCACCCTCGCCGTCGTGCTGAGCGTGCGCCCGGCTCTGGGCGCCGACGAGCCGCATCCGATCCGAGCGATCGATGTCGGCACGCTTCTCGCACAGAGTGATCCGGATGCCGCGGGGCATCCGCGTCCGCGGGCGCCGGGGTTCGCGACCGCCGCGTAACCCGACGGCAGGGGACGGCCCGGAAGGGCTCGTCCGTTCGCACGGGACTGCGCGGTCTTCGCCGACCCCTTCTCCCACGTCTCGAACGGACACCTCATGGACCCCTTTGCCTTTCCTCCCCTCGCCGCCCTGCTGAACGCCGCCTACGGCGCGCTGGTCGGCCTCTCCTCGCTTCTCGAACCTCTCGCCGGAGCATCCGCCGCCGCCCTCGCCGTCGTGCTCGTCACTCTCCTGGTGCGGGCAGCGCTCATCCCCGTCGGCATCTCGCAGGCGAAAGCCGAGCAGACCAGGGCACGCCTGGCGCCCCGGCTGCGAGAGCTGCAGCGTCGCCACAAGAAGAACCCCGAGCGGCTGCAGAAGGAGACCCTCGCGCTGTACCGCGACGAGAAGACCTCGCCATTCGCCGGGATGCTGCCGGTGCTGGCGCAGGCACCGGTCATCGGCATCCTCTACACGCTGTTCATCCGGCCGGTCATCGCCGGGCAACCGAACGACCTGCTCGCGCACGACCTCTTCGGTGCTCCGCTGGGTCAGAGTCTCGTCTCGGCGCTGTTCGGCGGGACGGTGACACCGGCCACCGCCCTGGTCTTCGCGGCCCTGCTGGCGGTGATGATCGCGGTCGCAGAGGTCACGCGCCGCGTCTTCCGACCAGCGTCGGTGGAGGGCGATGAGTCGCCGCTGAACTCGCCGACCATGCTGCGGGTTGTGTCGGCGCTGCACTACCTGACCGCGGTGTTCGCGATCTTCGTGCCGCTCGCCGCCGCGCTCTACCTCACTGTGACGGTGGTCTGGACGCTCGTGCAGCGGATCATCCTGCGGCGACGGTTTCCGCTGCCGGTCGCGACACGCGTCTGAGCGCCCTTCGTCTCGTCGCTGCGCTCCTCGCTCAGGAACCGGCACGCGGCGTGGCGGGACGCAGGCGAATCAGTCGGGCAGCGGGATCGGCGCGGTGAACGGTCCGGACCCGCTGTCGCCGCGCCGCTCGCGACGCACGCCGAGCGTGGTGCCGACGCTCGCCGCGATCACGAGTGCGATGGCCAGCATCCGCAGTGGGGTGGCGTCCTGTCCGAGGATGAGCCAGCCGGCGAGCGTCGCGAAGGCGGGCTCGAGGCTCAGCAGCACACCGAAGACCCGCTGTGGCAGCCGACGGAGGGCGGCCAGCTCGAAGCTGTACGGGATCACCGAGGAGAGCACAGCGGTGATCGCTGCGAGGAGGAGCAGCTGCATGTCGCCCGCGATGACCGACACGGTGGGGACGCCGACGGGCAGGAGCAGCACGGCGGCCACCACGAGTCCCATGGCCAGTCCACCGGTGCCGGGGATGAGTGCACCCACCCGGGCGCTCATCCGGATGTACATGGCCCAGAAACCCGCCGCGATGAGGATGAACAGCACGCCGAGCGGATCGAGCGGCTCGGCGCCGATCATGCCGTCGATCCCCAAGAGTGCGATGCCGACGAGCGCGACGCCCACCCACGCGGCGTCCGCGATTCGTCGGGTCAGCACAGCGGCCAGCACGAGGGGTCCGAGGAACTCGATGGCGACCGCCGGCCCCAGCGGGATGAGGTCGATCGCGGCGTAGAAGAACCCGTTCATCGCCGCCAGCGACACCCCGAACAGGGTCGCCGCCACCCACTGCTTCCGCGTCCATCGGCCCGGCCGCGGCCGCACGATCACGACCAGCAGGAGAGCGGCGATCGCGACGCGCAACGAGGTCACGCCCCAGGGCCCGAGGGCTGGGAAGATCTGCGCGGCGACGGCGGCGCCGAAGGGCAGTGACAGGCACGACCCGACGACGAGTGCGACGCCCACGAGGGGACCGGATGCCGCGGGCTTGTTCACCAGCCCAGCCTAGGCGTGATCGGTGGTCTGACCGCGGTCGGGGCGTGTCCCCTGGTCGGAATCAGCCGAAGAGGCGTGCGGTCAGGCCGGTGCGGCCGGAACCTCTGCTGCGCCCGGCTCTGCCGTCTCCGACGGCTCCGGAACGACGTACAGGCCGCTCGGCGCGTTCGCGGTGAAGGCGAGTGCTTCGATCCAGGCGCGGTTGATGGCGGGCTGGCGGCTGCCGAAGTACTTGAACACGAGCGAGCTGCCGGGCTGAATCCAGACGGTCGTCCGACCGCCGCCCACGCTCGCGTCTTCGCGCCAGCTGAAGGGGAACGGCTCGCCACGTCGCAGCTTGGCCGTGATGACGAGCTGCAGATGGGTGAGAGCGCGATCCTCGATCTCGGTCTTCACGCCACCCTCGTAGATGAACTTGCCCATGTTCTCCTCGTTCGACTGTGCGGAGGTCCGACGCCTGTCGGATTCGTCCCCGTGTGCGTAGCGTATGACCTTCGGGCATCCTGCACCACGACGGGCCTTCACTCTATCCCGGCGGCATTCCCGGACTCATGGAATCCGGGGCCCGGGACGCGGGTAGGGACCGGCGAGCAGGGAAGTCAACCCCCTTCGATGCGACCGTCGGGAACGCCTACCTTGGGGGTCTCGACTCGAGGAGGACATCTGCCATGAACGCACGACACATCGACGACCGTCCCGACGAAGGCAACACCCCGACGACCACGCATGCGGAGTACGGAGCGGGCAACCCTCTGCTGCGCATCACCCGCGACGGCGAGCGGATGGAGTTCCCGCTCGAGGCCGATACCGTGCGCATCGGGTCTGCTGACGGCAACGAGCTGCGACTCGCGGACACCGATCCGGTGCACGCGACCATCGAGCACGACGATCGCGACGAGTACGTGCTCACGATGCACGGCGAGGGCGAGATGAACGCCAACCCGGCCGCGGATGCCACGCACCCCGGCGACGCCACCGAGACGCTGCGCACGGGAGCAAGGTTCACCGCCGGTCCGTGGACGCTCGTCTTCGCCCGCGAGGAGTTCGCCGATCACGGCCGGCCCTTCGGGGGCCGCAAGGGCGGCGAGTATTCGGATCAGCCGCTGCAGCCGTCACGACCGGACTACGACGCGGGCGAATCGCCCGGATCCGCCGACGACCGCGGGATCTGACCGACCCGCGAAAGTTCGCAGAATGACGCGAACTTCGCAGGGGTTCCCGCGAGATCCTGCGAGATTCGTGCTGTTCTGCGAAGTTCCGCCGGCCGAACCCGCCGCGCGAGCCGGCTCAGCGGCCGGGCACCAGTCCGATCCGCAGCGGCGCGTCGCGTTCCGCGGCCTCGACGAGCGCCGCATCGATGTCGAGCAGGGAGCGCACCGCGCCCACCGCGTCGGCGAACGGATAGGCGCGCCCGCGCCCGGCGAGGAACGCCACGGCCTCCGCCAGCTCCTGGCCGGTGTAGTTGTGTACGCCGGCGACGGTGACCAGGCGGCGCACGATGCTCTCGGCGTCGAACGGCACCGGATCGGCCGGGAACACGCTCCCGACGAGCACCACCGTTCCGCCGACGGCCACGTCGTCGATCGCGGCGCCCACGGCGTGACCGGATGCTTCGATGACGACATCCGGCTCCCGGTCGAGGCTGCTCGCGCCGAACCTCCCGGCGAGGGCGCGGCGCGTGGGGTTCGGGTCGAGCACCTCGACGACGGCTCCGTGCTCGGCGGCGATCGCCGCGGCCGAGAGGCCGACGAGTCCCGCACCGTGGATGCGCACGGCAGCGCCCTCGAGGTCCCGGTCACGTCCGGCACGCGCGACGGCCGCCCAGGCGGTGGCGGTCGCGCAGGATGCCGGTGCGAGGACGGATGCCGACAGCGCCTCGGGTACGCGCGCGATCGCCGTGCCGTCCCGGAGCTGCACATGCGTGGCGAAGGCCCCGGTGAGATCGCCGTGCGCGCCGACGCGGTCGTGGCCGTACTTGCCGAGGGTGCGGCACTTCTGGGACATGCCGTGCAGGCAGCGGTCGCAGCTGCCGCATGAGATCGTCACCGACCAGACCACGCGGTCGCCGATGCGCAGCGGAGTGCCGTCGACCGCGTGCGCTCCGGAGTCGCCGGTGGCGATCACCCGTCCGACGCTCTCGTGCCCGAGCACCAGCGGGGTCGGGGCGGACCGGCGGCCCTGCACGGTGTGCACGTCGGAGCCGCAGATGGTCGACATCTCGACCGCGACCAGCACATCACCGTCGGCGAGCGCGACTCCGGGCACCGCGATCGTCTCGTGCGGATGCCCCTCACCCACCCACACCATCGCGGTGGCGGCAGGGCGCAGTGCGACGTCGCGCCGGTGACCGGGCGGACGGATCAACAGGGTGCCCATGTCACGCCGCCGTCTCAGGAGGCGGGGACGGCGCGGAGGAGCCCGCGGGCGGCGAGCGTGTCGCGCAGGACGGTCACGTCGTCGAGCACGGCATCCGGTCCCGCCGCCTCGAGGGCAGCGCGGTCGTGGGCACCGGTGAGGACCCCGGCGACGAAGCCGGCCCCGGCCCGGCGTCCGGACTCGACGTCGCTGACGGTGTCACCGGCGACGGCCACGGCTGCGACCGACGAGGCCTGCGTACGGATCAGCGCGGTGAGCACGAGGTCGGGCGCGGGGCGGCCGCGGCCGGCGTCGACGGGCGACAGCGCGAGGTCGACGAGACCCTGCCAGCCGAGTCCCGCGATCAGGACGTCGCGCGTGACCGGGGCGAAGCCCGTGGTGAGCACGACCGTGAGTCCGGCATCCTTCAACCCCTGGATCGCGTCGGCCGCGCCCGGGATCTCGGTGACGCCCTGCTCGGCGACGATCTCGGCGTAGGCGCCTTCGAAGGCGGCGGTGGCGCGTTCGGCCGCGACGACGTCGCCGTCGGCGAGGTGCGTGAACACGTCGATCTTGGACTGCCCCATCGTCACGCGCACGTAGTCGAGGGCTTCCGCCCACGGCATCCGCTCGGCGACCCCGGTGCGTACCGCTGCACGGTGGAATGCCTCCTCCACGACGCCGTCGTCGAGCACCGTGGTTCCTGCCATGTCGAGCACGACGAGTTCGATCGGGGCGAGTTCGAGAGGAGTGGTGGTGGTCATGATGTTCCTTCCATTGCGGGTGCCCACCCGAAGGCGGCGGTGAGATTCTCTTCGGCGAGCCCCAGACCCGTGGTCATTCCGATGCCGGTGGTCGCGGCGAGCACCAGCGCGCCCTCATCGCCCCGTTCGATGAGGAACTCCTGCGGGCCCTTGGCGTAGACGCCCTGCCAGCGTTCGAGCACGCGAGGGGCCGGCATGTCGAACAGCGCCTCGGCCTCGGCGAGGAACGCGGCGAAGGCGGCCTCGGGCTGGAACGGCGCAGGCGTCGTCGCCGTCGCGTGGGAGTCGCCGATGATGAGCGTGCCGTCGGGGAGCTGCGTGTACATCTGGTTCAGGTCGAGCGCGGCGAGGTCGGGGCGCTCGGCATGCAGGCGTTCGCGCAGCGCGATGGCCTCCGGTCCGTCGGCGAAGCGGCCGTAGCGCACGAGCGACCACCCGGTGAGCAGAGGAGCTGAGAGCGGATGCCGGAAGGTCACGGCCGCACGCATCATGTCGAGCGCACAGCGGACGACACCATGGCGCTCGGCGACCTCGGGCAGCAGCTGGTCGATGTCGTGATTCACGGCGACGACGACGTTCTCGCAGGCGATCGGACCGCGGGTGGTCTCCACGCGTCCGGCGCCCAGTGCTGTGACCCCGGTGCGGAACCGGAACTCCACGCCGCGCGCCTGCAGGTGCCGGACGATCGCGGCGGCCGCGGTACGCGGGTCGGTCTGCAGGTCGGTCTCGATGTGCGCACCGCCAAGCAGGCCGTCACGCCGAAGCGGTGCGAGGCGAAGAAGCTCTTCTGCCTCCAGCATCCGGATGCCGCCCTGACGCGCCGCCGCCTCGAGGACGGCGATCTCGTCGTCATGCCGGGCTGCGACCAGCGTTCCCGACTCGCGCAGCCAGAAGCCGGCGTCGCGGGAGAGGCGCAGCCACAGGTCCCGCGAGGCGTCGGCGTAGCGGCGTGCGTCGCCGCCCTGCGCTCCGATGCAGAGGTGGCCGAAGTTGCGGATCGTCGCGCCGGCGGGCGCATCCGTCCGGTCCACGACGATCACGCGCAGGCCGCGACGGACCGCCGCGTAGGCCGCGCCGAGGCCGACGATGCCGGAGCCGACGACGACGAGGTCGACCGAGTTCATCGACGCGCTCAACGGAACACCTTCCGCATCCACATCGCCAGTCCTTCGACCACGAGCACGGTGACGAGGATCATCAGCACGATCGCCGTCACGGTCTCGTAGCGCGAGCCCTGGCTGGCGTTGAGCAGGTAGTAGCCGACCCCGCCGCCGCCGACGATGCCGAGGATGGTCGCCGCGCGGATGTTGGTGTCGAGCATGTAGAAGCTGTGGCCGATCAGCGCCTGCATCCCCTGCGGGACGGTGGCCGAGGTGTAGGTCTGCAGGCGCGTGGCGCCCACCGCGCGGAGGGCACGCTCCGGCCCGCGATCGACCTCTTCGAACGAGTCGGCGATGAGCTTGCCGAGCAATCCGATGCCGCCGATCGCCAGCGCGATGACACCGGCCTGCGGACCGAGACCCGTGATCACCACGAGCACGATCGCGAGGATCAGTTCGGGGATGCCGCGGATGCCGACGAGCAGGAACCGCGCCGCGCCGCGTGCGCCGGAACTGGGCGCGACGTTGCGGGCAGCGAGCGAGCCGAGCACGATCGACGGCACGAGAGTGAGCACGGTGGCGGCCAATGCGATGGCGACCGTGTCACGCATCGCCTCGAACATCGCGCTCGCGTCGTAGCTGCCGAAGGACGGCGGCCAGAACTTCGCCGCGACCTCGGGGAGCTTGCCCCAGAAGGTGAAGAAGTCGAGCCAGTTGATCTGACTCACCACGACGCTGCCGATCACGACGAGCACGGCGACGATGCCGGCGATCGTGTGCTGCACGCGCTGTGCGGTCCACGGGCGGCGCACGGCGGTCTGCGGGCTGGAGGCCCACGCGGGGCGCCCGACCGCGGCCGCACCCACGGTCTTGCCGAGTCGGGGGTGAAGGATGCGGTCGATCCAGGAGCGCGTGTGCTTCTGCTGACCGAGCATCGCGCCGCGCACCAGGCTCGAGACGATCTCCATCACGACGCAGAGGACGAAGATCACCAGGGCGATGCCGAGGCCCTTGCCGTAGTTGAGCGCCTTGAACGCGTATGACATCTCGAGACCGAGACCGGCGACGCCGACGTAGCCGAGAACCACGCTGCCGCGCAGGTTGATGTCATTGCGGTGCAGCACCGTGGCGACCCAGCTGGGCAGCACCTGGGGCAGGATGCCGGAAGTGAACTCCTGCATCTTCGAACCGCCGGCGGCGCGGATCGCGAGGCGGGGACCCTCGTCGACCTGCTCGATCGCGTCGGCGAACATCTTCGAGATCATGCCGATCGAGTGGATGCCGATGGCGAGGATGCCGGGAAGGGTTCCGAGCGAGAACATGAGCACGAACGCCATCGCGAGGACGACGTCGGGCAGGGCGCGGGTGAGCACGCCGATGAAGCGGGCGGCTGCGCGCCAGCCGTTGCCGGGCGTGGTGTTGGACGCCGCGAGATACGCGATCGGCACCGATAGCACGGCGGCGAGGAGCGTTCCGACGAGCACGAGGCCGACGGTGAGGGCGATCAGCCAGACGAGGTCGCCGGGTTCGGGGAACGACAGGCCGCCGACGCGGGCCATGAAGTTCTCGGCGTTGCCCCAGCTCTCGACCATCGCGGGGATCGAGATGCCGACCTCGTTGATGGCCAGGACGCCGACCACCAGGAGGGCGAGGAGAGTCAGCGATGCGGCGATGCGCTCCGGGGAGACCGGACGACGGGGCGCGCGTTCGGCGACGCCGCCGGCGGGCGAGCCGGGGCCGCGCTGCCGGCCGGACTTCGTCGAGGGGCGGGCGACGACCGTCACGATGCCGCCACCTGCGTCGCGGCATCCGCCAGCTCCATGGTCACGGCGGCGATCTCGGCGGTCGTCGTGGCGACGCGGCCGTAGATCTCCATGACCTCGGACTTGGTGAGGTCGGTCGTGGGAGTGTCGAGCACGATCTCGCCGTGGCGAAGCCCGATGATGCGGTCGGCCCACGAGATCGCGAGGTCGACCTGGTGCAGGCTGCAGACGACGGTCAGACCCTCGTCGGCGGCGATCTCGCGGATCAGCGCCATCACCTGGTCGCTCGACTCCGGGTCGAGGGAGGCCACGGGCTCATCGGCGAGCAGGATGTCGGGCTTCTGCATGAGAGCCCGGGCGATGGCGACGCGCTGCTGCTGCCCGCCGGAGAGCGTGTCGCTGCGCTGGTAGGCGCGGTCGAGCAGTCCGACGCGGTCGAGGTGGCCGAGGGCCGCGAGCTTGGACGCCTTGGAGTATCCCCACAGGCCCAGGCGCGGCCCGCGCACCCCAGAGAGCGAACCGGTCAGCACGTTCTCGAGCACCGTGAGGGAGGGGACCAGCTCGAACTGCTGGAAGATGAAGCCGACGCGGCTGCGCAGTGTGCGCAGCGCCCGTCCCTTCAGTGCGGGGACCTGCTGTCCGAGCACCTCCACCGAGCCGGCGGTGGGGAGCTCGAGGCCGTCGAGGTGACGGAGCAGTGTGGACTTGCCGGAACCGCTGAGACCCAGCAGCACGACGATCTCGCCGCGGGAGACCTGCAGCGAAGCATCCTTCAGCGCCGTGGTCGACCCGAAGGTCTTCGTCACGCCCTCGAGGCGGATGAGGGCATCGGATGCCGCATTCATGGTTTCTCCTGGAAGATCGGTCGTTCTGCGATGGCCCTTCGTCTCGCTTCGCTCGCTCAGGGACCGGGAGGTGCGACCCGGGTCCTGAGCGAGGAGCGCAGCGACGAGACGAAGGACGTCGCTGCGCTCCCGGAGGTCAGGGAATCAGCCCTGGCACTGCTCGGCTTTGGTTTCCTTGCAGATGTCGCGGATCACGTCGTAGTACGCGTCGTCGACCGGCTTGGTCGCATAGAAGACGCTGCGGAACGAGTCGGAGTCGGCGCTGTCGATGCCTGCCGCGATGATGTCGTCGATCGTGACCTCGGCGAGGCCGTCGATCAGCTTCTTCGAGACGTCATCCGGCAGCGTCGAGGAGAACACCAGCGGAGCACCCGGGACCATCGTCTGGTCGATGACCTTCACGGCGTCCGACTTCTCGACCTCGGAGTCCTCGGCGAATCCGGCCTCGCACTCGACGCCTTCACCGGTCTTCTGCACGCTGACGTCGTGCTTGCCTGCGAACACCGGCGTGATGTCGGTCTTGGGGTCGATGCCCGCCTCGAGCAGGTTGTACGAAGGGAAGAGGTAGCCGGAGGTCGACGACGGGTCGACGAAGCAGACCTTCTTGCCCTTGAAGTCGGCGATGCTGGAGATGTCGCTGTCCTTGGGGACGATCGCCTGCGAGTAGTAACCCGGCTCCTGGCCCTCGTCGGTGACGATGGAGGAGATCGGGGTGAGCTTGGCGCCGTTGTTGGTGGCCGTGACGTAGGTGAAACCGGAGAACGACGCGACGTCGACCTTTCCGGCGACGGCAGCCTCGATGAGCGCGGCGTAGTCGGTGGACTCGTGGTACTCCACGGTCTTGCCCGTGAGGTCGGCGATGTAGTCCATCAGCGGCTGGTAGTTGGTCTCGGTGTCGACCGAGTCCGGGACGACGCCGAAGACGAGGGTGTTCTCGTCGACCGCGAAGCCGCCGTTGGACGACGACTCGTCGCCTCCGGGGGTGGACGTGGCGTCGGCTGCACCGGAACAGGCGGCAAGACCGAGGGCGAGAAGCGCGACGCCGGCGAGGGCGGGAAGAGCGCGAAGCTTCATGAGGACCTTTCAAGGGTGGGAGGGGTGATCCACGGAAGACTCTCGCATGCGGAGGCTTGAGATATATACCTAACTTGAAAGAGTTCAGCGCCCGTTTACCGGGCATTCTCTTGGGTGAACTCTGTCGTAACGGGATCCGCGGCCAAGACATGATCAAGTAGTGTGCCTATGTGGCCGAAGCTGTGTACACCCAGATCGCGGATGACCTCCGCGACCAGATCGCTGCCGGCGCTCTGCGCCCGGGCGATGACGTTCCGACCGAGGCGGAGCTCGCCGAGCGGTGGCACACGTCGCGCGGGCCGATCCGCAATGCCCTGGCCGCTTTGCGCGCCGAAGGTCTGATCGAGACCAGCAGAGGACGTCCGGCGCGGGTCGTCGCGAGAAAGGCCAATCAGGCGGTGGACGTGTCCGTACCGTTCACCCGCTGGGCGCGGGATCTCGGCGTCGCGCCCGGAGCGCAGACGCAGGAGTTGAGCCTGCGCCGCGCCGGGGAGATGGCGCCGGCGCTGGATGTCCGCCCCGACGACACGATCGTCAGCGTCGTCCGGCTGCGACTGCTCGATGGGCGTCCGACGATGCTGGAGCGCCTGAACTACACGGAAGCGGCAGGACGGAAGCTGTTCGACGTCGATCTCGACGAGGTCTCGATCACGGAGCATCTCTCTTCGGTGGGTCACCCGATCGTGAGCCTGCAGCATGTGATCGACGCGGTCGCCGCGGATGAACAGGATGCTGCGCTGTTGCGCGTTGCGCGGGGCACGCCGATCCTGCGCCTCAACCGGACGTCGCGCGACGCCGACGGGCGCATCTTCGAGGCCTCGGAGGACCGCTATCTCAGCGAGGTCGTGCGCTTCACCGTCGCGGCCTCCGGCATCTCGACCGATGGCCACTACATGCGAGCCGTGGGCGGATAGCGCCGAACCGGCTGTGTCGACGGATGCATCGGAGAAGATGATCCGGAGTCAGAAGGCGATCGCGAGCGCGCAAGTGTTTCAGAAGCCAGAAAGACCGCGCTCGCGATCGCAGCGCTGGGGACGCTTTATCTGGGGAGCCTTCAGGATATTTCGAAGGCGAACCTCATCTGAAGTGTCGAAGGTCGAGACCTGTACTGGACTTTCGTCCACATTCACGGGAACGTCGCGCGAAGTCTGCCCCCACTCTAGCGCGCTCTGAGACTGCTCTCACGCGATCGGGAGGCGTGCCAGCACCTGCCAGTGGCCGTCGACCTCTCCGGCAGTGAACTCGCCTCTCGCGCCGATCACACGCTCCGCCATCCGGCCGAGCCCCGTGCGGCTGGAGGACAGCTCGCGGCGGGGCGTCGTCGGGAGCGGACTCCGCAGCACGAGTTCTGCTGAGTCGTCGTCGAGATCGAGGCGGACCAGGACTTCGCCTGGTCCCGCGTACTTCAGGATGTTGGTCGCGGACTCGCGCACGATGCGAGCGAGGACGATCTCGGCGGCACGCGGGATGCGTTCGTCGTGGATGTCACCGTCGATGCGCACCGAGTGTCCGGCCGATTCGAATTCATGTCGAGCCTCGTCGATCGCGTCGGCGAGGTCGCCGGTCTGCATCTCGGAGGAACGAGGCCCGTCATCGGCCAGGTCGATCACGAAACGGAGATCCGCCATCGCTTTGCGCGCGGCGACGCGGATCGCCTCTCGTGAGTCATTGCTCGTCGAAGGATCTTCGAGCATCTGGACGTGCAACCCGACCACCGTCAGGTGGTGGGCGATGCTGTCGTGCAGCTCGCCGGCGATCCATCGTCGCTCAGCAAGCACAGCCTGTCGTTCCTGTTCCGCCTGCTCGACGAGCTGCCGCTCGAGGCGGCGTCCTCGCGCGAAGGCCAGGCGCAGGGCGAACCCGACAGCCCCTGCCACTGTCGCGAAGATGAGGTAGAAGCCGACGTTCACCGGGACGTTGGCTTCGCCGGAGGCGATGATCGCGCAGGCGACCAGGAACACGCCGGTGTAAGCGAGGACCAGTGCCGTCCACCCCAAGCGCATGACCAGCGCCGCTGCGAAAGCGGCCGAGGTCAGGACTTGCGTCTCCGTATCCGAGATGAACGACAGTGCGAAAACGAGCCCCAGCGCGCACGTGGCTACGAGGGGAGACCAGAGATACAGGGCGAATACGGCTGTGGACGCGATGCTCACCAGAGAGGTGATCGGGTTCGCGCCGGGTGTGAGGATCAAGTTCAGGACGTCGAGTGCCATGATGCCGCCGATGATCGCCAAGACGACCATCCGCTCGATCTTGCTGAGCTTCTCTCCGCGCGCCAGCCGGAATATATCCGGGGCTTCCCGAACCGACTGGTCAAAGGCCATGGTTCAGTATCTCCTATTCGCCAGGTACTCTAGCGGTAGAGACCAAACATCTTGCCAACCTGCTGCCAAAAAGACATAGCGTTCACCTCACTTTCTTGGACGTTGGTCGAACGGGATACCCCATCTTCTCGGCGATCTCGGACGAGCACATCTGACCTGCAGCCACACCTTTTTGGACAAAGGTCTAGGCCTGAGCGGCCGATCTTCGCCGCCGTTAGGCTTCGTTCATGCCTGCAATCCGCGTCCTGATCGTCGACGACGATCCTTTGGTCCGCTCGGCGCTGTCCCACTTCGTCTCGCGCGACCCTGACATCACGGTCATCGCCCAAGCGGAGGACGGTATCGAGGCGATCGAGACCGTGGAGCGGGAGTTGCCGGACATCGTGATGATGGACGTGCAGATGCCGCACATGAACGGCATCGAGGCCACCGCGGCCATCGTGGAGCGCTGGCCGGATGTTCGCGTGCTGGCCGTGACCACGCTTGACGGCAGGGACACGGTGCTCCCGATGTTGAGCGCGGGGGCGTCGGGCTACCTGCTCAAGGACTCCAGCGCGGAGGAGATCGTCACGGGGGTGCGTGAGGTGCACAGCGGCGCGAGTTCGCTCTCGCCGCGGATCGCGTCGATGCTCATCAAGCATGTGCGCGACTCCGAGCCCGCAGCAGCTGACCTGACTGCTCTCGAGCCGCTGACTGACCGGGAGGCAGAAGTCCTCCAGTGTTTGGCGAAGGGGATGTCGAACGCGGAGATCGCGCGCACCCTCATCGTGTCAGAGGGGACCGTGAAGGCGCACCTGGGGCGCATGATGTCGAAGTGGCACCTGCGCGACCGCGTGCAGATCCTGGTGGCCGCTGCGCACGCCGGGCTCGTGAACTTCCGCTGATTCCGCGCGCCGCGCTGCGGGCAGCACGGTGTGGTCCGCCCACTCAACGACCAGAGACAGCTCGCCCTACGTGACCGGGTTCTGCACGCCGGCATCCGCACCGTGGCGAGCCTCGAATGCGCGCGTATCCTTCCGGACGCTGCGGAGCGTGACGATGCCCAGGACGAGCAAGACGACGAAGGCGATGACGCTGAACCAACTACCGCTTCCCTGGGACAGCAGCACGATCGAGAATGCGATCGTGCCAGAAGCGTAGCTCAGGCCTCCGCGCCTCCCTCACACGGCGAGCAGGACGATGCCCGCGACGACGACCAGCGAGGCGGCGATCCGCCATCCGGGTCGGGACTCGCGCAGCACGAAGACGCCGAACAGACTCACCAGCACGACGCTCACCTCACGCAGCGGGGCGACGAGCGCGACGGGAGCGATCTGGATGGCGCTCAGCACGAGGATGTACGACAGCGGCGAGAGGATGCCGAACACGAGGATGCGGCGCCACTGCGCACGGCCCAGCGCCCGCACCGCACCCCACCGACGACGCACTGCGAACGAGTAGAACGGCACCTGCAGCAGCGTGGTGCCGACCATGAAGGCGACAGGCGAGAGGTTCCAGGTGCGCACCACGTGCGCGTCCCAGATCGTGTAGACCGCGATCGCGACACCGGTGAGCACCCCGAACACGAGCCCGGGGTCGAGGCGTCTCGACCCTGCTCCGCGTCCGCGGTCGACGAGGCCGATCGCCACGACGCCGACGATGACCGCAGCGACGCCGAACAGCGCGACGACCGAGGGTCGCTCCCCCAGGAGCAGCACGGCGATGATCACCGACAGGAACGGCCCCGTGCCCCGGGCTGTCGCGTACACGGTGGAGAGGTTGCCCTCCTGGTATCCGCGCTGCAGCACCGCCATGTACGCGACGTGGAGCGCCGCGGAGACGCCGACCCCGAGGGCGAACGATCCGAGGTCGTCGGTGCCGAGTCCCCCGGTGAACGGCACCACGCCGATCCAGACGACGGTGCTGGCCACCGCGCCCCACCACAGGAACGGGAAGCCGGCCCGGCTGACCCCGTGGGCGATGATGTTCCACGCGGCGTGGGCGATGGCGGCGCCGAAGACGAGGATGAACGCGAGAGCGGACATGACGAGACCCTTTCCATCCGGCGCGGGCGCGACGAACAGGGTCCTCCGGGCTTTTGTCCTGTCAGATGACGGCTCTCCTACGGAGGAGAACCGTGGCGCCGCTCGGACCAGACGGGTGTGAACCCCGGAACCCTAGGCGCTATCGCGGTTCACCATAGTCGATCGTCGCAAACGGGAGATGAACAAGACGAGAGCACCCACCATGAGCAGGGCGAGAGCCCAGCCGAGCACCGTGATCACACCGCCCGTCACCGCGAGTGCAGTGACGTCGACGGAGACCGTCGCCGCGGCCGTCACGACGACAGCGCCGGCGGCACCGCTCACCGTGGCGACGTTGACCACTGTGCCCGCCGCGACATCCGCCGCAGTGAGGGCGTAGCGCACGGGACCGCAGTCGGCCGTGTCCCCCGGAGCGAGATCAGGGATCGCACACGCCACAGGGCCGCCGAGCAGAGGATCGTCGATCGCGACATCGGTCAGGGTCCGCGCCCCGGTGTTCGTCACGGTGAACCGGAACGCCACCGTGTCACCGGTGTCGATCTTGTCGTTGCCGTTCTCGTCGACGTAGTCGCCGCCCGTCTTCGTCAATGCGATCGCGGGCTGGCTCTCGAGCGGGGTCGTGACCGTGGACTCATCCGTCAACGGATCACCCGTGCCGCCGGTGGCGGTCACGGTCGCGGTGTTCACGATCTCGCCCGCGTCGATCTCTGCCTGAGTGAGCACGGCAGGAGCGCCGGAGCAGACGACTGCCTGCCCGGGAGCGAGCGTCGTCGTGTCGCAGGAGACGGCCCCGGCGAGACGCGGATCGGTGACGGCGATGCCGGTCAGCGTCGTCGTCCCGGTGTTCGTCACGGTGAACGTGTAGGCGATGGTGTCGCCGGCATCCGTTCGTCCTGACCCGTTGGCATCCACGATGGCGGCTGCCGACTTCAACAGGGTGAGTCGATCCGTTCCTGTGATGACGATGTCGGCCTCCGCGGCGTCCTCGGCATCCCCTGCGGCGGACTGCGCCAGGACGGATGCGACGTTGTGCACCGTCCCTGCGTCGATGTCGCCCTGCACGAGCGTGTACGGAACCGGACCGCACGTCGCCTCGGTCTGCGGGCTCAGCTCGAGACCGTCGAACGATGGGCAGTCGACGACTCCGCCGAGCAGCGCGTCATCGAGCACGATGTCGCGAAGGATCGTCGTCCCGGTGTTGCGGATCGTGAAGGTGTACCCGACGGTGTCACCGGCACCGACCATTCCGTCGCCGTTCACGTCCGTGATCGCGCCGGGGGTCTTCGTGAGGTCGATCCCGCTCGTGCCGTCGACGGTCACGTCGACAGACGAGCTGTCATCGACCGCGCCGAGGGGGCTGGTGGCCTCCGCTGTCGCCGTGTTGCTGACGAGCCCGTTCTCGATGTCGTCCTGCGTGAGCGTGTAGACGACAGGTCCGCAGTTCGCGGTCGCGCCCGGCGCCAACGCCAGGCCGTCCAGGGCCGGGCAGTCGATGGCCCCGCCGAGCAGCGGGTCGTCGATCGCGATGTCCTGCAACGTCGTCGTACCGACGTTCCGCACGACGAAGCTGTACGCGAGCGTGTCGCCCGCACCCACCGCACCGTCGCCGTCCACATCGGTCACCGTCCCCGCGGACTTCTGCACCTCGATACCCGCCGAGCTGTCGATGTCGACCACGATGCCCGCCGTGTCGTCGACGGTCGCACCCCGAGGCGCATCCGCCTCCACCGAGGCCTCGTTGCGGACCAGACCACCGTCCACATCGGCCTGCGTCAGCGTGTAGACGATCGGGTCGCACGTCACCGTGTCACCAGGCTCGAGATCCACCCCATCGAGCGCCGCACAATCCACGACCCCACCGAGCATCGGGTCCGTGATCTCCGCATCCGTGAGGGTCGTCGTCCCGGTGTTCGTCACCGCGAACGTGTAGGCGACCGTATCGCCCGCACCGACCGCCCCATCACCATCGACATCCACGACCGCACCCGCCACCTTGCGGAGGTTGATGCTGTTCGTGCCGGGGACCAGGACATCGGCCTCAGCCTCGTCGTCCACGACTCCGGCAGCAGAGCCGGCGGTGACGGATGCCTCGTTGTGCACACTGCCCGCATCGGCGTCGGCCTGGGTCAGCGTATACACGACAGGGCCGCACGTCACCGACGCACCAGGCGCCAGCGCGAGACCGTCCAGAGCCGCGCAGTCGACCTCTCCGCCGAGGAGCGGATCGTCGATCACGACGTCTTGCAGCACGACCGTGCCGGTGTTGCGGACCGTGAAGGTGTAGCCGACCGTGTCGCCCGCACCCACCCGGCCGTCGGCGACGGTATCGACGATCGCGCCGGGGACCTTCGTCAGAGCGATCCCTGCGGTACCGACCACATCGAGGTCGGCGGATGCCTCGTCATCCAGCTCGCCGGCGACGCTGTCAGCTGTCGCGGTGGCGGTGTTGCGGACGATTCCGCTTTCGATGTCGGCCTGCGTCAACGTGTAGACGATCGGACCGCAGTCCGCCTCGTCGCCCGGTGCCAGCTCGAGACCGTCGAGAGCGGGGCAGTCGAGAGGACCACCCAGGAGCGGATCATCGATCACGATGTCTCGCACGAGCACCGTTCCGGTGTTCTGCACCGTGAACGAGTACGGGATCGTGTCGCCCGCGCCCACCCGGCCATCGGCGACCGTGTCCGCCACGGATGCCGCGGTCTTCGTCAGAGTGATCTCGCCGGCACCCACGACGTCGACCTCTGCCGACGCCTCGTCCTCGGCCTCGCCGAGGACGCTGTCCGCCGACGCGGAAGCCGTGTTCCGCACGATCCCCGCCTCGACGTCGGCCTGCGTCAACGTGTAGACGATCGGACCGCAGTCCGCCTCGTCGCCCGGCGCCAGATCGAGACCGTCGAGATCGGGGCAATCGAGCACGCCGCCGAGCAGAGGATCATCGATCACGATGTCCCGCAAGACCAGCGTGCCGGTGTTGCGCACCGTGAACGAGAACGCGACCGTGTCACCCGCGCCGACCCGACCGTCGGCGACAGCGTCGACCACGGTACCGGGCGTCTTCGTCAGAGCGATGCCGCTGACTCCGACGATGTCCACCTCCGCGGTCGCCTCGTCGTCGACCGCACCGCGCACACTGTCGGCAGTCACCGCGGCCGTGTTGCGAACCACGCCTTCCTCGACATCCGCCTGGGTCAGCACGTAGTCGACCGGACCGCACTCCGCCTCTGCTCCGGGCGCGAGCGCGAGCCCGTCCAGAGCGGGGCAATCGAGAGCGCCGCCGAGCAGGGGGTCGTCGATCACGATGTCCTGCAGAATCACGGTCCCTGTGTTCCGCACCGTGAAGGTGAACCCGACCGTGTCGCCGGCGCCGTTCCGACCATCGGCGACGGTGTCGACCACGGCCCCGGGCGTCTTGATCAGTTCGATCCCGCTCGTGCCGTCGACGGTCACGTCGACAGACGAGCTGTCATCGACCGGGCCGAGGGGGCTGGTGGCCTCCGCTGTCGCCGTGTTGCTGACGATGCCGTCTTCGATGTCGGCCTGCGTGAGCGTGTACACGATCGGACCGCACGCTTCTTCGTCCTGCGGCGCCAGTGCCAGACCGTCCAGGGCCGGGCAGTCGATGACCCCACCGAGCAGCGGGTCGTCGATCACGATGTCCTGCAGCGTCGTCGTACCGGCGTTGCGCACGACGAAGTTGTACGCGAGCGTGTCACCCGCACCGACCGCGCCATCGCCATCCACGTCCGTGACGGTTCCCGCGGACTTCCGCACCTCGATACCTGCCGACGCGTCGATGTCGACCACGATCCCGGCCGTGTCGTCGACGGTCGCACCCCGCGGCGCATCCGCCTCCACCGAGGCCTCGTTGCGGACCAGACCGCCATCCACATCCGCCTGCGTCAACGTGTACACGATCGGATCGCACGTCACCGTGTCGCCCGGCTCGAGATCCACCCCGTCCAACGCCGCACAATCGACCACACCACCCAGCATCGGGTCGGTGATCTCCGCATCCGTCAGCGTCGTGGTTCCCGTGTTCGTCACCGCGAACGTGTACGCGACCGTATCGCCCGCACCGACCGCCCCATCACCATCGACATCCACGACCGCACCCGCGGCCTTGTCGAGAGCGATGCTGTTCACGCCCGGTACCACGACGTCGAGCTCGGCCTCGTCGTCGGCATCGCCGACCACGGAGTCAGCCACGACGGCCGCCTCATTGTGCACGGTGCCCGCATCGACATCATCCTGGGTCAGCGTGTACACGACCGGACCGCACGTCACCGACGCACCAGGCGCCAGAGCGAGACCGTCCAGCGCGGGGCAGTCGATGTCGCCGCCCAACAGCGGATCGTCGATCGCGATGTCCCGGAGGATCACCGTCCCGGTGTTCTGCACGGTGAACGAATAGGCGACCGTGTCGCCCGCGCCCACCCGACCGTCGGCGACCGTGTCGACCACGGAGCCTGCCGTCTTGTCCAGCGCGACCGCGCTCACGCCGACGACGTCGACCTCGGTCGACGCGGCATCATCCACTCCGCCGAGAACGCTGACCGCCGACACCGATGCCGTGTTGCGGGCGATGCCCGCTTCGACATCCGCCTGCGTCAAGGTGTACGTGATCGGACCGCAGTCGACCGACGCTCCCGGCGCCAACGCCACGCCGTCCAGCGCGGGGCAGTCGACAGCGCCGCCGAGCAGCGGATCATCCACCACGACGTCCTGCAGGACCACCGTTCCCGAGTTCCGCACCGTGAACGAGTACGCGATCGTGTCGCCCGCACCCACCCGACCGTCGGCGACGGTGTCGACCACCGGACCGGCCGACTTCGTCAGCGAGATCCCGGCGGTGCCGTCGAACTCCACGTCGGCAGCATCCGCATCGTCGACGTCGCCGAGCACGCTGTCCGCCGTGACCGTCGCGGTGTTGCGGACGATACCGGCTTCGACATCGGCCTGCGTCAGCGTGTAGACGATCGGGCCGCACTCGACGTCGTCTCCCGGAGCGAGCTCCAGGCCATCGAGATCCGGGCAGTCGACAGCGCCACCGAGCAGCGGATCGTCGATCGCCAGGTCTCGCAGCAGCGTCGTGCCGGTGTTGGTCACCGTGAACGTGTACTCGATCGTGTCGCCGACGCCCACCGCGCCGTCGGCCACCGTGTCGACCACCGCGCTGGGGTCCTTCGCGAGAGAGACACCGCTGGCGCCGGTGACCGGCTCCTCGGCGGAGGCCTCGTCGTCGACCCCGCCCAGGACACTGTCGGCCGCGACCGACGCCGTGTTGCGGACGAGGCCCGCCTCGACATCAGCCTGCGTCAACGTGTAGCTGATCGGACCGCAGTCCGCCTCGGCGCCCGGTACCAGGATGAGACCGTCCAGCGACGGGCAGTCGACAGCGCCGCCGATCAGCGGATCATCGATCGCGATGTCGCGCAGCACGGTCGTGCCGGTGTTGCGCACGGTGAACGAGTACGCGACGGTGTCGCCGGCGCCGATCCTGCCGTCGTCGTCCGCGTCGACCGGAGCGGACGGCGTCTTCGTCAGTTCCACGGCGCTCGTGGCGTCGATGATCACTTCAGCCGAGGCGTCGTCGCTCAGCGGCCCCAACGGGCTGGTGGCATCGGCGGTCGCGGTGTTGCGCACGACCTCGTTCTCGATGTCGTCCTGCGTGAGGGTGTAGGTGAACGGACCGCAGTCCTCGACCGCACCGGGGGCCAGCGGTCCGAGATCGCACAGCGCGTCGTCGTCGAGCAGCGGGTCCGACACGGACACGTCGGTCAGGGTCGTCGTGCCGGTGTTGCGCACGGTGAACGAGTAGTCGACGGTGTCGCCGACGCCGACCAGACCGTCGCCATCCGTGTCCTGCACGGCACCGGCGGTCTTGATCAGCTCGAGTCCCGCGGTCTGATCGATGTCGGCGGATGCTGCGGCCGAGTCGGCCACGCTGCCGACGGGAGCATCTGCCGTCACCGACGCCGTGTTGCGCACGACTCCTCCGTCGATGTCGCTCTGCGTCAGCGTGTACGGCACGGGTGCGCAGGACACCGAGTCGCCCGGCTGCAGCGCGACGCCGTCGAGAGCCGTGCACACCACCGCGCCTCCGAGCATCGGGTCGGCGATCTGCGCGGCGGTCAGCGTCGTCGTTCCGGTGTTCGTGACCGTGAAGGTGTACTCGATCGTGTCGCCGGCGTCGACCTGGCCGCTGCCGTCGGTATCGGCGACGGTGCTCGGCGACTTGGTGAGGGCGATGCCGTTGACGGCCGGGACCGTCACGTTCGCCGAGGCATCGTCGGACGCGGTGCCGCGGGCGGATTGGGCCACCACGGATGCCTCGTTGCGGATGGTGCCGCGGTCGATGTCGGCCTGGGTCAGGGCGTACACCACGGGCGCACAGGCGACTTCGGCGCCGGGCGCGAGCGGCCCGGCGAAGGCGGCGCACGGAACCGCGCCGCCGAGGAGCGGATCGGTGATCGCCGCCCCTGTGAGCGTGACGTTGCCCGTGTTCCGGATCGTGAAGCCGTACGCGACCGTGTCACCGACGCCGATCCGGCCATCGCCGTCGGCATCGACGGGGGCGGAAACCGACTTCACGAGCTCCACCCGAGGAGTCCCGGCCACGGGGACGGTCACGGTGGAGGAGTTGTCGGAGGGGTCGGGATCGGCCGTCGCGGACGAGACCGTCGCCGTGTTCGACAGATCCGCCTGCGCGGTCGCCGGGTCGACGGTGCCGGTCACGGTCGCGGTGAACGTGCCACCCGCAGCCAGAGTGGCGACCGAGCACCCGAGCACCCCGCCGGTGATCGTGCATCCGGCTGTCGGCGTCGTCGAACCGCGCAGCCCGGCCGGAAGCGTGTCCGAGATCTGCACGGCGGTCGCCGTGCTCGGGCCGTCGTTGGTGACGACGAGCGTGTACGTGATGGGGCCGTTCACGGGGGCCGGATTCACCGACGCGGTCTTGACGATCCGGAGATCGGCGGAGGGCGCCGCCACGATCGTCGACGTACCCGTGTTGTTCGACGGAGTCGGATCCGGCGTCTGCGACGACGCGGTGGCCGAGTTGGTCAGCGTGCCCTCGGCGACGACCGACGTCGTCACCGTGAGTGTGGCGGAGGCGCCGGGCAGCAGTGTGCCGACGGTCCAGCGGGCGTCTTCCGCCGACCACGTACCCACCGAAGGCGAAGCGGAGACGATGTTGAGCCCGGGCGGAACCGCTTCTGCGACCACGACGCCGGATGCTGCGGACGGCCCGTTGTTCTGCACGGTCACCAGGAAGATCGCCTGTCCGCCGCGCAACGGGTTCGGCGTCGACGTGGTCTTGGAGACGGCGATGTCGGCGCGGGGGACGAGAGGCCGATCGACCGTGGAAGTGTTGTTCGAGGGGTCGGGATCGGGGGTCGCGGAATCGACGGTTGCGGTGTTGCTCGCCGTGCCCGTCACGCCGGCCACCCAGGTGCCTGACACGGTGATGGTGACCTCGTCGTCGGGTGCGAGGTCGCCGACATCGCAGGTCACTGCGCCAGCGGCGAAGCTGCAATCACCATCGGTCGTGCCGAACACGAACCCTGCCGGGAGCACATCCGTCATCGTCACGCCGCGCGCCGTCGACGGGCCGTCGTTGCGCACGTCGATCGTGTAGGCGAAGGCGCTGCCGGGGACCGGATCGGCTGCCACCGTCTTCTCCACGCTCACATCAGCGCTCTGCACGACCTCGACGTCGACCGAGTCGGAGTTGTTGTCCGTGTTCGGATCCTCGGCGGGTGAGGCCACGGATGCGGTGTTGACCAGCGCACCCTCCGGAGCGTCAGCGTCGACGACGGTGTGCACGACGACGTTCGACGGGCCGCCCACCGGGAACGATGCCCAGGTGCATCGGATCGCGGTGCCGGTGGAGGTGCAGTCCGCTCCGGCCGGAGCATCGACGCTGGTGACCGTGAACCCACTCGGCACGGTGTCGTCGAGGGACACGTTGACCGCGTCGGCCGTTCCGAGGTTCCGCACTGCGAGGGTGAAGTCGACCGGGTCGCCCGCGGCGACCTCGGTGGCGGACGATGTCTTCTCGACGGCCAGGTCGGCGATGATCTCAGGCTGGAAGCTCGTGGAGTCGACGTTGTCGCTCGGGTCGGGATCGCTCGTGCTGGATGTGACGCTGACCGAGTTCTGCACGACGGCGGTCGCGCCCGCGGCGACCTGCACCACGACGGTCGTCACGACCGTGGCGCCGGGGGCGAGCGTGCCGAGCGCACAGTCCAGGACGCCCGCGACGACAGCGCACGTGCCCTGCTGCGATGTCGCGCTGACGAACACGGAACCGGGATCGATCGGGTCGGTGAGCCTGACGTCGCGAGCCTCGGAGGGGCCGGCGTTCTGCGTGGTCAGCGTGTAGGTCACGTTCTGACCGGCTACGGGTGTCGCCGGGCTGAACGTCTTGTCGACCGACACATCAGCCACCGTGGTCACTGTTCCCGTGGCCGTCGCGGTGTTGTTCGAGAGGACGTGGTCCGTGCGGGAGCCCGCGACCGAAGCCGTGTTCGTGAGTGCGGAACCCGGGTTGAGAGCGGGCGACAGGGTTCCGGTCACCGTGATCGATGCGCTGGCTCCGACGGCGAGATCGGGCAGAGCACAGCTGATCGTCGCGCCGACCGTACAGGACCCGCTCGTCGGGGTCGCTGTGACGTTCGACAGGCCCGCCGGCACGGGATCCGTCACCGTCACGCCGGTGGCCGTCTGCGGGCCGTTGTTGGTGACGCCGATCGTGAAGGTCGCCTGGCCTGCGACAAGCGGGGCCGTGCCCAGAGTCTTGGTGATCGCGAGATCGGCGGCCGCCCCGACGGGCGTCAGGGTCTGCTGGCTCGTGGACGTGCGGTTCTGATTCACGACCGCGTCGCGGAATGCGACCTGGGCCTCGTTGAGGATCGTCGTCGTCGCAGCCGAGATGTTCACGGTGGCGTCGAAAGTGTAGGTGGTGCTCGCACCGACGGCGATCGAGCCGCCGGCGGTGGCCGTTCCGCCGTCACCGAGGCGCACGCGCACCGTGCGGTTGCCGGTCACGTATTCGCCGCGGTCATCGCCCACGGCGTCTGTCGAGCTGCCGGTACCCGCACCGGCGATGATCGTGATCGATCCGGGGACGAAGTCGAGCCCGGATCCGAGGACGTCGGTGGAGACGGACTCGAGGGCGGGGTTTCCGCCGTCGTTGCGCGTGGTCACGGTGTAGCGGAGCACATCGCCGACCTGCGCGGAGGTGCCGCCCCGGGTCACGTTGGTGGCCGTCTTCGTCGTGATCAGGCACGGCCCGGTGCCGAACGTGATGTCGTCGAGGAAGTTGCCGACGGAGGCGTTGCCTCCGGCAGAGCTGACCGCCTCGAAGCCGAAGCGCGTGGTGGTCTGACCGGCGGGCACGACGTAGGTTCCTGCGTGCGAACCCCACGCGGAGGTGCCGTCGGAGAGGTTGGGCCCGCTCTGCGTGAGGGTGCCTCCTGGCGCACCGAGCACGACGCGCATCACGTCGGTGCCGCTGCGTCCTCGGTGCTTGAGCGACCAGGCGAGGGTCTGCCCCGGGGTCGTCGCGACGTCCTGATAGAGCATGCTCGCGCTGTTCGCGTTGAGCTCGACGTACTGCCGACCCACGGCAGCGGGAACTCCCTGGAACCCGGAGCTCCAGAACTCGATCTGGTTCTGACTGTCGTTCGTGAACCAGCCGGGCACGGTGCTCTCGGCGAGTAGGCGGAACGCGGCATTCGGGATCACCGGAGACTCGAACCCGCCGTTCTGCAGCGCCACGCTCCCCTGGCAGCTGGTCGGGTTCTGCGCGGCGACGGCCGACGTCGGCGCGACCGTCTGGACGACGGCGGTCAAGCCTGCGGCGATCAGCAGGGCGGATGCCGCCTGCGCGACGACACGACGAATGCGCGACTTTGCGTGTGTGAGCACGACGCCCCTGTTTCTCCCCTGAGGGTTCCCCCGTCGCTCATTCGACAGCCCTCTTGAAGGGAGAGTATCCGATATTCCAGAATGCCGTCACCTCGGATACCGCGACCTCTTCGGAGCACGAGCACGATCCTCGCGCCGCCTACGATCGAAGGACACCGCTTCGCAGGAAGGTCACGCCATGCCCGTCACCCCGGATGCTCTCGCCCACGCCGAGGACCTCGCCGATTTCGTCGCCGCCTCACCGTCGAGCTACCACGCCGCTGCCGAGGTCGCGAGCCGCCTGGAGGGCGCCGGCTTCACGCGCCTCGAGGAGGAGGCTGCCTGGCCCGCACAGCCCGGCGGTCGCTTCGTGACGGTGCGCGACGGCGCGGTGATCGCCTGGGTGGTGCCGACGGATGCCGGCGCGACGACGCCCGCTCATGTCTTCGGCGCCCACACCGACTCCCCCGGATTCAAGCTCAAGCCGCAGCCCACGACCGGGACGCGCGGGTGGCTGCAGGCCGGCGTCGAGGTCTACGGCGGCCCTCTGCTGAACTCGTGGCTCGACCGTGAGCTGCGCCTCGCCGGGCGGCTCGCCCTCGCCGACGGACGCGTCGTCCTCGCCGACACCGGCCCGCTGCTGCGTCTCCCGCAGCTCGCGATCCACCTCGATCGCAACGTCAACGCCAACGGGATCGCGCTCGACAAGCAGGTCGAGACGCAGCCGGTGTGGGGTCTCGGCGACCCGACGCAGGCCGACGTGCTGGCAGAGCTCGCGGCATCCGCCGACGTGGCGGCATCCGACATCCGCGGCTACGACGTGGTGATGGCCGATTCCGCGCGCGGCGCGGTGTTCGGCAAGGACGACGCGTTCTTCGCCTCCGGCCGCCTCGACGACCTGGCCTCGGTGCATGCGGGAGTGGTGGCGCTCGTCGAGATCGCCGCCCGCACGCGCACCAAGGCGCCGATCGCCGTCCTCGCCGCCTTCGACCACGAGGAGCTCGGTTCGGCATCTCGTTCGGGCGCGGCCGGTCCCTTCCTCGAAGACGTGCTCGAGCGCCTGTACGCCGGCCTCGGCGCCGACTCCTCCGAGCGCCGCCGGGCCTACGCCTCGTCGTGGTGCCTGTCCAGCGACGTCGGCCACTCCGTGCACCCGAACTACGTCGCCAAGCACGACCCGGTCGTGCAGCCCGTGCTCGGCTCCGGTCCGATCCTCAAGATCAACGCGAACCAGCGCTATGCGACGGATGCCGTCGGTGCGGCATCCTGGCGCACCTGGTGCGAGCGGGTCGGGGTCGACACGCAGGAGTTCGTGTCGAACAACGCGGTGCCGTGCGGCTCGACGATCGGACCGATCACAGCCACGCGCCTCGGCATCCGCACGGTCGACATCGGCATCCCGATCCTGTCGATGCACTCGGCCCGCGAGCTCGCCGGGGTCTCCGACCTGTACGACCTCGCCCGCACCGCGGAGTCGTTCTTCACCGCCTGACCCCGATAGGGGCCTCGGCGCCCCCGCGCAGTGCCAAGATGTTGCTCATGACGGACATCAAGCCTGCTCTCATCGAGCGCGCGGGGATCGAGATCATCCCCGAATCCGAACGGACCGCGAAGCCGCGGGACCTGTTCTGGCCGTGGTTCGCGGCGAACGTCTCGGTGTTCGGACTGTCGTACGGCTCGTTCGTGCTGGGCTTCGGCATCTCGTTCTGGCAGGCGACCCTTGTGTCGGTCATCGGCATCGTGGTGTCGTTCCTGCTGTGCGGGCTGATCGCGATCGCCGGCAAGCGCGGCTCCGCGCCCACCATGGTGCTCTCCCGCGCGGCGTTCGGCGTGCAGGGGCAGAAGGTGCCCGGCATCGTCTCGTGGCTGACCTCGATCGGCTGGGAGACATTCCTCGCGATCATCGCCGTGCTCGCCACGGCCACCGTCATCACGCAGCTCGGCGGCGACGGCGACAGCGTGGTGCTGAAGATCATCGCCACGGTGATCGTCGCGGCGCTCATCGTGGTCGCATCCGTTCTGGGTTACCACACGATCATGAAGCTGCAGTCGGTGCTCACCTGGGTCACCGGCGTCGTGACCGTGCTGTACATCGTCCTCGCGGCGCCGAGCATCGACCTCGCCGCCGTCCTGGCACGGCCCGACGGGGGCATCGGCAACGTGATCGGCGCGCTCGTCATGGTGATGACCGGCTTCGGGCTCGGTTGGATCAACATCGCGGCCGACTGGTCGCGGTACCAGAAGCGCTCGGCATCCGATGGCGCGATCGTCGCCTGGAACACGATCGGCGGGTCGGTGGCCCCGGTGATCCTCGTCGTCTTCGGCCTGTTGCTCGCGGGGTCGAACGAAGACCTCTTCGCCGCCGTCCAGTCCGACCCGATCGGCGCGCTCGCTTCGATCCTGCCGGTGTGGGTGCTCGTGCCGTTCCTGCTCACGGCGGTGCTCGCGCTGGTGTCGGGGGCGGTGCTCGGCATCTACTCCTCCGGGCTCACGCTGCTGAGCCTCGGCATCCGCATCCCCCGCCCCTCGGCGGCGGCGATCGACGGCGTGATCCTCACGATCGGCACGATCTTCGTGGTGTTCTTCGCGACCGACTTCCTCGGGCCGTTCCAGAGCTTCCTCATCACGCTCGGCGTGCCGCTCGCCTCGTGGGCCGGCATCCTGATCGCCGACATTCTCCGCCGCAAGAAGGACTACGACGACGACGCCCTGTTCGACAGCCGAGGGCGCTACGGCGCCTGGGACTGGACATCGATCGGCACCATGGTCGTGACGAGCGTGATCGGCTGGGGACTCGTGCTGAACGGCTTCGCGGATGCCGCACCGTGGAACAACTGGCAGGGCTATCTGCTGTTCCTCGTCGGTGGCGCCGACGGCCCCTTCGCCTACGCCAACCTGGGCGTATTCTTCGCGCTGGTGCTGTCGTTCCTCGTGACCTACTTCGCGCGGGCGGGGAAGATCCGGCGGCAGGAGACGGCGTGACGCCGACGCCCGCCGAACCCTGGCTGGTCGTGATCGACCCGCAGGCGATCTTCGCCTCCCCCGAGTCCGCCTGGAGCTCGCCGTTCTTCACCGACGCGATGCCCCGCGTCCGCACTCTGGCCGCAGCGTTCGGCGAGCGCGTGGTCGTGACGCGGTGGATGCCGACGGCCGACCGCACCACGTCGTGGGGCGCCTACTTCGCGGCATGGCCGTTCGCGGATCAGCCGCCGACCGATCCGCTGTTCGACCTCGTCCCCGACGCGGTCGCGCTGTCGCCGCATCCGACCCTCGACCTGCCGACGTTCGGCAAGTGGGGTCCGGAACTCGAGGCGTTGGTCGGTCGAGGCGCGCACGTCGTGCTGGCCGGAGTGTCGACGGACTGCTGCGTGATCTCGACAGCCCTCGCCGCAGCGGATGCCGGCGCGCACGTGACCGTCGCCGCCGACGCCTGCGCGGGGTCGACAGCCGAGAACCATGCCGCGGCGATCCAGGTGATGGGGCTGTATCCCCCGCAGATCACGGTGAGCGACGCGGCATCCGTCCTCGCGGGGCTCTGAGGCGGTTCGGCGTCCCGATCTGCGGATGGCGTCCCGATCCGCGGACGAATCCTGCGAAAGCATCCGCTGATCGGGACACCGTGAGCGAATCGTGCCCGGGATCAGCCCGATGCCCGCACGGCCGCGGCGATGTCGGCGGGCGAACCGTGCCACGGGGCTCCATGGCCGGGCAGCACCCACGACGCGGTCACACCAGCCAGGCGCTTCAGCGACGACGAGGCGGTGTCGGGCTCGTCGGTGAAGGGCGCCGGCTGAGCCCCCACCTTGCCGGTGAGCACGTGGCGGGTGGTGAGCGCGTCGCCGACGAAGACCGCGTCGGCGGCAGGCACGTGCACGGCGACGCTGCCCGGCGAGTGCCCCGGCATCCCGACGATCGCCGGCGCCCCTGGCAGGTCGAGCACGTCGCCGTCGGAGACCTCGATGACCTCGCTCACGTGCGGTGTGCGCAGGGCGTTCTTGCGGATGCCGTAGGCGAAGAACCCGAGCGTCGGTCCGAGCCGTGCGGGCCCCATGGGCGTCTTCGGCTTCTCCCCCGTGCGCACGCGGTGTGCATCCGCCGCGTGGATGAACACCGGCACGCCGGCTTCCCGGCGCAGGCGCTCGGCGAATCCGATGTGGTCGCCGTCGCCGTGCGTCAGCACGAGTCCACGGATGTCGGACAGCGGCCGACCGATCTCCTCCAGCTCGCGCTGCAGGTCGCGCCAGTGCCCGGGGAGCCCGGCGTCGATGAGTGTGATCCCCTCGGGCAGGTCGACGAGATACGACGCGACGATGTCATTGCCGAGACGGTGCAGGTGCGGTGCGAGCTTCATGCGGGATCCTTCCGAGGATGATTGCGATGGCTACGATACGTAGCTATCATGGCTATTGTCAATAGCCATCAAGGAGACCTCATGCCCACACCCGAACGCACCTCGCTCGAGCAGATCGTCGCCGCCGGTCGCGAGATCCTCGACGCGACAGGACCCGCGGGCGTGACCATGCAGGCGGTCGCCACCCGCGTCGGCGTGCGACCTCCGTCGCTCTACAAGCGCGTGCGCGACCGCGACGCCCTGCTGTCGGCCATCGCCGAGTCGGTGATCGACGAGCTGACCGCGCGCCTCGATGCCGCGGATGCCGACCTCACCGACATCGCGGGCGCCTACCGGTCCTTCGCCCAGCAGCAGCCCGAAGCCTTCCGGCTCATGTTCAGCGCCGCGGCGCCGCACGCCGCCCTGCAGCGCTCGGCTGCGCCGGTCATCCGGGCATCCGCCGCCCTCGTCGGAGACGACGACGCCCTGGACGCGGCCCGACTCTTCACGGCCTGGGCGACGGGATTCCTGCAGATGGAGCTCTCCGGCGCCTTCCGGCTCGGCGGAGACGTCGACCGCGCCTTCGACTACGGACTGCGCCGGATCGTCGCCGGGCTCACGGCCTGACGTCGGATCGACGACGAATCACGGACTCGATGACGTTTCGCGGACGGATCTCCTCGATCGGCTCCGCGATTCGTCAAGACCTCCGCGATCCGTCGGGTGTCACCACGCCGTCCACGCCTCCCAGAGCTTCGCGTACGGTCCGGGCACCGCGACCAGTTCGGCGTGCGTGCCGGACTGCACGATCCGTCCGTCGTGCATCACGAGGATCCGGTCGGCACTCACCGCCTGGCTGAGCCGGTGCGCGATCACGATGCCGGTGCGCTCCCCGATCGCGGCGAGCGCCGCCTGATCGAGAAGCTCGGCGTCGGCGGATCCGGCCTCGGCGGTCGCCTCGTCGAGGATGACGACGGATGCTGCGGCGAGCGCGACCCGCACCAGGGCGAGGTGCTGCGTCTGACCGGGCGTGAGCGGCAGACCTGCTTCTCCGACGACCGTGTCGAGCCCCTCGGGCAGGGCGAGGATCCAGTCCGCGCCGAGTTGCACGATCGCCTCGCGCATCTGCTCCTCGTCGGCGTCGGTGAAGAGGGCGAGGTCGTCGCGGATGGAGCCGGCGAAGACGTGCGGCTCCTGCGTCAGCATCACGACAGCGTCGCGGAGGTCATGTGGATGCCACTCGGCGATCTCGACCTCGTCGTGCCGCACCGCGCCCTCGCCGACCGGAAGAGCACCGGCGACCACGCGTGCGAGCGTCGTCTTGCCCGCGCCGCTCGCGCCGACGACCGCGATCTTCTCGCCCGGCGCAGCCGACATCGACACGGCATCGAGGTCGCGCTGGCCTGGCCGATGCTGGAACCCGAGCCCGTCGACCGCGATCGCGCCCTGCCGCTGCGACGCGGCGCCCGCTCGCGGAGTCGGCGACGGCAGCCCGATCACCCCGAACAGACGCGCGAGGCTGGCCCCGGCATCCTGCAGTTCGTCGATCCGGAACAGCAACGTCCCCATCGGGCCGAACAGTCCCAGGAAGTACAGGGCGGCGGCAGTGGCGGCGCCCAGCCCGACCTGGCCGTCGGCCACCAGGAAGTAGCCGACCAGGAGCACCGCGGAGAGCCCGACCAGCTCGGCGCCGTTGAGGAAGACGTTGAAGTCGTTGCGCACCCGGGTCGCGCGCACTTCCAGCCCGATGGCCTCTTCGCTCACCTCCGCGATGCCGTCGAGATGCCGCTCCTCGGTGCGGAGGGCCAGCACGGTGTCGACTCCGCGCACCGCCTCGATCGTGCGCTGGCCGCGCTCGGCCACGACCGCGCGGTGCGTGCGGTAGACCGGACCCGACCTCCGCAGGAACCGGCGCAGCGCGAGGTACTGGATGGGGGCGGCGAGGAGTGCGGCGAGCGCGAACCGCCAGTCGAGCAGGCCCATTCCGGCGAGACTCAGCACGATCCCGAACAGCGCCGCGAGGAACGCCGGGAGGGCTTCCTCGACGACCCGCCCGACAGCGCGGACGTCTCCGGAGAGACGGGCGACGAGGTCTCCGGTTCCCGCCGCCTCGATACGGGCGGTGGGCTGCGCGAGCGCCGCGCGGAAGGCCGCCTCACGGACTTCGCGGATCGTCCCCTGGCCGAGGCGCGCCAGCAGCACGCGTCCCGCCCAGGTGAGTGCCGCCCCCACGGTGAGCGAGCCGACGAGCGCGAGGCCGAAGGGCAGCAGGGAGCCCCCACCGCGGGTGATGTCGTCGACCAGCAGGCCGATGATCCACGGGGCCACGAGCGCGGCGCCGACTCCGGCGCACAGCGTGATCAGCGCGAACGCCGTGAGGCCGCGTCGCCTGCCCAACGCGGCGAAGAGTCCGCGCGCGGTGTCTCGACCCGACGCGATCGGAAGCTTGTCGTCGTTCACGCGCGTGCCCCTCTCAGATCGTGCACGCGGTGGCACGCCGACAGCAGCGAGGCGCGGTCGGTGAGCAGCACGATCGTGCGCCCCTCCGCCGCGAGCCCTGCCGCGACCTGCGCCTCGGTGATCGGATCGATCGCGGTGGTCGGCTCGTGCAGCACCAGCAGCCGTTGCGGCTGATGCAGGGCGCGTGCGAGCAGCAGCCGCTGCCGCTGCCCGCCCGAGAGCCGGAGGCCGCGTTCGCCGATGCGTTCGTCGAGACCGTCCGGGAGCCGGTGCACGACCTCGTCGAACGCGGATGCCGTGAGATGCGCGTCTTCGACGACCTCGGCGATGTTGTCGGCGGCAGATCCTGTGAACACCGCAGCATCGTGCGGCGGGGCGAAGACCAGCGCGCGCAGGCCGTTCCGTCCGAGGTGCGCGGCGTCGATCTCGTCGACCACGAGCTCGCCTGCGGCGGCTTCCCGTCGGCCGCCGAACAGCAGCGCGAGATCGGCGGTGCGATCGGGATCGGCTCGGATGCCGGTGACCTCGCCGCCGGCGATGTCGATGCGCCGCCCGTCGACGAGCACGCGGGCGACGACGTCGGCGTCGCCCACTGTCGGATCGGATGCCGCGTCCGCGACAGCATCCGGCGCAGCATCCGCCACTGCATCCGACGCAGCATCCGGCACTCCCGCCTCCTGCGAGAACTCGGCGATACGCGTCGCCGAGCCGTGCTTCGAGGCGATCTCCGCTGGCAGGTAGCCGAGGGTCTCCAGCGGCCCGCGGATCGTCTGCGCGAGCCCCATGGCGGTGACGAAGCCACCGATCGTGATCGCCCCGTCCAGCGCCAGCCATCCGCCGAGCATCGCGATGCCGGTGAAGGCGAGCCCGCTGACGACGAGGTTGAGGGCGGTCAGGGCAGCCGCGGCCTTCTCGGCCCGATACGCCGCCTGCGCTGCCACCGCGCTCTCGGCGACGTACCGGTCGGTCGCGCGTGCCGCGCCACCGAGGGCACCGAGCACCCGGAGCCCGGTCGCGAAGTCGGTGCTGACCGCGTCGAGCCGGGCGGCCTGCCGCTGCGCCTCGTATCCTCGACGCCGCAGCCCTCCGCTGACGGCGTTGATGACGAGCGCCTGCACCAGTGTGCCGACGACCACGGCCAGCGCGAGCGGCCACGCGATCACGAGCAGAGCGACGCAGGCGACGATCACGGCCGTCGCCGCGGCGGCCTGTTCGGCCACGACCCAGAAGAAGCCGGCCGTCTCACCGGCATCCGAAGAGGAGATCGAGAGGACCTCGCCCGCCGGGCGCCGCGTGCGGCGACGCAGGGCCAGGCCGAGCACGCCCTGCCGGAGCACGTGCTCGCCGCGCGCGTAGACGACCGTGCCGACGCGATCGCCGAGCTGCCAGGCGCAGATGAGCAGCGCGAACACGACGACCAGGAACCCCAGCGCCCACGCCAGCGCGACCGGATCGTGGGGCGCGATGGCCCGGTCGATCACGACGCCGACGGCCACCGGGACCATGACCTCGGCGAGCTGGTGGCTGCAGAATCCTGCGATCGAGACGGCGGCGCGAGCGCGGCGCCCTCTCCCCCAGACGGCCTCCCGGAAAACTCCTCCGACGGTGGCGATGGGAGCAGCGTCGGAACGGCGGGACATGCGACTCCTGGAGGGCTGGTAAGGGTGACCTTACCAACCTAGCCGACGCTCGGAGAGGCCGCGGACCGGCGGCGGCCCGTACGCGGACCGGCGGCGGCCCGTACCCGCGCGTCCCGATCTGCGGACCTTGTCCCGATCTGCGGAGGGATCCGCCGGATTCGTGAGCAGATCGTGCCCACGTGCGCAGATCGGGACGCCGAACCGACCTACTTCATCGTGTCGAGGATGCCGACCAGGTCGTCGAAGGTCGTGAGCGGGTTGAGGATCGCGAAGCGCGTGTTCGGTCGCCCGGCGTGCGAGCTGGGCACCACGAAGGCCCGCTGCGAGTCGAGGAGGGCCGCCGACCACCGGTCGTAGTCGGCCCGCGCCCAGCCCTCGCGCTCGAAGACGACGACCGACAGTTGCGGATCGCGCACGAGCCGCAGCTTCGGACGCCGAGCGATCTCGACGGCGATCCGCTTCGTGAGCGCGAGCGTGCTGCTGACGGCATCCCGATACGCGGTGACGCCGTAGGTCGCGAGCGAGAACCACATCGGCAGTCCGCGCGGGCGCCGGGTGAGCTGGATCGAATAGTCCGACGGGCTGAACTCGTCGACGTCGGTGAGGATGTCGAGGTACTCGGCGTGCTGGGTGTGGGCCCTGCGACCGTTGTCGGGGTCTCGGTAGATCAGGGCGCAGCAGTCGAACGGCGCGAACAGCCACTTGTGCGGGTCGACGATCACCGAGTCGGCGCGCTCGACGCCGGCGAAGATCGGCCGCGCCTCGGGGGCGAGCATCGCGGTGAGCCCGTAGGCGCCGTCGATGTGCAGCCAGAACTCGAACTCGTCCTTGAGCGCCGCAATGCCGGCGATGTCGTCGACGATGCCGAAGTTCGTCGAGCCGCCGGTCGCCACGACCGCGCAGATCTCGTCGCCGTGCGCGGCGAGCGCTTCACGCACGGCATCCGCTCGCAGCACACCGTCGTCACCGGCCGGGACGAGGAGCACATCGGCATCCATCACGCGCGCAGCCGATTTGTTCGAGGAGTGCGCCTCGACGCTGCAGACGATCTTCCAGCGCGTCGGCAGCTCCTTGCCGGCGGCGACCAGGCGGGCCTTCGCGGCCTCCCGTGCCGCGACGAGCGCGGAGAGGTTGCCGATCGTGCCGCCCTGCACGAATACGCCGCCGGCGGTGTCGGGCAGCCCGAACTCCGCGGCGAGGAACGAGAGCACCTCGTTCTCGGCGTGCACTGCCCCGGCTCCCTCGAGCCAGCTGCCGCCGTAGAGACCGGATGCCGAGACCACCAGGTCGAACGCGATCGCCGCCATGGTCGGCGCGGTCGGGATGAACGACAGGTACAACGGGTGGCTGGTCGTCAGGCACGCGGGTGCGAGCACGTGCTCGAACAGGCTCAGTGCGCGCGAAGCTCCGAGCCCGGCATCCGTGATCGTCGCCCCGATCAGGCGGTTGAGCTCGGCTTCGGTCTGCGGCTTGTCGAGCGGCACGTCGGTCGCGAGCATCCGTCGCCGGGAGTAGTCGAGCACGGCATCGACGATCGCGGTCGACTCGGGCGACGCGGCGTGCATACGGTCAGCACTCATGGGCGTTCCTCACTTGTTCGGGTCGTGCGGCTTCGGATGACGACTTCTGGGCGGTCGACCACGGCGGAGACCGTGCGGCGGGCGAGATCCGCTCGGTCGCGGGGCGCCCACTTCACGAGGGAGTGGGCACTCATCCCGTCGACCATGGCGAGCAGCATCCAGGCGGCGAATGCCGGGTCGGCCGTGTCGTCGGGATCCTCGGATGCCGCCCGGGCGATGACCTCTTCGAGCCGGCTCTGCCACAGGTCCATCTCGGCGCGGACGCGCTCGCCCAGCGGTTCGTTGCGCACGCCGAGCGACCAGGCCTGCACCCAGACCAGGGCGACGTCGTCGCGGGATCCGTCGAGCAGCGTCTCGACCAGTCGCTGCAGACTCACGCGCAGTCCGCCCGCGGGCGAGAACTCGTCGAGCACCTCGTCGCGTTCGGCGGCGACGATCGCACCGAAGACCTCGGCGACGAACGCGTCCATGACCGGGCGATAGTGGGCGACGAGTGCGGGCGTCACTCCGACGTGGGCGGCGATCGCGCGCACCGTGAGCATGTCGATCCCCTTCGCCCGCGCCATCTCGACGGCGCCGTCGACGATCGAGCGCTCGCGCTCCTCCGGCGGCATCCGCCGCGATGCGGGTGCTCTTGACGTCGTGTTCATCGAGGGCTACCGTAGCACCCGTTGATCATGTGTTCAATAGCGCGGATGCTGTGGAGCAGGTCAGCAGCGAGGAGATCACCATGAGCTGGCGCATGCCCGCCGAGACCGCCCCCCACGATCGCACCTGGATGGCGTTCCCCGCCGAAGGACAGACACTCGGCGAGACCGCCGCCGAGCGCGAAGAGGGCTACGCGACCTGGTCGGCCGTCGCGAACGCCGTCGCCGAGTTCGAGCCGGTGTCGATGCTCGTCGATCCGGCAGAGCTCGACCGCGCACGACGCATGCTCAGCGGCAGCATCGAGATCATCGAGGCACCGGTGGACGAGTTCTGGATGCGCGACTCCGGCCCGACCTTCGTCGTCGACGACGAGCGCCCCGGCGTGCTCGGCGCGGTCGACTGGATCTTCAACGGCTGGGGCGCACCCGACTGGGCCGAATGGCGCCTCGCCGCCGAGCACGCCCGCATCGTCGCCGACGCCGTCGGGGCGGAGCTCGTCAGCTCGGTGCTCGTGAACGAGGGCGGCGGCATCCACGTCGACGGCGAGGGCACCGTGCTGCTCACCGAGACAGTGCAGCTCGACCCGCGGCGCAACCCGTTCGCCGACAAGGCCCGTGTCGAGGCCGAGATGCTCCGCACGATCGGTGCCACGAAGGCCGTCTGGCTGCCCCGTGGCCTCACCCGCGACTACGACGACTTCGGCACGAACGGCCACGTCGACATCGTCGCGACGATCGTCGCGCCCGGTCGCCTCCTCCTGCACGACCAGCAGGACCCCGACCACCCCGACCACGCCGTCACGCGTGAGCTTCGCGCGCACCTGGAGCAGCAGACGGATGCCGCGGGGCGCCGTTTCGAGGTCATCGGGCTGCCCGCCCCGGCGACCCTCCGCGACGACGAGGGCTTCGTGGACTGGAGCTACGTCAACCACCTCGTCACGAACGACGGCGTGGTGGCGTGCGGCTTCGGCGACGAGAAGGCGGATGCTGCGGCGCGAGCGATCCTCGCGGACGTGTATCCGGGGCGTCGCGTCGTGACGGTCGATGCCCGCCCGCTGTTCGACCGCGGCGGCGGCATCCACTGCATCACGCAGCAGCAGCCATCGCTCGGGAGTGCGCACTCATGATCGACGTCGTCGAAGCCACGATCGCCGACCTCCGCCACGCGCTCGAGGCGGGCACCGCCAGCTCCGTCGAGCTCGTCGACGCCTACCTCGCCCGCATCGCCGCGTACGACGGACCCGACACGGAGACCGCTCTCAACGCGGTCGTCGTCGCGAACCCGGCGGCGCGCGCGGAGGCCGCGGCATCCGATGCCCGCCGGGCGCGTGGCGAGACGCGCGGCCCGCTGGACGGCATCCCGTACACGGCGAAGGACAGCTACCTCGTCGAAGGACTCACCGCGGCGGCCGGCAGCCCGGCCTTCGCGGACCTCGTCGCCCAGCGCGACGCGTTCACGATCGAGCGCCTGCGCGCCGCCGGTGCGATCTGCCTCGGACTCACGAACATGCCCCCGATGGCGAACGGCGGCATGCAGCGCGGCGTCTACGGCCGCGCCGAGAGCCCGTACAACGCCGACTTCCTGACCGCCCCCTTCGCTTCGGGTTCGTCCAACGGATCGGGAACGGCGACGGCCGCGAGCTTCGCGGCCTTCGGACTCGGCGAGGAGACCTGGTCGAGCGGACGCGGCCCCGCGACCAACAACGCCCTCTGCGCCTACACCCCCTCGCGCGGTGTGATCTCGACCCGCGGCAACTGGCCCCTCGTGCCGACGATGGACGTCGTCGTGCCGCACGCCCGCAGCATGGCCGACCTGCTCGAGGTGCTCGACGTGATCGTCGCCGACGACGCCGAGACCCGGGGCGATTTCTGGCGGGCACAGCCGTGGATCGCGCTTCCCGCGGCATCCGCCATTCGGCCCCCGTCGTATCGTGCGCTGGCCACGGACGCGTCGCTCGACGGCGCGCGCATCGGCATCCCGCGCATGTACATCAACGCCGATCCGGATGCCGGAACAGGCGACGCCCCGGGAATCGGCGGCCCGACCGGCCAGCGCATCGAGACGCGGGCGTCCGTGATCGCGCAGTGGGAGGCGGCACGCCGAGACCTCGAAGCGGCCGGAGCGACCGTCGTCGAGGTGGACTTCCCCGTCGTGTCGAACTACGAGGGCGATCGCCCCGGAGCGCCGACCGTCATGACGCGCGGACTGGTGTCTTCGGAGTACCTGCACCGCGAGATCGTCGACCTCTCGGCCTTGGGGTGGGAGGACTTCCTGCAGGCCAACGGCGATCCAGCCCTGCACACTCTCGCCGACGTCGACGGTGCCACGATCTTCCCGCAGCCGGAGGGAGCTCTCCCCGACCGGTACACGGGCTTCGACGACGACATCGCCGAGTACCCGGACTGGGTGCGCGCCCACCCCGGCGTCGGATTCGAAGACATGCCGGAGCTCGCCGACGGGTTGCGTGGGCTGGAGGAGACGCGGCGCCTCGATCTCGAGGAGTGGATGGACGAGCTCGGCCTCGACGCGGTCGTGTTCCCCGCAGTGGCGGACGTCGGACCGGCGGACATGGACGTCGACGCAGCATCCGCCGATCTCGGTTGGCGCAACGGCACGTGGATCGCCAATGGCAACCTGGTCGTGCGACACCTCGGCATCCCGACCGTCACCGTGCCGATGGGGCTGATGGCCGACATCGGGATGCCGATCGGCCTGACCTTCGCCGGCCGCGCCTACGACGACAACCGCCTGCTGCAACTCGCCGCGGCGTTCGAGGCGTCCGGCGCTCCGGGCACACGCCGCACGCCTCCGTCGCGGACCCCGAGACTCTCGGCGAGTTCTCCGCGGCGGCACCTACGCTGAGCCGCATGGACAACGGCTCGATCCTCTTGGTCTTCCTCATCGGGCCGCTGCTGCCTGTGACGATCGCCATCCCGGCCGTGTTGGTGTTCGGCATCGGGTACGTCGTCCATGCCCTGACCGGCGTCGTGATCAGCTCCGTGGTCGAGGGCAGCCGTCCGCGCCGCGAGCGCGCCTATGTGAGAAAGCACCAGCGCGACATTTCAGATCTATGACGCTCGCCACGTAACTGATATGTTCGGGGAATGAGCGAAGAGAACGAGCGCGCGCTGGAATCCGGCATCGTCACGGACCTGTCCGGGAAGATGACCTACGGGTCGTACCTCGCCCTCGATCAGCTCCTCACGGCGCAGCGCCCGGTGAGCGTGCCGGAGCACCACGACGAGATGCTGTTCATCATCCAGCACCAGACCACCGAGCTCTGGCTCAAGCAGCTGCTGCACGAGCTCTCCTCGGCTCGCGAGCTGCTCGCCAGCGACGACCTCCGCGACGCGCTGAAGCGGATCGCCCGGGTCAAGAAGATCCAAGACGTGATGACCCAGCAGTGGGCGATCCTCGCGACGCTCACCCCGACCGAGTACGCCCAGTTCCGCGGCGCGCTCGGCAACTCGTCCGGCTTCCAGTCCGTGCAGTACCGCGCCGTCGAGTTCGCGCTCGGCAACAAGAACGAGAAGATGCTCAGCGTCTTCGCCGACCACCCCGCGAACCTCGCGCTGCTCACGGCCGAGTGGGAGAAGCCGACGCTGTACGACGAGTTCCTCCGCTACGCCTCGCGCCGCGGACTCCCCGTGCCCGCCGCGATCCTCGAGCGCGACGTGCGCGAGCCCTACCGCGAGACGCCCGAACTCGTGCCGGCAATCCGCGAGATCTACCAGAACCACCAGGACAACTGGGATCTCTATGAGGCGTGCGAGGACCTCGTCGACCTCGAGGACAACTTCCAGTTCTGGCGATTCCGGCACCTGAAGACCGTGGCCCGCACGATCGGTATGAAGGTCGGCACCGGCGGCTCCAGCGGCGTCGGCTTCCTGCAGCGCGCGCTCGACCTGACGTTCTTCCCCGAGCTCTACACGGTGCGCACGGAGATCGGCGGCTGATGAAGGCCGCGACCTTCTTCGACGGCGGCGGATGGCGCGAAGGCGTCGTCGAGATCGGCGACGGCGGGCGGATGCTGCTGCGAGAAGTGGCCGTGCCGGACGACTTTCCGCGCCTCGACGGCGTGATCACGGGCGGTTTCACCGATCACCACGTGCACCTGCAGCTCGTCGACCACACGCTGCTCACCGACTCGGTGCTCGGTCGCGTGGTCGACCTCGGCGCGAATCCCGAGGCGATCGCCCGGCTGGCCGTTCACGATTCAGTCAGTTCTTCGCCTGGCCGCCCCTCAGCACCGGGTCCGGGTCAGCCCGCTGAAGTTCTTGCTGAATTGTGCACGCCCCCGGTCGCGATCGAGTTCGCGGGAGCCTTCCTCACCCCGCCAGGCGGCTATCCGTCCGACCGCGACTGGGCGCCCGCCGGTTCGTTCCGCGAGGTCGCGAGCACCGAAGAAGCTGCGGCCGCCGTCGCCGAAATGGCCGCAGCCGGGGCCAGTCTCATCAAGCTCGCGAGCAACAGCGACGCCAGTCCGGTGTTCGACGACGACCTCTTCCGCGCGATCATCGACCTCGCCGCCGAACGAAGCCTTCCTGTCGTCGTCCACACGCAAGGCCCCGGTCAGGCGCAGCGCGCCGCCCGCCTCGGCGCGACCACCCTCGCCCATGCCCCGTTCACCGAGCGCCTCACCGACGACGAGATCGCCGAGCAGGCGGCATCCGTCACCTGGATCTCGACACTCGCGATCCACGACGGCGCCGAATACCGCACCGCGGTCGACAACGTCCGCCGCTTCCATGCCGCCGGCGGCATCGTGCTCTACGGCACCGACATGGGCAACGGCCCGACCCCGGTCGGCCTGAACCCGCGCGAGATCGCCGCCCTGCGCGAGTCGGGCATCGACGGCCTCGACCTGCTGCGACTACTCGCCCCGGCCGATCCACGCGATCCGGCATCCGCTCTCTTCCTCCTCCCCGGCGACGCCGATCCGCTCCGCGCCCGCCGACTCAGCCCCGCCGACCTGAAGGTGTGACATGACCGACCTCCTCGACACCGCCCGCGCCCTCGACGCCGCCGACCCGCTCGGCGCGCACCTCGACGCCTTCCTCGAGGCCCCCGGCGTCACCGCGTACCTCGACGGCAACTCTCTCGGCCGCCCGTTGCGCGACATCCCCGAGAAGATCGCCGCGTTCGTTCGCGACGACTGGGGCACGCGGCTCATCCGCTCCTGGGATGAGCAGTGGATGGCTCTGCCGATGGAGCTCGGCGACCGCATTGCGCGCGTGGCCCTCGGCGCCGCGGCCGGCCAGACGGTCGTCGCCGACTCGACGAGCGTGCTCATCTACAAGCTCATGCGCGCGGCCCTCGGCGCCGCCGGCGACGGACGCACCGAGCTCGTGATGGAAGCCGGCAACTTCCCGACCGACCGGTTCCTCGCCGAGGGAGTCGCGGCCGAGACCGGGATGACGCTGCGCTGGCTCGAACCCGACCCGGTGCGCGGCGTGACGATCGCCGATGTCGAGGCGGTCGTGTCGGAGCGCACCGCGCTCGTGTCGCTGAGCCACGTCGACTACCGCTCCGGCGCCCTCGCCGACATGCCGGGCATCACCGCGGCCGTGCGCGAGGCCGGCGCCCTGATGATGTGGGACCTCTGCCACTCCGCCGGCGTGATCCCGATGCAGCTCGACGCGTGGGGCGTCGACATCGCCGTCGGGTGCACGTACAAGTACCTCAACGGCGGCCCCGGATCCCCCGCGTTCGCCTACCTGCGCCACGGGCTGCAGGGCGTGTTGCGGCAGCCGATCCAGGGATGGTGGAGTGCGGCCGACATCTTCGCGATGGGCCCGGAGTACGCGCCGGCCGGCGACATCCGCCAGCTGCTCAGCGGCACCCCACCCGTCACGTCGATGCTCGCGATGCAGGGGATGCTGGAGCTCATCGAGCAGGCCACGATCGACGGCGTGCGGGCCAAGTCGACCTCGCTCACCGGCCTCGCCGTGCAGGCCTACGACGAGATTCTCGCGCCTGTCGGCGTGCGCCTGCTGAGCCCCCGCGACCCGGAGCTCCGCGGCAGCCACGTGACGATCGGGCACCCCGACTTCCGTGAGGTCACGCAGCGCCTGTGGGCGGACGGCATCATCCCGGACTTCCGCTTCCCCGACGGCATCCGCCTGGGATTGTCTCCGCTGAGCACCTCGCATGTCGAGACGGTCACGGGCGTCCTCGCCGTGCGCGACGCGCTGGAGTCCGATGGCCGCTGACCCTTCGACGAACTCAGGGACCCAGGCCGTGCTGGACGACATCGATGCACGTCCCGGCAGCACGGCCTCGCTGCTCCGCACGCTGATCGGCGTCTACCTGCGGCCGCTCGGCGGCTGGATCTCCGCGGCCGATCTCGTCGCCCTGGCGGGCGATCTGGGCATCCCGACCGCGCAGGCGCGCACCGGAATCGCCCGGCTGAAGCAGAAGGGCCTCCTGCTCGCCGAGCGCGAAGGAGCGATCGGCTATCGCCTCAACCCGGATGCCGTCGGCATGCTGGAGCGCGGCGACCGCCGCATCTTCGAGATGCGCGAGATGACGGATGCCGCCGACTGGTGCCTCGTCTCGTTCTCGATCCCGGAGAGCGAGCGCCACATCCGTCACCAGCTCCGTCGCCGCCTGCAATGGATCGGCGCCGGCATCGTGTCGCCGGCTCTGTGGATCTGCCCGGGGCACCTGCAGGACGAGGTTCTCGAGATCCTCGACGATCTCGACGCGCGCCGGTGGGTGACGCTGTTCCAGGCTTCGGCGCCGGTCCCACCGGATTCGCTGGTCGAGGCCGCCGCGCAGTGGTGGGACCTCGCGGCGCTGCGCGCCGAGCACCTCGCGTTCCAGACGTCACTCGCGACCTTGCCGAGCGAACCGTTCGCCGCGTACGTGCAACTCATCGACAGCTGGCGGGTGCTCCCCTACACCGATCCCGGCCTGCCGCCGTCGATGCTGCCGACGGACTGGCCGGGCCGGCGCAGCTTCGACGAGTTCGCGCGGCTCTCGGCGGCGCTGGCTGAGCCCGCGTGGGAGCACGTGCGCGCTCTCACCCTGGCGCGCTGAGAGTCAGAGCGGAGGAGATCGGCACAGGGGAGGACTGATTCGGCCGGACAGCCCCTCCGAACTGCAGATTCCCTCCCCAGCGCAGCGGGCCGCGCTCTCACCCGGCGGGTCGCGCCGTCGTCGCCCTGACCACCAGCCGGGTCGGGAGGGTCACGTGCAGCTCATCGAGCTCCCTGCCCTCCAACAGAGCGAACACCATGTCGGCCGCCACCGCGCCGAGCTTCCGCATCGGCTGCTGGATCGTCGTCAACGGCAGCACGCGGCGTGATGCCTCGGGCACATCGTCGAAGCCGATGACCGACAGGTCCTGCGGCACCCGCAGCCCCATCTCCTGCGCGACCTCGATCACGGCGATCGCGGACAGGTCGTTCGCCGCGAACACCGCCGTGGGCCGCGAGTCACGTGCCAGCATCAGGCGGGCGGAATCCCGCGTCGTCTCGAGTTCGTAGCGCCCGACGCCGACCAGGGCCGGATCGATCGGGATGCCCGGCATCCGACAGCGCCCGCCGGTAGCCGGCATCGCGCAACCCGGCCGAGCGCAGGTCGGGGCGCCCTGCCAGGAACCCGATCCGGCGGTGGCCGAGCTCGATCAGATGACGGGTCGCCGTCAGCGCGCCGCCGAAGCTGTCCGACTCGACCGTCGGCAGATCGGCCCGCCCCGTGTGCGGGTCGATCGCGACGACGGGGATCTCGGTGGCGGCGCTCACGACCGTCGGCGTCACCATGATCGCCGCGTCGATGAGCGTGCCGGAGAGCCGGCTCAGCGAGCGCCGCTCCCACCCGTCGCCGGCACCGCGGTGAGAGCCGCTGTAGGCCAGCAGGTCGAAGGCCGTGTCGTGCACCGCCGTGCCGACGCCCTTGAGGATCTCGGCGCTGAACGGCTCGAAGTCCGCCAGCAGCACGCCGATCACGCCGGTCCGCCGTGCCCGCATGCTGCTGGCCACGAGACTCGACTCGTAGCCGAGCTCGCGCACCGAATCGAGCACCCGCTGCACCGTGGCATCCGCGATCCCGTAGCGTCCGTTGACCGCTTTGGAGACGGTCGACACCGAAACCCCCGCCGCCTTCGCGACATCGTGGATCGTCGTTCTCCCGCTCATGTCTGGTCAGCGTAGCCCCGCCGCGCCCGCGATGGAAACTGTTTTCGAAAACGTTTGACGACACGCCACCCCGCCAGAAGACTCATCCCACCGCGGCCTCACCCGAGCTGCCGCGGGCGCCCCGCAGCGACGCGCGGCGCCACTCGATGAGGAGAACAATCACATGATCAGCAGAAGGCTCCCCCTCGTCTCCGCGGCGGTCCTCGCCGTCGGAGCACTCGCACTCTCGGGCTGTACCGCAGGCGACACCGGCGATGGCTCCGGAGGCGACGGCGCGGCCATGACTCTCTGGCACAACTCCACCACCGGACCGGGCGTCGAGTTCTGGGAGGCCACCGTCGCCGACTTCGAGAAGGCGAACCCCGGGGTCACGATCGACATCCAGTCGATCCAGAACGAAGACCTCGACGGCAAGCTCCAGACGGCCCTCAACTCCGGCGACGCCCCCGACATCTTCCTGCAGCGCGGCGGCGGCAAGATGGCCGCGATGGTGAAGGCCGGGCAGCTCAAGGACCTGACCGAGGCGATCGAGGGACCGGCGGCGGAGGAGATCCCGGATGCCGCGTACTCGGCGAACAGCCTCGACGACAAGATCTACGCGATGCCGGTCGCCGTGCTCCCGGGCGGGCTGTTCTACAGCCAGGACCTGTTCGATGAGGCGGGCATCACCGAGAACCCGACCACGATCGACGAGCTCGAGACCGCGACGGAGGCGCTCAAGGCCGCCGGCATCGATCCCGTCGCGCTCGGCGCGAAGGATGCCTGGCCGGCCGCGCACTGGTACTACTGGTTCGCGCTCCGCGAGTGCAGCTCCGACACGCTCGCCCAGGCCGCCGACGAGATGAACTTCGACGACGACTGCTGGATCCGCGCGGGTGAGGACCTGCAGGAATTCGCGGCGACCGAGCCGTTCAACAGCGGCTTCCTGACCACGACCGCGCAGCAGGGTGCCGCCAGCTCTGCCGGCCTCATCGCCAACCACCAGGCGGGAATGGAGCTCATGGGCGCCTGGAATCCGGGCGTCATCGGCTCGCTGACGCCCGACCAGAAGCCGCTCGCGGATCTCTCCTGGTTCCCGTTCCCCGAGGTCGAGGGCGGCGAGGGCGAACCCGGCTCGATGATGGGCGGCGTCGACGGCTACTCGTGCTCGGTCGATGCACCGGACGCGTGCGTCGACTTCCTGAACTACCTCGGCACGTCCGAGGTGCAGACGGCGTACTACAAGGCGTTCAACGCGCCGCCGGTCAACACCGTCGCCCAGGAGGCCGTCACCGAGCCGTACCTGCAGACGATCCTCGAGGCATACAACGCGGCGCCCTACGCGTCGCAGTGGCTCGACACCGTCTACGGGCAGAACGTCGGCAACGCGCTCAACGTCGCCGTGGTGACGATGCTGGCAGGCCAAGGATCCCCGGAGGACATCGTCCAGGCTGTCAAGGATGCTGCAGCGAAGGCGTAAGGCGCTCGCCCGGCTGGAAGTGATCCTTCTGGCCGGGCCCGCCCTGCTCGTCTTCCTCGCCTTCGTGATCTTCCCCGTGCTGATGGCCGCGTTCTACGGCTTCTTCAGCTGGCAGGGGTATGGCCCGCCGACGGACTTCGTGGGTCTCAAGAACTACCTCACGATCCTGCAGGACCCGCTGTTCCACGACGCACTCCAGCACAACGGCGTCATCCTGGTGATGTCGCTCGTGCTGCAGGGGCCGGTCGCGATCCTTCTCGCCCTGCTCCTGAACCGGCGGATGCGGGGGCAGTCGCTGATCCGCGTGCTGATCTTCGTGCCGTACGTGATCTCGGAGGTCGTCGTCGGCACGGGCTGGAGCCTGATGCTGCAGACCAGCGGCGCCCTCAACGCGCTCCTGACCAACATGGGCCTCGGATGGCTGGCGAACGACTGGTTGTCCGACCCGGGCATCGCGATCTGGACGCTGATGGCGATCATCACGTGGAAGTACGTCGGCTTCGCCGTCATCCTCTTCCTCGCCGGTCTCCAGGGCATCCCGGAGGAGCTGCACGAGGCGGCGGCCATCGACGGGGCCTCGTACTGGCAGATCCAGTGGCAGATCACCCTGCCGCTGCTGGCGCCGACGCTGCGCATCTGGGCATTCCTGTCGATCATCGGCTCGCTGCAGCTGTTCGACCTCGTCTACATCATCTGGGGGCAGTACATCGCCTCCACCGCCGGCACCTCGACCATGGCCACCTACATGGTGTCCGAGGGGCGGAACGCCGGGAACTTCGGGTACGGGAACGCGGTCGCCGTGGTCCTGTTCCTCATCTCCCTCGTGGTCGCCCTGATCTACCAGCGGGCCGTCCTCAAACGGGACACGGATGGCGCTCTCACCGGCGCCGGGAGCAGGAAGGGCAAACGATGACCGCCACCGCCGCACTCATCACCCCGCGGACCGGCCGCGGCCGGAAGGCGCGGTCACGACTGCCCTGGGCGAACCCCGCGGTGTACTTCGTCGCCCTGATCGCCGTCGGGCTGATGCTCGCGCCGATCCTGTACATCATCATCGGCGGCTTCCGCACGAACGCGCAGATCACGACGGACCCGTCCGGGCTGCCGCAGCCGTGGATCCTGTCGAACTACCTCGACGTGCTCACCGGCGGCATCTTCTGGCGGCAGGTGCTGAACTCGCTCATCGTGGCACTCGCGACGACCCTGGGGGTCGTGGCGCTCGGCCTGATGGCGGCCTATGTGCTGGCGCGCTACCGGTTCGCCGGTCGCGGCGTGCTCTACGCCTTCTTCGCCGCGGGACTCATGTTCCCTCTGACCGTCGCGATCACCCCGCTGTACATCGTGGTGCGCAACCTCGGCCTGATGAACTCCCTCGGCGGGGTCATCCTGCCGCAGATCGCGTTCGCGCTGCCGACGACGATCATCATCCTGGTGCCGTTCCTGCGGGCGATACCGGACGAGATCCAGGAGGCCGCCTTCATCGACGGATGCAGCCGCCTCGGCTTCTTCTGGCGGATGGTGCTGCCGCTCTCACTCCCCGGAGTGATCACGACCGGCATCCTCGCGTTCATCGGCAGTTGGAACGGGTACCTGCTTCCGCTGTTCATCCTCAACGATGCGGCCGCGTTCACACTGCCGCTCGGGGTGCAGTCGTTCGCGTCGCAGTACTCGGTCGACACCGCCAAGGTGCTGGCGTTCACCTCCCTCTCGATGATCCCGGCGCTCATCTTCTTCAGCCTGTTCGAGCGGCGCATCGTCGGCGGACTCACCGGGGCGGTCAAGGGATGACCGCGGTGCACCCGGCGACAACCCGCACGACGGCCGTGCACACGTCAAAGAAAGAGACCATCGTGTCGCAGCAGAACTCCCTCCCCCGCCTCTCACCGCGCGTGGAATCGCTCCTCGCGCAGATGACGCTGGAGGAGAAGCAGGCGCAGCTCGTCGGTTTCTGGGTGGACCAGGGCGATGAGGTGGTCGCGCCGCTCGCCGGCGAGAAGAAGAGTTCGACGAGGTACGAGGAGGCGAGCTCGCACGGCATCGGGCATCTCACCCGCGTCTACGGCACGCGGCCGGTCGACCCGGTCGAGCGGGCGCAGTGGCTCTGGTCCGAGCAGGCGCGACTGCAGCGCGAGACCCGTCTCGGCATCCCCGCGATCGTGCACGAGGAGTGCCTGACCGGGCTGGCCGCGTGGAAGGCCGCGACGTTCCCGACGCCGCTGGCCTGGGGGGCGTCGTTCGACCCGGGGCTGGTGGAAGAGGTGGGCGCGGCCATCGGCGAATCGATGCGAGCGCTCGGCATCCACCAGGGGCTCGCACCCGTGCTCGATGTGATCCGCGACCCGCGGTGGGGGCGGGTCGACGAGTGCATCGCCGAGGATCCGCTGGTCGTCGGCACGATCGGCACCGCGTATGTGAAGGGGCTCCAGTCCTCTGGCGTGCACGCGACCCTGAAGCACTTCGTCGGCTACTCGGCGTCGCGGGCAGGACGCAACCATGCGCCGGTGCACGCCGGTCCGCGCGAGATCGAAGACGTGCTGCTCCCGCCGTTCGAGATGGCGGTCCGCGAGGGCGGAGCGCGCAGCGTCATGAACTCCTACACCGACATCGACGGGGTGCCCGTCGGGGCGGATCCGCGGTACCTCACGGGCGTGTTGCGGGACCGCTGGGGCTTCGACGGCGTCGTCGTCTCGGACTACTTCGCGGTGGACTTCCTGCGGAGCATGCACCGGGTCGCGGCCGATTCGGCGGATGCTGCGCGCCTCGCGCTCACCGCCGGCATCGACGTCGAGCTCCCGTCGCCCGACGCGTATGTGACTCTCGCCGAGCAGGTGCGCGATGGGCGGGTGCCCGAGTCCGTGCTCGATCGGGCAGTGGCTCGTGTGCTGTCCCAGAAGGAGGAGCTGGGCCTGCTGGATGCGGACTTCTCGACGCCACCGGCATCCGTCGATCTGGACTCCCCCGCGCATCGCGAGCTCGCCCGGCGTCTGGCCGAGGAGTCGGTCGTGCTGCTGAGCAACGACGGCGTACTCCCGCTGGCGCCGTCGACCGGATCCCGGATCGCGGTGATCGGCCCCAACGCCGACAGCGCCGAAGCGCTCATGGGCTGCTATTCGTTCGTGAACCACGTGCTCGCGCATCATCCGGATGTCCCGGCTGGGATCGCGCTCCCGACCGTGCTCGAGGCGTTGCGCGACGAGTTCTCGCATGCCGCGATCGCGCACGCGGTCGGCAGCGATGTGGAGAGTGGGAACCGCAGCGGCATCGCAGCCGCGGTCGCCGAGGCGGAGTCCGCTGACATCGCGATCGTCGTCGTCGGCGACAGGGCCGGGCTGTTCGGTCGCGGAACCGTCGGCGAGGGGAACGACGTCGAGTCGCTCGAACTCCCCGGCATCCAGCGCGAACTGGTCGAGGCGGTCGTCGAGAGCGGCACGCCGGTGATCCTGATCGCGATGACGGGGCGCCCGTACGCGCTCGACTGGGCGCTGCCCCCGCGCGCCGGTGGGGCGGGCGCGATCGTGGGTCTCGGCGCGGTGAACTCGGCCGCGCCGGCATCGATCGCCGCGACTGCTGCGACTGCCACCGCCGCACGTCCGGCCGCCGTGCTGCAGGCGTTCTTCCCCGGCGAGGAGGGCGGTCCGGCGCTCGCGCGCGTGCTCAGCGGTCGAGTGTCGCCATCCGGCCGTCTGCCGGTGTCGCTCCCCCGCTCGGCCGGAGCCCAGCCGTACTCGTACCTGCACCCTGTGCTGGGTGGCCGGGCCGACGTGACGAGTGCCGATCCGACCCCCGCGCGGCCCTTCGGGTTCGGGTTGAGCTACACGACGTTCGCCCATGACGATCTCGTGGTTTCGCTCACCGATGACACGCTGCGCGCGACGGTGCTCGTGCGCAACACGGGCGATCGGGAGGGCACCGACGTCGTGCAGCTCTACGTGAACGACGAGATCGCCAGCGTCACCCGGCCGGTGGCCCAGCTGATCGGCTTCCAGCGCGTCACGCTCGCCGCGGGGGCCGACCAGCGCGTCACGTTCGACGTGCCCCTCGACCGCCTCGCGTTCACCGGCACCGACGGCATCCGCCGGGTCGAACCCGGCCGGTTCCGCCTCTGGGTCGGCAGCGCCTGCGACGACGAGGAGACGGTGGCGACGCTCGAGGTGGACTGAGCCGCCGTCTCCCCGTCGCTCCGGAGGGGATCCGCGCTGCGGAGGGGCCTATCCTCCAGATCGGTCCTCCGGAGCGCAGATCTCCTCCCGATCAGCCGGCGACCTCGCGGAGGAACCCGGTCACGTGCTCCTGCAGCCGGAGGATGCGCATCTCGCGTGCGAGCTCACGGTCGTACCCCTGGTATGCGAGCGGCGGCAGGATCCGCACGGTGCGGGAGCAGCCGAACTCGGCACACGTGAGCACGCCGACCGTGTCGCCCTTGCGACCGGCCGCGCCGGCACGGCGGGCGACGAACAACTGCACGTCGTTGCGGAGCGTGACGTCCTCGCACCACGAGCACTGGGCCCGGGCGAGCACGCGCTGCTCGGCGCGCTGCAGCATGACCCCGACCGGGGCATCGTCGATCCAGGTCACGACGTACGCGCGTCGCGGCATCTTCGGGTCGGTCCAGCCGAGGTAGTCGAGCTCGTCGAAGTCGATGTCGGCCAGGCCGGCGGGGAGGTGGAGGGTCGCGACCTCCTTGCGGGAGGCGTTGAGGAAGGAGTCGCGGATTCCGCGCTCGTCGATGGGACGCATGAGAGTTGTGCTTTCGGAGTGGTCGCCGCAGAGGGCGAGTCGATCAGGATGAGGTTTCCCGGCGACGGATGCCGGGTGCGACGCAGCACCGGGGACGGGGGTTCCGCCTCCGGCTGGTCCTCAGCCTCTGTCTGCGGCGCGGAAGGCGCCTGCAGCTCCGTTCTGCGCCCGAGGGGCGCTCATCGACAACAGCACCCGGCGAGCTTACACCTGTTTGTTTCACTCCGTGTCGGCTCGCCTTCCACCCCAGGAGCACCCGACCTACGCTTTCGGAAACGCCCGATCCTGAAGGAGACCACCGTGTCCACGCCCCTGAACCGCCTTTCGCCCCTCTCGGTGCGTGAGCGTTCGGCGTGCATGTGCCAGCACGGTGACCGGTGCTCCTCGTTCGCTCCCGGTCACGCGCTGCACCTGATCCAGGCGCGCATCGCGTCGGCGACACCGACCGAGTGGGTCGACGGGATCGTCGAATCGGCGGATGCTGCATCGGGCGACCTCGTCGTGCGCAGCCTCGACGGCGCAGCGCACGCGCTGTGGAACGCATCCGGTGCCGCTCTCGAGGCGGCTCCCGGCACGCCGGTGGCTCTGCACGCGCGCTACGGCGTGCTCGCGGTCGGCCGCACCCAGTTCAACGTCGCGGCGGCGTAAAGCGGGTCCGAGCGAGAGTCAGGCGCTCGCCATCATCATGTCCTTCATGGCGGTGCAGGCGTCCATGCAGGCCTGGCACGCCTGAGCGCACATCCGGCAGATCTCGCTGTGGTCGGCATGCTTCATGCACTCGTCCATGCACATCTTGCACATCGCGATGCAGGCGTTCAGCATCGACATCATCGCGGCGGGCGACATCCCCTGCATCCGCATCATCGAGCGCATCATCGTGTTGCACATGTCGGCGCAGTTCATGCACGCCGGAGCGCAGTCCATCAGCTGGGTGGAGCACACGGTGCACGCCTGCTCGCACGCGGAGCAGGCATCCATACACGCCTGCATCACCGACATGTCGAGCATCTCCACGTTCGGCATCGACTCCATGTTCTTCGACATGGCGCCCATCATCATCGAGTCCATCGCACACCGCTTCCTTCGTCGAGAGATCCGCGGGCAGGAACCCGCCTTGGCGCCAGGCTAGTCCTCCGGGCGGCCCACGTCGATGGGCGGCGGAGCGTTGACACGGCATCCGCTGATTGTCAATCCCTTGGCCCGGATCGCGACGGTTTGCGAGGCTGTGGAACCAATCGATCCGCCGAGGAGAGGAGCAGCACATGAGTGCCGCAGATGACATCAAGAACGCCGCAGAGAAGGCCGCCGGCAAGGTCAAGGAAGGCATCGGCAAGGTCACCGACAACGAGCGACTCGAGGCCGAGGGCAAAGCCGACCAGGCCAAGGCCGACGTCAAGCAGGCCGGCGAGAACGTCAAGGACGCCGCCAAGAACGCGTTCGACAAGTGAGGCCCGCCGACGGGCCGGCCTCACTTGTGGGGGTCAGGCCCGTCGGCTCCCACTGATCGCCCGGAGGACCAGGCCGACCCAGAGCAGGAACTGAAGCGACCGGTACCTCTCAGGTGCCACCGGAAAGGGGTTGGTGATCATGCCGAGCAGGCGAAACAACTCTCTGAAGGATCCGGAACTCTACGAGGAGCTCCGTGATGACGGAGCGTCGAAGGAGAAGGCCGCGCGCATCTCCAACGCCGCGGCGAGAGACGGACGCGAGGCCGTCGGTCGGCGCGGCGGCGAGAGCGGCGACTACGACGACTGGACGGTGCCCGAGCTGAAGAAGCGCGCGAAGGAGCTGGGCCTGACCGGCTACAGCAAGAAGCGCAAATCCGAGCTGATCTCCGCACTCAGGAACCACTGAGGCGCGGGTGGCGCGCTTCGGCATCGAGGAGGAGTTCCTCCTTCTCGACGAGCAGGCCCTCGTCCCGCTGGCCATGGCCGACGGCGCGCGTGAGCGCATCACGCGGCTCCGCACCGGCGGCGTCGTCACCACCGAGTACCTCACCTCCCAGGTGGAGACGGCCACCGAACCGGTGACCACGACCGCCGAGGCCGGGACCCAGCTGCGACACCTCCGGGCCCTCGTGGGCTGGACCGCGCAGGAGCAGCAGGCGATCGCGGCGTCCACCGGGAACCCGTTCGCGACGACGCGATCGCCCATCATCTCCCCCTCATCGCACTACGACGATGTCGCTCACCGGCTGGCGCACCTCACTCGCGAGCACGAGGTGAACGGGCTGCACGTGCACGTCGAGGTGACCGACGCGGAGGAGCGCATCCGCGCCCTCAACCGCATCCGCGGGTGGATGCCGGCGCTGTTGGCACTCACCGTCAACAGCCCCTTCGCGAACGGCATCGATGCCGGGTTCGCGAGCTGGCGCAGCGTGCTCATCCGCCGATTGCCCTCTTCGTGGTGCCCTCCGCGTTTCCACGACTACGACGACTACGTCTCCCACATCGGTCAGCTGCTCGCACTCGGGACCATCGGCGAAGCGGCCTCCCTCTCCTGGGCCGTGCGGGTGTCGGAACGGTATCCGACGGTCGAGGTGCGGGTGTTCGATGCGCAACTCGAACCGGCGGACTCCGTGCTCGCCGCCGCGATCTGCCGGGCGCTCGCACTGTCGGACGACCGGTCCCTGACGAGCGACCACATCGACGGCATCGACGCGTCGCTGTGGACCGCGGCGCGCGCAGGGATGGAGGCGCGCATCGTCGATCCGACGACGGGTGAGGTCGCCGACGCCTGGACCGTCGTGGAGCGGATGCTGGCGGCGAGCGCCCCCGCGCTGCAGGAGCACGGAGACGAGGAGTACGTCGCCGCGGGGATCGAGCGTCTCCGCACGGTCGGCACCGGAGCGGCACGCCAACGGCGAGCGTTCGAGCACAGCGGGGTGGCCGGCCTCGCCGCGCTCCTGCGTGCGGGCACCCCGCCGCCAGCCAGGAGCTGAACAGTCATAAGGCGGACTGCCTGAAGCGAATCCCGGCCGTCATCATCGACGGTGTTGCCGGACATATCCCATGTAACGACCCTTCAGGATGGGAAATGACATGGATACTCACGATCGTCTGGATGCGCTGCTCGCAAACTCGGCCCCCGAGAGCCTGCAGGTCGGCGACGACCTGATCCGGGACATGGATCGGGTCGCCGCGGCGAGCCGGCTGCACGAGAACGCGAAACGACCACGGGTGCGGCGGATTCCGCGAGTGGTCGCCGGCGTCAGCCTTGCGCTGCTGCTCAGCGGCGGCGCGGGTGCAGCCGTCGCGGCGGGAGGCTTCGACTGGCTGCCCTGGGCGCAGGATCCCGATATCGCCTACACCTTCACCCTCCCCAGCGGGCGCGAGTGCGAGGAGCGCGTCGTCCTCGAGCAGATGGAACAGACCGGCGACTGGGAGGCGTTCGTCGCTGCAATGGGCCGACTGAAGGTGACCGAGGCGAGCGTCGAACGGTGGTCGGCGGAGATCCGCTCCGATCCGACCGCGATCGTCCAGGTACTGAACGCGGAAGGGGACTGGGAGGATCCGGCTGCCGGCGTGGAGCCGACTGAGGACGACTGGTACGCGGTCGCGCACCACGTCGCCCTCAGCGAGGCGATGAACCGCGTCTCTGCCGAGGCGGGGGTCGATGGATGGTGGACGTCAGACGCACAGTCCCAGTGCGAGGCCGTGACGCCGTGACCTCGATCGCAGACAAGCAGCGCATGTTGACCGCGGTGCTGCACGACGCGAACGTCGACATCCTGCGCTATCTCCACCGACGCGTCGGTGGAGATGCGCCCGACTTGTTCGGAGAGACGCTCCTGGTGGCCTGGCGGCGCATCGATGATCTTCCGACTCACCCGACCGAGATCCGGATGTGGCTGTTCGGACTCGCACGAGGGACGCTCCTGAATCATGCCCGCGGCGAGCGTCGCCGTCTCGCTCTGGTCGACCGGCTCCGGTCTCACGTGCCAGCAGGAGGTACCGCGCCAGCGGCGGATGAAGGCAGCGACGTCCGGGACGCGATCGCCCGCCTCCGGCCGGAGTTCGCCGAGATCGTCCAGCTCGTGCATTGGGAGGGGTTCACACTGGCGGAGACGGCGACGATCATCGGCATCCCTGCCGCTACCGTGCGTTCCCGCTACGCCAGAGCCAAGGAAGATCTGCGGGCGGCGCTCGGCGTCACAGCCTGATCGACGGAGGCGGGACAGGGGCGGGGCGGGGCGGGGGCGTCGGCGAGACCCTCCCGACCGCCCTTGCCCCCTCCGGCCGGGAGTAGTCTCAGCCTGTGGCAGCCTCCTTCGCCCCCGTCCAGCGTCTCGTGATCTCGATCGCGGTGCTCGCCTCCTTCGTCACCTTCCTCGACGGCACGGTCGTCAACGTCGCGCTGCCCGCCATCAGTCGCGAGATCGGCGGAGGCATCACGACACAGCAGTGGGTGGTGGATGCGTATCTGATCACACTGAGCGCGCTGATCCTGCTCGCCGGATCCGTGTCCGACGCATACGGTCGCGTGCTGGTGATGCGGATCGGGCTGATCGCCTTCGGTGTGGCATCCATCGCTGTCGCGGCGGCGTTCGACCCGCTCACGCTGATCGTCGCCCGCGCCGCGCAGGGTGCGGCCGGTGCACTCCTGGTGCCGAGCTCTCTGGCGCTGATCACCGCGACCATGCGCGCCGAGGTGCAGGCCAGGGCGATCGGCGTCTGGACAGCGTTCACCACGGGGGCGATGCTCGTCGGTCCGCTGCTCGGCGGCCTGTTCGTCGACTTCCTCTCCTGGCGTTTCGTCTTCCTCATCAACGTCGTTCCGATCGCGATCACCCTCTTGCTGCTGAGCCGGCTGCATCTGCCGGAGCAGGAGCGGCGGGTGAAAGTCGACTGGTGGAGCGGCGCGCTCTGCGCGATCGGCCTCGGCGCGGTGGTGTTCGCACTCATCGAGCAGCCGAACCTCGGGTGGCAGTCGCCGGCGATCTGGCTCCCGGCCGTCATCGGCGTCGCGCTCTTCGTGCTGTTCCTGCTGCGTCAGCGCGGAACCGCGACACCTCTCATGCCGCTCTGGCTGTTCCGGGTGCGCGACTTCGGCTGGGGCAACCTCGCCACGCTGTTCGTGTACGCCGCGCTGTCGCTGAACGGCTTCGTGGTCGGCGTCTACCTGCAGCAGGGCGCCGGGCTCAGCGCGACCGCCGCGGGGCTGGCGAGCCTGCCCATGACGATCCTGATGATCCTGCTCAGTTCGCGCGCCGGCGCGTGGGCCGGGCGGTGGGGTCCGCGCATCTTCATGACGGTCGGACCGCTGATCATGGCTGCCGGCGCCCTGATGCTGCTGACGGTCGGGGCTGACTTCGACTACTGGTGGCAGGTGCTGCCGGCGATGATCGTGATGGGACTCGGACTCTCCCTCACCGTCGCCCCGCTCACCGCCGCGATCCTCGGCGCAATCGACGAAGGGCACTCCGGCATCGCATCGGCGGTGAACAACGCGGTCTCCCGCGTCGCGGGACTGCTGGTGGTCGCGATGCTGTCGACCATCGTCGGCGGAGCGCTCGACCTCGGCGGCTTCCACAACGCCGCCTGGGTCACCGCCACCCTGCTGGTGCTCGGCGGAGTGGTGTCCTGGATCGGCATCCGGCGGAACCCCGCCGAGGCCGCGCCGGCAGCCGCCCCGGCATCCGATCCTGAAACTCCCTCCGATCTCGAACCCGGATCTGATCTCGCACCTCATTGACGCGGTCGAGGACCACAGGAAAGGGGCCCGCGCATCGCGCGAGCCCCTTCCTGTACTGGCCTGTCTCAGGTGACGGGGCTGAGCGACTTCGCGATGTGCGTGTGCACGGCCTTCAGCCACGACACCAGGAACTCGACGGTCGAGTCGTCGGTGACCTCGCCGTCTTCGGTGACGAGTCCGTCACGCATGTGGATGTAGGCCTCCGGCTGCGACAGCTCGGGCGAGGCGAGGAACGACAGGATCGAGCGCAGGTGCTGCTGGGCGACAGCGGTGCCGATCGGGCCGACCGAGCCGCCGATGACGGCGGAGGGCTTGCCCGCGAGGCTGTTCTGCCCCCACGGGCGGCTCGCCGTGTCGAGCGCGTTCTTGAGCACGCCGGGGACCGAGCGGTTGTACTCGGGGGTCACCAGGATGATGGCGTCGGACTCCTCGATCGCCTGCTTGAACTCGGCGGCCTCGGCGGGGATCGACCCGTCGTTGTCGGCGGAATAGAACGGCAGGGGCGCGATCGGGATCTCGGTGAGCTTCAGGTCGGCCTGCGGCGCGAGCTTCACCAGCGCGCGGGAGAGCCGGCGGTTGATCGAGGTCGAGGAGATGCTGCCGACGAGGAAGCCGACGTTGTAAATGGTCATACGGGCGAGGTCCTTTCCAGGGTCCATGCAATTGCATGTACCGGCAACGACCGTCTCGGGGCGGGCATTCCCGATCGGACATATGAATCCGGTGAGAGCCCACAACGACGACCGATAGTGTGCCGGAATGCCCCTTCGCCCTGCCGCCACCCGCGGGCTGCACGCCGCCGCGGCCGCCGGCGCCCTCCTGCTCGTTGCCGGGTGCGCTCCCGCGACCGACACACCCCCTCCCGCATCCGCATCCGCACCGTCCTCCGGAGAGTGGGCCCTGCCCCCGGCGGGAACGGGCGTCGACTACCAGCTGGGCGGCGCCTACGAGCCGGCCGCCGGCGTCGGTGTCGTCGGACGCGACCGCGCTGCCGAACCCGCGCCGGGGATCTATTCGGTCTGCTACGTGAACGGATTCCAGACGCAGCCCGGAGAGCTCGAGACGTGGGATGCGGCGCTGCTGCTGCACCGCGACGGCGAGGTCGTCTTCGACCCGGACTGGCCGGATGAGGCTCTCCTCGACACCTCGACGGCTGACCGTCGTGAGCGGATCGCAGCGGTCGTCGTCCCCTGGATCGAGGGATGTGCGGATGCCGGATTCGATGCGGTCGAGTTCGACAACCTCGACACCTACACCCGCTCCGACGGCGCTCTCTCCCTCGACGACAACCTGGCTCTGGCGACCGCGTTCGTCGATGCCGCGCACGACGCCGGGCTCGCGGCCGGGCAGAAGAACTCCGCCGAGGACGCCGCCGTGCTCCACGACGACGCGGGCTTCGACTTCGCGGTGACCGAGGAATGCGCGGTGTACGAGGAATGCGAGGCGTACACCGAGGTCTACGGGGAGGCCGTGATCGACATCGAGTACGCCGACGAGCTGCCGCGGTCGTTCGCAGAGATGTGCGCCGACGAGCGCTCGCCCGCGTCGATGGTGCTGCGCGACCGCGATCTGCTCACTCCGGCGGATGAAGGCTACGTGTTCGAGGCCTGCCCGTCCTGACGACGACGGGACCGGAAGACGGGACGACCGACGACAGACGATCCTGTTCCTGTCAACGGGCGGGTGAAACAGCCGCGCGTGCGCGAGTCTGAGCATCCGACCCGAGAGGACACTCCATGACCGATCCCCGCACGTATCCCGAGGACTCCGGCCCCTTCGACGCCGCAGCGGAAGCTGCCACCGACAAGCCCCAGGACGACAAGGTGTTCACCGCCGACGACGGCGTGGACCACGAAGAGGGCGAGACCGACGAGCTCGAAGAGGCCGACTGACCGCTCGCCGCTAGGCTGACCTCGTGACGAGGACGCGGGGGATGGCGGCCGGCGCGCGGGATGCCGCTGCCGGCGCGGCGCGCACCGTGTTCAGCCGCCGAGCCGCCCCGTTCTGGATCGCCGTCGCCGCGATCATCGGACTGCTCGCCGGGTTCATCGGCTTCGGCGGACTCGCCTCGGCGTCGCGGACCCCGACCATCGTCGCGAGCGGGCAGGAGGCGCGCACCTCGCTGTACTCCGCGGCTGTGCAGGAGGTGGAGCTCACCGACGCGGTGGAGAGTCAGTTCCTGGAGGCGGAGCCCGGGGAACAGCTGCTCGTGGTCACCCTGCGCCTGGAGAACCTGTCCGACCGCGCGGTCGGCGTCGACCGCTCGGCCGACCGCGTCGAGTCCCGGATGATCGTCGGTCGGGAGCCGATGCTCGAGCTGTCGGGCATCACCGCCACCGGCACCGCGCGATCGTGGCGCGCTGACGGCTCGGTGCGGGCGGTCATCCTGCAACCCGGCGTGCCGGCCGATGTGACGATCGCGTGGCCGGTCGCCGACGACGACACCACCGCGGAGGCGCTCGAGCGCGGCACCGTGCGCCTCGACGTCTACGACGCGGTGGAGCAGTCCGGCCAGGTCATCCTCGCGGCATCGACCATCAGCTGGCGGCGGGCCGACCTGAGCGCGCAGCTCAACCTCGAGGTGGCGCCGTGACCCGGCGCGCGATGAGTCGCGGGATGCGGCGCGGTGCGCCCTGGATCGTCGGGGCCGCCCTCGTCGTCGCCGCCGGAGCGGTGACGGCCGTGACACCGCCCGAGCAGGCACTGCTGGATCCGTTCGCGGTGGGCGGCGCCGACGGCGCGACCGTGACGACCAGACAGATCACCGCCACCGTCGTCGACATCTCGCGCACCGAGCGCGTGACGATGACGGATGCCGAGTGGGAGGCCGAGGGGAACTGGCTCGTCATCGAGTTGGCCGCCTCGGCGCCGACCACGGAGGTCGACGCCGCGATCGGAGTGGCGAGCCTGCTGATCGACGGCAGACTGTTCCAAGCCAGCGAGCGCCCGCCGGCCACGCTCGTCGGCACGAGTCTGCGAGTCGGCACCGACACGGTCGGGATGCTGGCATTCGAGCTACCGGACGACCTGCGCTCCGGCGACGGCGAACTGCGTCTCAGCGGACGCTATCCGACGCCCGAGCTCGATGACGTGGCCACGTTCCCCGTGCACCTCGACCGGGTCGAGACGACCGCCAGCGTCGAGATCGAAACGCCACGACTGGGGAAGCCATGACGGGGGAAGCCATGACGTCCTGGTGGCGGAGGCAACGTCTCGCGCTGGTCTCGCTGCTCGTCGCCGCAGCGGCAGTCGTCGGCGTGCATGTCTGGCTCGACGTGCTGCCTGCGTCGGGCGGCCCCGCGGTGATCGCCGCCGAGGACGGCGCTGCCGACATCGCCGGGCAGACGCTCGATCTCGACGCCGCGCGGTGGGACGAGTTCGAGGCTCCCGAAGGATCCCGCACCCTCAGCATCCGACTCGACGCCGGCGGCGGAGCCGACGCGACGACCTGCGGGCAGCTGACGATCGCCGAGGCGCAGGGTGATCGCGTGTGGAGCAATGCGCGCAGGGTGCTCGACGTGCCGTTCGATGCGGGCGAGTCCTCCTGCCTGGAGGGCTCAGGCCCGTACGTCATCCTCGCCGTGTTCCTGCTGCCCGACGACGCCGACGGGCCGTTCCTGCTCGACGTCCCCGGCGACGGCGAGATCGCCCGGTTCGTCGTCGAGCCCTGACTTCTGGATCCCCATCTCCGCCGCCGGTCGCCCGATGACGGCGTCGAATGCGGTGGCGACGATCGCCACGCGCAGCGGCTCGGCGACCACCCCGACGGCGACGAGCAGCAGCGGGAGGAAGCTCGACCAGAAGCTCGTGTCCTGTCCGCCCACGATGCCGAGCAGCGCGCGCGAGCCGAACCGCTCGGCCGCCGCCCAGAGGGCGTAGGCGAGCGCCAGGCTCCCGAAGATCACGGGTCCGCCCCGCCAGATCAGCGAGACCGCCGCCCACAGCTCCTCGAAGCGGCGGGCCACGATCTTGAGGAGGCGCGACACCGTGCCGTTCGGCGTCTTCTCGAAGCGCTGGAGTACCGGCGGTGTCTCATCGAACGAGGTGCCGTAGGTGACGCCGGCGACGGTGAGCCAGGATGCCGGGACCAGGACGGCGGCGACGAGGATGCCGAAGAGCCATCCCACGCCCTGCCACAGCGCTGCCAGGGGAAGGATGTTCGCCGCGATCCAGTCGCCGATGCCCTCGAACCAGACGACCCCCGCCCGCCCGGCGAGCCATTCCTTCGTGTCGGCCCACCACTGCCCGACGAGCGTGAAGAGCATGAAGGTCCAGAGCACTTCCGTGTAGGCGGCGACGGCGAGCGTCCACGACGGCAGCCGATCGCCGAACCGGGCGAGGACGAGGCGCACTGCCAGCGCGATCACGAGCACGGAGACCGACAGCACGCCGACCGAGACGAGCCCGCCGCGGTCGCCGACCTGGTCGAGGTCGTATCCGGCATCCCACAGCGCGATGCTGCTCGCGATGCGGAAGAACTCGATGAGGTCGGTGTCGAGCATGCCCCACGCGGCCGCGAAGGCGAAGAACGGGAGGATCGCGGTCAGTGTGGCCTCGACGAAGCGCCGGCGGCCGGCGGCTCCCTCCCGTGCGCCCTGGTCGACGCCGCTGTGCGGCAGCGATGACTGCACGGTGAGGTACATCGCGACGTAGGAGACGAGGCGGGCCGCGACCGCGAGGGGCAGCAGGAGCAGACCGCCGAGCGTCGTGAGCCCTCCGACGAATCCGGCGAGCTGCACCAGGAGTTGGTGCACGGCTTCTCCGGCGAGGTACCAGGCCACGAGCGCCGGCCAGTGCCGCGCGAGGATGCGCCCGAAGGTGCGGAGGGCCTGGAGCATGCCCCCACCGTATCGGGCGCGGCGACGTTCCGTGATTTCACGGATGCTGGTGCGCAGGCGCTCTTCTACGCTGGGGCCTCGACGGCTCGGAAAGAGGAGTGCTCCATGGGTTTGAAGGACTGGATCAGCAGCAAGGTCGCGGCGAACATGCAGTTGCCCGACTACGCGGGCGACATCTCCGCGCAGCTGGCCGATGGCGAGGAGTTCCTCGGTTTCGTCCCGGTCACGTTCCCGGGCGCCAAGAGCACGAACGTCTCGTACCAGTCGCTCGGGGCCGCGGCGCTCTCGTTGGCGGCCAACGCGGTCACGAGTGCGGTCTCGAAGTCGCAGCACATCGGCGGAGAGGAGGGGTCGATCGCGCACGGCATCCCGCGCGATCTGGTGCTCGGCATGCTCGCGCTGACGTCGCACGAGGTGGGCGTCTGGTACTTCGGCGATGACAACACCGAACTCCCCGGCGAGCACGTCGTGTCCGTCCCCCGCGCCGACGTCGCATCGATCGCGCTCACCGGCAAGAAGGGCCAGGGCGGTCAGCCCGAGCTGCAGTTGCGCTTCTCGGACGGATCCTGGGTGAACGTGCACGCGATGCCCGGCGACTACTACGCCGACTTCTGGAACAGTCTTCCGGCGTTCGCAGCGCAGTAGCGGGTCGAGGGCTCTCCCCGAGTCGCCACACCGACAGAGGGCTCCGCGTCAAGTCCCTACAGCGACCGATTGATCCCGGTCATGATCGAGGCGATCCATCCGATGGGAGCCCCCGACCATGACCGCACCCGCCCTCGCCTCAGACACAGACCTCGCTTTCGCCTCTCGCGGGCCGCTCAGCGACGCGCTTCTCCGTGGCCTCACCGGACGAGGGGAAGGCGACGATGTGGACCACTCCGCTCTGGCCCACGACATCGTCGCCGCGAGCTCCGACATCCTGCGTGACGACGATGTGCAGCTCGCACTGTTCCTCCTCTATGCCTCGGCGTACGGTTCGCTTCCGTCGCTCGATCCGGATCTGGAGTGGGACCCGCACCTGATCAGCACGCGGCGCATCCTCGAGGCCGCATTCGAGCGGACGCTGCGGGAGATCGTCCCGATGCCGGAACTGCCGGAGCCCACAGCCGACGCGGTCGGTCGCGCACTGTTCGCCCTGGCCGCGGCCGACACCGGCCCCAGCCTCTCCCGGCACATCGCTAAGAGGGGAACGCGTGAGCAGGCTGAGGAGATGTTGATCCAGCGATCGGCCTACACGCTGCGGGAAGCCGATCCGCATTCCTGGGCGATTCCACGGTTGGTGGGCCGCGCGAAGGCGGCGCTGGTCGAGATCCAGTCCGATGAGTACGGCGGGGGTCGGCCGCACCGGGTGCATCAGGTGCTGTTCGCCAACGCGATGCGTGCGGCCGGCCTCGATGACACCTATGGCGCCTATGTCGATGATCTTCCCGCGGTCACGCTTGCGGCGTTCAACATGATGTCGATGTTCGGCCTCAATCGGCGGCTGGTGGGCGCGATCGTCGGGCACCTGGCGGCTTTCGAGATGACTTCGTCGATCCCGTGTCGCCTTTATGCCGACGGTCTGCGGCGGCTCGAGTTCGATGAGGACGTCGTCGAGTACTTCGCGGAGCATGTCGAGGCGGATGCCGTGCACGAGCAGATCGCCGCCCGCGATCTTGCCGGCAGCCTTGCGGAGGACCACCCCGAGCTGCTCGGTGACATCATGTTCGGGGCTGCCGCGTGCCTGACGGTGGACGGCTGGGTGGGCGGGCACATCCTCGACGCGTGGACGGCCGGAGAGTCTTCGCTGCGGCAGCGGGAGACGTCGTGAGCGCTGCCCCCGAGCCGACGACCATCACGCCGTACCCGGATGGGCCGCTGCTGGTACGCGGCGACATCGAGCTGCGGACTCCCGATGGCGAACCGATCACGCCCCACCGCCGCACCGTCGCGTTGTGCCGGTGCGGGCTCTCGGTGATCAAGCCGTTCTGCGACGGCACGCACAAGGCCGCGGGGTTCCGCACCGAGGAAGAGGGGATGAGCCATCGACAGTGACATCGAGGCGCGCCGTGCGATCGTGACCGGGGCCGATTTCGGGATCGGACGAGCCACCGCCGTCGCCCTCGCGGCCGCGGGCATCGACGTCGGGATCACCTTCCACAGTGATGAGCAGGGCGCGGAGGAGACGGCCGAGGAGGTGCGGAGCCACGGCGCACGGGCGCTCGTCGCCCGGCTCGACACCTCCGATGTGCCGGGGTGCGGCGGGGTGATCGACGGCCTGATCCACGAGCTCGGCGGTCTCGATGTGTTCGTGAACAACGCGGGAACCGGCACGTCCACGCCCTTCCTCGACAGCTCGCTCGAGGAGTGGAACAGGGTGGTGGACACCGATCTGACCGGAGCGTTCGTCTGCCTGCAGCACGCGGCGCGGGCGATGGTCGCCGCGGGTCGGGGCGGTCGGCTGATCGCGGTGACGAGTGTGCATGAGCATCAGCCCATGGTGGGCATGAGTGCGTACGACGCGGCGAAGCACGGGCTCGGGGGTCTCATGAAGAACCTCGCCCTCGAGCTGGGCTCGGCCGGCATCAGCGCCGTGGGTGTCGCCCCCGGCGAGATCGCGACGCCGATGACGGGTCAGACCGACCAGGATCCTCGGAGCGAGGACCGTCCCGGCATCCCGCTCGGTCGGCCGGGCGACGCCCGTGAGGTCGCCGCGCTGATCGCTTTCCTCGCGTCGCCCGAAGCGGCCTACATCTCAGGAGTTTCCATCGCGATCGACGGTGGGATGCTGCAGATGGGCCCGCAGGCGGGAGCGGCGATCACCTCGCACGACTGGCGCACGGTGTGACGGCTGGCGGCTGAGCTGCGTCCGGTCGTCCTTCTCTCCACGGGCATGCCGATGGAGAGAAGGTGTCTACGCGCGGGCGAGGTCGGGTACGCGTGGTCTCGATCTCCGCCAGGTGCCGTGGGGGTCCCACCACTCCGGTCCCCGGATCTCTGGGATCCCGTCGTTCATGCGGATCTCCCACCCCGACCAGTCGAGGGACCTGTGGTGCCACCAGCACAACGGGACCCCGTTGTCCGTATGTGTGGGCCCGCCCCTGGCGTGTTCGGTGACGTGGTGGATCTCGCACCAGGATGCGGGAACATGACAGCCGGGGACGAGACATTCCCGGTCTCTGGCGATGATCGCCCGCCGTTGATGCACCGTGAACACCCTGTCCGTGACAGTGATCCCCACGATCCTGCCTTCGTCGAACAACACCCGTTGGATCGCCCCGTTGCACGCGGTGTGCGCGGCGACGTGGAGGGGGACGGGGGCTTGGGATCCGGCCATCGTGGCCCACCCTCTGCCCGTGGCGAGGTCTTTCGCGTCCAAATGGACGACGAGGGTGGGGGCGGCACCACCGAGACTCGGCATATCCGCGTGGCGGGCCGCGACCCCGAGCGCTGCGGCGAACGCGTCATGCCGCTTCTGCGCGGCGGTGCGCCGGTCGATGGGCTCATCCTCGAAACCATCTTCGTGACCGGGGTGCGCTGAGTCGGCGGAGTCTTCGAAGTGCACGCCCGGGTGCGGGGGTCCGTCCGTCTTCGGGTTGTTCTGCGCATCGATCACGGACTGGAACTGCGCCGCAACATCCGGAAGCACATTCCCGCGGATCGCGTGCAACCCGTCACGGAGGCGACCGATGGTCAGGAACCGGTGATTCTGCGCACCACGATCCGACGGTTCCGGACCATCAGGGTCGAGCGTCATCGCGACCGACTGCGCAAACTGGCGCAGATCCTCCGGCGTCACCGGCGGACCCGGCACATCACCCGGACTCCCGTCGGCATCCACGTCCTCGTCAGCATCCGCGTTCGGGTGGCGATCCGCATCCGGGTCAGCGTGCGGGTCGGCATCCAAATCGTCGTCGTCCGCTGTCCGGTACCCGCGGGCATGATCCGCCAGCAGGGCGTCCGCGGCGCGCATCGCCGCCCGGCCGACCTTATGCGCGGCCTTGTCGATCGGACCGATCGCCGCAAGCAACCCCGCAACCCCGATGACACCATCCATCAACGCTTCCCGCAGCGCCGGGTACCGTGCCTCGAGCCGTTCTCCGGACGAGGGGCTGATCTGCCGGCGCACCGCATCCGCGGCCTTCCCGACCCGGGTGGCTCCCGCGACGTCCGTGCGCAGCACCCGCTGCAAGAGTTCGTTCAGCCCCCGGCATCCGAACGAGTGCGCGAAGTCCACATCCGCCGACGCGACCGACTCCACCACCACCGCCTCGATACGGCGGAACGCCTCACCGGCGACGCGGAGGACATCCATCCGGTCCCCATCCGCCAACCCCGCCAGCACGTCACCGGACAACACCGCATCGAGGTCGGCGACGACCCGATCCAGGAGCTCCGTGGTGCTGTTCATACCCACAATTCAACCGAGGGCCACCGACATTCCGACCCCGAAAACAACCAGATCAACGCTCTATTTCCGATATGCCGGCATACGCTCCGGTCCCGGCAGAAGGTGACGTGTTTCGTCTCGCTCCGCTCGCTCAACAACCAGAAGTACTAGGACTTTTCGTCTCACTTCGCTCGCTCAACAACCCGAAGTGCCGGGCGCCCCACCCCGCCCGCCCGCTCATCTCACGCTCTTGATCGGCAGTACCGACAGCCCACCCAGCACGCCGAACACGATCGCGGCGATGAACAGGGCGGAGTAGTTCTCGCCTGTCCCACCGATCGCGAGCAGCGGGATGGCGATCACGGGAACGAGCACCTGCGGCACCTGGAACGACAGCGAGACGATCCCGAGGTCCTTGCCTGCCTCGTCGAATGTCGGCAGCACCTCGGTCATCATCGCGATGTCGACCGAGACGAACGCGCCCTGCGCGCCACCCACGAGCGCCATGGCGATCAGGAAGGTCGTCAGATCCGGCGAGAGCGCCGCGATGATGAGTCCCCCGGCGGAGAGCAGAGCCGAGACCCACACGATCACCTTTCGGCGGCCGGTGCGGTCCGAGATCCACCCGAACAGGATGGTGGTGAGGATGCTGGTGAGCGTGAACGCGATGAGGACCGTGGCGAAGACGCCGGACGCCTCCTCCTTCGGCACACCGAGGCGATCGATGATGAAGAACAGCAGGTAGGTCGACACGGTGAGGATCGACATCGTCACGAACAGGCGGCACGCCCAGGCCCAGAAGAAGTCGCGGTAGCGCACCGGGTTGAGCCAGTACGTCGACAGCACATCGGACCAGCGCCACGGTGCGGGCTTGTCGGTGCGCACGATGTCGTGCAGGCGGAAGAAGAGCAGCACGCTGAAGACCGTCCCGATGAGGCCCGGCACGAGGAACCACGTCCACTGCTGCTCGTTCGGCAGCGCTGCGATCAGCAGCGACCCGAAGATGAGGGCGATCGCGTTCGCCGCGCTGGCGGCCGCCGACACCCGGGCGCGGATGCTCATCCGGATCTGGTCGGCGAGCAGCGCGTGCACGGCGGCGTTCGTGGCACCGAACCCGGTCTGCACGATCGCCCACCCAGCGATGACCTGCCAGAGCTCGGTCGAGAACGCGAGCAGGAACACTCCCACCAGGCCGGCGAGCGCTCCACCGAGGATCCATGGTCGACGCTTGCCGAGGCGCGACATCGTGCGGTCGCTGAGACGGCCGAACAGCGGCGTGATGACGATGACCACGAATCCGCCGACCGCGGCGACGATCGACAGGTTCACGCCCTTGGTCGAATCGTCGAGGAAGGCGAACACCTTCGGGATCGACGCGCCCATCAGCGTGCTGAGCACCAGGCTCAGCCCGAACCATGCGGCGACGAAGGTGAACAGGAATCCGCGCGGCTGCTTCGAGCCGGGGATGACGTCGGGCCCGAGGGCTCCGATCGGGTCGAGCGTGGTCTGGGACATCATCGTCTCCTGGATCGGTGGTGCGTCAGCCGGCGAGCCGGGCGGGGTGGGCGTGGGGGACGGAATAGGCGGATGCGAGGTGGCGCGCGTGCAGTTCCTGCCATTCGCGCGCTCCCTCGAAGGCGGCGGTGAGGCCGGGGGTGCCGTGCAGGTGACCGGCGCCGATGAAAAGCTCGACGGGCACGTCGGCGGCCCGCAGGCGTTCCGCATACAGCACGCCCGAGTCACGGAGGGGGTCGTGCTCGCCGGCCATGATCAGCGTCGGCGGCAGGTCGAGCAGGTCCTCGACGTCGAGCGGCGAGATGCGCGCATCGGCGGCCCCCTCCGGCCCGGCGTACATCGCGACGATGGCCTCGAGCTGGTCGAGCCCGAACCCGATCGCGTAGTCCTCCGCCGACCGACCGACCCGGTGCATCGCCAGCGGCGGAACCTCCAGGTCGACGTGCACGATGCGGGGCCCGCCGAGGTCCCGCAGCCGTAGAGCCGTGCTGGCCGCGATCGCCGCGCCGGCGGAGTTGCCGCCGATACCGAGACGCTCCGGATCGACGCCGAACCTGCCCGCTTCCCCCACCAGGGCCTCGAGAGCGGCGACGGCGTCGAGGACGGGAGCAGGGTACGGATGCTCGGGCGCGAGGCGATACTCGAGCGAGAGCAGCTGCACTCCACTCTCGAGTGCGCGCCGCGCGCAGAGCCGGTCGTTGAGGATCTCGTCGATCGTGCCGGCGTAGAACCCTCCGCCGTGCAGCCAGAGCTGCGTCGGCATCCGCCCTGCGCCGGCATCCGGTCGATAGCGTCGCATCCGCAGCACACCGGCCGGTCCTTCGATCTCGAAGTCGTCGACCGTGACGCCGTCGGGCACCGGCAGCGTGAAGTCGACGGCGAGCAGGTCGGAGAGCCGCCGTGCCGCCTCGCGCCGCACCGACGGATCGGTGCTCGCGATGCCCGGGATCCCGGGCGAGAGCTCTTCGAGCCGGGCGATCCAGCGCCGGATGCCGGGATCGAGAGCGATATCGGAGATCGCGGTCATGACGCGGCCTTTCCTGCGTAGTCGACGGGTTCATCGTGAAGGGTGCGCAGCGTCGCGACGATGTCGCGATGCAGATGATCGGAGGCGGGCACGTGCCCGCGGTAGCTGCCGGATCCGTGGTTCTGACCGATCAGCCGCAGACAGGTGACCGGCACGTCCGCCTCGCTCAGGGCTCGGGCGTAGGCCTCGCCGTCGCCGCGGAGCGCGTCGAGCTCGGCGGTATAGATCACGGCGGGCGGCATCCCCGCGAGCGACGCGGCGAGAAGGGGCGACGCATAGGGTTCGAGCCGTGTCGCCTTCCGCCGACCGAGGTACTGGTCGACGATCATGCCCGCCATCCGCCGGAAGAACGGCTTCGGCACGATGGCGGCCTGGTCTTCGAGGTCGAGATGCTTCATGGTCATGTCGAGCAGCGGCATCTCGAGCAGCAGCAGCCGGACCGGCCGGCCGCCGCGGTCGCGATTCATCAGCGCCGTCGCGGCAGCCAGGTTGCCCCCGGCGGAGGCTCCCCCGAGTGCGAGCTTCTCCGGGTCGCCGCCCAGCGCTGCGGCGTGCGTCGCCGCCCATTCGAACACCGACCAGCACTGTTCCGGCTGGGCGGGGTACTTCACCTCCGGCGCATGCGAGTACTCCCCCGCGATCACGATGACGCCCGCGTCGCGAGCCCGCTCACGGAAGGCGGCATCCCACCAGACCCAGTCGATGCCGGCGATCTCGAAGCCGCCGCCGAAGAAATAGACGAACACCGGCAGTCCGCCCGCCGTGACCGGCTCTGCCCGCTCGGGCGTCGGCCAGTAGATACGCAGCCGCGCATCCGGGTGGCCGTCCACGGGAACGGTGTGCTCCTCGGTGGCGACGTCGACGGGGGCGATCTCGAGCTCGCCCGTCATGACGACGTCGAAGGCCTCGGCGTCGCTGCGGCGCTGCTGGGCGGTCTTGCCTCGAGGCTTCTGCAGCGGGGCGAGTCGCGCCTCGACGGCGACGACGAACGAGTCCAGCCGGGCCTTCTTGTATCTCATGTCTGACGACCTCCTTTGGTGTCGGGACCATTGTCGAACCATCGAAGCACTTCGATGAAGTACTTTTCTCAGAGGAGGTGAGAGCGGATGCCGGACGCAGGCAAAGTCACGATCTACACGGTCGCCGAGCGCGCGGGCGTGAGCATCTCCACGGTGTCCCTCGTCATCAACGCGCCGCATCGGGTCAGCGAGCAGACCAGGGCGAAGGTCATCGCCGCCGCAGGCGCTCTCGGCTATCGCGCGGGGCCCGCCGTCGGCCGCTCAGCCGGCGGCACCAGGATCGCGGTCGCCGCCCCCTTCAGCACCTACTCGACATACTTCCGCCGTTTCGCGGGGATGCTGGTCCGGGCGCGTGAGACGGCGATCGAGTTGACGGCGCACGACCTCGAATCCGCCGCCAGTGTGGACGCTCCGCTGCTCGACGCGCTGCCGGTGCGCCGCGGGATCGAGGGCCTGATCGTGATGGGCGTCCCGCTCGGCAGCGCCGCGATGCGTGCGAGCCGCGAGTCCGCGCTCCCACTCGTGCTGATCGACGTGCGGCGCGCCCGCCCCGTCGGCGACGATGCGCCGGTCGTGCTGCTCGACGACGAAGCCGGAGGCCGGCTGGCCGGCGCCCACCTGTACGAGCGCGGACACCGCCGCGTGATCTATCTGGGCGAACCGCAGCTCTCGGAGGACTACATCTCCGCCGGGATGCTGCGCATGAAGGGCCTCGCCGAGCACGTGAAGATCGTGCCGGTGAGGTCACCTCTCGACGCCGATCCGACCCCGGCAGTGCTCCGGGCGCTCTCCGGGCCGGATGCTCCGACGGCCGTCATGGCGAACCACGACGAGCTCGCCTCACGGGCCTGGCGAGGCCTGGCGCAGAGCGGACTCTCCGTGCCCGACGACGTCGCGATCATGGGCTTCGACGACGGCCCACTGGCGGAGGGTCTCGGACTCACGACCGTGCGTCAGCCGTTCGAGGAGTCCGGTCGCGTCGCGCTCGACCTGCTGCTCGGGATCGCTGCCGGCAACGCGGGGCCGGTCCGCCGCGTCGAGTTGACGCCGTCGCTGGTCGTGCGGTCGAGCACCTAGCCGAGCCGATAACCCCAGGGTGATCCAGTGGGCCCGAACTCAGACGGCCATCGTCATCGAGACGAGACGTTCCACGAGGCCGCGTGCGCCCTGCGGGCTGATGTGCGCCGCAAGGACGGCCTGCACCATGCCGGCGACACTCATCGAGAGCATCCGGGCATCATCGATCGCATCCGCGTCTTCTTCGACGTCGCCTCGGGATCGGGCGAGCTCCTGCTTCAGCAGAGTCTCGAGCGCACTCATCGGTGCGGTGGTCTGCTCGGCGGAGATCGCCTGCGTCGAGACGGAGGCCGCATGAAAAGCGAGAAGCACGACCGCATCCTGTTGCTTCACCGCATCGTCGGGGATCAGGCTCTGCAGTATTCGGATCACTCTGCTGGAGCCGTCGGCATCCGTCGAGAGGCCACCCAACTCCTCATCGAAGCGCTCGCTCGCATCCATGATCACGGCGCGGAGAGTGTGATTCAGCAGTTCGCGTTTGTCTCCGAAGTAGTACTGGATCAGTCGGATCGAGACTCCCGCCTCCTGCGCCACGTTCCGGAACGTCGCCGCATCCAATCCGCGATCGGAGATGATCCGCCGCGTCGCATCGGTCAGTTGACGCCGTCGCTGCGCATGGTCGGCAAGCCGGGGCATACGTTGCTCCTTCCGTCGATCCGCCCGATAACGGGTGTGTTCCTTCATGATACGGTCATACCAACAAGGGGGCCGTCGTGGCACGCAGATCCGTGGGAACGTTTCGATCCGACCGCGCTCGGGAAGAGTTCCTCGACGCGTACGAGAAGGTCTCGAGCCACTGGCCCGTTCCCCATGAGGAACGCGATGTGGAGACGTCGTTCGGACCCACGCACGTTCGCATCTCGGGCTCAGGCGACGGCACGCCGCTCGTTCTCCTGCATCCGTTGGCCGGCACCAGCCTCAGCTGGGCGCCGCTGGTCGCCGAGCTCGGCGCTGACCGGACCGTCTTCGCGATCGACACGATCGGGACGGCGGGACGGAGCGTGCAGACGAGATCGGTGACGGACGGCGTCGACTTCGCCGCGTGGCTCGACGAGGTCATCCGCGCCGTCACGACCTCGCGCGTGCATCTCGTCGGATACTCCAACGGCGCCTGGCATGCGGCCATGGCGGCGTTGCACCACGGCGATACCCTCGCGTCGGTCACACTGCTCGAGATGGGCGGGGGCCTGGTGCGCGTGCCCCTGCGAACGCTGCTCGCATTCCTCCGGGCTGGGGCCCGCCCCACAGCAGCGAACCTCGCCGCGCTCGATGCGCTGATCGCCCCGGGCGTCGAGAGTCACGCCGACGAGCAGAACCTCGCGCGCGCCGCACTGTCGTTCCGCAGCACGCTCCCCTGGGGCACCACACTCAGCGACGCCGAGCCGCGGTCGATCACCGCGCCGACGCTCGTGCTGTTCGGAGACGAGACGACCATCGGCGACCCCCGGAAGGCCGTCGCCCGCGCTCGTGCACACATCGCAGACGTGGACGCGGAGATCGTACCCGGCGCCGGACACGGGCTGCCATTCCAACGGCCGACCGAAGTCACCCGACGAATCCTGAAGTTCGTCTCCGCACACGAGTGACGGTCACGCGCGCGCCTCGGGAACAGTCCGATGCCGCTCAGCGGTCGGGCAGCTCCACCGTCTCGTTCTCGGCGTCGTACTGCTCGCCGGTGACCTTCGATTTCACGAAGCTGAAGATCGAGGCGAGCTTCCCTCCGGGGCTGTCCCAGTACTCGGCCGACTGGGCATCGAACTTGAGGAGACCGACGTCGGGGTCTTCGGGCCCCTCGGGGAACCAGGCATCGACGGTCGGGCTCCACAGTTCCTTGATCTTGGCGCGGTCCTCGACCAGTTCCGCTGTGCCGGCGAGCGAGACCCAGGAGTCGTTCGAGCTGAGCGAGACGCCGACGCGTTCGTCTGCCCGGATGTCGATGACCAGCGTCGCGCTCTTCGAGACGAGGAACCAGAGGTCACCGTCGAACTCCGCCTCCTGCACGGTGAGCGGGTGCGCGACGAGCCTCCCCTCGGCGTTGCGGGTGGTGAACATCGCGAAGCGGAAGTCCTTGATGAGTTCGGCGACCCGCTGAACGGGCGTGGTGTCGGTCATGAGTGTCATCCCTTCGGCGCCGCGATGGGAGCGGCATCCAGGACATCATCGATCGCGCGCCGCGGGGCGGCGAGGGGGTTGCGATCCGAAAGCAGGAGCGTTAGCAGCGCCGCTAGCGACGGCCGCGCATCCACCCCGGCGCGAGTTCCGCGTCCAGCATCCCGCGCACCAGGAGGATGAACGTGCTCGTTCCCCCGCCTGCGATTGCCTCGTCCACGTGCTGCCGGGCGTCGTCCGGCCGCCCCAGCATCCAGGACAACCAGGCGGATGCCGCATGCGCGGCCGCCGCTTCTCTCGCACCGGGCGCACGGGAGGCTGACCGCTCGCACACGATGAGCGCCCTCTCCATCCGGGCGAGATCCGGCGGCGGCATCGCGCCGAGAAGCATCGCTCCCGCGGCGGGCGCGCGGCTCTCATCGAGATCGTGGTCGCCCTGTGCCGTGAGGGTCGCCGCACCGGTCTCGTGATCCGTCGCCCATTGCACCAGTGCGAGATCGCGCAGCGCGGGAGAAGTCAGCAGCGCGGCGAGAGTCGCGAGCTGGTCCGGACCCGGAGGGGATCGACGCTCGTCGACCAGCTCCTCGAAGAACGCCGAGACATTCTCGGCGTCGCTCTCGGGATAGTCGTCCGTCACGCAATCTCCTCCTGCACGCGTTCTCCTCTCATCATCGAAACACAGCGTCCCCGGCCATCGAGACGCTCCTCCAGCCCCCTGAGACTGACAGTTCTCGCGATGAGTTCACGATCGGATAACGTGCGTGTCTCGCATGCGGCTGCCGCAAAGGGATCTGGCAACAATACGGGAGGTCAGACCGACCCGCCGCCGTACGACTCCCCCACCGGCACCGCTACGGACAGCACGTTTCCGGGCTGGGCGAGCGGGCACGCCCACGCCGGGTCGTAGGCGCACGAGGGGTTGTAGGCGAAGTTGAAATCGAGCACGATCGTGCCGTTCTCGGCATCCGACCCCAGATCGGCACCCTTGATCGTGTCGATCAGATAGCGCCCGCCCCCGTATGTGCCACCGGCTCGCCCGGCGAGCGGGTCGCGCACGGGGATGAAGAGTCCGCCGCCGTAGGTCGTCAGGCGCCAGACATCGAGCGATCCGACATCCGGGACCTCCACCTTGCCGACGCGCTCGAACGGGACGACGCCGTCGGTGCCCGTGGCGAACTCGAAGCCGCCGGGTTCAGCCGGCAGGATCGGCAGCTCGAAGCGCCACTGCGGGTCGTATGAGGCGATCGGAAGGCCCTCGAACATCACCCGGTCCTCGGGCAGCAACGGCGTCGCAGGATGGTGGAGCAGCAGCTCGTCCCGCTCGATGCGCCAGAGCTCGTGCCCGTCCTCAGGCGAGTCGGCCCGGCGCACCGCGTCGTACAGGGCGAAGACGCGACGGCGCCAGTCGACGACCTCCGCGGCGGTGCGTGCGTTGGTGGTCGTCATGATTCCAGGCTACGGGCGACAATGTCCGGGCAGGTCGCTATCTTCACCGTGTGGCGGAACCGGTGCAGCAGTGGTGGGCGAGGAGGCAGTTCTCGCGCGGCGTCGCCGTGCCCTACGAGGTGGGGGCATTCCGCGCGGGGTGGGCCGCCTACCCCGAGCTGATCCGCCAGTATCACCCGGAGCTGAACCACGGGATAACACTCTCGCAGGTGCCGTTGGCGGCCGATGTGCTGCTGTGCTGGGAGTGCTCCGTCGGTCATCGTTTCGCGGCGACGCCGACCGAGCAGCGGGAGAGGCCGGGTCGTGTCCGACGGCGTTCCGCGTGGTGTCCGGAGTGTTCGACGCTCGCTCGACCCCGGCCGGTCGTGCTCGGCGAAGCGCGGTCGATCCCCGCCCGGCCACGGAAGCCCGCGCCGGCGCTGTGCACGAAGACTCCCGACCTGCCGAAGGGCACGGCGTTCCTCAGCGAGTGCGCACCGAAGCCCGCCTCGGCCGCCGAGGCGAAGCTGCGCACGGCGCTGAGCGAGCGGATGGACTTCACCCCCGGCCTCAACGCGGTCACCGTGGCGCGACCGTTCTTCCGACACACCGAGGTGTGGCCCGACATCCTGCTCCCGGAAATGCGGGTCGCGATCGAGTACGACACCGTCGGGCGGCACGGCCTCGAGCACGTCGGCACCCGCGAGGAGACCGACCGGCGGAAAGACCGCGCGCTGCGCGGGGCAGGGTGGGAGGTGGTGCGGGTGCGCATCGGGAAGCTCGAGCCGATCGGGCCGTACGACCTTCAGCTGGCCGCCGTCAGCGCGAAGGGCGTCGGTCGTCTCATCGACACCCTCCGCGAGATCCGCGGAGCGCTGCTGGTCGATGCCTACCTTCGTTAGGGCCTCAGTCGCCGAACGCGGCGAGCAGCTCGGCGAAGTGATCGAGGTCGTCCGCAGACCAGCGGCGCAGCCGCTCCCCGAGGCGCGCCTCGTAGTGCGAGCGGGCGATCGCCACCCGCTCCTGCGCCAGCTTGGTGGCGACGAGCACGCGCGCTCGGCGGTCGTCGGGATCGCGGACGCTCTCCACCAGTCCGAGCTCCTCGAGCTGACGCACGTGTCGACTGACGGCCGACTTGTCGGTCTGCAGGCGCTCGATGATCGCACCGGCCGACGTCGCTTTTCCTGTCGCGATCGAGGTGAGCACCTGGTAGCCGAGCGGCTGCAGATCCGGATGCACGGTCGTCGCAGCCTCCCGCCAGCTCACGCGGATCCGGGCGAAGAGCCGCCCCAGCTCATGCTCGACCCGGGAGATCGCCTGATCGAGGTCACCGGTTCCGGGGCCGTCGGGCGCGGCGGCGGGAGCTCCCGTACGGGCGGGTTCGTCAGTCGGGGCGCTCATGGTCGTCAGCTTACGGCGAAGCCCCGCCGTCGGTACGACGGCAGGGCTTCGATCACGTCACGAGCACGTCACCCGAGATGTCATTTCCCGAGGAGGCCCGCCTCCGTGAGCCAGTCTTCCGCTGCCGTCGCCGCCGACGCCTTCTCATCGCCCTCGACGCGGTCCCGGAGCTCGATCAGATCGTCTGTCGTGAGCTTCGCCGAGATGGCGTCGAGCACCTTCGCGAGCTTGTCGGAGTAGATGTCCTTGGAGAGCAGGGGGATGACGTTCTGCGCCGAGATCATGTTCTCCGGGTCTTCGAGGACGACGAGGTCTTCGGCGGTGAGGGCCGGCGATGTCGTGTAGATGTCCGCGACCTGCACGGTGCCGTCGACGAGCGCCTGCACGGTGTCGGGGCCGCCGAAGTCCTCGTACGGGACGAAGGTGACCTGGCCCGCTTCCACGCCCACGCCGTAGACGTCGCGCAGTCCCGGAATGCCGTAGCCGAGTTCGCCGAACTGCGGGTTCGACGCCAGCGAGAAGGGCTCCAGTGCCTTCAGATCGCCGATGCTCTTCAGGTCGTTGTCCTCCGCGGTCTTCTTGGTGACGACGTAGGCATCCTTGTCCTCAGCGGCCGCCGAGTCGAGCACCTGCAGGTCGTCGGCGGCAACCGCATCCGGCAGCGCTGCGTCGACATCCTCCGTCGTCCGCTCCTCGTACTCCGTGTCGTAGTAGGCCAACAGGTTGCCGTTGTACTCCGGGATGAGGTTGATCGAGCCGTCCTGAAGGGCCGGGATCGTCTGCTGTCGCGGACCGATGTTGAACTTGGTGGAGACGTCGAAACCCTCGGCTTCGAGCGCCTGCGCGTAGATCTCGCCGAGGATCTCGCTCTCGGGGAACGCGAACGACCCCACGATGACGGCGTCACCCTTCGGCGAGTCCGAATCGCCGCTCGGAGACGTCGGGTCGGCGGTCGCGCATCCGGCGAGGGCGACGGTGGTGCTGACGGCGAGCAGGCACGCGGTCAACCAGGTCTTCGAGGCTCGAGAGGTCATGCGGGTGTCCTTTCATCGAGGATCGGAGCCGTGGCGGCATCCGAACCGTTTCGCTGCGGGCTGCGGGAGGACGAGGATGCTGGTCCCCGGGTTCGAGTGACGCGCTGGAGAAGCGCGAAGAGACCGTCGATGCTCAGCGCGAGGGCTGTCACCAGCAGAGCGCCTCCGAGGATCACGGTGTAGTCGTTGAGGCCGATGCCGGAGGAGATGATGCGCCCGAGGCCCCCGAGTCCGACGTACGAGGCGATGGTCACCGTCGCGATGACCTGGAGCGTCGCAGAGCGGATGCCGCCGATGATCACCGGAAGGCCGAGCGGGATCTCGACCTTGAACAGGATCTGCAGTTCCGTCATTCCGATCGATCGTGCCGCGTCGATCGCTTCGCGATTCACGCTCTCGAGCCCGGCGTAGGCCCCGGCGAGGAGCGACGGGATCGCCAGTAGGACGAAGGCGGTGATCGAGCCGACGAGGACGGCCGGAGTGGTGCTGAGACCGGATCGCAGCACCATGGTGAGGAAGAACAGCAGTCCGAGCGTCGGCAGTGCGCGCATGGCACCGGTGAAGCCGATCACGAACTGGCGACCGCGCCCGGTGTGCCCGATGAAGAAGCCCAGCGGCAGTGCGATGAGCATCGCGATGGCGAGGGAGACACCCGAGTAGACGAGGTGCTCGACGAGCCGGTCCCCGATGGGCAGAGGGCTCTGGGAGCCCGGCACCCAGTTGGCCGGATCGAAGATCCAGGCGATGGCGTTCAGGAGGAAGTCCATCAGACCCCCTGGCCCGGCGACGCCAGAATCCGACGGGCGCTGTCGTTGCCGGTATCGCGCCCTATGGGAGTGCCTCGCTGCTCGCGCACCCCGGCGGCCCGGCTCCAGGGCATCAGCAGCCGTCCGAGTGCCACCAGGATCAAGTCGAAGACGAGCGCGATGAGCAGACTCATGACGATCCCGACCACGACCTCCTCGAGGATGCCGCGCTGCTTGCCGTTCTGGAACAGGTAACCGAGGTTCTCGGACCCGATGATGACGCCCACCGAAACGAGCGCGATGGTCGAGACGGAGACGACGCGGAGGCCGGCGATCAGCACCGGACCTGCGAGCGGGAACTCGACGCGCCAGAACCCGCCGCCCCGCGAGAATCCGATCGCCTTCGCCGCGTCGATGATCGAGCGATCGACCGACCCGAATGCGTCGGTCGCGGAGCGCAGCATGATGGCGACCGCGTAGATCGTGAGCGCGACGACCAGGTTCGTGTCATCGAGGATGCGGGTGCCGAGGAGGACCGGAAGGATGACGAACAGCGGCAGGGACGGAATCGTGTAGAGCAGGCTGCCGGTGGTGATGACGAAGGTGCGCACGACGCGATTACGGCTGGACACCCAGCCGAGCGGCACCGCGATCACGAAGCCGAGGATGATGGGAAGGATCGCCAGGCGGACGTGATTGATCGTGAGATCGGCGATCAAGCCGAGGTTCGAGACGATCCAATTCACCGAAGCGCCGTTCTGTGCGGTCGTGACATGTCGTATGAAGCAGGAAAGTCATCTGACTGAACCACAGAAAAGCTCGTTCGACAAACCGGGACGTCATGACGAAGCCCCGCCGTCTCTCGGACAGCGGGGCTTCGGTCAGCACCGTCGGGTCGCCGTTCAGATCTCCGAGAGCAGTCGGAAGACCTTGGATGCAGCGTGGATCTCCTCCGGTGTCAGCTCCGCGACGACCGTTCGCAGACGCTCGGCATGGTCGCGCCGCAGCTCGGCGAGCACGGAGCGGGCCGTCGGCGTCGCCGTCAGCACCCGCAGCCGCCCATCCCGTTCGTCCGGCCGCGACTCGACCAGTCCCAGCTCCTCCAGCATCCGTACCTGGCGGCTGATGACGGACTTGTCCATCTCGAAGAGTCCGGCGAGCTCGTGCGCATTCGCGGTCCCCGCGCGGTCGATGAACGTCAACAGCTTGTAGCCGCCGACCTGCAGCTCGGGGTCGATCCGTGCCGCCGACTCCTTCCACAGCGTCCGCGTCCTCACGAAGATGAGGTTCAGATGCGTCTGGAGATCGCCGAGCGCGGTGTCGACGTCCGGCGAGGTCGCGGCTTCGGAGGTGACCATCTCAGGCCTTCGAGTCCCGGACCTCGCGCTCGAGCACGGTGACCGAGCCTGTCACGGGCTTCGCCGACTCGGCACCCGAGATCCGGATCGCTCCCGTGGACATCGTGGCGCCCACTTCGGCTTCGGAGACCTCGATGACCGACTCCTCCGCCTGCTCGCGCAGCTGCTCGGCGGCGTTCTTCGTCGACAGCGGCTTGTTCCGGATGAACGCGATCGCGATGACGGCGATCACTGCGAGCGGGATGGCGATGATGAACGCGTCGCCGATGCCGTGGCCGTAGGCGCCCTCGACGATCGCGCGGATCGTGTCGGGGAGCTGGCCGACCTTCGGGACGTCGCCGGATGCGAGGTGCTTCAGCGCGTCGACCTCGGCGGGCGTCGTCGGCACGAAGCCGTCGAGGCTGTCGGTGATGTAGCCGGCGACGCTCGTCGACAGGAGCGAGCCCATGACGGTCACGCCGATGGTGCCGGCGATCGTGCGGAAGAAGTTGACGTTCGAGGATGCTGCGCCGAGCTGCTGCGGGGCGGTGTCGTTCTGCACGATGAGCGTGAGGTTCTGCATGACCATGCCGAGGCCGGCGCCGAGGACGACCATGTAGGCGGCCACGAGCGGGAACGGGGTGTCGTAGCGCAGAGTCGCCATCAGGCTCACGCCGACGGTTGTGAGGACCGAGCCCGTCAGCATCCAGCCCTTCCACTTGCCGAAGCGGCTCACGAGCTGGCCGATGATGATCGACGCACCCATCTGGCCGATGATCATCGGGATGGTCATCAGGCCGGACTCCGTCGGCGTGGCGCCGCGGGCGAGCTGGAAGTACTGCGCGAGGAACACCGAGGTGGCGAACATCGAGACACCGATGGCGATGGAGGCTATGACCGAGAGTGTGAAGGTGCGGTTGCGGAAAAGCGACATCGGCACGATCGGTTCCTTGACGAAGAACTCGACGGTGATGAACGCGGCGATCGCGACGCCGGCTGTCACGGCGAGCATGATGCTCGTGGAGGAGTCCCAGTCGAACTGGCTGCCGCCCATCGACACCCAGATGAGCAGGGTGGAGACGCCGACGGCCAGCAGGACGATACCGAAGTAGTCGATCGACACCTTCGTGTCGCGCTGGGGCTTCGGCAGGTGCAGCGTGAACTGCAACAGTACGAGCGCGAGGATCGCGAACGGCACGCCGACGAAGAAGTTGGAGCGCCAGCCCCACACGTCGGTGAGGAGTCCGCCGAGGAGCGGGCCGCCGATGGTGCCGAGGGCCATGATGCCGCCGACGACGCCCATGTACTTGCCGCGCTCACGCGGGGAGATGATGAGGGCGACCGCGATCATGACGAGCGACATCAGGCCGCCGACGCCGATGCCCTGGATCACGCGGACAGCGATCAGCATGTTGGTGTCGGTCGAGAAGCCGGCGATCACGGTGCCGACGGTGAAGATGATGAGCGAGAGCTGGACGAGGATCTTGCGATCGACCAGGTCGGCGAGCTTGCCCCAGATGGGCGTGGAGACGGCGGTCGCCAGCAGGCTCGCGGTGATGACCCAGGTGTACTGGGACTGGGTGCCGCCGAGGTCGGCGATGATCACCGGCATCGAGGTCGACACCACGGTGCCGGAGAGCACGGCGACGAACATGCCGACGACGAGTCCGGAGATGGCGGTGAAGACCTCGCGCGGAGAGCGCACGGTCTCGGCCGTGGAGGAAGGTGAGGCGTTTGTCACGGGGAGGATGCTCCTGTGTAGAAAGTTGATAAGTGTCAACCATACGCCTGTAGTTGTAAAAATGCAACTATCGACTCGAGGCAACCATCGCGCTCTTCTCGGCGGCACCGATGTCCGCGGTGCGTGCGACGATCTGCACGTCGACAGGAGACGGGATGCGGGACGAAGCCACCGTGCTGCACGCCGATCTCGACGCGTTCTACGCCTCCGTCGAGCAGCGCGATGCGCCCGCCCTGCGCGGAAGACCGGTCATCGTCGGCGGCGGAGTGGTCCTCGCCGCGAGCTACGAGGCGAAGGCCCGCGGCGTACGCACCGCCATGGGCGGTCGGCAGGCGCTTCAGCTCTGCCCGGATGCTGTCGTCGTGCCGCCGCGGATGGATGCCTACTCTCAGGCCAGCCGCGAGGTGTTCGCCGTCTTCCGCGACACCACTCCCCTGGTGGAGGGCCTTTCCATCGATGAGGCCTTCCTCGAGGTCGGCGGGCTCCGGCGCATCGTCGGCACGCCCGAGCAGGTCGCGGTGCGACTGCGGGAGCGGGTGCGCACCGAGGTCGGGCTCGCGATCTCGGTCGGCGTCGCCCGCACCAAGTTCCTCGCCAAGGTCGCCAGCGCCGTGAGCAAGCCCGACGGACTGCTGGTGGTCGAGCCTGACAAGGAGGAGGCGTTCCTGCTCCCTCTGGCGGTCGAGCGCCTCTGGGGCGTCGGGGCTGTGACGGCCGAGAAACTGCACCGGTTCGGCATCCACACCGTGGGGCAGCTGGCCGAACTCGAGGCATCGACGGCCGAGCGGATGCTGGGCAAGGCGACCGGCGCCCACGTGCACGCGCTCGCCCGGCTTCGCGACCCTCGCCCGGTCGACACGACGCGGCGGCGGGGATCCGTCGGCTCGCAGCGCGCTCTGGGCACCCGCCCGCGGTCGCCAGAGGAGCTGGACCTGATCCTCACGCAGATCGTCGATCGACTCGGACGGAGACTCCGCGACGGCGACCGCGTGTGCCGCACCGTTGTCCTGCGGCTCCGCTTCGGCGACTTCACGAAGGCGACCAGGTCACGCTCCCTCGGCGCACCGACCGATCGCACGAACCGGCTGCTCTCCGTGGCGCGGATGCTGCTCGCCGCCGCACAGCCGGAGATCACCGAGCGCGGGATCACACTGATCGGCATCTCACTGTCACAGCTCGACCACGCCGACCGTGTGCAGCCCGAGCTCCCCCTCGACTGGGACGACGGACAGCGCCTCGACACGGTGCTCGACGCCGTGCGCGATCGCTACGGGGCGACCTCGGTCGCCCGCGCCACGCAGCTCGGGCGCGATCCAGGATGGTCCACGCCGCTCCTGCCGGAGCACGAGTGACGGCGGCGCCCTCCTGGGCTCCCCCGCGCCCTTACTCCCCCGCGCCACCGGGCTCGGAGAGGACAGCACGCGCGGCGAGGCCGATGATCGCACTGTACGTCGGGTACGCGAAGCGGACCCCGGCGAGGGTCGAGACGTCCACGCCCGCCGCCATCGCCGTGGTGACCGACTGGATGACCTCGATCGCGTTCTCCCCGACCGCGTGCGCGCCGAGGATGAGTTCGCGTCGCCGATCGGCGATGAGCTTCAGGAAGCCGATCTCGCGGTCGTCGATCACCGCGCGCTCGAGGCTCGCATAGGGGACGGAGACGACGACGCAGTCGGTGTCGCGCTCCCTCGCCTGCTCTTCGGTGAGTCCGACACCGGCGTAGTCCGGGTCGGTGAAGCCACCGGCAGGCAGCAGGTGGTGCGGCGTGCGGCGATTCGCTCCCAGGACGGCGTTCTCGGCCGCGGCCTCTCCCTCGAACTGGGCGGCCTGCACCAGCATGTCTCGTCCGTTCGCGTCGCCGACCGCGAAGATGTGCGGCACCACGGTCCGGAAGTACCGGTCTGCCGGGATGGAGGACCGTTCGATCGCGATGCCCGCGTTCTCGAGCCCGAGGTCTTCGACATCGGCGGGCCAGCCGGTCGCCATCACGACGGCGTCGAATGTCGCGGACCGCGACTCCCCGGCATCCCGCCAATCGAGCCGGATGGCTCCGCCCTCCGTGCGCTCGAGGCCGGAGACGGTCTCGATACCGGTGTGCACGTCGATCCCCTGCTGGGAGAACGAGGACTCGACGGTGGCTGCGATCGCCGCATCCGATGCCATGAGCACGCGCGGCGCGACGTCGAGGAGCGTCACCTCCGAGCCGAACGAGGCGAACACCGTGACGAGCTGCGCACCCGTGTTCCCGGCACCGATCACGCCGACCCGACGCGGCAGCGCGGGCAGCGACAGCACGTCCTCGGGGACGGTCGCGAGCTCTGCACCCGGAATCGGGAGCCGTTTCGAATGCCCGCCGACGCAGATCAGGATCGAGTCGGCGGTGAGGCGCCGGCCGCTGTCGAGCACCAGGGTGTGGTCGTCGACGAAGCGGGCGCGCCCCTCGTGGATCAGGTCGATGCCCGCCGCCGCGAAACGCTCCGCCTCGCGCTTGATCGAGCGCACCCGGTCGACGCGTTCGTGGACGCGCTCGACCGTGGTCGCCCAGTCGATCGCGGGTGTTCCGACCGCGACCCCGTAGTCGTCGGCGTGACGCGACTCACGGATGAGACGGGCGGTCTTGGCCAGCACACGGGTGGGCACACAGCCGGTGTTCACGCAGGTTCCGCCCGTGCGCCCTGCTTCCAGCACCACGACCCGGGCGCCGAGTTCGGATGCGCGCAGCGCCGCGGCCGTACCTGCGGGGCCCGCGCCGATCACGGCGACGTCGTAGTGCTCGCGGAAATCAGACATGGTGCCTCCTGCAGAAATGGGATCGGGCGTCGATTCGAGATGCTCGCGACCGGCTACGCGTCAGGCGTCTCGAGAACCTCGTCGACGAGAGAGATGCCGCCGGTCGAGTTCGCCGAATGCATCAGCTCTTCGATCCACTTCACATTCAGCTGCGGGGTCTCCGGCTCATCGAAGGTGAAGCGGAGCGGGATGGAGGGATGCAGCCAGATCGTCGAGCGCCCGGCCGGTTCCTCTTCGGGATGCCGCCACGAGAGCGTGAAGCTCTCATTGCGTCGCAGCTTCGTGGCGATCACGACCTTCAGATGCGCCAGTGCGCGATCCTCGATATGGATCGGGTCGTTCGCGCCGCCGTAGAAAATGGTGCCCATGGGTTTCACGATAGCCGTCCCCTCACCTCGACGACGGACCTAATCGACCTCGTACGTGGCGTCTCCGGACATCTCCAGAGACCCGCCCGTCGGAGCCTCGACACTGCGCGTGAGATCGTTCAATCGACTCACCAGTTCCTCATCCTCGAGCTCAGGACCGCGATCGCGCACGGTCTTCGCGACGATCTGGCTCGCCGGCCCGATCAGGAACTTCGCCGTCACCACCGAGCCGTCTTCTTCACGCACGGGTATCGCGATGATCTCCGCGCGCACGTCGTCGCCCAGGGCGCGGCCGTACGCCAGGAGCGCGTCGGCGATCGCATCGCCGGTCACGAACTCATCGCCGCCATACATGATCGCCTGCATGCTGCAGTTCTACGGCATCCTGTTCCGATCCGAGCGCCCCTTGCCCGGACGCTCCACGGCTGATAGCTTCACCGCTCCGGCTCATGCGAGTAGCGTTGCCCCATGCCGGATCGTCCTCAGGAGAAGCAGCGCGACTCGGCGGCCGGACGACTCAGCCGCGAGTTGATCGTCACGACGGCGCTGGAGCAGATCGACACGATCGGTGCGCAGAGCCTGTCGATGCGCTCCTTGGCACAGGAGCTCGGCGTGGAGGCGATGTCTCTCTACCGGTACGTCCACGGCAGGGAAGACCTCCTCGAAGGCGTCACCTCTGTGCTGATGGGCGACCTGACCGCGAGCTTCGACGAGGAGATCACCGGCCACTGGCAGGGCTTTCTCCAGACGGTCGCGCATCGCGTACGGCAGATCGCCATCGACCATCCCCGTGCCTTCCCCTTGGTGGCCACCCGTCACCCAGCAGCTCCCTGGCTCCGCCCGCCACTGCGGAGCGTGGAGCTGGTCGAGCTGTTCCTCGACACGCTCATCGGCCACGGCTTCTCCGACCGGCAGGCGGTCGACACCTACCGGTCCTTCAGCAGCTTTCTGCTCGGCCAGCTGCTGTTGGAGTCCGCCGTGCGAGGGGCCGAGATCAGTCCGCTCGAGGAGCCACTGGACGAGGGTGGGGCTGACGTACCGGAGCGCGACGGGGAGACCGAGGTCGACAGCGATGCCCAGATCGTCCGGTTGCGTCCGCTCTTGAGCGAAGACCGCAGCGACGAGGAGTTCGAAGCGTCGCTCGAGAGTCTGCTCGATCGCCTGAGCGCCGAACTCGCGCAGTAGTCACCCCGCCGCTTTCCCACCCCTGCCGTAGGGGAGCATTCGCGTTTGCAGATCGTCGCCTTACAGTGTAAACAATGAACAGGCATACGCCGTAAGTCGCAGACGGGGAGTCAACAGACACGATGGGGCGATTCATCTACGAGGGCAACGTCAAGACCGAGATCGAGGATCGGGCGCTGACCCACCTTCAGCTGGTCATGACGGCGAAGCTCCGCCGAGCGGAGCCGTTCAACTTCTCCTGGCGCGAGGACCCCAGCGTCGGGGGCGGCCGCACGACGGTCTGGGTGCATGCAGGAAGCTCGCTCGTGTTCAAGTACAGCGGCAGCCGGCAGCCGGCGATCAACAGGGAGTGGATCGAGGCGCTCGCGTTCACGGCCAACTCGCCGAGCGGTCTCTACCTCGTGCCCGAGCCCGCCGAGCAGAAATCGGCCGGCCGCGTCGAGGTGCCGACCTAGGAGCGATCGTCACGGCTGGACGACGCGCACCCAGGCCCGATCGACGCCTTCCGTGTCCGTCAGATTCACCTGGATCGGACCGGCGTACGGCAGTTGGTAGGTGTACTCGCCGGCCGGCGGGGCTGCGCAGTCGAAGGCGCCCTCGGTCAGCACGCGCTTCTCGCCGTCAGCCGTGATCACCTCGAATCCGACGTCACTCCCCTCGCACTGTCCTTCGACGCTGAACGGTCGGTCGGCGACGAGCACGGCCGGTCCGGCGATGATTTCGCCCGACGGATCGTCGCCCTCGTACTTGAGGGCGATCCCGACCTGTGTCGGCTCGTCGGTGGCCGGGTAGGCGAACTCCCCTGCCGACGACGCAGACGGAGATGGCGAGGGAGGAGAAGCGGATGCTGAGGGGTCAGACGACCCGGCAGGTTCCCCTCCGTTCGCCGTGCACCCGGAGATGAGGCACGCCGCGACGATCACGCCGGCAGGAACGAGAGCACGGACACGATTGCGAGTGTTCATCGGTGCAGGTTACGAGACGCCGACGGATGCGAACAGTGCCTTGCGAAGCTGGAGAGACGTGCTAACAGCGCAACACTCGCTCACTCCTCGCCCCTGGCCGCACGCCGCAGCCCCGCCGTCGCGTGCCGCCATTCCGAATAGGCGCCGTTGCTGCTCAGATCCAGCGCGATCCATGCCGTCGATTGCGCCGGGATCCGCTCGAGCACTCCCGAGTCCCAATCAGCGTCGATCAATCTGGCGGCTGCGAGCATCCGACGTTCCGAGTCGAAACCGATCGTCGACTCGGATGCTCGCGGCCGCAGTTCAGAAGATGTCAGGTAGTCGTAGCGGCGCAGACCGACGCTCATCAGGTCTGGCTCGAACGGGATCTCATTCGACATCAGGAATCCATGCCAGAGTGCAAGCTGAGTGATCAGAAGGGGCTGCGCGGCGGCCACTTCCTGGACCTGCACCATCTCCAGGTACGCAGATGAGAGCGCCTCCCGATCGATTCCGATCCGATCCCGCAGATCGGTGCCGCCTCCCTGCAGCGCTTCCATGTTGCTGAGCGAGAACACCGCGCAGAGAACACGATGCCGGATGATGCGGGTCTGCGATCGCCATCGCCTGTCGGCAAGGTAGCCCTCCTGCAGCCGCTCCGTCTGCAGCCACCCCTCATCCTCCATGCGCTGCAGGAGCTCGAGTGCGAGGTTCGACCAATAGTCCGCCGCGCTCACCCACTCCACGAGGCGGTGGCGTCCCTCGTGACGGGCGGCGGGAGCGGAATAGTCCGCCAGGAGCTTCTCGAGCACTTTCGCGAGGGTACCGGCGATCGCGAGGGCGAGTTGATGCTCGGTTTCGGTCTCGGCGCGCTTCGCCGAGACGAGCGGCGAGGCAGGTGCGTTCTCGCGGAGACTCTGCATGCCCTTCCTCCCGCCATCGAGTGCAGACTCGATGGCCCCGCGCTTGCTGTTCGACAGCGATCGATCCCGCGGGATGAACTCGGCATACGGGGGCCGAAGTGTCGCAGACTGACCGAGAAAGCGGTCCAACTGCTGGACGTCGCGTCTACTCGCCACTCCCACCGCGGCGAGGTGCACCTGCTGATCGGCGAGCAGGACGACCCGACGATCCTCGTAGCTGCTCCGCTCCCATTTCACGTCCTGCCGGAGAGCGAGGTAGCGGGCCAGGTGAGGACGGTCTCGGCTAGCGCGAAACTCTTCGGCACGGCGGAGCAGTTCCCGAGCGGTCGGTGAAGTATTCAAGACGAATGCGGGTTCCTCGAACATCCCGCGCGCAGGGCGCAGCAGGGACGGCGGCCCCGTCGAGCTGCGGTGCCGACGCCGACGCACGAGCTGCTCAAGAGGTTCGAACTCGCCGAGCGCGATGCGCCAGGCATACCGGCCTTCGACGATGGCCGATATCGCGTCCTGGTTCCAATTGATGACCGTGTCGTGAAACAGCATCGCCGCGATGGCGGCCTGCGAGCGCGCCACCGCTGCTGCCGGGCCCGTGAGCTCGTCTCCCTCACCGGTCGCCGCCGGCGCTCCGTGGAGATCGAGGAGATCGCGGTTGAACCACGCGCGGATGACCTGATGGCGGAGATGGAAGAAGCGCGTGTTGGTTCGCGGATCCTCGCCGAGGTACCTCATGTGCAGTTCCGCTACGCGCCGACGAAGCACTTCGAGCATTTCTGCTTCGCCATGACGGAGGAGGGGGTGAGCGCCGAGACTCTGCATGGCCGAATGCACGAGCTGCCGCTGCTCGCCCGACCCGATCGGTGGCCACTCTTCCGGTCGAGCGATCGGCCAGCTCGGTGACGCCAGGTCAGATGCACTCTCGACACCTGGTCCGACGGCGGTGTCTGCGATCCAGGTGTGGAGCACCGCAATGACGCTCGAGTCAGCCGCTAAGGCATCTGCCCAACGGAGCACCCGTCGCGCCTCAGCGCCGGTGTGATGCGCAGGGAAGGACTCCACCCCCCAGCGGAGGCCGACCTCGCGAACTGCATCGTCGATGTCGGCGTTCTTGTAGAAGACGAGATCGCGCGCCCACACCGCCGCTCGCAGCACCAGGCGGAGCACGTCGCGTGCACGCGCCAGGTAGTCGGGCCGCCAGAGTCCGTCGTTGTCGCGCACGACCACGATGAGTGGACCGAGTTCAAGACCCTGCCACGCGGCGGGGGATCCCAGAATTGTCTGACGGAACCCCTCAGCAAGCGCGACAATGTTTTCCCCCTGTACGGCCTGAGTCACCCTCTCACTATGGACCTGTCGGCAACAGCAGTCAAGCCGGATGCGACTCCGTCAGACTTTCTTCATCCAACTGCACCAGGGAGGTATCCATAAATGTCGCAGCGTGCTAGAAAGTATGCCAACAGGATATCTCGCGGATGAGCCTCCCGTGCGGATCCTCAGGCTGGAGGAATCGCATGGGTAAGAAGAAGAATGTCCGCGAGAACGCCCAGGGGCGCGACCCTCGCAAGTCGCCACCGTTCGACCTGGCGAAGCTGGCATGGGTCGGTGGCACGCTCGCTTCGCTGCTCGCCGCCTTCCAGGCCCTTGCGGGCTGGTGGCAGGGGGTGCACATCTTCGCCGTCATAGCGTTCCTGCTGCTCATGCTGTTCTCGATCGCCTTCGTGGTCGTCAACGTCGTGCTGACCTGGGAACGGTGTTCTTCGGAGGAGTTCGAACGCCGTGCGACGTTGTCGCTCGTCGTGGTCGGCAGCGCACACGGAGGGATCGTCGTACTGCTGGTCGTGCTCGATTCTCCCGACGTGGGATCGACCTCGTTCGTGTTCGCCGCCACGTGGATGGTGCTGACAGCATTCGCGATCACCTTTGCACGGGAGCGGGCTGCCCAGCACACGATGATCCATCGACTGCGGGTGGTCGCCTTCCGCTCCGGCGTCACCACACTCGGCATGACGATCGTGGCGCTGACTTGCGGTGGCGCGGGATTGATGATCCGCGAGATGCTCCGCGGCAACACCGCACACGCGTTGTTCTTCCTTCTGCAGACGACCTTCCTGGCCGCACTGGCTTTCCTCGTGCTGCTGGGAAGGCGCCGGGGAATCGGCATCGGGTTCTTGGCGATCGGGCTGGCCGTGGCGGGCACTGCCGCGGAAGTGTTGCTCCGCGGTCAGGTGTTCTTCGGGAACGCACTAGCCGGGCTCGCCGTCGCGGCAGTGGCCGTGGGTGTGACTGCCATCCGGCGAGGCACTGCCGGCTTCGGCGGCTCGCTCATCCTGGCCGGCGCCGCCGTCGTCGTCGTCGGGTTCGCCGCGAGAGAAGACGGCACCCTTCCATTCTTCGTCCTCTACCTGTCCGCGGGTATCATCATCGCGCTGGTCGGGGGAATGATCGTGATGTTCCCGACTGCGGTGGCGTGGAATGACTCCTCCCGAACCGGACCCGCTGTCTTTTTCCCCTCGCTGGCAGCCTCGCTGATCACGAGCTGCGGTTCGGCGCTCGTCGCGTGGCACTGGGTCACACTCGGACAGTGGGGATTCGCGGCGTGCTTCGCCGGCTACGTCACCGCAGGTCTCATGCTCGGCGGCGGAGCCGTGTGGGCCTGGACGAGAGGCGACAACCTTCCGCGCGGAAAGCACGTCCCCGATCGCCGTGGTTCCGTGCGCTGCAGCGACTCCCAACCTCGGTGCTCCAACTGCCCCATTCTGGTCCAGACCCTGCGAGCACCTCGGCCTGCGCGACCGCCCCGCCGCTGACATCGAATCGGCGTCCGCGGCAGGCGACTACCACGAGAGCACTCAGAGCACGAGCGCCAGGACGCCCAGCACCAACGCCACGACCGACGCCAGCGAGCGCAGGCCGTTCAACAGGTTCCAGCGCCCTTCGAAGGCGGACCGAGCCGCAGCGGCCGACGACGCGGCACTGTCGAGCGCGTTGTTCAGCGGGACATTGCCACCGGCGGTCACGAGGATCGCCCCGACGAAGAAGACGACACCCGCCGCGACGAGCAGCCAGCCGCGTGCACCGGTCAGATCGATGAGCCCGGCCCCCACGAGCAGCACCGGCGGCACGAAGATCGGCAGCAGGAACAGCGGGTTCATCACTGCACGGTTGATCGATGTCATCGCGGTCACGAAGGTCTCGTCGTCGGTGCGTGCCAGGCCCGGCATCACGCCGGTCGAGAACGACCAGAACGTCCCACCCCCGAGCGCGAGAAGGACGAGACCGATGACGGCGAGGATGTCGGAGAGCTCCACGCAATGCAATCTACGCCCTCGAGACATCCACGGCAGGAATCGAGTGCGCGGACCGAACTGGGAGGATGAACGACATGATCACAGTTCACCTGCGCTACGAGATCGACCCCGACAAGCTCGACGACTTCACCGAGTACGGCCGCACGTGGATCCGACTGGTCGCGAAGCACGGCGGAACCCACCACGGCTACTTCCTGCCGAGTGAGGGCGACAGCGACGAAGCGTTCGCGCTGTTCACGTTCCCCTCGCTCGCCGAGTACGAGGTCTACCGGACCGCCTCGAAGACCGATCCCGAGTGCATCGACGCGTTCGACCTGGCACGCAGAACCCAGTGCATCCGCCGTTACGAGCGGCGCTTCCTCAGCCCGGTCTTCGACTGACCCCAGACCGGAACAGCGTGCACGGCCGTCGCTTCAGCCGCGGCCGTGGGGGGCGATCTCTCCGCTGCCTCGCTGCACGAGAGTCACCGGGACGACCGTGCGCACCGGCGCTTCATCGTCGCCGCCGAGGCGCGCGAACACCCGCTCCGCCGCGTACGTCCCGATGCGCTGCGGATCTTGTGCGACCACCGTGACACCGGGATCCATGAGGTCGGCGAGGGCGACGTCGTCGAAGCCGACGAGCGCTGTGGTGCGCGCCCGTCCGGCGTCGCGGAGGGCGTGCAGCGCGCCGATGGTGATGAGGTTCTGCGCGCTGAAGGCAGCAGTGGGCGGCTCGTTCGACGAGAGGAGCTGACCGAGCGCCGCGTTGGCATCCTTCGCATCGTGCAGGCCCGCGACGATCAGGTCTTCGGGCACAGGAATCCCCGCCTCCGCATGGGCATCGAGGTAGCCCTGGTGGCGCTGGCGAGCCGTGACCAGATCGAGGCGGTCGGCGAGCAGCGCGATGCGCCGGTGGCCGTGCGCGATGAGATGAGCCGTGGCCGCGGCCGCACCGGCGCGGTTGTCACTCGCGACGGTGTCGACGTCGGCTTCCATCGGCTCGCGGTCGACATAGACGACGGGCAGACCGCGGTCCCGGAGGAGCGCGAGATACTCGGGGTGATCGCTGGCCGTGGTCAGGATCAGCCCGTCCACGCGTCGCTGCAGGAAGGCCCGGACCGCCTCGGACTCCCGTCCGGCATCGTCGTCCATGCTCGAGGCGAAGACGGCGACCCCGCGGGCGGCGGCGATGTCTTCGACCGCCCGGTGGATGGCGCCGGCGAACGGGTTGTCCACGCTGCCGACCAGAAGGCCGAGCGTGCGGGTGCGTCCGTCCGCCCGCCGGAGGCTGCCCGCCTGGAGGTCGAGCTGGTAGTCGAGCTCGCGAACCGCGTTCCACACGCGTTCGGCGGTGGCTTCCGTCACGTTCGGCTCGTCGTTGATGACGCGCGACACGGTCTTCACGCCGACGCCGGCGAGTGCGGCGACATGCTTCATGGTCGCTCGGGGCCTTTGCGCAGCAGATGTCGACATCGTTGTCACGCTTGAGTCTCATTTCCTGAAGGGTGACTTGACTCTACTTCAGCGATCGAGTAGAACTGCCTTTGACATCGTTGTCAACAGGGCGACGAAGGCCGAAAGGGAACTCAATGACGAAGCTCACCCCACGATTCAACCGCGCGCTTCTCGCCGCGGTTTCGGTGTCCGCCGGTCTCGCGCTGACGCTCACCGGATGTTCCGGCGGCACCACACCGGGCGGCGGCTCCTCGGATGACACGATCGGTGTCTCGCTCATCGTGAAGACCAACTCCAACCCGTTCTTCGTCGCGATGCAGGACGGCGCGAAGGCCGCCGCCGAGAAGGACGGCGTCACACTCACCCTGGCCGCGGGCAAGGAAGACGGCGACGAGGACACGCAGATCCAGGCCATCGAGGCCGCGATCTCCAAGGGCGACAAGGGCATCCTGATCACGCCCAACGGTCCCGCCGTCCTCGACGCGATCGAGAAGGCCCGCGACGCCGGCATCTTCGTGATCGCTCTCGACACGACACCCGACCCCGCCGACGCCGTCGACATCACCTTCGCGACCGACAACTACCTCGCCGGCCAGTACATCGGCCAGTGGACGGCCGAGAAGCTCGACGGCGAAGAAGCGGTCATCGGCCTCGTCGATCTGTTCGACGACAAGGCGGTGAGCGTCGACTACAACCGCGACCAGGGCTTCCTCGACGGGCTCGGCATCGAGCTCGGCGACGAGCAGGTCAACGGCGACGAAGAGTCCGAGGGCTCGTACACGGGAGGCAAGGGCGGCGACTACACGATCGTCGGCAACGAGGCCTCGCAGGGCGCCGAAGACGGCGGCCGCACCGCGATGGAGAACCTGCTCGCCAAGAACCCCGACATCAACGTCGTCTACACGATCAACGAGCCCGCCGCGTACGGCGCCTACCAGGCCCTCGAGGCCGCAGGCAAAGACAAGGACGACGTCCTGATCCTCTCGGTCGACGGCGGCTGCGCCGGTGTCGGTCAGGTCGAGGACGGGATCATCGACGCGACGAGTCAGCAGTACCCGGTGAAGATGGCCGAGCTGGGCGTCCAGGCCATCGTCGACCTCGTCACGGACGGCACCAAGCCCGAGAACTCCGAGGGGCTGGACTTCTTCAACACGGGCGTCGAGCTCGTGACCGACCAGCCCGTCGACGGCGTGAAGTCGATCGACACCGCCGAGGCCTCCGGCATCTGCTGGGGCGGCGAGTAAGCAACCCGCGGTCGCCGCGGGCAGATCGCCTGCCCGCGGCGACCCTCGCACCGAACATTGGAAATGGCATCGTGACGCAATCAGCCCCCACATCCTCCCTGGATCTCGCGGCGGAGTTCCTCGACCATCGCACGCCGGTCGACCGCCTCCGCGGCATCCTCCACCGCTACCCGGCCATCAGTCCCGCCGTGGTGCTCGTCGTCGCGATCATCGTGTTCGGCACCATCAACCCCCGCTTCTTCGCCGCGGCGAACCTGTCGCTCGTCCTCGACCAGGTCTCGGTGGTCGGAACCGTCGCGATCGCGCAGACCCTGATCATCCTCACCGCCGGTATCGACCTGTCGGTCGGAGCGCTGATGATCGGCACATCGATGGTGATGGCGCAGACCGCGGCGAACAACGGCCTCCCGGCACCCATCGCCCTGCTCGCCGGCCTTCTGGCCGCCCTCGCGGCAGGTGCCCTCAACGGCCTGCTCGTCACGCGGGTCAAGCTGCCGCCGTTCATCGCGACGCTCGGAACATTCAACGTGTTCATCGCCTTGACCCTGCTGTACAGCGGCGGCCAGACCATCCGGAAGTCGGACATGCCGGAGATGCTCACGTGGACGTCGACGGCGCTGCCTCTCGGCGACGTCCGCCTCACCGTCGGCGTGCTCATCATGCTCGCGCTCTACGCGCTCGTCGCCTACATCCTCGGCCGCACGGCCTGGGGCCGCCACGTCTACGCTGTCGGCGACGACGAAGACGCCGCTCGCCTCGCCGGGATCTCGACGAAGAGGGTGCTGTTCAGCGTCTACATCGCCGCCGGCGCCATCCTCGCCGTCGCGGCCTGGATCCAAATCGGACGCTCCGGCGCCGCCAGTCCCAACGCCGGAACCGACCTCAACCTCGACTCCATCACCGCCGTCGTGATCGGCGGCACCTCGCTCTTCGGTGGTCGCGGAATCATCTGGGGAACGCTGCTCGGAGCGATCATCGTCGGAGTGTTCCGCAACGGACTCTTCCTCGCCGGCGTCGACGGCCTCTACCAGACCCTCGCCATCGGCATCCTCGTCATCGTCGCGGTCGCCATCGACCAGTGGATTCGAAAGGTACGCAAGTGACCAACGCAGCTGAAGCCCCCTCCCTCGCACCGGTACCCACCGGTGTGCCCGTCCTCGAGGCGAAGCGCCTCGTGAAGACCTTCGGTCGTGTGGTGGGACTGGACGGCGTGAGCCTGCAGCTCCACGCCGGCGAGGTCCTCGCGGTCATCGGCGACAACGGCGCCGGCAAGTCGACACTCATCAAGTGCCTCACGGGCGCCTACATCCCCGACGACGGGCAACTGCTGCTCGACGGCCAGGAGGTCCACTTCAAGGGACCCCAGGATGCTCGCAACGCGGGCATCGAGACCGTCTACCAGACTCTCGCCGTCTCCCCCGCCCTCGACGTCGCCTCCAACCTGTACCTCGGACGCGAGCGCCGCAAGCCCGGCATCCTGGGTTCCGTCTTCCGCGCGCTCGACACCGCCGGGATGCGTCAGGATGCCCGCGATCAGGTGATGAAGCTCGGGATCTCCACGCTCCAGGATGTGACGGTGTCGGTCGAGAACCTCTCCGGAGGTCAGCGCCAGGCCGTCGCGGTCGCACGGGCCGCGGCCTTCGGCTCGAAGGTCGTCGTGCTCGACGAGCCGACGGCCGCCCTCGGCGTGCGCGAATCGAACCAGGTGCTCGAGCTCATCGAGAACCTGCGCAGCAGCGGCGTGCCCGTCATCCTGATCTCGCACAACATGCCGCACGTGTTCCAGGTCGCCGACCGCATCCACATCCAGCGTCTGGGCAAGCGCGCCGCGACCATCACACCGCAGTCGCACAGCATGACGGATGCCGTGGCGATCATGACCGGCGCGACGCAGGCATGAGCGACGAACAGGTCGTCGTCTCTGCCGAGTTCACGGCGCGGCCCGGCCTGGCCGACGAGGTCGATACCCTGGCTCAGGACTACGCGGCGTCCGTGCGGGCGGAACCTGGCAACACGACGTTCGAGGTGTATCGCCGCACCGAGGATCCGGATCGGTTCCTCGTCTTCGAGATCTACCGGGACCTGGAGGCGTTCGAGGAGCACCTGCGTGCGGAAGCCGGGACCGCCTTCAATGCCCGGCTCACGCCGAGGATCGTCGAGCCGCGCACCGTCCTCTCGTTTCTGACGCCGGCCGGACGCTCATGAGCGGTGCCGTCCTCGTCATCGGCGAAGCTCTCGTCGATGTGGTCCATCGCGGGGATGGACGCATCGACGAGAGCCCCGGCGGGAGCCCGGCGAATGTCGCCCTGGCGCTCGGCCGGCTCGGTGACAGAGCGCAGCTCCTGACACAGCTCGGCGCGGATCCGCATGGCGCTCAGATCCGCACCTGGCTCGCAGAAGCGGAGGTCGAGGTCGCTGCGTCCGTCGTGCCGCGAACCGCGACCGCGACCGCGTACCTCGACGACGCGGGTTCGGCGCGGTACGAGTTAGACATCGACTGGTCTCTGGCCGACGTCTCGGCCGCACGCGCCGACCCTGCCGGGATCGTGCACACCGGATCCATCGCCGCACTGCTCGCCCCCGGCGCAGCCGCGGTACGCGCCCTTCTTCTGGAGATGCGTGCATCGTCGCTGATCACCTACGACCCCAACGTCCGTCCGGCACTCCTCCCCGACCGCGCCCAGGCAGTCGTCGACGTCGAGCGCTTCGTCGCCCTGGCCGACCTCGTCAAGGCCAGCGACGAGGATCTCGCCTGGCTCCATCCCGACGTCGATCCGCTCGAAGTCGCTCGGTCCTGGCTGCTGCGGGGCCCCTCCGTGATCGTGGTGACGACGGGCGCGAGGGGCGCCTTCGCGGTGTCGCGCGCCGGGGTGACCCGTGTCCGCGGGCAACGAGTGGACGTCGTGGACACCGTCGGGGCCGGTGACACGTTCATGAGCGCACTCATCCACGGCCTCGTCGCACTCGGGCTCGACTCCGCCGACGCTCGTGAGAGGCTCCGCCGCATCGATGACAGCTCACTCGCCGAACTCCTCCGGTTCAGCGCACGCGCCGCAGCGATCACCGTGTCCCGGCCGGGGGCAGACCCGCCGCGTATCGACGAACTGGCGTGAAGGACACGTTCGGACTACTTGATCGACCCCCGGGTGACTCCGGAGATGACCCACCGCTGCGAGAAGATATAGATGACCAGCAGCGGTGCCATCGCCATCAGATACGACGCGAAGGCGGTCGTGTAATCGGTGTTGTACTGCCCCTGGAACACGTACTGCGCCAGAGGGATGGTGCGCGCACCGGGGTCGGTGAGGACGACGAGCGGCATGATGAAGTCGTTCCACGCCCAGACACAGGTGAGGATGCCGACGGTCGCGTTCATCGGCATGAGCAGCGGGAACACGATCTGCCAGAACACCCGCCAGGTGGATGCCCCGTCGACGCGCGCCGCCTCTTCGAGCTCGATCGGGATCGAGCGGATGTAGGCGCTGTAGATGAAGACGTTCAGCGAGATCCCGAAGATCGTGTAGAGCACGATCATGCCGACCTGGTTGTCGAGCCCGAGCAACGACGTCTGCTTGACGAGCGGCAGCATGATGATCGGGAACGGGATGAACAGGGCGGCGAGGAAGTAGAAGAACACTCCCTTGAAGAACGGGCGATGGCTGTTGCGCGCCAGCGCATAGGCCACGACCGAACTGGTCAGCAGCGTGAACACGACGGCTCCGACGGTGATGATGGCCGTGTTGAGCAGCGCCTGCGGGAACGCCGTCCGCTGCCAGGCGTCGGCGAAGTTCTCCCACCGGATCGGGTTCGGCCATTCGAAGCCGTTGCCCGCGGCCAGCTGCTCCGGGGTCTTGAGTGCGACGGCGACGGCGAGGTAGAGCGGGATGAGAACCGTGAGCGAGCAGACGGCGATGAGCGCGGTCGCCCACCAGTTCGTCTTGCGGGTGTCATCGTCTTCGGCGGGGCGGCGCCCGCGCCAGCGAGGACGCGGTGTCGTCGCCTCGGCTTCGGCGAGGATCGTGGTTGCGGTGGTCATCAGATATCGGCCTCTCTGCGCTGAAGGAACCGGAACTGCACGAGCGAGACGACCGTGATCACGATGAAGAAGATCACGGCGTTCGCGGTCTGGTAGGCGAACTCTCCTCCGGAGAATCCACCGCGGAAGACCAGGAGGGTGACCGATTCGGTCGAGGTCCCCGGCCCTCCGTTCGTGAGGGCGACGATCGGGTCGAACACCTGCAGGAAGCCCTTGAGACTCAGCACGACGTTGATGGTGAAGAACGCGCTGATGAGCGGGAAGGTGATCGATCCGAACTGACGCCACGACGAGGCGCCGTCGAGCGACGCGGCCTCGTAGAGCTCGCTCGGGATCGTCTGCAGGCCCGAGAGATAGATGATGATCGAGAAGGCACAGGCCTGCCAGACCGCGAGTGCGACGATGGCCGTCCACGCCCAGTCGGGATTGGTGAGGATGTTGTCCCGGAAGAGCGGTATCCCCGACAGGATCTTCGGCAGCGAACTCGAGAAGAGGAACTGGAAGACGTAGCCGATCACGAGGATCGCCAGCACGTAGGGGACGAAGTAGACGCCGCGCCAGAAGTTCCGGGCGCGGATCTTGGCGTTGAGCCCCATCGCGATCGAGAGTGAGATCACGTTCGTGAGGATCGTCGCGACGATGGCGAACAGGAACGAGAACCCGTAGGCCTTCAGGACACGGTCGTCCTTGAAGAGGTTGAGGTAGTTGGAGATCCCGACGAAGTTCCAATCGCCGTATCCCGCGTAGTTCGTGAAGCTGAAGAAGATGCCCACGATGACCGGGATGGTGTGGAACGCCGCGAAGGCGATGACCGCGGGCCAGACCATCCAGTAGAAGGCCGGCAGGGCTCGCGAGCCCGAGGTGCGGACGCGAGTCGCCCGCTTCTTCTTGTCGGTTCCCGCCGTGGTGGCGCGCACGGCGCTGGTGAGAGTGCTCATTCTTGATCTCCCGTCACGGGGATGGTGCGGGCGGCGACTTTTCGCCACTCGCTGTCGAGGGTCGACAGCGCCGCATCCGCGTCTCCGTCGAACAGGAACTGCTGGACGATCGCGACCAGCGGGATGCTCGGCGGCACCTGGTGATCGATGAAACCGGTGATGCGTCCGTCGTCGAAGTACGGCTTCACGGATTGCAGAGCCGGGTCATCACTGAGCTCGGCACCCTCCACGGAGGGGATCATGTTCTGGGATGCGGCGAAGTCCTCGATCACGCCGACATCGAACAGGTACTCGATGAAACGGAGCGCCTCCTCACGGTGCGGGGTGTCCTTCGCCATCGTGACGACGACGTCGACGCCCGACACCAGCAGTCGATCATCGGGATCGTCCGCGGCCGGGTAGGGGAAGATCGCGGCATTGATGTCCGGGTTGATGGCCTTCACCGGGTTGAGCGCCCAGATTCCCTGCAGCAGCATGGCCGACTCACCGCGCGCGAAAGCCGCGTTCCCGTCGTCGTAGGTGCTGCCCCGATATCCCTCCTGCATGTAGGAGAAGAGTTCCGCCTGCTGAGCCATCACCTCCGGGAAGTCCTGCTCGAACGACACGGCCGAGTCGGGGCCGACGTCGTCGCCCTCTGCCCGGAGGTCGTCGAAGAACCCATCCTGTGAGGCATAGGCGCCGAGCGCGTTCCACGACGGCATCCCGGTCCACGAATCGGCGAGCGTGCCGTAGAACGGCGTGATCCCCGCCGCCTGGAGCTCATCGCAGACGGCGATGAACTCGTCCCAGGTCTCCGGCACTTCGAGCCCCTGCTCCTCGAAGATGTCCTGGTTGTAGATCACGCCGTTGGCGTTGTTGACGTAGCCGAGCCCGTTGACCTCTCCCGGCTTCGTGCCGAGCTCGGCGAGGATCTCCTGGACCGCGGGGTTGATCGTCTGCAGCACCGGTTCGGCCGAGAAGTCATAGAACACTCCGGCCTGAGAGAGGTCGCCGAATCCGCCGTTCGCGTTCAGGGTGATGACGTCGGGCGCCTTGTCCTTGACGAGGAGCGTGCGGATGAGGGTCTCGGAGTCCGCGACCTGGTTCTGCACGACCCGGATGTCGGGGTTCTCGGCTTCGAAGTCGGCGATGATCGCGTTGAAGTCCTCGAGTGCCTCGCCCTTGAACTGGAAGAAGCTCAGCGTGGTGATGCCGTCATTCGGCGTCGCTGCGCACCCGCCCAGCGCGACGACGGTACCGAGAGCGGCCGCCATCGCGACCACCCTGGCCTGCTGTCGATGTCTGATTCTCATGTGTGCGCCTCCTTGCGCGTGAAAACTGCTGATCGGTCAGTGCTGTGAAACGAACTCGATGACGGTCGCCTGCTGAGGGAACTGCACGGGAGGTCGAACGCCGATGCTCCCCAGTTCGCGACCGGTCATCGTGACCGGCTCCTCCGCCCACGCGAGCGGCGACTGAGCCGGGTCATCGGCGGGACGCGAAAGGATGCGGAGCTCGTAGGTGCGAGCCGGATGCAGCCCCGGGAACCGGATGCGACCGGCCGGGTACGCGGCGCTCGTCGCGACCTGGGTGATCGTGAACACCGCCGATTCGGCATCCGCCGCGACGATCCCGCGCACGTCGATGCCGGGCTCGACGCCATCCACATGGACGACGGTGCCGCCGGCGATCAACGGACGCAGCCTCTTGGCCAGGGTGATCCATGCCGCGACACGCTCCCGCGTCGCATCGTCGGCCGAGGTGAGATCCCACTCGACACCGAAATGCCCGAGCAGGGCGACGGCCGCGCTCAGCTCGAGCGACACCGCGCGCCCCGACGAATGCACGACAGGGCTGGTGAGGTGCATGCCCATCATCTCGGGAGGGACGACGAGTCCCGTGTAGCGCTGGTTCTCGAGCCGCTCGATCGGGTCGAGGCTGTCGCTGGTCCAGATGCGATCCATGCGGTCGAGGATGCCGAGGTCCACTCGCGCACCGCCCGATGCACAGCTCTCGATCTCCAGACCCGGATGCTTCGATTTGAGCTCATCCAGCAGGCGATAGAGGGCGAGGGTGTGCTCGCGCACGCGCGGTGCTCCCCCGGGCCCGCTGCCCGCATCGACGAGATCGCGATTGTGGTCCCACTTGAGGTAGGAGATCGAGTACTCGGACAGGAGGGCGTGGAGCCGATCCGCGATGTGCCGGTAGGCATCCGGGTTCGCGAGATCCAGCACCTGCTGCTGCCGTGCCGAATGCGGCAGCGACGTCCGGCCACGGAGGATCCAGTCGGGATGCGCGCGGGCGAGGTCGCTGTCGGGGTTCACCATCTCGGGTTCGACCCACAGGCCGAACTCCATTCCGAGATCGCAGACCTTGCCGACGAGGGGATGCAGCCCGGCGGGCCAGATCTCGGCATCGACTTCCCAGTCGCCGAGTCCTCGCGTGTCGTCGCGACGACCGGTGAACCACCCGTCGTCGAGCACGAATCGCTCGATCCCGACAGCCGCTGCCGCATCCGCGAGCGCCGACAGACGCTGGAAGCCGTGGTCGAAGTAGACGGCCTCCCACGTGTTCAGCGTCACCGGACGTGGTCGTTGCGGATGCTGCGGCCGGTCGCGCCACTCGGTGTGGAAGCGCTGGGAGAGCTGGTTGAGTCCGTCTCCCCACGAGCCGATGACCCAGGGCGTCGAAACGGAGGACCCGGCAGCGATGACGACCTCGCCGGGAGCGAACAGCTCGCCGCCCGCGAGGAAGGCGTCGCCGCTCACGACCCGCTCGGCGAGGACCCGGTGGTTCCCGCTCCAGGCGACGTGGATGCCGTGCACCCGACCGGATTCGAACCCGAAGCCGGGCCGGCCGGCCGCCAGCAGCACGGTCGCGTCGGCGCCGGGTCGCCCACGACGGCTCTCCCGCAGGTGGGTTCCGAGCGTGAAGCTGCGGCGCTGTGCGGCGCGTTCGCGAAGATGATGCCCGGTCGTATCGAGGAGCTCGGTGGCGTCCCACGGCGTGGGGAAGGCGAGATGGAGCGCATCGAGGGAGTAGTCGCTCTCCGCGGCATTTCTGACGGTCATGCGCTGATGCAGCAGCCCGCCGGTGCCGACCTCGATCTCCCATCGGAGGCGGAGTCCGGCCTCCGAGTCGTCCAGCACGACGATAGCCGAGTGCTCATCGGCCTCGACCTCGATGATCTCGGGCTTGATGCTGAAGCCCGCGCCCGCACGGTGCCCCTCGATCGTCGGTGTCCCCAGCCACCCCGACCCCTCCGTCGCGACCACGCTCAGCCGCGCCGTGCGATCGAATCCGCCCGAGACTCGCTGCGGGCGTGCGGCGACGGCGATGCCCCGCAGGGTCTCGGGACTGGAGTCGAGCAGCTCCTCGCCCCAGTGGACGATGACGGGCACCTGCTCGGACTCGAGGTCGACGACCACGCTCGTCCCGCCGTGGTGAAGGTGGATCACGCGATCCTGGGCGGCCAGAAACTCGAAATCGTCCATCACGCTCTCCTGCAGAGCCTCGTTGCTGAATTGCATGGATTAGTTCTATCACGAAAGTAAACCCACGCCAAGAGGCATCCGCAACTCCCCCACGTCCTCCTCCGGCGCTGATTTAGTGCCAGAATGGAATCAACGAGGAGGTAGCCGTGCTCACAGAGAGCGAGACAGCGCTCGCTGAGGCAGTGCTGATCCACGGTCCGATCTCGCGGTCGGCACTCACCACCCGGCTCGGGCTGTCGGCGGCGAGCCTCACCCGGCTCGCGAAGCCGTTTCTCGATACCGGCCTCCTCATCGAACTCGACGACGTCGTCGACGGCTCGGTCGGTCGGCCGACGCGTCCGCTCGACATCGCCCCCGACCGAGGATTCTTCGTCGGCATCAAGCTGACCGGAGACACCGTGCACGCGGTCATGACCGACGTGCGCGCCGCTCTCGTCGCGTCCTCGACACGACCCCTGTCCGGCACGGACCCGTCGACGGTCATCGCGGACATCCGCGCCACGATCGACGACTTCGACGGCGACCTGCGGGGCATCGGCGTCAGCCTGGGCGGCTCCGTCGACGACGGCAGCGTGGAGTTCGCCCCGTTCCTCGACTGGCATGATGTCCCGTTCGCGGCGATGCTCGCCGAGGCGACCGGCCTTCCCGTCGCGATCGAGAACGACCTCGTCGCCCTCGCCGAGGCCGAGAGGTGGTTCGGCATGGGGCGCGGGCTCCCGGGCTTCTCGGTGATCACGATCGGAGAAGGAATCGGATACGCGCTCGTCGCGCACAACGAGGTGCTGCGCACGCGCGAGGTCGGCGTGGGCCTCGGCGGACACATCCCGCTCGCCACGAACGGCCCGCTCTGCGATCGCGGGCACCGTGGATGCGCGCAGGCGATGCTCACCTCCGGTTCGATCAGCGCCCAGATCTCGGGCGCCCTGCGACGCCCCGTCGACTACGACGAGTTCTTGGCGCTCGCTGCGGGCGGCGACCCCGCGGCGACAGCGGTGGCGGATGCTGCGGGCGAGGCGCTCGGACGATTCATCGCACTCGCCGCCAACCTGACCATGCAGCCGGCCGCCGTGCTCGCCGGCGACGGCATCGGACTCTTCTCGGTCGCCGAGCCCGCCGTCCGGCGGGCGATCTCGGCCGATCGCGACCCCCGCGCTGATCGCATCGAGCTGTACGTCGACGAATCAGGATTCACCGCGTGGGCTCGCGGCGCCGCGGCCGTGGCGATCCAGTCGGCGATCGCGACGCTCTCCTTCGCACGCTGAGATATCTCCGAAGCGCGTGCCGGGGAGGCGACCCGCGGGTACCGTGGCTCCTCGCCGCGTTACGACTCCTGCGCGACCTTGCGATTGTGGGTCAGGATCGGCACCATGGCGACGCTCGGGCTCAGCGCCACGATCATCGCGAGCCACCACCACCCGCCGCCCGCGATGAGCGCCACCGCCCCGAAGACGATGAGGCCACCGCCCAGTGACCGCATCGCGATCGACCCCGGCGGAACAACCGCGGCATTGGTCCACATCGGGATCGCGACATCCGCGTTCGCACGCAGGGTCTTCGCCAGCGACGAGAAGAAGAGGACGAGTCCTCCGAGAGCGAGGGCGATTCCGAACACGATCATGCCCTCGACGGTATCAACCGCTGCACCCGAACCCGGTGACACCACCCGCATCTAAGGCGCTAACCGGTAGAGCATCTGTGGTCGTCCCCGCTTGCCATAGCGATGGGCGAGGTCGACGACTCCCGCCTTCTCGAGGTAGGTCAGATACCTGTGGGCTGTGGCGGTCGACAGGTGGCAGACCTCGGCGATCTCATGTGCCGACATCGCGATCACGGAATCGAGCGCTTCGACGATCCGACTGAGCGTCGGCTCGGCAAGTCCTTTCGGCAACCTGCGCTCATCCTCGTGCGGCCGCGAAGACTGCGCGGGGAGGCGCGCACGGTCGTCGACCGTACGGATTCCCCCGGTCGTGAGCAGTCGATCGATCTCGCTCTGCAGGAAGGGGCGCTGTCGGCCGGCATCGGTCTCGGTCTGACGCTTCGAGCGGTAATCCTCCAACCGATCCCGAAGAGCCTCTTGCGTGAACGGTTTCAGCAGATAGCCGACGACGTGAGCGGACAGCGCCTGCCGTACCGTGGTCTGGTCTTGCGACGAGCTGATGACCAGCACGTCCGGGCCTGCTTGACCGAGCGTCCGCAGCCGGTGCAGCACTTCGACACCACTGATATCCGGAAGCCGCATGTCCAGGAGGATCAGGTCGAACCCGGCCTTTGCCTGTGTGGACGCGTCCTCTCCGGTCGCGGCGGTGCCCGCAACGACGAACCCGGGCGTCTCCGCGACAAAGGCGCAGTGCAGCGCGCGGGCACCGCGATCGTCATCGACGACGAGCACTCGAATCGGGTGCGTCATCGCGAACTCGCCATCTCGAAGGAGAACCGCGCTCCACCGAGCGACGACGATCCGACTTCGATCGTTCCATCGCGCGATGTCAGGATGCGCCGCACGAGATGCAGCCCCACCCCCCGACCCCATCCAGAACGATCGGGCTTGGACGAGTACCCCATCGTGAAGACTCGCGACGCAGCGCGCGGATCGACGCCGGGCCCATCGTCGTCGACCGACCCGGATAGGCGGTCACCGTGATCCCGCACAGCGCACCGCACCCGGGTGGCACCCGCTTCGCCGGCGTTTCGACAGAGATTCGCGAGCACCGACACCAGTTCATCGTCGAAGGCCGCTTCCTGATCGATGTCGAACTCGACTTGCGCTCCAACGCTGAGCAGGTCTGCCCGAATCGCATGCATGGTCGCCTCGCGAAGAGCGGGAGCGTCGGTCGCTGATCCGTCCGCATCGGGGTTCGCCCCGGTCACGGGAGCGAGGTCCTCGATATAGCCGAGCGCTTCACTCGGATCGCCCCTCGACACCAACCCGTGGATCACGTGCAATCGAGTGGTGAACTCGTGCGACTGCTCCCGCAGCGCGGCCGTGGTCCGCTGCATCTGTGCATGCTCCGACGCGAGTCCGTCGAGTCGACGAAAGCGCCTCTCGACCGCCGCGGTGAGCAACGAGCTGGCCAACGTGCCGACGATAAGCGCTCCGACGGCCCAGGGCAGCAGCGCCGCGAGCGCTGCTGCGCGCTGCGCGGAGATATCCGACTCGAGCACGCCGACGGCCACCATCCCGATGACATCGCCATCATCGCTGCGCACAGGCACCTTCGCACGCAACGACGAACCTGACGGCCCTGTCTCGGTGCCGAGAAACGGCGTACCGTCGAGGACCGATCGGTTCGTCGTCGACACCCGCACCCCCCGTTCCGAGACGAGCGGATGCGTGATCCTCACGCCCTCGTCGTCCGTGATCACGACGTAATAGACGTCCGCCGCCTGCGCCACGAGTTCGGCTATCGGCTGCAATCGCGCCGTCGCCTCGGCCAGATCGGCGGCATCCGCGGGGTCGGCGGGCGTGCCTTCATTCTTCGTCGCCTCCACGGCGGCGCGCACATCCGGCAGACCCGCGATACTCGTCGCGACCGACTGCACCCTGGCTGCGATGCCTTCACGGATGCTGCTTTCCTGCAAGGACAGCGCCACGACGACAGTGACGGTCAGCGACGCCAGGGTGATCGCCGATGGCAGGAGAAGCAGCGCGAGTCGAATCAGTCGGTGACGGCGTCGGAACGACATCGTGCTCGCCTCCTCGCGATCAGACCAGAACCGAGTACCGGGAATCCGTTCCATGCATGTTTATGAGAACAAATCGGCTCGACACTGTCGGCCGTGACCTGCGGTGCAATCCTAGATCGATCTTGCGGAGACGACGATGTCCGCGCGAATGGAGCAGCAATGACGCATCGCTTGGAAGGCGCCCCCGGCCAGGGCGCTGCCACGAGAACTCTCATCGGTCGCATCGCGGGAGGCGCGATCACCGCTGCCGCCGTCACGATCGCCGTCATCGGTTCGATCACTTCCGCCGCAAGCGGCCAAGAGATCAACGCCTCGATGACCATCGTCGCGCCGGCAGCCGCAGGGGGCGGCTGGGACGGCGTCGCCCGCGAACTTCAACAGGCCCAGAAAGCGAACGGCCTCATCAACAACGTGCAGGTCGTGAACATGCCGGGCGCCGGCGGCACCATCGCACTCGGCAACGTTTCCGTTCTGAGCGGACAACCCAACAACCTCCTCGTCGGCGGAACCGGCCTGCTGGCAGCGACCATCCAGTTCGACTCCTCCGCCACGCTCGACGACGTCACTCCCCTCGCCGTCGTCGTCGAAGAGTACGACGTCATCGTCGTCCCTGCCGACTCACCGTATGAAACCCTCGACGACCTCGTCGACGCGTGGAAGCAGGACCCGAAGTCGATCCCGTGGACCGGAGGTGGATCTTTCGATCAGCTCGTGGTGACCGACCTCGCGCTCGCGGCCGGAATCGACCCGGTCGACACGACCTACATCTCGTCGGACGGCGGTGGCGAAGCCATTCAGGCTCTCCTCAACGGCACCGCCCGCGCGGCTGCCGGAGGCTACCCCGACAATATCGATCAGATCGAGGCCGGCCGGCTCCGCGCGCTCGCGCTCGTCGCCGCCGAACCCATCGAAGGAATCGACGTACCCACCGCCGCGGAGCAGGGCTACGACATATCCCTCACGAACTGGCGGATGCTCGCTGCCCCTTCGGGCCTCGAGGATGCGGATGTCGACGCCCTCACGGACCTCGTCCTCGAGAGCGTCGAGACACCCGAATGGCAGGACGCGATCGAGCGATACCACTGGACCGAGCGGATCATCACCGGAGATGAGCTGAAGACGTTCCTCGACGACGAGGAAGCGCGCATCCGCGCCCTGTACGAGGAGATGGGACTATGACTTTTCCCCCCAACCCCACATCGGCCTCCGCCGTCGTGGGCGACCGACTCCGACTCGTCTCGGGTCCTGGCTTCGCCGCGCTGCTCAAGGCTGTCGCGATGCCGCTCATCATCTCGGCCTTCGCGACCTACCTGCTGGTCGGGATCTTCACCATGCGCGTGCCCGAGGGCACTGGCTTTCCCGGCCCCCAGTTCTTCCCAGCGATCATCGTCGCCGGGCTCTACGCCTTCGCCGCCGTCCTCGTGGTACCTGCCGTCCGAGGGGTGCGCGCCGCATCGGACAGCGCGACCACCGAAGGGGAAGCCGATGCCGACACCGACAGCGCCCTGGGCCGGGCGGTTCGCGTGGACGTGAGGTCGATGGCGTGGGTGGTCGGCTCGTTCGCCGCGTTCGCGCTCCTCCTCGACGTCCTGGGTTGGGTGGTCGCTGCCAGCCTTCTGTTCTGGTGCGTCGCGCGCGGCTTCGGTTCCACTAAACCACTGCAGGCACTTGCCGTCGGACTCACCGTCAGCTCGCTCGCCTACATCGGATTCGACATGATGCTCGGGCTGCCTCTCCCGTCCGGCATTCTCGGGGGGTTCTGACATGGATGCTCTGCAACTGCTCGGCGAAGGCTTCCTCGGCGCTCTGACACCGGCGAACCTGCTGTGGGTCGTCATCGGGTGCGTTCTCGGCACGGCGGTCGGCGTGCTGCCCGGCCTCGGGTCCTCGATGGCTGTCGCGCTCCTCCTGCCGGTGACATTCTCCCTCGATCCCACGGCCGCGTTCATCATGTTCGCGGGGGTCTATTTCGGTGGCCTGTTCGGGGATTCCACCATGGGCATTCTCATGAACACACCGGGACAGGCATCCGCCATCGCGTCCACTTTCGAAGGCCACAAGATGGCCCTGAACGGTCGAGCGGCGCAAGCCCTCGCCACAGCCGCGATCGGGGCGTTCGTGGGCGGCTTCATCGCCTCGATCTTCGTCGTCTTCCTCGCCCCCGCACTCGCCGACCTCTCGAGCCGTTTCGGCCCGGCGGAGTTCTTCGCCCTCGCCGTCTTCGCCTTCGCCGCCACTTCGACCGTCGTCACCGACAACGCCACGAAGGGCCTCACCGCACTGTTCATCGGGCTGGGCATCGCGGTCATCGGCGTCGACGGCGTCTCCGGTGCACCGCGGTTCACCATGGATTCGCCGAACTTGTTCGACGGGGTCTCGCTCGTCACGGTCACCGTCGGGTTGCTCGCTCTCGGCGAAGTGATCTATGTCGCCTGCCTGGAACGGCACACCTCCGATAAGAAGCTGATCACCCCCTCGGGCCGCCCGTGGCTGAGCCGCGCCGAACTGAAAGAGGCAACGCCCGCATGGTTGCGCGGCACAGCGATTGGATTGCCGTTCGGGGTGATACCTGCCGGAGGATCCGAGATCCCGACGTTCCTTGCGTACGGCTTGGAGAAGCGCCTCGACGCCCGACGGAAGTTCCCGCAGTTCGGTCGCGGCGCGATCCGCGGCCTCGCTGCCCCAGAAGCCGCCGGCAACTCGACGACGAGCATGGCGATGGGCGCACTGCTCGCCCTCGGCCTGCCGATCTCAGCAACGGCCGCCATCATGCTGGCGGCGTTCCGCCAGTACGGTCTTCAGCCGGGCCCGCTGCTGTTCGACCGCGCACCCGACCTCGTCTGGTCCCTGCTCGCAAGCTTCTTCATCGCGATGGTCGTTCTGCTCATCTTGAACCTGCCCTTCGCGATGGTCTGGGCGAAACTGCTGCTCATTCCGCGGCCCTACCTGTATGCAGGCATCACGGTGTTCTGCGCGCTCGGCATCTACGCCACGTCCGGGTCCGCGTTCGACCTGCTCCTCCTCCTCGGAGTCGGACTGCTCGGCTTCTTGATGCGAGCGCTCGACTTCCCCCTCGCGCCCCTCATCATCGGCATGGTCCTCGGTCCGCTCGCCGAGACAAGCCTCCGAGACGCGGCCATGAGTGCAAACGGCGACTTCTCGATACTTGTACACAGCCCGCTCAGCATCGGTCTGTACGCCCTGCTCGCTGTCGTACTCGTCCTGTCCATCCGCAACCGACTCATCACCCGCAAACGCGCTCGCCTACGTAGGTGATCGCCGAGGAGTGGTTGTCCACCAGATGTTGCATTTATCCCACATAAGGCCCGTGGTATATTTTTCTCACAACATCCGACGGTGCTATTTTTCGAACATGAGTTGGGGTGGTCGATGTGAGGTTGCAGACACCATCAGACCTCTCCCGCCTGGTCAAGAACGCCCGAGTCCAGAGGAACCTCACCCAGCAGGACGTCGCCGACGCCGTCGGCATCACCCGTCAATCCCTCGCCCGCCTTGAACGCGGCAACGGGGGCACCTCCTTCGATACGGTGTTGCTCATCCTCGACCACCTCGGCATCCACCTGGACGCCACCACCGAGCGCCGCACCTTTCCCGCCGGAGTCGTCGCGAAAGGTGCCGCCCAGGCGGCGGCCGACGCACTCGCCAAACGCATCACACCGCTGATCGGCTCGGGCACGCTCGAAGAGCTCAACAAGCAGATCCTTGGCTCGCTCCCCCAGATCGACCCCTCACTCCTACCCAAGATCGACACCTCTGGCATTCTCAAGCAGATCGAGGCGAACCTCGACCCCGCTACACTCGCCTCCATCCGCGAAGCCTCCCGCGGACTCACCGAGCGTCTCACCATCCCAGGCTCCGTTCTCGTCAATCCGCCGCGAGCGCTGGGAGCCGGCTCCGCGTCCAGCGCGGAGACCCAAGCGGACGCTGACCACGATGCCGCAAGGGGTATCGAATGATCCGCACCCTCGATGTGCACCTATACGACGCGCACGTCGCCACGATCACTCGGCGAGGCGAGAACCTGCAGTTGCGCTATCTGCCGGAGTACGTCGAGTCGGACAGCCCCGTCCCCATCTCCGTGACACTCCCCGTCGTCACGACCCCGTTCGGTAACGACGAAACCAAGCGTTTCCTCGACAACCTCATGCCCGACCGCGCTGACGTCCGTTCACGCTGGGCGCGGGAAGCGAAGCTGACCAGCGACAGCACTTTCGACTTGCTCTCCGTCTACGGCGCCGATGTCGCCGGCGCGCTCGAGTTCTACCACGCAAGCGCATCACCCAGGCGGGAGCAGAGCCTGACGCCGCTCACCGAGAAGGAGATCGGCGACCGGATCCGGCAGATCCGTCGAGACGACTCCGACTGGCTTCAACACCGCGCAGTCGAAGAAGGGTTCTCGCTCGGTGGCGCTCAGGGGAAGTTCGCGCTCGCTCTTCGCGACGGCCGATGGTTCGAGCCGTCTGGGCGGCAGCCTTCGACACACATCTTCAAGCCTGGTATCCAGCGGCTGCCCGGCTCCGACGTCACCGAGCACATCACCCTACAGGTCGCGCGCCTGCTCGGGATCGACGCGGCCGCATCCGTGATCGCCGAGTTCGACGGCGAGCACGTCCTCATCGTAGAACGCTTCGACCGATTCGACGACAACGGCACTATCGGCCGACTCCACCAGGAAGACCTCGCGCAAGCTACCGGGACCTCGCACGTTCAGAAGTACGAGGTCGACGGTGGCCCCGGCTACCGCGACATCTTCACCGTCTTCGATCGCAACCTCAGCGCCCCTGACGCCAAGAGAGCCAAGGAGCGCTTCGCGAAGCTGCACGTCTTCTCCTGGATCATCGGTCACAACGACGGACACTCCAAAAACTTTTCCCTCACGCATGTGCCCGGTCGCAGCGTGCTCGCCCCCTTCTACGACCTCAACAGCTCACTCCCTTTCACGCAGCGAGAGCAAGTCCTCGCCCACGACCCAGTCGTCTTCGACAACGTCGAACTCGCCTTCGCAGTCAACGGGGCGAACACCCTGGGCACCTTCAACGCCGACAGCATCCGATGCCTCGAAGCCGACGCAGGTCTTGCCGAAGGGGACCTGCGGGAGTTCGCCCTTCAGGTCACCGCAGCCGTCCAGCCCGCCGTCGCCGTCGTCACCGAACTGCTCCCCGATCACCTGAAGGAGCTCCCCGCCGTCGCACTCTACCCGCACGCCACGTACGCGCAGACCCGCAGAGTCATCGACGCGCTCGCCTGACCGGACCACGACCCGTGGGGGCAACATCGCCTGCGGGAGTGGCTTTACGCGTGGCGGTGTCAGCGGCTTCTTCGGATGAAGAGCGTTGCCACACCCGCGAGCAGAGCGAGCGCCGCCGCGCCAATGTACAGCGACACGTAATTCGCATCACCTGCCACCGAACCGACACCGAGAAGGAGCGGTGCGATCACGGGTGAGATCGCCTGCGGCACCGACGCCGACAGGGCGAAGACGCCCATTCCTTTTGCCGCTTCTGTCGCCGAATCGGGCAGGAGCTCAGAGACCAGGGCATAGTCCACCCCCATGTAGGCCCCCTGACCGATGCCCGCGATCGCAACGCCGACAAGGAATCCCTCGAAAGTGTCGGAGAACGCGATGACGACCATCGCCAACGCGAACACGACCGCAGCGACCAGGACGAATGGCTTGCGGCGCTTCACGATGTCGCTCAGCCATCCCGCAACGATGCTGGACACGAAGATCGCACTCGCGAGGATGAGCATCGCGACGAACAGAACGCTCGGCAGCTCTTCCATGGGCAGGCCGACGTGGTCCAACAGGTAGTACGTCTTGTACGTGGTGAGAAGTGCAAGTGCGATCCACAGCAGGAATCGACTGATCCACGCAAGCGCGAAGTCGCGGTGCTGCTGCGGGTTGATCCACATGGCTCCTGGAATGTCCCGGAAGCGAACAGGACCGACTTCCTCTCGCGTCCGTCGGTCTTCCTTGAGGCCGAAAATGAACACGCCGACCAGCAACAGACCGAACGCTGCAGGTGCGATGAACATGCCGACACCGTCGGTGCCCGTCACTTGGACGAGGAAGGTGCCCCCGACCGCGCCGATCTGGCTTCCCGAGCCCATGAACGCAGACACGCGACCACGCAGCCGGCTCGGAACCCGCTCAGGGAGGACAGCGAACATCGCCGACAGCGCCGTATTGAAAGCCGCCTGCGCGACGAACCATCCGATGCCGACGACAAGCAAGCTGGTCGCAGAACCGATGACGAACGTCGAACCGATGCCCACGAGCATTCCGCCGAGGATGAACGGTCGACGCTGCCCGAACCGAGAGGTGCTGCGATCGCTGAGGCGCCCGGCGATCGGATTGGCCAAGAGAGCGGCAATGGCGCCGATGCCCGCGATGAGCGAGAGCGACGCAGCTTTGTTCTCAGGGTCGAGCGTCCCGACCCTGATGGCCAACGTCACCGAGGCGGGGGTCATCACCGCGATCCAGATGCCGAGCTGTCCGATGATGTACCGACTGAGGAACCAGCCGCCGACATGTTGGCCGGTGCGGCGGACCATCTGCTCCGGGACGCTCAGCTCGTTCCGGTCGCTGAACGACGCCTCTTCTCCCGAGCTCCGCGCGGGTGTGACGGGAGTGGACATGTGTCTCCTTCGACTCTCAGAATCGCGAATCCGATTCGACGTTTCAAGGGCTGGCACCAGAATGCGTCCTGGTGCCAGCTCCTCAGACGGATATGTCTACTTTCCGGATGCGGGACTGTAGTTGTAGATGGACGGCGCCGCCTGCTCCACCTGAGGCAGCGCGGTGGTTTCTGCGTCGGTGAACAGCAGGGACTGGGGGCGGAACAAAGGAACGAACCACGCCTGATCGACGATGTACTGGTTCAGTTCCTGCGCGGCGGCCTTCCGCTGACTCTCATCGCCCGTCTGGATCTCGACACTGAGGGTGGCCACGGTCTCGTCCTCAGTCTTGAACGGGTTCCAGGTCGCCTCCGGCGAGACGAACTGGTTGACCAGCTGCCAGTCGTTGGGCTCGAAATACGACATCATCGTGGCACTGTACTTGGCGCTGAGCAATGTGCTGAAGAAGTCCGAGACGGGGATGTCCGTCCACGTGACACGGACACCGACATCTCCGAGCTGCTGCGCGATGGTCGCCTTGAGGGAGGGATCGAAGATCGAAACGGTGGGGAGCTCAAGATCGAAGCCATCTTCATAGCCAGCGTCCGCGAGAAGCTCCTTCGCCTTCTCAGGGTCGTATTCGTAGGCGGAGTCCAGTTCTTCGACGTACCCCAGCGAGGTCTTGCCCCAGATCTGGGACGTTGCTGTGCCCATCCCGAGGAGAATCTTGTCGAGAATGCCATCCCGGTCGATCGCATAGTTCAACGCCTGACGCACGCGAACGTCTCCGAGCGCGGGGGTGACGGCGCCCCCTCTGTCGAACAGCGGCAATCCCTGCCAGTTGACGTCGGATGGGACGAAGGTCAGGCCGGACTTCTTCGCCTCTGTTGCGCCTTTCTGATCGCTGAGGATGGTGGTGTCGATCTGACCTGACCTGAGCGCATTCAGGCGTGCCGTCGCATCCGGGAGGTACTTGAAGACGATCGTCGCGTATGGAAATTCGCTGCCCCAGTAGTCGGGGTTGCGCGTGAAGGTGTACTGCGACCCCACGACCGTGCTGTCGGATTCGAGGAGGTAGGGCCCGCTGCCGACGGGAGCGGACGTGAGTTCGTCACCCTCCAGAGAAGTGGGGCTCGCCATCAGTCCGGCAGCGTTCGTGAGGTAGATGAGGAAAGCGGGGTCAGGCTCGCTCAGCTTGAGCACGGCGGTCCGGGCGTCCGGAGTCTCCACACTCTCCAATGCGAGCATCGTCGACGCCTGCGGGCCATTCGCCGCCTTGAAGTGCTCGAGATTCGCTTTCACAGCAGCGGAATCGAAGACCTCTCCGTCCGAGAACTTCACGTCGTCCCTCAGCGCGAGCGTCAGCGTCGTGTTCGTGTCGTCGTAGGCCCACTCCGTCGCGAGCATCGGCTCGAGGTCCCCATCGGGAGCCCGAAGGATTAGCGAGTCGTAGGCCGCCTGGTAGTACGGGATGTACAGCCCCTCCTGCGCCTGGGCGGGGTCGAACGAATTCGGCTCGACCCAGGACCCGATATTCAGGGTGCCATCCGTCGCGGCAGGCGGGGACGCGGATCCCCCACCGCAGGCGGTCAGGGCAAGGGCACCGACCGTCAGAGCAGCGACTGCGCCGCTGAGCTTCGTGGTGATCTTCACTTTTGTCTCACTTTCACTTCTTTGTAAGGGAGCGTGACGAACGTGCGACCGCCTTGGCTGTGACTCAGGATCTGAATACTCAGCACAACTCAGCTTTGCACTGGCTAAATACTACGCATCGCTGATTATTGACGCAAGTGCCAGATGCGGGGCTTCAGAAGACGGCGAGGGGATTCACGGGCGTGCTGGTGCTCCCCGCGATCCCCAGCGGCGCAACGAGCGCGGCGAAGCTGTACCTCTGACGTACCCGGCATTCTCTCGCCAGGGCTTCCAGATCGGCGAGGTCTATCAGGTGCACACCGAGGGCCGTGAGCAGGATGATGTGCCATGGCATGAGCACGTCGTCGACCTCGCTGGGATGCGGATCGAATCCGCCGTCGCTCACCACGATGCTCGGCCGAATCTCGGTGATCCAGTCGACGCAGTCCAGGCTCAACCCCCCGGAGCGCGATCCGTCCACAGGCGACCTGCTCATGCGCACGAAAAGAGCATCGCCCGGTTCGACGCGAAGTCCGCTGCGCGCGAGGATCCTCCGGAGCTGCGCCGCCGAACAAGACAGTCCGGGCTCGATTTCTCCGAGTTCGACGGCGTGTTCCACATCGATGAGGACCGCCCGAGTGACGACGCCCTGCGAGACATCCACGACGTCGTGAAGCGGCTCCTCCCCCGCGATGACACGATCGAGCTGAGCATCCCCGAAGGACTCACCGCGCCAATAGAAGTGCTCGAAGGCGTCGAGATGGGTCATTCCGAGGCGCCCGTGGGGAGTGAGCTCCAGGCGTTCGTTGGTCGCGTGCCAGTCTTGCCCGGGTATGGAATCGTGCCCCCGAGCGATCACCAACGAGCCGCCGATCGTGTCCCGGTAGCGTCACGCTTTCATTGGTCGCCTCGCACGAGATGACGTGACCGCTTCGTATCTCCGCGGCGGCAGCGAGCACCCGCTCTGGGGAAGACCGACTCGAAGGAGCGGAATGCCGGTGAGCTGCAGCCGCGTTCTGAAGGATCGTGTCGAACTGCCTTCGGGCATAACGGGCGCTCGACTGGTCGGCGTCCATCACCGCACCGCGAAGACGTCGATCGTTACCTTCTCTGCCTGCCGTGCGCCTGTGCCGATCAGCACAGTACGGGTCATCCAACTGAGGTCTTCATCGGACGTGCTCGCCGTGATCGCGGTCCTGAAGTAGTACTCGGATGGATCGACGATCTCGCCCTGCGCAAGCCGCCGCAAGACGGAGGCGGGGCCGTGTCGGTAGCCCGTGACACGGAGATCGACCGCCTGGCCACGGGTGGTCACGACGCGGAATCGCGCATCGATGAGTGTGGTCAGATCTCCCCTGATGATCTGATGATCCGAGCCGCCGGAAGCGATCCTTCCCGAGAACTCATTCCCGTCGAAACGACCTCCGGCTATGGGTACATTGCGCACCGCATCGCCTCTCTCGTCTACTCCGTCGATTGGCTGCCCGACGTCCACGAGTGCTGTCCCGACGAGCCGCAGCAACGGAGCAGATGCTTCCCGGTGCCAGATCACGGAACATCGTCCGGGGCGACGGCGGGGAATCCGCCCGTCTGACCCTGCTCCGCGTCCAGCCGGGCCATTTCTCTTCGCTGGGCGCGACGTTCCTTCTGGGCGTCAGGATCGGGAAGAGGAGCTGACATCAGGAGCTTCTTCGTGTAGGGATGCTCTGGGCGTTCTGTGACCTGTTCTGTCGATCCAGATTCCACGAGGCTGCCTTGGTGCATGACCGTGACGCGGTGGCTGATGTGTCGGATGACGCTCAGATCGTGAGAGACGAAGAGGTATGCGACGCCTGTTTCGTTCTGCAGTTCGATGAGAAGGTCGAGAACCGTGGCTTGAGTTGTGAGATCCAGCGCAGACACCGGCTCATCGCAGACGATGAGCTTGGGGCTGAGCGCCAGAGCGCGCGCGATGGCGATGCGTTGCCTCTGACCGCCGGAGAACTCGCGCGGCAGCCGTTCCGCTGCGTCGGAGGGAAGACGCACCCGATCGAGCAATCCGACCACGTGTTCACGGGCGCCAGTGCGGCTTATCCCTTGGGCGAGTAGGGGTTCCGCGAGAATGTCGGCAATCGACATCGAGGGGTTCAGCGACGTATAGGGGTCCTGGAAGATGACCTGCATGTCCTTGCTGATCACGCGTCGAGTCCTGCGGGACGAATTGGTGATGTCCCGTCCGTCGAAGCGAATGCCCCCGGAGGACGTTCCCACCAAGCCGAGGATGGCTCGGCCCAGCGTTGTCTTTCCCGACCCCGACTCCCCTACCAGGCCGAGCGTCTCCCCACGGCGCAGCGACAGAGACACGTTGGTGAGGGCTCGGTAGGGCGTGGCCCTGAACCCCTTCGCCGGGTAGTCGACAGAGACGTTGTGCACCTCCAGAAGGCTCGCGCTGGTCATGACACCCCTCCATTCATGTCAGCGTCGACCAGATCGGGCCGACGATCCCCGCCTTCCGGCGTCGAGTTGAGGAGCATTCGCGTGTAGGGGTGCTGCGGGTGACGGAAGATGGATCGCACCTCGTCTGTTTCCACGATGCGCCCCGACTGCATGACGGCGACTCGATCACAGATGTCCGCCACCACGCCGAGATCATGTGTGACGAGCAGAACACCGAGCCGGAACTCATCCTTGAGACTCCGCAGAAGCTCGAGCACCTCCGCTTGCACCGTGACATCCAGTGCAGTCGTCGGCTCGTCTGCAATGAGCAGCTTCGGTTGGCAGGAGACGGCGCCGGCGATCAGGACACGTTGCGCCATTCCGCCCGAGATCTCATGGGGGTATGCGGCGAAAGTTCGGTGCGGATCTCGGATTCCCACGCGCTCGAGGAGTTCGATGGCGCGTTTGCGCGCCTCCTTCTCCGACAGCCCCAACACGATTCGCATCGGATCCGTCAGCTGCTGACCGACCCGGAACGACGGGTCGAGGTTGCTCATGGGCTCCTGCGGGATGTAGGCGATCGAGGATCCAGGCAGCTTTGTCATCTGGCTCCGAGAGAGCAGATCGAGCCTCTTGCCTTCGAAAGTGATGGCACCGGCCGACACGCGCCCCCCGGTGGGCAGCAGGCCGAGCACAGAGAAGGCCGTCTGACTCTTACCGGAACCCGACTCACCGACGAGTCCCAGCACCTCACCCCGGCGGATATGCAACGAGACGTCGTGGACGACCACGAGATCCGATTCACCCGGGCGAATGTATGAAACCTCCAGTCCGTTCACGTCGAGGAGATGGGCGCTGTCCGCGCCAGATGCTTTGCTCGGTGCCTCGTCCAGGTCGGTTCCCACCTCGCGCTCGATACGCGGACGCACGGAAAGTCCAGCTTTGCGACGGGAACGGGCGGCTGAGATCACGCGGCCACGGTCTTCAAGCGCGTCACGCAGAGCGCTTCCAAGGATGGCAAGGGACGCGCAGGTCAGCCCGATAGCGAGAGCGGGCCAAGCGATCATGAGCGGGTAGGAGTAGATGTTGCTGAACCCGTCATTGAGGAGCCCACCCCACGTCGGTGTGCTCTGATCGCCGATCCCCAAGAACTCCAGACCGGATTGCACTGCCAACGCGATTCCGGCGACGAGGGCAGCCTGGATGATGATGGGCGCGCGCACCACCGTGAGAACGTGACGACCGATGATTCTTGCGTCGCGCAACCCGGATACTCGCGCGGCGTCGACGTAGAGTTCGTCGCGGACATTCAACACCGCAGACCGCGTCAAACGGAAGAACGCTGGGGACAGGATGACCCCGAAGATCGTCATGGAGATCCAAATGGACGGTCCGGCCACTGCCCGGACAGCGAGCAGGACGATGATCGCCGGAAGCGCCATGACCAGGCTTGAGAACCAACCGAAGACCGCGTCGAACCCCTTTCGGTAGTACCCGGCCAGGAGCCCGGTCGGCACACCGATCAGCATTGCGACGACGAGCGCCAGTGCGGCACCAAGGAGGCTCACCTGGCCGCCCCACAGCATCCGACTGAGTATGTCCCGCCCCGCGCCGTCCGCGCCCATCGGATGCCCGACGCTCACCGGCGCGAAAACGTCATCCAGCGCACCATGATTGGGTGCTTGAGGGCTGAGGGGTGCAGCGAGCGCCGCGGACGCGATGATCACCACAAGTACCAGGATCGCGGCGAACGCCAGTGGGTTGCTCAGCAGCCGTCTCGCGGTTCCGGACTTTCGAGGGACACCCGGCTCGGCGATCATGAAAGACGTCCCTTCGGGTTCAGCCAGCCGACGCCGATGTCGACGAGCAGGTTGACGATCACGACGATGATGACGGCGACGATCACGACGCCCATCACCGCGGGGAGATCACCGCGGGAGGTCTCGGAAACGGCATAGCTACCGATTCCGGGAAGCGCGAAGACCTGCTCGATCACCACTGTTCCCCCCAGGAGGGCGACAAACTGGATGGCCAAGACGGTAAGCCCGGCGGATGCCGAGTTCTTGACCACGTGGCGCAGGATTATTCGCCGTTCCGGAAGTCCGCGACTCCTCAGGGTGCGAATGAAGTCCTTGTTCAGGGTATCGATCGCAGCGCTTCTCACCTGCTGGGCGACGCCGGCGATCGCAGCGAGCGAAAGAGCGATGACCGGAAGGGTGATGGTCGAAACCCATCCAGCGAACGAAACATCCACAGGAACATATCCGGTCGCGGGTACCCAGCCCAGTTGGATGCCGAAGACGAAGACGAGCAGAAGTGCGACCAAGAAGCCAGGGAGCGCGAACCCGAGGATCGACAGCACCTGAACGGTCCGATCAAGCGCTCCTCGTCGCACTCCGGCCGCGATGCCGAGGGCGAAAGCGATGAGGCCGGAAATTATGGTGACGCTGATCACTACGCTCAGGGTCACCGGAAGCCGGTTGGAGATCGCCCCGGTGATGGATTCGTTGGTGAACCACGACGTGCCCAGGTCGCCGCGCGCTGCGCCGAGCGCCCATTCGGCGTACCGAAAGAGGATCGGACGATCCAGACCAAGCTGTTGCGCCTTGAGATCGACCTGTTCGGCGGTGGCGTTCTGGCCGAGGATTCCGCGGGCGACGTTGCTGCTTGAGAGGTTGAGAAGAACGAACGCAAGAAAAGACACGGCAATCAACAGGACAACGCCTGCGAGAACTCGTTTAAGTAGGAATGCAGGCATCGCCGCCTGTCCTCGCTTTCTCTCGTGCGTCATCGTCACTGCGAGCAAAAACTCACTATCGCTCAGCTTTCGCTAATAGTAAGCGCCACTGTGGATTCAAGTCAAGAGCTGATCCGAAGTCCGGTCGTCACTGGCCCGCCTCTCCCTCCGACACCAGCCCCAAGAGGTTCATCGCATAGGCCATGTCTCCGGCCATGTCGACAGTCGGGTCCCCGAGCCATTGGATCTGCAATCCGTCAGACAGCGCCATGACGACCCGCGCCAGCCGCTCCGCGTCAAGCGACTGCTCTGGGGGCCTGGCCTGGTTGCGCTTCTCGATCGAGGCGGCGAGGGCTGTCCGGAAGCGTTGAAAGTGTTGCTGGAAATACTCCTGAGCTGGATGCCCCGGGTCTCCCGACTCGGCCGCCATCGTGGTGTAGAGACGGACGAGGCCCGGAACGGTGCTGTTATAGCTGATGACCGTACGGATTCCGATGAGCGGGTCAGGTGCGGACCGCCCCGCGTCCGCGTTCGACGCCTCGCGACGTCGCAACACCTCGACGAAGAGCTCCTCTTTGGACTCGAAGTAGTGAAGCGCCGCGGTCGGGGTCAGCCCGCATTCCTCCGAGATCTCTCGGATGGATACTCCGGTGTACCCGTTTCGGGAGATGAGGTCCAGAGCCGTGGCCAGAATCTCTTCCCTCTTGGCCCTGCCCTTGGCATACAGACCGCGCTTTCCCATGTTTCCCCTTCAGTTGCAGTGGTCGGACACCCTCGTGGTGGGTGAGGCCGTTGAGTCCGCTTCAAAGACGAGCATCCCAGTACCCGGCGAACGGGTCCACCGGGCTCTGCCCAGCAAAGGGCACCTCTCCGAACAATCGAGCGACAATCGCCCGAACGACATCCTTTGACGGCGTGTACCCGTTGACGGCCGTCTTGATCATCGGCACGTCTTGCAGATGGTAAGGGTCGGCAACGGACACCAATACGGTCGGCAGCGACTGCACGTGCCTGGGCGCATCCGGCGCCTGAGGATGGGACCACTCGAGACGTAGGACGTTCGAGTTCGCGCCGAACTTCACGTTCGCGAAATAGAAGCACACGTCGTATTGCTCATGGAGTCGGGCCGCCTCGATCGAGGTTCTCCCCTCCCCGGGTATGTGCCGAAGATCGACGGCGAGACCACGACGCTCCAACTCGCTCGAGAAGACGGCGGAAAGGCCATGTGCTGGTTCGTAGAACGTCGCGCTGTCGCCCAGCACGTAGACAAGAGCGCGCCGATGAGTCGACGGCGTAAGCGGCAGCAGATTCTGCGTGTCCTTCACAAGGGTGATCGCTTGATCGGCGAGCTCCTCGCGCCAAACGTCCACGTCATGGACGGACACCTCTGATTCGTCGACAACGGGAACTCCAGCGATGCCGGGGACGAGTCCGAGGGAGGCCTTGAGGCGGAGGACGTTCATGACCGCGGCCGTGACGCGCTCGGTCGAGATGGTCTCGCTCTCGAGAGCATCGAGGATGATGGCGAAGTCCTCCTCCAGATCGCGTACCCCGAGAATCAGGTCGCATCCCGCGTTGATGGCAAGAACGAGCGCGTCTCGTCGCCCGACGACCGTTGTCATGCCCGCCATCGCGGAATTGTCGGTGACCACAAGGCCTTCGAACCCCAGCTGACCGCGCAGGAGATCAGTGACGAGCTCACGAGACATCGACGCCGGAAGGATGTCGGCGTCACGGATACCGGGTCGCAGGTGCCGGGAATACTCCGGCAACCTGATGTGACCGACCATCACGGTGCGAGCCCCTGCATCGATGACACGGCGGTATACCGTCCCGAACGTCTCTTCCCACTCCGTCACCGACATAAGATTCGTCGACGCCAGCAGGTGCTGATCGCGGTCGTCGTGACCGTCCCCAGGAAAATGCTTGACACTGGTGGCCAGGCCTCGACCTTCGGCAGCTTCCACGTAACGTGCGCCGTATTCGGCCACGACGAGGGGATCATCCGAGAACGCTCGCACGTTCGTGATGGGGTTTCTGTGGTTCAACGCGATGTCGACGACGGGCGCGAACGCCCAATTGATTCCGACGTTCTTCGCAACCCGAGCACAGTGCCTTGCGAGGAGCCCTGCCGATGCAGAGTTCCCCGTCGCACCCAATTGCATGGGGTTCGCGAAGATCGTCTCGTCCGAGAGCACGCTGCTGGCGCCAGCCTCTAGATTGCCCGCGATGAGCAGCGGCACCCGCGAGGCCCGGCGCAGACGGTCCACGTCACGCACGGCGTCGGCCGTGCTCCGAGGCAGGAGCATGTAGCCCGCCGGCTCCATATCAAGGGCCCTCAAGCGCTGGATGAACTCGTCGACCCCCGATGCCGGGAGGTAGAGGCAGAGCAGCTGCCCTGCCGCCTGCCTGAGCGACATCGAGTCGCAGAGCTCGCTCAGAAGATTCTCGTCCCGCGCGGAGAGATGGAAAGGAGCCCGGGAGCCGAGGGCGGAGGCGCCACTCGGCTCAGGCGCAGTCATGAACGGTCTCCGAAGAGTTCAGAAGGTACAAGGTCGAAGAACGAATCGACGACTCGATCAGCCTCACTCAGTGTCGAGGGATCTCCGATCCCCACGGTTGCACAGCCCGCAGCGCGCGCGCCCTGAACACCCGCGGCTGCATCTTCGAACACGAGGCACTGTTCCGGCGGCTGACCCAGAAGGCTGCAGGCAGCGATGAACACGTCAGGGGCCGGCTTGGCGACAGCGACGGCGTTGCCGTCGACGACACCGGAGAAGAACTCCCTGAGACCCGAACGTTCCAGGATCTCGGTAGCACTTCGGCTCGCGGAGGCGACTGCCATCGGGATCCCGCGCTGCGCGAGTGCGCTCAGGAACTCACGCACACCAGGGAGCACGGCGTCGGGTCCGAGAGCCGAGACAGACCGCCGGTAGAGAAGGTTCTTGAAGTCTGCGACGATCTCCATCTGCTCGGGAGGCATATAGACGTCACCGTCATCCAGTACGCGCCGGAGCGCATCGATTCGGCTCACCCCTTTGAGCGATTCCGCCGTCTCCGCACGAAGCGAGATACCCAGGGTCTGGGCTACTGCCTGCCACGCTCTCATGTGATGACCGGCTGTATCGACGAGCACACCGTCCAGATCGAATACTGCGGCCTGAGGGCGGGAATCAGTCACGAGGTTCACGAAGACTCAGTCTCGCTCATTTTTCGCTACCCTGTCAAGGAACCCCACCGCAGCCACGAGGGATCCTGGAAAGAGGGAAGGCATGGACACGCCGATTACCGTCGCGATAACTCGGACCGTCGCACCCGATCGCGTCCAAGAAGCGAATGCGTGGGCGCTTGAAGGGCAGGCGCTTCTGAGCACGAGAGACGGATACCTGGGATCGGGGTGGATCATGTCGCGAGCCTCCTCCTCGGACTGGAACATGCTCTTCCGATTCACGAACGACTCGTCCCTCGCCGCGTGGGAACAATCGAATGAGCGAGCCGCATGGATCACGAAGGGTGCGGGTCTGGCGTCGTTCAGCCGCTACGACCGCCGAAGCGGCATCGAAGGATGGTTCGATGCCGCCCGCGAAGCGAAGGCTCCCCCACGGCCCCCACGCTGGAAGCAGATGGTGGCCATCGCTCTCGTGTTCTACCCCCTCAGCGTTGCCGCCAACTACGCCATCAGCGCGATACCGTACGACCTGCCGATCTGGGTACGAGTGCTGCTCTCGGTTGTGCTCATCTCACCTGTCATGGTCTACCTCGCCCTACCCGCCGTCACTCGTCTCTTGCAGAGGTGGCTGAGTCAATGAAATGTCCTGAAAGCTGTGCTGCGCCTTGATCGACGCGGCGGCGGGTGCGGCGAAGAACGAGAGGACGGTCCGCGACTTCAGCGGGTCGGCCGCTCTCGCCGAGATCCCCCCAGCGAAGATCGTGTCGATCGCGCAGTCCGGCGGCAGCACCCCCAGGATCCGCACACCTTCATACCCGGCCAGTTCACTGAGCTGCTGGAATCCGAGATCGACTTCGCCTTCGCGCACGAGCGCCGCGACCGGCGTCCCCGGCCGCGCGCGGACGAGGCGGTCACGCAGTTCGCCCGCCATTCCCCAGTCCTCGATCTGCCGCAACAACATGGTGCCGCTTGGTCCGGTGGAGTAGCCGATGCGTTCGGCTCTCCGCAACGCGGCGCGGAGAGCGTCTGCGTCCTCGAATGCGGGTGTCGTCGGCGCGGACGCCTGCCGGTAGCCGGCCGCGTGCACGGCGACTGCGGTCTGCGAGAGGACCAGCGGACGTACGGACGATGGCACGACGTGACCACGATCGACCAGCTCGACCATCGCTTCGGAGGCCAGGAAGATCAGGTCGAACTGCTCCCCCTCCGCCACGCGGCGCGCAGCATCCACGCCGCCCACCGATTCGATCTCCACACCCGGCAGGCCTGATGCCGTCGCAGCCGCAGCCAGGTCGGCGAGCAACGCCTTGGTCGCCATGGACGATATGCCTCTCACTCCAAGCTCCCGAAGGACTCCGCGTCCACCTCGGCGCTCTGAGTCGGACTGTACCGAGGGCCCGAGACCGATGCGGTGTCGATGAGCTCGCCCGCTCGGCGTAGCAGACCCGCGTCGACGGCAAGAGACGTCACGGCCAGGTTCTCGCGGTGGTGCTGACTGCTCGTGGTTCCAGGAATCGGCACCACGTGAGGGCCGCGGGAGAGCAGCCAGCTCAGCGCGAGCTGCGCCGGCGTGCATGCGGCTTCCGCTGCGAGCGCGCGCCACTCCGGCAGAAGTGCGGCGTTGGTGGTCCAGTGCTCCGCCTGGAACCTCGGCATCGCCCGACGGATGTCCTTCTCGGCGAGCTGCGTGGGATCGGCGATCGAATCGCTGAGGAAGCCGCGTCCCAGTGGCGCGAAGGAGACGAGCGCGACGCCGAGGATCGCTGTCGCCTGCAGGATCCCTAGCTCAGGATTACGGCTCCACAACGAGTATTCGTTCTGGACCGCAGCGATCGGCGCGACGGCCAGCGCCTCGCGCAAGCGCGCGACTGAGATCTCGGAGAGGCCTACGGCACCGATCTTGCCGGCGGCGACAAGCTCGGCGAGAGCCCCGACGCTCTCGCCGATCGGGACCGTCGTGTCCCAGCGGTGCAGGTAGTAGAGGTCTATGTGATCCACGCCGAGGCGGCGAAGCGACGCATCTACCTGCAATCGGAGTGTCTCGGGGCGCCCATCGATGGTCTTGCGCCCGTTGACCATCGCCATGCCGCCTTTGCTCGCGAGCACGACCTCGTCGCGGCGCCCGCGGATGGCGCGGCCGACGAGTTCCTCGTTGCGGCCTCCGCCGTACAGCGTGGCGGTGTCGAGCATCTGCACGCCGTCATCGAGCGCCGTGCGGAGCATCGTCAGGGCATCTTCGTCGGACGGCGGCACGCCGTACGCATGGCTCAGCGACATGCAGCCGAGTCCGATGTGCGGCAGCTTCACGAGAGTTGCTCCTGCAACTGCCCGAGCACGCGATAGCAGTCGATCACCTGGCGCAGCGAGGAGTTTGGCTCGCGACCCTCACGGATCGCGGAGATGAACTCGCGGTCCTGCAGCTCGATGCCGTTCATGCTGGCGGCGACGTGCGACACGTCGATCTGCTCGTCCGTGCCGTCGAAGAGGTCGTCGTAGCGCGCGACATACGTGCCGGTGTCGCCGATATAGCGGAAGAATGTGCCGAACGGACCGTCGTTGTTGAACGAGAGCGACAGCGTGCAGATCGCGCCGGTCTCGCTCTTCAGCTGGATGGACATGTCCATCGCGATGCCGAGCTCGGGGTGGATCGGTCCCTGGATGGCGTTCGCCTGCACGATCCTGCCTGCCTGGTAGGCGAACAGGTCGACGGTGTGGGCGGCGTGGTGCCACAGCAGATGGTCGGTCCAGGACCGCGTCTCGCCCTTGGCGTTGGTGTTCGTCCGGCGGAAGAAGTAGGTCTGCACGTCCATCTGCTGCACGGCGAATTCTCCCGCCGCGATCCGCTCGTGCACCAGCTGGTGCGAGGGGTTGAAGCGGCGGGTGTGGCCGACCATCGCGATGCGGTCGGATGCCTCTGCGGCTGCGAGCGTCGCCTCGGCATCCGCCACCGAATCGGCGAGCGGGATCTCGACCTGCACGTGCTTGCCGGCCGCGAACACAGCCTGCGTCTGCTCCGCGTGCAGCCCGGTCGGAGTCGCGAGGATCACCGCATCGACGTCGTCGCGTTCGAGCACGGCGTCGAGGCCGACGACGGCGTGCGCGACGCCGTACTCCGCGGCCACAGCATCCGCCTTCTCCCGCGAGGTCGCGCTGACGACCGTCACCTCGGCGTCCTCGATGTTCGCGAGGCCGTCGAGATGCTTCATGCCGAAGGCGCCGGCGGCACCGACGACCGCGACGCGCGTCCGACCGCTCATGCCGTCGCCTCTTCGAGTTCCTGATTCGCGGACGCGTTCGCCGACGTGTTCGCCGCGAGGTGCGGAGCGACCTCGTTGCTGACCACCAGGTGGCCCACCGCGGTGTTCGAGGCGGGCACGTGGTAGAACCGGTGGTCGACCTCGGGCGCTCCCCCGCCGAACTGGTCGTCCATGGCACCGCGGGCGATCAGCCAGTCGACGAGTTCGATGCCCTCGGAGCCCGCCTCGTCGACGTACTCCATGTGCTGCCATTCGGTGAGGCCCAGCGGGTCGGCGATGAGGTGGTCGAGGAAGGCGTTATCCCATTCCTTGTTGATGAGGCCGGCGCGCGGACCCTGCAGCTGATGGCTCATGCCGCCGGTGCCCCAGATCTGCACGTTCAGCGCGGGGCCGTCCCACTTGTCGATCGCGCGGCGCAGCGCTTTGCCGAGCTCGTAGCAGCGGCGACCGGACGGCACCGGGTACTGCACGACGTTGACGGCGAGCGGGATGACCTTGACCGGCCACTCCTCGTCCTGTCCGAGCTCGCCGTAGACGAGCGAAAGCGGCACCGTCAGACCGTGATCGACGACCATCTCATTGACGAGCGTGAGGTCGAAGTCGTCCTGGATGATCGACTGGGCGAGGTGGGCTGCGAACTCGGGGTAGCCCTTCACGTCCGGCACCGGGCGCGGACCGTAGCCCTCGTCGGCGACCGGGTAGTGGGCTCCGGTACCGAGAACGAACGTGGGGATGATCGAGGCATCGAACGCCGTCGCATGGTCGTTGTAGACGAGGATGACGACGTCCGGAGTGTTCTCCTTCGCCCACCTGCGGGTCCACTGATACCCGTCGAACACCTTCCTCCAGTACGGCTCCTCGGTCTTGCCGAGATCCATCGCCGCGCCGATCGCCGGCACGTGCGAGGTGAACACGGCCGACGTGAACTTCGCCGGCGCATCCGGACGCATCGTCGTCGCCTTCTCGGTGCTCGGCGGCGTCCAGCCGTCGAGATCCTTCAGGCGTGCCCCCTGGGGGTTGCGACCGCCGCCGACCATCATGTCGCGATAGGCCGCCTCTGACATGCCCGTCATGGAGCCTGCCATCTGCTGGAAGCTCAAGCCGTGCGTCGCCCCGATCTTGGCCAGGAAGTAGATGTTGCCGCCCTCGCCGATCATTGCGTTGAGATCCATGTCGAGCACGGCCTGCCGCTGCACCGGATTCAGCGGCCATTCGTCGAGATAGACCCCCTCGTCGGCGAGGAAGCGCGCACGATTCTCGGGTGTCATCAGCGACATCGCGAACTGGTTGAGGTGGTACCCCTTGCGGGCCTGGTCGGCGTCGTAGATGGTGGTGCCGGGAATGTCTCTGTACGGCTTGTCGAGTGACATCGTCATTCTCCTTCGGTGGTGTCTGAGTCCGCCCAGTACAGGCGACGGGGATTGTCGACGAGCAGCCTCTGCTGCAGGTCCGTTCTCGTCGCAATCTGCGGGATGTAATCGACCAGCAGCCCGTCGTCGGGCATGTGGCCCTTCAGGTTGGGGTGGGGCCAGTCCGTGCCCCACAGCACGCGGTCGGGGAACTCCTCGACCACGCGGCGGGCGAACGGCACGACGTCGGCATAGGCGTGCTGCTCGCCGTCGAGTGCTCGCGGACCGGTCGCGCTGAGCCGCTCGGGGCACGAGACCTTGGTCCACACGTTCGGGTTCTCGCGCAGGAACCGCAGGAACAGCGCGAACTCCGGGCCGTCCGGATCCTTGGTCACGTCGGGTCGGCCCATGTGGTCGACGACGACGTCTGTCGGGATGCCGGAGAAGAAGTCGTACAGCTCCGGGAGGTCTACCGCCTCGAAGTAGATGACCACATGCCACCCGAGCGGGGAGACCTTCGCCACGATCTCATCGAGCGAATCGGTCGGCACTCTGTCGACCAGGCGTTTGACGAAATTGAAGCGCACACCGCGCACACCCGCGGCGTGGAGCTCGGCGAGCTCTTCGTCGGTGACATCTCGGCGTACGGTCGCGACTCCGCGCGCCCGGCCGTCGCTGCGGCGGAGCGCGTCGACCAGGGCGCTGTTATCGGCGCCATGGCAGGTCGCCTGCACGATCACGTTGCGATCGAAACCCAGATGGTCGCGCAGGGCGAAGAGCTGATCCGCCGAGGCATCGCAGGGCGTGTACTTCCGCTCCGCGGCATAGGGGAATTCTGCGCCGGGGCCGAATACGTGGCAGTGCGCGTCGACCGCGCCGGCAGGCAGACGGAAGGTCGGAGTCGTCGGGCCGTCGTACCAGTCGAGCCAGCCTTCGCTCTTCGTGAAACCGCCGGTGGTGTCGCCGTGGGCCATGCTCAGTCCTCCACGTATTCCAGGCCCGCCGCGGCCAGCGGTTCACGCATGCCGTAGAGGTCGAGACCGAGCACGCCGTCGCGGAACTTCTGCCGTTTGGCCTCCTCGGCGTCCTCTCGCTTCTGGCTCGCGTCCGCTACGTCGCGCACGAGATGGCGCGGCACGACGACGACGCCGTCCACATCGGCCACCACGACATCGCCCGGGTTGACGAGCGCGTTCGCGGCGACGACCGGCACGTTCACCGAGCCGAGGGTCGCCTTGACCGTGCCCTTCGAGTTGATGGCGCGGGAGAAGACCGGAAAGCCCATCTTCTCCAAGTCAGCCACATCGCGGACGCCGCCGTCGATCACGAGGCCTTTGCAGCCTCGCGCGGTGAGCGAGGTGGCGAGCAGCTCGCCGAAGAATCCGTCCTCGCTCTCGGTGGTGCAGCCGGCGATGATGACGTCGCCGGCCTGGACCTGCTCGGCCGCGACATGGAACATCCAGTTGTCGCCGGGCTGCAGCAGTACGGTCACCGCGGGACCGCACAGTTTTGCTCCGTGGTAGACCGGACGGATGTAGGGGCGCATGAGGCCGACCCGGCCCATCGCCTCGTGGATCGTGGCCACGCCGAACTGCGCGAGGCGGGCGACGTCGTCGGGGTCGGGGCGCTCGATATTCGTGCGGACGATGCCGAGGTCGTTCAGTCGCATGGCGTGGTTCTCCTTCAGAGTCCGCGGGCTGTCAGGGCGCGGTCGAGTCGTGGATAGACGCGGCGCGCGTTCCCCTCGAAGACCTGCGCGCGGGCGGCATCCGACAGGTTCGCGGTGGCGTCGACGTAGCGCTTGGTGTCGTCGAAATAGTGGCCGGTGCGCGAATCGATGTCGCGGACCGCGCCGATCATCTCACTGGCGAAAAGGATGTTGTCGGTCGGAATGACCTGGGTCAGCAGGTCGATGCCGGGCTGGTGGTACACGCAGGTGTCGAAGAACACGTTGCCCAGCAGATGCTCTTCGAGTTCGGGCTTGCCGAGCGCCATGGCGAGACCGCGGAACCGCCCCCAGTGGTACGGCACCGCGCCGCCGCCGTGCGGGATGACGAGTTTGAGATCGGGGAAGTCCGTGAACAGGTCGCCCTTGAGCAGCTGCATGAACGCGGTGGTGTCGGCGCCCAGGTAGTGATCGCCGGTGGTGTGGAAGACATCGGGCCGGCAGGTCGTACTGACGTGCACCATCGCGGGGATCTCGTACTCGACGAGCTTCTCGTAGATCGGGTACCAGGAGCGGTCCGTGAGTGCGGGAGCGGACCACCGCCCGCCCGACGGGTCGGGGTTCAGGTTCACCGTGACCGCGCCGAGCTCTTCGACGGCCCTGGTCAGCTCGGCGACCGTCGTGGCCGGATCGACGCCGGGCGACTGCGGCAGCATGGCACCCGGGAGAAACCGGTCGGGGAACAGCCCGCTCACCCGTGCGACGAGGTCGTTGCAGATGCGTGCCCAGGCCTCACTGACCTCGCGGTCGCCGATGTGGTGGGCCATGAAGGACGCACGAGGGCTGAAGACCGTGATGTCGCTGCCGCGCTCGTCCATGAGCCTGAGCTGGTTGGCTTCGATCGTCTCGCGGATGTCGTCGTCGCTGATGCGCAGCGCCGCCGGATCCGGTGCTTCGCCCGCACCCTCCGCGAAGGCGATCTGCAGATCACGCCAGGCACCGAGCTGCGCCGGCGCCGTCGTGTAGTGGCCGTGGATGTCGATGATCAACGCGTGTCGTCCTTGTCACTCGGATGCTGTCCGATCCCGACTCTAGGGCGGGCGCTGTATATAGTCGAATAGATGTAGGAGCCGCCCCGCATAGATGGGATCGATGGGTGACACTCGCGGATCTGAACCAGTTGCGCACGTTCGTCGTGCTCTACGAACTGCGGAGCGTGACGGCGGCAGCGGAACGGCTGCACGTCACGCAGCCGACCGTCAGCTACACGCTGCGCCGCCTGCGCGAGAAGTTCGACGACGTGCTCTTCCGCCGTGAAGGAAACGACATGGTCCCGACGGCGAAGGCGACGCAGCTCTTCGGCCCTCTGCACGAGGCACTGGCTCAGATAGATCAGACGGTGAGCGATCCCGACGCCTTCGAGCCGGCGGGATTCAGCGGCGAGCTGTCACTCGGACTCACCTCGATCGGAGAACAGACGTTCCTCCCGCCGATCATGGCGGCTCTCGCAGGTGCGGGCTCGAGCCCGCACCTGCAGGTGGCGCGGTTGGATTCCGATCAGGTCGAAGACGGACTGATCCGCGGCACAATCGACCTCGCGATGACCGTGTCGATGATCGGCAGCCCGCGGCTGTGGCGCACGCACGTGCGCGCGGTCGAGTACGTGGCGCTGTCCTCGGGTCAGCATCCGCTTCCGGCGACCGGACCCGACATGTTCGCCGGACGACGTTTCGTGCGCGTCTCGGCGCGCGCAGGTCATGTGTTCCCCCTCCAGGCCCTGACCGAACATGGACTGATGGGGCAGGTCGCGCTGACTGTCGAGGAGTACGCGACCGTGCCGGCCGTACTGGAGGCGACCGACCTCGTCGTGCTGCTTCCCCGGCACGTGGCCGAGGTGTTCGGCGGATGGTTCCCCGGACTCCGGATCGCCGAGCTCCCCTGGCCCGGGCAGAGCACACCGGTGTCGTTGTACACCCGCCGAGAGGCCGGCCTCTCGGCGGCCCAGAAGTGGTTCCGTTCGGTGGTGCTGGATGCCGTCGCGGCCGGCGAATACCGGACGAGTCGCGCCAACTAGATCTTCTTGCGGTTCCAGCTGGCCTTGCCAGGAGCGAAGGGGCTGCGGACGTGGATCGACCAGCTCGAATGCGGGTGGATCGTCAGGATCGCCCGCTCGTACCAGGCACGGGCATCGTCGGAGAGCGCGGCGACCACGGCATCCTTGTCGACGTCGTCCTCTGGCCGAGGGCGGAGCGCCTTCCAGACGAGCTGCATTTCCGGGGCACCGGTCGGGATGCCGTCGATATCGAGCACCGCGCGTTCCCAGGGAAGCTGGAGTCGCGGGTCGCGCTTGTAGACCCAGGCGCGGGACGCGCCGTCCTCGACGTTCAGCTGCAGCACCCAGACTCCTTGCTGGTCATCGTGGACCAGCACCGGGTGCGGGTCTTCAGCATCCACCCCCTCGCCGAGACGTAGCAGCCGATCGTCGGATGCGGACCACGCGCTGAACTTCTCGGGCAGGCTGGCGGCGATCGAACCCAGCCCGGACGCCAGCACACTCACGTCGGCGTTCAAGCGAGGACGGATGCTGCGCCCCAGCCATCGGTCGAGGGCCATGCCGCCCGACAACCACCAGCGCGTGTCAACACCCGCCAGCATCTCCGCTATGCGCTGCGTCGACAGAGGTTCCCACGGGGTGTCGGAAGAGGGCATGGGTCGAGGCTACAACGGCGCTGTCGTCCGTATGGGACCGCCGGAGCCGAAGTGCCGCACACCAACCTCGCGTCCGCACGTCGACACCTGAACCGGCAGACTGATGCGATGCCCCAGCCTCAGAGCCCGGCGGTGCGCGGGCACCTCATCGTGATCGCCGGCGGAACGAGCGAGGCCGGCTCGATCGTCGCGCCTGCGTCGATCGACGCAGGCGCACGCGTCGTCGTCGTGGGTAACGATGACATCAAGCTCCAACGAGTGGGTGACTCCATTCCTGGCGGGTTGACAGAGCGGGTCGATCTTTCCGACGAGGACGAGACGTTCAGCCTCGCCCACCAGGCCTTCGATGAAGATCTCCGACTGTCCAACGCTGGGCGCACGGCCATCGTTTCATCGACATCCGTGCTGAGGCCGCTCGCGGGGGGAGCCAACTACGCAGCCGTGAAGGCCGCAAGCGGGGCCTGGCGCCGCGCCGTCGGTCAAGGCTTCACCAAGTTCGCACGCGACACCGGAAGCACGTCGTCGCTGGCCGTGATCTTGCGGGTCCGAGCACTTCTCGGCCTCGAGAGACCTCTCGCCGATGCCTTCCTGGCCCTGTGGGACGAGGCGACGATCGAGGAAACCCTGAGGGCGATCGAAACCACAGGAGAACCCCTCTCGAATAATAGGCTAGAACAATAGTTGACAAAATCAATTGTTATCGTTTGGATAGAGCATGACGACCGGCCTCAATGCGTACGGCTTCGACGAGACCTGAGCAGACCATGAAACTCTTGGTCGCGACCCGTTCGCCGCACCTGCCGACGAGATCGCATCCGCAGTCGTCACATCGACCTGGGTAGACGGTCGCCGAGTCTTCGATCGTTCTGCAGCAACATCGTGAAGCGGATCGAGACGTGGTCCGCTTGTTCGGCGCTAGTAACGGATTGAGAGAGCCAAGATGAATGAAAAGCGCTCCAACAGCCATGCATTGATCGGGGTGTCGATTGTCGACGGACTCGGATCGCCGACAGTGCACGATGCCGTCCTCATCGTCACGAACGGCCGCATCAGCGAGATCGCGCGTCGCGACAGCTACGTGAGGCGCGACGGTGTGATCGAGCACGATCTGCAGGGCATGTGGTGCATGCCCGGTCTCATCGACGCGCACATTCATCTCGCAGGCGGTCGAGCCGACATGGATGATCAGGAGATGGGCGTCGTTGTTGAGCCGATGCTGGTCAAGGCGATCCGGTCGGTTTATCAGGCACAGGCGGTCCTCAAGCGCGGGTTCACCTCTGTGCGGGATGTCTCGTGGAACGGGCTCTACCTCAAGCGCGTCTTCTCTGAGGGGGAGCTCCCGGGACCGAAGGTCGTGGCTTGCGGGCCGGGCCTTACGCGTACCGGAGGTCACGCCGATCTGCACCAATACGCGCCGGACTATGTCGATACGCACGGGGTGTTCGGGATCGTCGCCGATGGGGAGGACGGAGTGGTGCTTGCGGTGCGCCGACTCCTCCGCGAGGGTGCCGACGCCATCAAGATCTTCGCGAGCGGCGGCGACAACTGGCCCCACGACAGGAACGGCGATGTGCACTATTCGCCCGAGGAGATGCGAGCTGCGGTGGACGAAGCCCATCGGCAGAAGGGCACGGTGGTGATGTGCCACGCCGAGAACGCCACTGCGATCAGGATGGCGATCGAGGCAGGTGTCGACACTATCGAGCACGGTGAGGACCTGGACGACGATCTTGTCTCCCTCATGGCGACCACAGGCACGATCCTGGTCCCGACGCTGCAACTCATCGTGAACTGGCACCGCGACTTCGCGCCGCCCGGCGACGGGAATCAAACGAAGTCTCGCCCGGACGCGTTCCTTTACCGAGACCACTACCACCGTCCCGATGTCGCGGACGCGGAGCGCTACCGTGATCAAGCTATCGAGAGCTTTCAGCGTGCGCAGGCGGGGGGAGTCAAGATCGCGCTAGGGTCCGATACGGTCTTCGAGCCGCTCACGCCGTATGGGGAGTACAGCGCGCTGGAGCTCATGGCGCTCGTCGAGCACGGCATGACTCCTGACCAGGCGATCGTCGCAGCGACTTCAACTGCATCGGAAGCGCTCGGAATGTCCAACATCATCGGCTCGATCGAGGTCGGCAAGCAGGCAGATCTTCTCATTGTGCGCCAAGACCCCACGCAAGGGGTGGAAGTGCTCTACGACGCATCAAACATCCACCTGACCTTCTGCGACGGAGTTCTCACCATCGTCGATGGCAACTTCGTGTGGTGAGATCGGTAGGCGACCACACGTACATGGCTCCGCTGAGCGAGGAGAGCGCATTAGCGGCGGCGGTCCACCCGGTGCGGGCGCTCTGGTCAGACGCGCCCTGAAGGACGGATACCGCGCGACGTCCCGAATCGGGGCGGGAGCACGCGTTGCCCTCTTCTCCCCGGTTAGAGCAGCGATACCCGATCAATGGAAGTTCCCACCGGCACCTGTGGCAGGATCGGCGCATGGCCAACTCCTCCTCCGGCGACTCGGTCACCGAGCGGCTCATCCGCGTACTCGAGACCTTCACCCCCGCGCGCACCGTCCAGTCGGCCGCCGACATCGGGCGCCGGGCGGGCCTTCCCTCCTCGTCGGCGCACCGCATCGTCGGCGAACTAGTGGACGCCGGGATGCTGGAACGCGACGGCGACCGGCGCATCCGCATCGGCATGCGCCTCTGGGAGCTCGCCACCCGTTCCTCGCAAGCGCTGCGGTTGCGGCAGGTGGCGCTGCCGTTCATGGAGCGCGTGCAGGCGCGGGTGCGCGAGCACACGCAACTCGCCATCCTGGAGCAGGACGAGGCGCTCTTCCTCGAGCGGCTCAGCAGCCCGGATTCGGGGTCGAACGTGACGAAGGTCGCCGGACGCCTCCCCCTGCATGCGTCGTCGTCGGGTCTCGTGCTGCTCGCCTATGCCGACCGTGCGCTGCAGGAGCGGATCCTGGCGGGGCCCCTCTCGGCCGTCTCGTCGGAGACGATCACCGACCCCGCCGATCTTCGTCGCAAACTCGCCGAGGTGCGGGCGATCGGGCACGCGAGCGCCCCCGGCTACATCGAGGCGGTATCGACCGGAGTGGCCGTGCCCGTGCACGACGAGACGGGCAACGTCGCCGCGGCGCTGTCCGTGGTGCTCCGCCGCGACGATGCGATCGAGCCGGCGCTGCGCGAGCTGATCGCCGCGGCGCGCGACATCGAGCGGGCGCTCAGCGGTCGGCGCTGACACGGAATCTCATTGAACGGGAGAATCGCGCCACCACGCGCGCGGAGCGCTGACACTGACTACGACACGTTCGTCGAAGGAGACGCCATGCGCCGCACCGTCCGCACCCGAATCGCCATCGTCGGCGCCGGCCCCGCAGGCCTGCTCCTGTCTCACCTGCTCGCCGAAGCGGGCATCGAGTCGATCGTGCTCGACCGCCGCAGCCGGGCCGAGATCGAGTCCACGATCCGCGCCGGAATTCTCGAGCAGGAGACCGTGCGCGTGTTGAGCGAGACGGGCGCGAGCGATCGCGTGCTCACGGTCGGCAACCGCCATGACGGCATCGAACTGCGACTCGACGGTGAAGGTCACCGCATCGACTTTCCGGCGCTCGTCGGCCGGAGCGTCTGGCTGTATCCACAGCACGAGGTGCTCAAAGATCTGATCGCCGCGCGTCTGGCCGCAGGGCAGGATCTGCGGTTCGAGACCGAGGTCACCGGCGTCGGCGACGTCGAGACCGATCACCCGTGGGTCACTGCCACGACCGACAACGGCGAAGAGCTGCTCATCGAGACGGAGTTCGTGGTCGGCGCCGACGGTTCGCGGAGTGTCGTGCGGCCCGCCGTCACCGGTTCCCCGACCGGAGGCTACTTCCGCGAGTACCCGTTCGCGTGGTTCGGCATCCTGTGCGAGGCTACGCCCAGCTCGGACGAGCTCATCTACAGCAACTCCCCCGACGGCTTCGCCCTGATCAGCCAGCGCAGCGCGACCATCCAGCGCATGTACTTCCAGTGCGATCCGGATGCCGACCCGAACGCGCTCTCCGAGGCGGAGATCTGGGACGCCTTGCAAGCGCGCGTGCCCGGCACCGCGCTCGCCACGGGTCCGGTCGTGCAGCGGGACGTGCTGCGCTTCCGCAGCTTCGTCGCACACGAGCTGCGGCACGGGCGCGCCGTGCTCGTCGGCGATGCCGCGCACACGGTCCCGCCCACCGGCGCCAAGGGGATGAACCTCGCCGTCGCCGACGTGGTGCTGCTCGACCGCGCGCTTCGCGCGCTGTTCCTCGAGAACGACACGCGCCTCATCGACGCCTTTGCCGAGACCGCGCTGAAGCGCATCTGGAAAGCGCAGCACTTCTCCTGGTGGATGACGAGCATGCTGCACACGGCATCCGATGCGAGCGCCTTCGATCAGCGCCGCCAGGTCGGCGAGTTGCGATCCGTCGTCGAGTCCGAAGCCGGACGCACGTTCCTCGCCGAGGCCTATACCGGGTGGCCGCACGACAAGAGCACATGATGCGCTCGTCCTCTCCCTCTGACGGCGTTCGGCAGCTGTGGGACGCTGGGGCGCAACTAGCACTAGCGCCTCCGGCGGGGCAGACTCATGATCATGGCCCCGCCCTCCACCACGCCGACTCCGATGCGCCGCCGCCCGCCCATCTGGTTCCGGAACGCCCGACCGGTACTGGTGACCATGACGGTAGCGATGCTGGCGGCCGGAGCCACGGATCTGACCCTCGTTCTCCTCAGGAACGGGCCTTCCCTGGCGCTCGTGACGATCGCGGCCACCCTCGCGGGCGGCCTGGCGTCACGACGGCTGCCTCGATCCGGAGTCCTGGTGGCAGCGGCGGGCACACTCGCGACCGCAGCGGTCGGCTGGCTGCCCATCGCCGAGTGGACCATCGTCGTGTTCGCGCTGGTCGTCGTCACCATCCGCGGGCTGCGACCACTCCCGCTCGCGGCCGTCGCGGCCGTCGCCGTCTACCTGGCAGAAGTGCTGAAGACGGGACACTGGGCATCGATTGATTCTCTCGCCGCGGTCACCGCCGTCGTGGCCGGAGCAACCTTCGGCACGGCACTCGCGCTGCACCAGCGCTTCTGGGAGTCGCTCGAGCAGCGCGCCGATGACGCCATCGCCACCCGGGAGATCGAGGCCGAGCGTCGCGTCGCGGAAGAGCGCCTGCGGATCGCTCGCGATCTCCATGACATCGTCGGGCACCAGGTCGCGGTCCTGAGCATGCAGCTCGGCGCCATCGAAGTGGCCACGAGGAAGGACCCCGCGATCCGCGCCGACCTCGACGCGGCGCGATCGTCGGTCAAGGCCGTGCTGCTGGAATCGCAGAGGATCCTTGACGTGCTGCGGGCGGGAAACGCGGAAGCGGATGCGCAGGAGCCATCACCCGGAATCGGCCGCATCAGCGATCTCGTGGCAACCCGTCAGGCCATGGGTCTCCGCATCGAAGCGACGATCGACTCGGGAGACGACGAAGTGGATCCGGGCGTCGATCTGACCGCGTATCGCATCGTGCAGGAGGGGCTCACCAACGCGCAGCGGCACGGTACCGGCACGGCGACACTGCGTCTCGCCGTCGCCGACCACCGCGTAACCATCGACCTGACCAACGCGGTCGCCGATCGGCTCGGCGCGGAGCCGACCGGCAGCGGTTACGGTCTCGTCGGAATGCGCGAACGCGTCGCCTCGGCTGGCGGAACGCTGACGGCTGCACGGGACGGCGACCGCTTCCACGTCCACGCGGTGCTCGCGACCGATGGGAGCACGCTCCGATGACCAGAATTCTCATCGTCGATGATCAGGAGATGATCCGGGTCGGGCTCCGCACGATCCTCGACGCGCAACCTGGATACGTCGTGGTCGACGCACTCGGAGACGGCCTCCAGGCCGTCGCATATCTCGAGAGCCATGCCGCTGACGTCGTCCTCATGGACATTCGGATGCCCGGCATCGACGGCGTCGAGGCGACCCGGCGCATCCGCCAGACCGTGCCGGCCGATCGCACCCGGATCATCATCCTCACCACCTTCGAGCAGGACGAGACGGTCATCGCCGCTCTGCGCGCCGGCGCCAACGGCTTCTTGAGCAAGGCGGTCGGGCCGGATGAACTGGTGGCCGGCATCGAGGAAGTCGCGGCCGGCGGCGGAGCACTGTCCGCCGCGGCCGCGGCCGCGCTCATCGAGCATGTCGGTGTGGAGAAGTCGGTCATCGTCGACATCGAACTCGCCAAGCGCTTCGAACTCCTCACCCCGCGTGAGCGCGAAGTGGTGATCGCTGCGGCAGCCGGCCTCGACAACAGCGAGATCGCGGCCCGCACGTTCGTCTCCCCGTTCACCGTCAAGACCCACGCGAACCGGGCCATGACGAAAGTCGGAGCGCGCGATCGCGCGCAGCTCGTCGCATTCGCGTATCAAGCCGGGCTGGTCAACTGACCCACGTGTACTGCACCTGCAGTACACGTGTCGCTTCGGCAGGACGATTCGCCGCTCGACCGAACACAGGACCATCGAGTATCGGATCTTTCCCTGCTCGAAGGAGTCACCATGTCAACATTTCTTGCCCGCGTCGGGCGGTTCAGTGCCCGACACCGACTGATCGTCATCGGAGCCTGGCTCCTGATCTTCACCTGCCTCGTCGGCACACTCGTCATCGGCTCCCAGAACGGCGCTGCCGATAAGGCCTCGCCGTCCGTCCCGGACTCCGCTGCATCTCAGGCGCTCGACCGGATGAACAAGGAGTTCCCGTCCACAGGAAGCGCGCCTGGAGCCACCCTGCAACTCGTGTTCCAACCGACCAGCGGCGACGTCACCGCCCCGGGGACGATCACCGAGATCGAATCACAGTTGGACGAGGCGAAATCGCTCCCCGGGGTGGAGTCCGTCAGCAATCCATTCGATCCGACGAGCCCGTACATCTCGAAGGACAAGAGCATCGCGGTCGCGACGATCACATACGGCGACCTCAACGAGAAGCAGCAGGTTTCAGACTACGCGGCAGCTCTGAAGCTGCAGAGCTCCGCCCCGAACCGCCTGGGTGTCGAGCTCGGCGGCAACCTCGTCCCGCTCGGAGCGCCTGCCCCCGGGATCGGTGAGGGGGTCGGTGTCGCCATCGCCCTCCTCGTGCTGATCCTGACCTTCGGATCGCTGGTCGCCGCAGGCGTCAACCTGCTCGTCGCGGTCTTCGGAGTCGGAGTCACCGTGGTCGGTGTCGTCACCTATGGCTCCCTGTTCCCCATCGGAGACAACGCGATCATCCTCGCCTCGATGCTGGGGCTGGCCGTGGGAATCGACTACACGCTCTTCATCCTCTCCCGCTTTCGAACGGAACTCAGATCAGGCAAGAGCGTGGAGGATTCCGTCGCTCGGGCGACCGGCACTGCGGGAACTGCCGTCGTGTTCGCCGGCCTGACCGTCATCGTGGCGCTCGTCGCCCTCCTTGTCGCGAACCTCAGCTTCATCACCGAAATGGGATTCGCCGCCGCCGCCGCGGTTCTCGTCGCCGTGCTGCTGTCGCTGACGCTTCTCCCCGCTCTCCTGCGCACGATGGGCACCCGCGCCCTCTCGAAGAAGCAGCGCCGGCAGCTGCTCGCCGGACACCTCTGGGTCGAAGGCACCGCGCAGAAGCGCGGCATCCTTCGCGGATGGGGCAGCGTTGTCGTAAAACGGCCGATCATCGCCATGCTCGCGGGCGTCACCGTGCTCGTGATCGTTGCTCTCCCGATGCTCAGCATGAAGACGGCCTTCAATATCCCTGGGGGGTCCGACCCGTCCTCGACCGAACGCACCGCGTACAACCTGATCGTCGACGAGTTCGGCGGCGTACAGAGCCCGATCATCGTGCTCGCCGAGGGCTCGAACGTCGCCGATAAGACGGCCGCCATCGAATCCGAGCTGGGAGAAATCGACGGGGTGCAGCAGGTCCTTCCCGCCGAGATCTCGAAGTCAGGGACGGCAGCGAGGATCATCGTGTTCCCCGAGGGCGGACCGATCGATCAGCAGACGAAAGACATCGTGCACGACATCCGAGCGGATGCCACCGCGATCTCCGGAGTCCATGTCGAGGCGACAGGGGAAGCAGCCATCGGCATCGATCAAGACGCCGCCCTCATGAGCGCCCTGATCAAGTACATCCTTGTCATCGTCGTGATCTCGCTGCTGCTGCTCATCGTGTTGTTCCGCTCCGTGCTCATCCCGCTGATCGCCACCCTCGGCTACCTGCTCTCGGTCGGTGCGTCATTCGGCGCGAGCACTGCTGTCTTCCAGTGGGGGTGGCTCGACCCGCTGATCGCGGCGCCCCAGGGCGACCCGATGCTGAGCTTGCTGCCTCTGCTGCTGGTTGGAGTGCTGTTCGGTCTCGCGATGGACTATCAGGTGTTCCTGGTCTCCCGGATCAAGGAGATGCACGACCGCGGGATGGATCCCCAGCTGGCGATCCGCGAGGGATTCGCCAGGTCCGGGCCGGTGCTCATCGCCGCTGCGACGATCATGACCGTTGTCTTCGGCGGCTTCGCGACCGGCACCTTCGCCATCGGCGCGTCCATCGCCTTCGGACTCACGATCGGTGTGATGGCTGACGCGTTCATCGTGCGGCTGGTGCTCATGCCCGCGTTGCTCAGCATTCTCGGAGAAGCCGCATGGTGGATGCCGAAATGGCTTGACCGCATTATCCCGACAATCGACACCGAAGGCCATGCCCTGGATGCCGCGGACGAGGGTCAGGACACGACCGCCCCGGATCGGCGGGTGCTCGAAACGGTCTAGATCTGCTGGTCACGAAGGGGGCGCCACCATATGGGTCGCCCCCTTCGTGATTGACACCCTCCCGGAGCGGATGATTTCGGGCGACATCGGGATGCAAACCAGGTCCAGCGTCCTTCGGCTGAGACCTGCGGGCGAAGAGCGTGATCAGCCGACTACGCGATCCAGCGCGTCGACGAAGAAGTCTGCCGCAGCTTCGTCGAAGCTGAGCGGCGGTTTGATCTTGAGCACGTTCATCAGGTTCCCGGTCGGCTGCACGATGATCCCGCACCCGAGAAGGCGCTCGCAGATCTCCGACGTCTCTGCGGTGGCCGGTTCGAGCGTGACGCGGTCACGCACGAACTCCACGCCGAGATACAGCCCCTCCCCGTGCACCGCTCCGATGAGTTCATGTCGGGTCGCGAGTTCCTGCAACCGGGCCTTCAGATATGCCCCCACCCGACGCGCATTGCCGGCGAGATCCTCTTCGGCGATGACGTCGAGAACCGTCGAGCCGACGACGCTGGAGACCGGGCTCCCGCCGGTCGACGAGAAGAAGTATCCCTCGGCCGCGTAACTCGCGGCGATGGCTTTGGTCGTGACCACAGCCCCCAGCGGGTGCCCGTCGCCGAACGACTTGGCGATCGTGACCAGATCGGGGACGACGCCTTGCTGTTGGAATCCCCAGAGCCAACTGCCCAGCCGCCCCAGCCCGACCTGCACCTCGTCTGCGATCGTCAGCCCGCCGGCCCGCCGCACTGCGGCGTACACGGTCTCCAGATAGCCCGCGGGAAGCGTCACGCCACCCGCGCTGCCATAGACCGGCTCGCAGATGAACGCCGCCGGCGGCCTGCCCGAGGCGACGAGCTCGCGAACCACGGCTGCCGCGTCGTCTGCGTAAAGACGCGCCTCGTCACCCCGGTGGCGCCCGCGGAAGGCGTTCGGCACGTCGAGCGTGTGCACCCAATCAGGCCTCGACTCCAGTGCACGCGGGTTGTCCGCGCTGGATGTCGACACCGCATCGGCGAGGTAGGTCCAGCCGTGGTAGCTCTCCCGCACCGCCAGCAGATCGTCGCGCGCGGTGTGCACGCGTGCGAGACGCAGAGCGAGTTCGACCGCCTCCGATCCCGAGTTGACCAGGAACACGGTGTCGAGGCTCTCCGGGAGCAGAGCGGTCAGCTTCTCGGCGAGCGAGACGATCGATGCGTAGTGGAACCGGGAGTTGGAGTTGAACTTCTTCCATTGATCGGCGATCGCTCGCGCGACCCTGGGGTGGCTATGCCCGAGCACGGTGACATTGTTGACGATGTCGAGGAAGACCCGGCCGTCGTCAGCGATGAGGTGGTGCTTCCACCCGCGATCGATCCGCGGAGGGCGGGTGTAGTAGTGCTCCTGCACATCCGCCAGCACGGCCTCACGGCGGGACAGGAGATCGACATCGTTGCTGTCGTCGTGCGTCTTCTCCTGGGCGACGCCGAGAAGCCGGAACGCCGCTGCAGGGTCGCCAAGGTACGGCTTCCATCCCGCGGCATAGTCCGGCAGAACAGCCGCGGGGATCTCCGCGTCGAAGTCTGACGCCGCGACGGTCAGCCGGTGGCACACCCCCGGGCGCAGTTTCGCGAACGGTGCTCCGGCCGTCACCCTCGAAGATGCGGCAACGCCGCCCGCCACGTCTCCGTCTGCATCGATCCAGAGGGTCGCGGTCTCACCGGTCAACACGATCCCGGTCGCCGTGGCGGACACCTCACCTGACCACGGCGCGATGAGCCCGACATCGCTCGACGCCCAGAGGTCCGTGCCTGTCCGCCAGGTGGCCGCCGGTTCAGCGGAGAGCGGGCGGCTTCGGGTGGCGTCGATCGCACCGAACTGCGCGATGACGGTGTCATACCCTTCCTCGAAGAGAGCGTCGACAGCTCCGACGACGGCACGCCGAGCGCTCGCGTCCGTCATCCATGCGCCTTCGTCGAGGACGCGGCTTCCGACGCTGAGATCGAGCTGAGCAACAGTGCGAGCTGTTTCGAACAGCCGCGACGCCGTGACCGTCACCCCGGAACCGGGCGACCGGAGCCCGAGGTGCTGAGCGATGATCTCGGTCATCACCGACGTGGGGACGGCCGAGGCACGGTCGAAGATGAGCTGCTCACGCAAGAGGCCATCTCTGGCATAGTCGTTGGATTCGTCCGTGCCGACCTGTTGATGTCCGCTCGTCACCAGCACGGCCCCGCGGATAACGACGAGCGGCCAGAGCGCTTCCACCTCGTGAACGCTCAGAGGGCTGATCCGATGGAACGCCTGGACCGCCGGCAGGACGGTCAGAGCGGAAGCGCCATCGTGATGCAAGATCGACGAGATCGTCACAGCGAGCTCGGCGACCCGCCAGGAGAGCATCAGATCGCCGAAGTCGATGACACCGTCCAGGAGCCTCTCGTCGTCGTGCGAAGCCGAGCGCATCAGGTTGTCGTCCGTCAGATCGCCGTGAACGACCTGTACCGGAAGCGACGCCGCCACCCGCTCGACACGGGCGGCCTCAGCGCGGGCGACCTCCACCAACCGCTCGCGCAACTCGACATCCGCGATGTGGTCGGCAAGGAACTCGACCACTCGTGGTCCCTGACGCAGATCCCACTGCAGGGTTCGTTCCGCCGGCGCGGTCGGAAGGCTCGCCAGCGCGGCGCTCACCTCCCCGGAAACCCGTCCCATCTCTGCCACGGCCCGGGGAGACAGATGGTCACTGCCGTGCAGCGTTCCTCCTTCGAGGTAGCGGATGAGCCGCACGGAATGAGTACCGCTCGGCGCTTCCAGGAATGCGAGGCCACCTATCCGCGTCGGCGCCCGCAGACCCGCGGGGGAATCAGCCACCCACTGCGCAGCGCGATCCTGATCATCGACCGTGTCGGCGCCGAAGGCACTGTTGGAGATCTTCATCACGGCGACCGGGTCTCGCTCCGGATGATCACCGCCGCCAGACCTGCTCATGAGCAGGAAGTTCGCATCCTGCTGGCTGCCGAGGTCGACGGCATCCGCCACGAGGCCGAAGGCCTCATCCGCCCATCGCTCCGCCAGAGCCGTCGACACGATGGGTGTCGGCAACTCCCCCGCCTCGAAGAAGTCGAATCCTGGACTGCTCTCGTCGCTGGTCATCTCTCTCGCCGTTCGTTCGTCTCGGGCCTCAACGACCGCGCTCTTCCGTGAGGGAGTAGGCTCCGACGTCGATCACGACGCGACCGTCGACGACGGTGAGCAGGACCTCGGCGGCGCCCAGGCTCTCGGGACTCACCGCCCGAGGGTCACGATCGAGAACCGTGATGTCGGCGATCGCGCCGACATGCAGGTCGCCGCCCGTTCGACCGATCGTGCGGTACGGCTCCACCGTCAACCCGCGCAGCGCGTCCATCGCAGTGAGTGCCTGATCAGGATTGATCGGCTGCGCATCGGGATCATCGTGCGGGCGCCGCAGTTGCGCGTCAGCGAGGATGCCCACCGCGTCACTCGGCGCGACGGGCCAATCCGAACCGAGAGCGAGGGGTATTCCGGCACCGACCAGATCGCGGGTGCGGAATCCTCTCGCTGTGCGTGCATGGCCCAACCGTCGCGACCAATTGTCGCTCTCATCTGCTTTGGTGAAGAGCGTGCAGTGCGTGGGCTGCATGCTCGCGGTCGCCTTCGACGACGTGAAGACCTCGAGCGCGGCATCCGTCATCGTCTCGATGTGCTCGATCCGGTGGGTCACCGCGTGTCCCGTCAGACTGTCGATCGCGCGTACGACGAAGTCGATCCCCGCATCCCCGATCGCGTGTGTCGTGGTCGGGATTCCGCGCCGGTCCAGCTCGGTGAGCGCACGGCGGTACTGTTCGGGGTCGAGCCAGAGCGAGGCGGTGGACTCACCCAGGCAGTCGGGTTCGTGCAGCCAGGCTGTTCCGTTGTCGATGGTGCCGTCGATCATGAGCTTGACGCCCTCCACGACCCAGTGCCGGCCGCGAGTGCCCTGCAGTTCGGCCAACCGTGCCACCTCTTCGAGCGGAGCGCCCGGCACGTACCAGGGAGACATGCGCAGCCGGATCGGCAGGTCGCGCGTCGCCTCGATCGCCTGCAGCAGCTCGATCGCATCCGGGGCGAGATCCTGCACCTGCCCGGAGGTGAAGCCTGCGCGCGCCATCTGCAGGAGCACATCGTAGAGCGCTTCGACGCGGTGATCGAAGCTCAACGACGGGAGAACGGCCTCCACGAGGTTGATCGCCTGAAGTTCGAGGAGGTACCCCGTGGGATGGCCGCGTTCGTCGGTCACCACACGCGAGCCGTCGGTGAACTCCTCGGTCCCCGTGACCCCTCCGAGCGCGAGCGCCGCATCGGACGCCAGGGCGGCATGGGCATCGAAGAAGCGGATGAATGCCGGCCTCTCTCCTGCCACGGCGTTCAGGATCACGTGGGAGACGGGCTCTTCCCCGAACACATTGGGGTCGAGGCCCCAGCCGAGCAGCCAGTCCTCGGCGGCCAGCCCGGCGACCTCCGCGCGAAGCACCGATTCGACATCGGCGAGCGTGCGGCACCGGCTGAGATCCGCTCCGCGTGTCAGCTCGATGCCGAACACCGGGTGGATGTGACTGTCGACGAATCCCGGCAGGAGCACTGCCTCGGGAAGGTCGAGCACGCGGGTCGTCTCGCCGATCCAGCTCTGCAGAGCAGCCCGGCTTCCGATCGCCACCACCTCACCCGAGACGACGGCGATGCCTTCGGCATCGTCTGCCGTCGTGGAGTCCGATGTCATCGTGACGACCGTGCCTGCGAGGAGCACGAGGTCCGCGACGAGTTCGGGACTCATCGGCGCTCTCCTCTCTCGACGTCGACCGATTCGGGAGCGGCGCCGCCGATCCGCGCGAACACCTCGGGCCGACGAGCACGAAGGATGAGCGCGTAGACGGCGCCGAACAGCAGGACTGCGGGAACGACGGCGAGGATGACCGCGTTGATCGCCGGGCCGGCGGCCGTCAGGTAATCGATGGTGATCACCAGGACGACGAGGAGCACGGCCATCGCGACGAGCGAGATGATGGCCGCCGGCAGCACGTACCACCGACGCGCGAGCTGCCTGTTGCGCACGATGAAGATCAGGACCGACACCGAGGCGAGGAGCTGCAGCGTGATGATGCCGTAAACGCCCGGCGAGTTCACGAGGATGACCAGCTGTGTAAGCGGATCGAGGCCGGCGACGCCGAAGGCGATCACAACGATGACGGCCACGACGCTCTGGATCACACCGGCGACCCAGGGTGCGCCCATCCGGTTGGTCCTGTTGAAGATCGCGGGAAGGATCCCGTCGCGCGACAACGCGAAGCTGTATCGGTTGATCGCGTTGTGGAAGGCGAGCTGGCCGGCGAAGATGCTGGACACGATCAGCACGAACATCACTGACACACCCCAATCGCCGACGTACGCGCCCATCGCGGTGAAGAAGAAGGCCGCCGGGTCCTGGGCGATCACTCCCTGCACCTCGCTGTCGCCGAAGGCCTGGATCACCAACCACAGGGTGGCCGTGTAGAAGATCGCCAGGAACGCGACGGCGATGTATGTCGCCCGCGGGATCGAACGATCGGGGGTGCGGGTTTCGCTGCGGTAGAGGACGGTCGACTCGAAGCCCATGAATGCGGCGAAGCCGAACCCGAGGATCGCGAACATGCTCGGCGTGAAGACGTTCTCCGGCGCGAACGTCCCGAACTCGAGCTGTCCGGCGCGTTGGGTCAGGATCGACGCGGCAAGGATCACCAGGAGCACCGTCTCGAGGATCAGCAGGACGCCCAGCACCTTGGCGCCCACGTCGACACCGACGCCGGCCAGACCGAAGACGAGGACCGCGCCGGCCACCGCGAGGACCCACCACGTCACGTCCAGGCCGAAGACGGTGGCGAACATGCCCTGCGCCATGATTCCGAACAGTCCCCACAGGCCGATCTGAAGGAGGTTGTAGGAAATCCAGGCAAGGAAGCCCGCGGCGAGTCCGACCACCCTGCCGAGGCCCACCGAGATGTACGTGTAGAAGCCACCCATCGGCTTGAGGTTTCTCGCCATGAACAGGAACCCGACCGCGAAGACGGCGAGCACGATCCCGGCGACGGCGTAGACGATCGGCGCCGACACCCCGCCGATCAGCACCGCCAAGGGTCCGATCCCCGCGAGGACGCTGAGTGGCGCAGCGGCCGAGATCACGAGGAAGACGACACCCCATGTGCTGAGGGCCGCTTTCTTCAACTGTCCGGTGTGCTCCTCGTTGAGAAGCGAAGACTCACGAGTCATGGCGCGATTCCTTCCGTCGGGTGGCCGACCTGCCCAACACGCCTGCGGGTCGTTGGAGGACAGTGTGACGCACGGAACCCCGTTTGCGCAATCGATTGTGCGAGATTGATATCCTCGGCAGCATAGGATCGGAGGGGAGGTCACGATGCCATCGAAACGAGCCGCGACGCTCCAGGACGTCGCCGACCTCTGTGGAATCTCCCGCGGCACGGCGTCCAGGGCCCTCACCGGCACAGGGCGAGTCTCCCCCGAGACGAGGCAGCGGGTGCTCGAGGCGGCTCACAGCCTGCAGTATTCGACGAACAGCGGCGCGCGCAACCTTCGTCAGGCCCGCGCCGGCTCGATCGGACTCTGGCTGCCACGCGGCATGAACTTCATGGAGTACTACATGAAATTCGCCGTCGGAGTCGTGGGCAGCACGAGGGACCGTGAACTGACCGTGTCCCTCATACCGGCTGACTTCCCGGCATCCAAGGTTCGCACTCTTCACGTCGACGGTTTCGTGATGACCGACGTGATCGGCGACGACGAGCTCGCCCGCGCAATCCTCGAATCCGGGCGCCCCGTCGTGACCTCGGAGCTGGTGCCCCCCGGGATGCCGGAGCCTGCCGCGGCCGTGGCCGGCGATCACGGTACAGCGACCCGCGGGCTCCTCGATCGACTGCGCGCCAGTGGCGCGACGTCGATCGCCGTCATCCGCCCCCTCATCGACCAGATGTGGGTTCGGCTCGCTGTCGATGCCGCTCTGGACTGGGCGGCCACCACCGGCATCACGGTCAGGTTCATCGACCTCCGCGGCGTCCCCTCTGCCGAGGAACTCCACGCCATGATCCGAGAGCTGGAGACCACCCACCCGGACATCGACGCGATGGTCTGCCTTCCCGAGGGTCTCGCCGTCGGCATACTCTCCACCCTGCGTGAACTCGGGCACGCCGTTCCCGACGATGTCCAGCTCGTCTCCTACAACGACAGCCCCGCACTGCAGATCGTGCAGCCACCGATCTCGGCACTGGATCTCCGTGCCGAGGACGCCGGGATGCGAGCGGGCGAGATGTTGATCTCACTTCTCGAGAACTCCGACGACGAGCCGCATCGGGTCGAGTGGTTCGACCTGCTCTTCCGAGACCGCGAGTCCACCCGCCCCATCGAGGAATCGCAGCCCCGAGCGTAGTCACGGCGGGTGATGTCATCGCAGTCCAGACTGGCGCTGAGCATCCCGTCGACATGGATGTAAGCCGACGGGGCGGCGGCGATCCTCGGGCTGGAGGCTATTCGAGCAGCCCGAACTTGCCTCGGAGTTCGTTCTTGCGGATCTTGCCGCTGGCCGTCCGTGGCAACTCTTCGACGAACACGACGCGACGCGGAATCTTGTACTTCGCCAACCTTCCGTTGAGGTGCGCCAGGATGTCATCCTCGCCGATTTCGGCTCGTCTCAGGACCACGGCCAGCGGGACCTCGCCCCACCGTTCGTGCGGTACACCGATCACGGCCACCGAGTCGACCTCGGGCTGCTCCATGATGAGCTGTTCGATCTCTGCTGGGTAGATGTTCTCTCCACCGGAGATGATCATGTCCTTCAGCCGGTCGCTGATGGTGAGATACCCCTGCGCATCGAGGTGACCGAGATCTCCCGAACGCATCCACTCGCCGCGATGCGAATCTCGCGTCGCGTCAGGTCGCAGCCAGTAAGCCTCCATGACGTTCGGCCCGCTGATCTCGATCTCTCCTGTCGTGCCCGCCGCAACGGAATGCCCCGCCTCGTCGACCACACGGACGTCGGTGAAGAAATGAGCGAGCCCAGAAGACCCGACATGCTCCTTCGCCTTGCGGTACGGAAGGGAGGTCGCACCCGGCGATGTCTCGGTCATGCCGTAGCCGCAGGAGAAGCTGAGCCCGCGCCGCTCGTAGGCTTCGATGACCCGGATCGGAACGCTGGAACCACCGCAGGTCAGTTTGCGCAGCGACGAGAGGTCTGTCTGCGCCCAGCGCGGATCTTCGGACAGCATCTGAAAGGTCGTCGGCACACCGGAAAGGCTCGTGATGCGATGCCTCTCGATTGCCTCCAGCACGGCGCCGGGGTCGACCTTGTCCTGAAGGATGAGCATGCCCCCTTTCAGCAGCGTGGGCAGTGCCCCCATTCCCAAGGAAGCCACGTGGAACAGGGGAGCGATCATCAGCGCGCGCTCGTCCGAGGTGACGTCGTAGTCCACGAGAACGTTCAGGGCATTCCAGGTGAGGTTGCCGTGTGTGAGTACGGCGCCTTTCGGGCGCCCGGTCGTGCCGGAGGTATAGAGGATCATCGCCGCATCGTCCAGGGCCACGTCAACGGGCGGCGGTTCTCCGTGAGCGGCCGACAGCACGTCTTCGATCGATTCGACCGCCGGGAGCTCGTCCGGGCCGTCGACGACGATGCGATGAACGACGTCACTCGACCATGCGGCTGCCCTCGCGAGCTCGCGCACCTCGTGATGAGCAACCAGCACTCGCGCAGCGCAGTCATCGATCATGTACTCGAGTTCACCCGGAGCGAGCCTCGTGTTCAGAGGGACGAAGATCGCTCCGAGGAGCCCGCAGGCGAAGAACGTGGTGAAGAAGTCCGGATGGTTGTTCCCGAGATAGACCACACGATCGCCTTTGGTGACCTGCCGTTCGGCCAGCGCGCTCGCGAAGCGGTCGATGCGCTCCGCCAACTCCTCGTACCGATACGTCCGGTCCCCGTGGATCAGGGCGACATCGCCTTCGGATTTCACGCGTCGTCGGGCGATCCAGGTGCCCAGTCCTTGATTCTTCATCGAAGCCCTTTGCTTGTCGATCGTGGCGGATGCGACGGGTATCCGTCACGCGTAGAAGCGGTATATTCCCCGCGCGACGACGGCCGGCTTGGTGCCGCCTTCGATCTCGATCGTCTGATCTACCGCGATCTGGAACCCGCCTGCCACCTCGGTCACCTCAGCGATGACCGCGTTCATCCGCACCCGCGAGCCGACCTTGACGGGCGAGATGAAGCGGACTTTGTCGAGCCCGTAGTTGACCTTCGTGGTGACGCCTTCGGCGTCGAACAGCTCCGTCCAGAACTTCACCGCGAGCGAAAGAGTCAGAAAGCCGTGAGCGATCGGTGCGCCGAACGGTCCTTCTGCCGCCCGCACGGGGTCGGTGTGAATCCACTGGTCATCGTCGGTGGCGTCGGCGAAGGTGTCGATCCGATCCTGTGTGACCTCGAGCCAATCGGAGTATCCGAGGTCGTTCCCGGCAAGGCCGGCGATGTCTGAGTAGGCGACGGTGGTGGTCATGGGTGTGTCCTTTCGATCAGGCAAAAGCGGAACTACCGGTCAGAGCGCGACCGACGATGAGGGAGGTGATCTCGTGCGTGCCCTCATACGAATACACAGCCTCTGCATCGGCGAAGAAGCGGGCGACGCCATGCTCGAGGAGAATGCCGTTGCCTCCGACCACCTCGCGACCGAGCGCCACGGTCTCGCGTGCAAGACGCGCCGTCTGCATCTTCGCCAGCGCCGAGTTCTCGTCGGCGTAGTGGCCGGAGTCCTGTTGCGCAGACAGCTGCACGACGATTCCGAGAGAGGCGGTCAGGTTGCCGAGCATTCGGGCGAGCTTTTCCTGCACGAGCTGGAAACCGGCGATCGGGCGCCCGAACTGCTCCCTTTCTCGCGCGTAGCGCACGGCGGCCTCGAGCGCCCCGGCCTGCAACCCCGTGGCTATCCACGCCACGTCTGACCTCATGGCGCGCAGCATCCGCGCAACGTCTCGCCATGACTCCACGCGCTGCAAGCGGGCGGACTCAGGGATTCGCACGTCATCGAGCACGATGAGGTAGTTCTGCATCGGTCGCAGTGATGTCTTCCCCTCCATGCGCGTGAGCCGGACGCCGGAGGCCTCTCGCGGAACGAGGAACGCCTTCACTTGGCCGTCGCCCGTATCGCGCGCGAAGACCGTCAGCAGATCTGCGGATCCCGCTGCTCCGATCCAGATCTTTGCGCCATCGATGATCCAGGCGCTCCCATCCCGTCGCGCCGTCGTCGCGAGGCCGCCCGCGATGTCTGAACCATGGTCCGGCTCGGTGAGTGCGAAAGTACCGGTGAGGGCGAACGACCGGATCTGCGGATCCAGCTCGATCACCTGGTCGAGGTCGCCCCCTTCTCTTACCGCCGTCCTGAACAGCCCGGACTGCGCGTTGTAGAGGGTGGCGACAGACGCGTCGGTGCGCGCGAGCAGGTAGTTCCGGAAGCCGGAGAACATGCTTGATCCCGCCTCAGCCTCCGACACACCCCGTGGCGCCATGAGGTCGAGCGCAACCAAGCTCTCGAGCACAGCGTCCGGCATCGTCGCGCTCTCCCACGCGTGCGCCATCAGGGGCTGAACCGACGCTTCCAGAACACTGCGCAGCGTACCGAGAGCAATGCGCGCCTCGTCGGTCAGATGCATCTCGGAAAACCGCAGAGGATCGATCCCGACCACCGCGTCATCGTCGATCAACGGCATGCCATCACCCGAGTCCCAGTAGGCGCACGGCATTCGCCTTCATGATCCCCGGCAGCACGTCCGGTTTGAAGGTCGCAGCGGCCTCGGCGTCGCGCTGCCAGCGATCGGGCGTGAGCAGGGGGTAGTCCGAGCCGAACATCACACGGGAACGGAGGAAGGAATTCGCAGCCCGCACGAGAGCAGGCGGGAAGTACTTCGGGCTCCATCCGGACAGATCGATCCAGGTGTTGTGCTTGTGCGTCGCCACTGAGATCGCCTCGTCCTGCCAGGGAACAGATGGATGCGCCATGATGATCTGCAGGTCAGGGAAGTCTGCGGCGACCCCGTCGAGCAGAATCGGATTGGACAGTGCCAGCCGGAGACCACGGCCGCCGGGAAGTCCGGCGCCGATGCCGGTCTGGCCGGTGTGAAAGAGAGCGACGACGCCCAGCTCCTGGATCAGGCCGAACAGGGGACGGAACGACTCGTCGCTCGGATCGAAACCCTGCACGGTCGGGTGGAACTTGAAGCCGCGAACCCCGTCGTCCTCGACGAGGCGGCGGACGCGATCGATGGCATCCGGTCGATTCGGATCGACGGACCCGAAGGGGATCAGCACATCGCTGTGGCGGGCCGCAGCCTGTGCGATCTCCGCACTCGAGACCGGGAGATGCTCGAGATTGGTCTCTGCATCCACCGTGAAGACGACCGCTGCCATGCGGCGGGCGCGGTAGTACTCGGCGATGGAGTCGATGTCGGGGCGCCCCGAGTCTGCGGCGAAGTACTTCGACGCCGCCACCGCGAGGTCACCAGGGAGAGACGTGTGCCCATGCGCGTCCACCTCGACGTGCACGTGCATATCGAGGGCCACGATGCCATCGACATCGATGTGAGGTTCGTAGCGAGTCACGAAGAGTCCTGTGCGTTGCAGCGCTCAGCGCTGAAGCTCTTCAGGGAGAGCGGGGAATCGCTCGCCCACCGATTGCTGGTGCTCGCCGAGGAGTTCGGGGAACTCCGCGGCGAGCACATCGAAAGTCCAGCCGCCCTGGTGATATTCGGTGACGACGGGCTCGGGGTGCGACCACAGCTGCAGGCGGTCGCCTCCGATACCGATCACCTGACCGGTGACGGTCGCGGCATCGTCGGAGGCGAGGTAGGCGATCAGCCCGGCGACGTCCGCCGACGTGCCGAACCCGAGATCATGGCGGAAGAACGCCGGCATCGGCTCGTCCTTGGCCTCGGCTTCGACGGCCGCAGCGAAGTACGGCACCGTTGCTGTCATCGCCGTCGCCGCAACCGGCACGACGGCGTTCGCCGTGATGCCGGCCTTCTTGAGTTCCATCGCCCATGTGCGCACCATGCCGACGATGCCGGCCTTCGCGGCCGCGTAGTTGGTCTGGCCGAAGTTGCCGCGCTGACCCGTCGGAGAGCCGATGCAGACGATACGACCGGCGATCTGGTTCTCGCGCATGTACGTCGCGGCTTCGCGCACGCAGGTGAACGTGCCACGGAGGTGCACGTCGATCACGAGGTCGAAATCGTCATCGCTCATCTTCCAGAGCACGGTGTCACGGAGCACTCCGGCGTTCGTGACGAGGATGTCGAGTCGACCGAAAGTGTCGACGGCGGTCCTCACCAGACGCCGGGCAGTCTCGGCCGGCCCTACCGCTGCCACGACCGCAACAGCCCGTCCGCCGTTGTCTTGGATGGACTTCACCGCAGCCTCCGCGATCTCAGCCGAGACGTCGTTCACGACGACAGCGGCCCCCTGCCGGGCGAGCTCCTGAGCATAGGCGAGCCCGAGCCCTCGGCCCGAACCGGTGACGATGGCGACTTTGCCGTCAAGAGACATGGAACTCCTTGATCATGTGCGATCACGCCGCATCCATATGGTTGCGTTTTTCAATGATTGTCTTTCACACCATAACGTAGAATGGCTCCATGATCGAGACCACACCCGAGATCTCAGGCAGCGCAGCACTCGCAGAAGACATGAGCTTCCTGCTTGCGCGGGCGAGTGCGCTTTCGAATGCCGCGGGCAACGCCGCCCTGTTCGAGTTCGGGTTCAAGGTCCGCTCCTATGCGGTGCTCGAACTCGCAGCCTCCGAATCTCAGGTCTCCCAACGGGAGATCGCGGAGTATCTGCGCCTTGACCCGAGTCAGGTGGTCTCGCTCGTCGACGAATTGGAAAAGGATGCGCTCGTCGCCCGCGAGGCCGACCCGCGCGATCGGCGAGCGAACGCGATCATCGCAACGGTGCAGGGCCGGGAACGGCTCACTCGCGCGAGAATCTCCTTGCGTGAGGCAGAGGCCGCCGTGCACTTCGGGCTGACCGCAGAAGAGCGGGCCACTCTCGTCCTGCTCCTGAGGAAGGCGGCCTTCCCTGGGCTCAGTTCCTGACGGGACGAAGGGGCGGAGTACCTGGACGGGTCACAGACCGCGAGCGGCGGCGACATCCGGTGGCGCACCGGGCGTCTTGCCGTTGAACGCCCGGGTCAGCGCCCGGAGACGTTGCCGAACACCTTCGCGATCGGGACGAGCACGAGTGGACGCGCCGCCGCCCAGCCGGCAGCGATCACGACGAGTGAGGCGACGAACACCCAGAACCCGGTCCAGGTCGCGGCATCCGACGAGGCGTACATGTGGTTGAGGTTGCGCAGGAAGCCTGTGAGGAACACCAGCGCGACGTGACTGATGATGAAGACGACGAAGTAGAGCATCACCGGAAAGTGCACGGCCCGCGCCCATTCGATCGGATACGCCTTCGACAGGCGCTCGGCCTTCTTCGGCCACATCCCCGACATCCGGAATCCGGTGACGGCCGCCAGCGGCGCCGCGATGAACACGGTGACGAAGTAGGCCAGCTGCTGCAGGCTGTTGTAGTTCACCCAGCCGTACTCGGTCGGCCAGTCGAACGAGACGTACTGCAGTGCGGCGGAGAGCGCGTTCGGGATGACCTCCCAGCTGGTCGGCACGATGCGCAGCCAGTGCCCGGTGACGAACAGCAGCACGATGAAGATCAGGCCGTTCACCAGCCACAGGATGTCGAGCGCCTGGTGGAACCAGGTGGTGAGACTGACCTTGCCCGTGGGGTTGTTCCGCGGCGTCCAGAACGCCGACGGACGCTTCTCGCTGCGGATGGTCAGGCCCGAGCGGATGATCAACACCATCAGGAATGCGTTGAAGAAGTGCTGCCAGCCGATCCACGGCGCGAACCCGGGGGCGACCGCGATCGCCGGCTCATACTCCCCGGGGAACGCCGCGAGGAAGTCCTGCATGAACGGGAAGCTCAGCAGTGTGCGCACGAAAGCGACCGCCGCGGCAGCGAGCACGCCGAGTCCTGCAGCCGCGAACAGGCCCGCGATGGCCTGCGGCCACGTCGGCAGACGACGAGCGGATGCCGGCGCGGCGGCGATGTGCCGTGGCGCACTGCCGTTCCACACGGTGCGCTTCCAGGGAAGCGGGGTGTCGAGATCGGCCGCGAGGATCGCGGTGCGGGCGGGAGCAGCCGGGACAAGAGCGGTGGTCGACTCGTCGGTGGCAGGGGCCTCAGGCGCCGTCGGCTCGACCTGGGTCCCTGAGCTTGTCGAAGGGGCGTGCGCTCGAGCCGCAACGGCAGGAACAGTTCCGGCGGGCGGCCACGGCTCACCACCGATCGTGCGCGGGAGGCCGCGGCGGATGCCCCCCGTCGAGGCAGTGTCGTTCGCCGACGTCTCCTCCTCGGGCTCGTTCGCCTGACGCGCAGCCGCCCGGGAGGACTCGATCGGAGCTGCCGTTTCCACAACGGGAGGCGTTTCGTCTTGCTGCGCTCGCTCAACGACCGGCGAAGCGACAGCCGATGACGCTGGCGGCCACGGCTCGCCACCGGCAACGCGCGGGAGTCCGCGCCGCAGCATCCGCGTCGCCATGACTACTTCTTCCGCGCCTCGAGCGCGGCGATGATCTGCGGCACGACGGTGAACAGGTCGCCGACGATGCCGAAGTCGGCGACGTCGAAGATCGGCGCCTCGCCGTCTTTGTTGATCGCGACGATGGTCTTCGACGTCTGCATGCCCGCGCGGTGCTGGATGGCACCGGATATGCCGAGTGCGACATACAGCTGCGGCGACACCGAGACTCCGGTCTGTCCGACCTGGTGCGACTGCGGAATGTACCCGGCATCCACGGCCGCACGCGACGCACCCACGGCAGCGCCCAGAACGTCGGCGAGCTCCTCGACGAGCACGAACTTCTCCTTCGACGCCAGGCCGCGTCCGCCCGAGACCACGCGGGTCGCGCCGCGAAGCTCCGGCCGGGAGGAGGCCACCTCGACCGCCTCGACGGGGCCGGCTGTCGCGGCGACCGCACCGGATGCCGAGACCGACAGGGCTTCGATCACGGGCGCGGGCACGGCTTCAGCCCGCGCGTCGACCGCACCCTGACGCACCGTGATCACCGGGGCGCCGAACGTGGCGGCCGCATCGACCAGGTACGAGCCGCCGTACACCGAGTGGTGCGCGACGATGCCCTCATCGTCACGGGAGACCCCGACCGCGTCGACGGCGATGGCCAGGCGAGCGCGGACGGCGAAACGGCCGGCGACATCGCGACCGGTGATCGAGTTCGAGATGAGCACGGCGTCCGGGTGCACCTGCTCGAGGGCTGCCTGCAGGGCATCGACGATCGGGACCGTGAGCGCTGCGGCATCCCCTTCTGCTGTCAGCACCACCGACGCGCCGGATGCGGCCGCCGCGTCCACCGCCGCCTGACTGCCGCCGACGATCAGCACCACGGGCGAGCCGATCGTCGAGGCCGCGCCGATCAGCGCGGCCGTGCTGCTCGCAGCATCGCCCGACGGGTCGACGTCGACCAGGACGAGGATCGGGTTCTCGGGATACGACATCTCACACCAGCCTGTTCTGCACGAGGTATTCGACGAGCTTCTCGGCGGCATCGCCCTCGTCGGTGATCTTCACACCGGCCGCGCGCGGAGGCTTCTCGGAGACCGCGATCATGATCGTGCGCGGCGCGGCCGCGGGGTCGGCTGACACATCGAGGTCGGCGAGCGAGAGTACTTCGAGCGGCTTCTTCTTCGCCGCCATGATGCCCTTGAAATTGGGGAACCGGGCATCCGGAAGAGCCTCCGTGATCGAGATCACCGCAGGGAGCGGGGCAGAGACCGGTTGTCCCCCGGCATCCGCTGCCCGCGTGCCGGCGACGCTGTCGGCGGCGATCTCGACCGAGCTCAGCGCGGTCGCCTGTGCGAAGCCCAGGTGCTCGGCGAGCATCGCCGGGATCACGCCGCCCGACCCGTCGGTCGACAGGTTGCCGGTGACCACCAGATCGGGTGCCGCGCGGCGGATGGCCGCGGCCAGCACCTCGGCCGTGAGCGCGAGATCCGCACCCGCGAGCTGCTCGTCGGCGACATGCACCGCAGACCCGGCGCCGATCGCGAGCGCCCGGCGGACCGACGCGGTGGAACCCTCGGGAGCCATCGAGAGAGCGACCACCTCGGTGCCCTCATTCTTGTCGGCATAGCTCAGCGCGACCTCGAGCGCACGCTCCGTGATCTCGTCGAGGACCACTCCACCGGCCGCACGATCCGCGAGACCGGTCTCGAGATTCAGCTTGCGATCGCCGTAGGTGTCCGGCACCTCTTTGACCAGGACGAAGATCTTCATCGAATGCTCCTCAAGACTTCCGCCAATCTGACCGCTCGAAACCCTGATATGCGTCGGCAGCCAGCCACCGTTCTCCTCATCAAGTCATAAGCGGAATGCACGCTCGAATGATCCGTTCTAGAACGCGCCGAACGCAACTTCACCGTCGACGACCACCGCAGTGGGATGGATGCTTCCCACCTCTGACGCCTTAACCGCGAACAGGTCGTTGTCGAGGACGACGAGGTTCGCGCGCTTCCCAACGGAGATCGATCCGTAGAGGGTGTCGATACGAAGCTGACGTGCGGCATTTATCGTGTACCCCCTGAGAAGCCGTTCGAGACTGATCCGAGAAGTATCACTCGGACGGACGCTGTCAACGAAGCGTTCGGGATCGAGGGGATTCTCGGGATCGATGCGGGTCAGCGCGACCTGCATGCCGAAGAACGGATCGGCTCGATGGAGTTCTGCCTGCGACACGACATCACTCGAGAACGTCAGTAGCGCTCCGGCATCTGCGATCGCATTGAACTCGTACATCCGGTTCCATCGGTCGTCGCCGAGATGATGGCGCGCCTCTTCGCCGAAATATCCTCCGGACCAGTGGTTGGTCCAATTGACGATGACTCCGAGCTCGGCAGGTCGGCGCATGTCGGAAGGGTCCACAAGCTCACAATGAGCGAACGTTACCTGGGTGCCCAGTTCTGCGCCGCGCGAAAGAGCCGCCTTCTGCGCTGCTTCCACCGCGTCACACGCTACGCGAAAGGCGCGATCCCCGACCATGTGGATGTGGACGTCCACGTCCGCGTCGGCGCACAACGCCAGACACTCGGCGAGTTCTGCCGATTCCATCTGGATCGCACCATACGGACCAGCGTTCTCGTCGCTGGAAAGGCGATCGATCACCGCGCTGCTGCCCAATTCGTTGGTTCCGTCCAGGAACAACTTCACCGTGCGCACACGGATCCTGTCCGTACCGTAGGTCGCGTCGAAAGACTTCACCGTCGCGATGGCTTCGGGAAGGTCCGTGAGTGTTCGAAAGCGGACGGCTCCCTCGTAGTGGAGTCCCAACTCCCCCCGCTCTGCGAGAGCGTGGAGGGTGGCGAGCATCTCGGGCTGCTCGATGACAGCCTCGAACAGTGCCACCACACCCCGCTCCTTCAGGAAGTCGAGGACAGGGCGGACGATGTCCGGCGTGAGGGTCTCCGGCGGACTCCAGCCGATGGCTTCGTACATGCGCGGGAGGAGCTTGACATGCGCCAGTTCCATGATGTGCCCTGTCGGGTTCCCGTGCTCGTCTCGTATGAACCTCTCAAGGCCGGGCACGGGATCGGGCGTGGTCTCATCGACGCCGAGGAGCTCGAGCATTCGCGTGTTCACCCAACTCGCGTGGTCTCCGGAGTCTTGGCAGAGGACTGGTCGATCCGAGATCGCGCTGTCCAGAAGCTGCGCAGTCGGTGCTGTGTGGGCGAAGAGCGCCGTGGGGTAGTACTCGAAATGGAGGTAGGGAGCCTGCTCGATCGAATGGGAACGACCATAGTCACGAATGAAATCCAGAAGATCCTCAATACGATCCACCTCCGGCAGCGCGACGTGCCATCGGCTGGCTGCGACGAGCCCCGGATGAGTGTGCGCGTCGATGAGGCCGGGCAGCACGACCCGCCCGCCGAGATCCTGCGCAGGCAGTCCTTCTGCGTTCTGGTAGTCGATGCCGGACCCGACAAACGTGAACATACCGTCTTGCATCACGACGGTGTCTGCCCAGGGCATCGCGTCATCGCTGGTGAAAAACCTGCCGTTGCTCAGCACCGCGTTCATCAGTGACTCCCATTCTCGATGCCCCGTGTCGACCTCACCTGGACCCTCGCCTCATTCAGGGCTGCTCGGTCGTGACGACCGGCCAGTAAAGCGTCGGTACTTCAATCATTGAACTTTACAACTAATCCGTATCGGCATGCCAGAGGAGATGAGAAGTCACCTTGTCTCCCCGATGAACGCTCGCGTCGGGACGCCGCCGAGTGTAAGGTTGACTGATGCACCGTACGAATATCTTCGACACCGCGCTTCCCCCCGCTCCTGACACGACGCCCCGCCGATACGCCGCCGGGATGCTGAACATCAGCATGCTGTCCGGTTCCGAGATGACGGGCATGATGCTCACCGAGCTGTCGCCTGGACAATCTCATGCGCCGTACCACTACGAGCTCGCCCTCGACAAATGGATGCTGGTCGTCGAAGGATCTGCGGTCGCTCGCACCCCGGCGGGACGCGAGCCCCTGCGTGCCGGAGACCTGCTTTTCCTGCCGCCGGGACCCGAAGGCGCGCTGCAGATCGACAACGAGTCGACCGACGTCGTGCGCCTCCTGTTCTTTTCGAACGTCACATTCCCCTGCGTCACGATCTATCCCGACTCCGACAAAGTCGGCGTATGGACGAAGGATGGCGCACAGTCGCTCATCGTCGAGCGCACGTCCGCGGTGGGTTACTTCCACAACGAAGCCTGACGCCCGGCTGAGACGAATGTCGCGCCTCGCCCCTTGCCGGGGCGAGGCGCGACATTGTTGATCGAGCGCGAAGCAGCTCAGAGATCGAGCACGAGGACGGGCGTCTTCGAGCGACTGACGCAGATCATCATCGTCTCTGATGCCTCCCGTTCGGAGTCGGTCAGGATGCCGTCGCGATGGTCGGGCACGCCTTCCACCACGGTCGTCTCGCACGTGCCGCACGTTCCTTCCATGCATGAGCTCGGCGGCCGCAGGCCGGAGCGTTCAGCGATCTCCAGAATGGATTCTCCATCGCCGACACGGAACGTCAGGTTCGAGGTCCGACACACTACTTCGAATCCGGCGCCCTCGCGCGCCTGCTCCGCGCTCACGACGGGAACGAAACGCTCGATCACGCATTTCAGCCCTCGCGCGCCGGACTCCGCCGCCACCGCGTCCAGCAACGAAGCCGGCCCGCAGCAGTAAACGAGCGTGCCGGGATGAACCCCCGCGAACAGTGCGCTCAAATCGAACCGCTCACCCTCCTCGCGCGATGCGACGGTGACGCGCCCTTCGCTCGCGATGAGCTCCTCGAGGAACGGCATTGTCTCCCGCCGACGACCGAGATACACGAGCTGCCAGTCGGCGCTTGTCGACGAGGCCCGACGCACCATCGGGAGGATCGGCGTTATCCCGATCCCTCCCGCGATGAAGAGAAAGGCATCCGCCGGCTCGAGAGCGAAGAGGTTTCGCGGCCCGTCCACCTCGATCACATCCCCGGGGCGGAGGTGTTCATGAACCCAGCTCGATCCCCCACGACTCGCCTCTTCGCGCAACACCGCCACGGTCCACCCGCGGGCCGAAGGATCGCCGCACAACGAGTACTGCCGGACGAGAGTGTCCGAGAAGCGCACGTCGATGTGCGCTCCAGGTTCCCACTCAGGCAGAGAACTCTTGTCCAGTGACTCCAGGTCCATGGACAAGACGCCCTCGGCCTCCCACCTGACCGCGCGCACACGGACCGGGCGAAAGGTCACGACGGGTCGTCAGTGGTATCACTGACCCAGTAGTTTCCCCCGCTTACCTTGATGACGGCATCCGCCTCGTCGAAGAACAGCCCGGGCGGGTCCTGGCCCTCGGCGACCTGCTTGGCGATGCGCGCCATCAGACGGCGCAGCATGGTCACGCCTTGATCGGTGGTGGTCAGGTGATCATCCGTGTGCAGACTGATCTTGCCCTGGCTGGACTGCGCCTCGTAGTCGCCAGGGGTACGCTGATGCTCCTCTTCGCTGAGCTCCGCCCACAGCCGTCCGCTGTAGGTGGCCTTCATGTTCTTGAGCAGGTTGGGATCGTCGGCGCGGAAGAGCGTGAAGATCTTGAAATTCTCGTCGTCGACGGGAACGACCCAGCCGAGCGTGTCACAAGGAGCATCCACTGTGCGCATCATGACGTCAGGCACCACTCGGAGATTCGGCATGACGACTTCGGTGATGCGCTGGAAGATGCGGCCGTCCTTGAGTCGCCGCTGCGACTCCTGACGCACGCCACTCGGCGTGTACGAGTAGGAGACTTCGGGCAGAACCGCCATCTCGGGAACGAACTGGTTTCCACTGAAGCGGGCGTGCAGAATGGGCACGTGGAACGGGTCCACCACATTCTCCCAATGGGAAAGCCAGTTGAAGTCCATCTCCGCGGGGCCGCCGCCCGAGAAACCGCTGTCGTCGGCGTACACGCCTTCGCCCGCAGGAACGTCCTCGAAGACATCGATGCGCGGGAGAATCGGCATACGATCCGGCGGACCCATGTAGGCCCAGACCATCCCGTAGAGCTCCTGAACGGGGTACCAAGGCTGACGAACCCGGTCCCTGTGAAGACCGAGCTCAGGCTCGCAAGGCTGTTCGAGGCAGTGTCCTTCGGTGTCGAAGACCCAGCCGTGGTAGCAGCAGCGGATGCCTTCCTCCTCCACCCCGCCGAAGAACAGCGACGCACCGCGGTGGCAGCAACGGGGGTAGAGCAGTCCGACCTTCCCCTTGCCGGTTCGGAACAGCACGAGATCCTCGCCCAGTACCCGTACGTTTTGTGGAGTCCTCGTTGCCTTGCTCGACAGCGAGATCGGCTGCCAGTAGCGACGAAGAACCTCACCCATCGGCGTGCCGCGGCCAACTCGCGCCAGGTTCTCCAGCGCTTGGCCCGGCACGAAGTCGTACGCCGACCCGGACGATCCCTGGTTTTCGATACTGAGTGTCATCTCAATCCTCCTCTTCCCGATGAGCCGGCGGCACGGAGACATCGTTGCCGACAATTGATGTGGAGCGCAGCGTTTCTTCCAGCAGTTTCCCGGCATCGATCCGCGCAAGACCTTCACGAGGATCGACGGTGATGACGATGCCTCCGTCGGGCACGGGCTCCATGTCGACACCGTCATGGATCAGGGCCCACGGACGTCCGCCGGCGTAGTCGCGGATGGCCTCCGCTTTGCCGAATTGGACCGGTAAGAAGTCCCACGGGCGCGTCGGCACCCCCAGAACGTTGGCGATCACATGTGCGTTGTGTCCCCATGCGCTGACCCAGACGATATCGAACGCCTGGTCGAGTTCTTTCAGCACCGACGCGGCCTGATCGGGAATCTGAACGGATCGCGCCCACCTGCCCCACGCACTCACACGATGATCCAGGACGGCAGTCGCGAAGGGCTCCTCCACGATGAGGACCCCATCGACATCGATGCCGAGAACGGGACGCGTCGTCCCCGAGGTCATGCCGGTGTCCACAGCAGGCGCTCTCGGGCGTAGGGGAGGGGGACTGACGGCTCAGGACTATCGATCTCTCGCCCCAACCGGTGACCGTCGAAGATGGCATCGGCCGTCAGCCGCGGGGTGACGCAATCTCCCACCCGGTAGACGGCATCGATGCCGGCCTCGACCAGGCGCGCCGGGTCCGAGATCAGCTCCTGATACATCGCATCATCCGACTGCCGACCGACGACGGCGATGACCGATGAGCACGGGATTTCGATCGGATCACCGAACTCCGTCGCCCCGACGACTCCCGATGAGGTGCGACCGGAGACGCTCGCACCCCGAATGAACTGAATGCCAAGGTCATGCAGATGCTGCCTGAGACGGGGTCCTTCTCCGGTCATATTGGTGGACATGGCTACCTGCGGGGCCGGAGTGACGATCGTCACCTCGTAGCCTTCGCCGACAAGCAGCTCGGCGACGCCGGCACCGACGTAGTAGCCATCCGCGTCGTACACGACGACCGAACCCTTCGGCGGGCGCATTCCGTCCCGCACGACCTGTTCCGGGGTCAGGAGCGGGATCGACTCACCCGCGTCCGACTCGTCACCGATGGAGGGGATCGTGTCGTCGATCCAAGTGGAGCCCGTCGTGACGACGACAAGTTCGGCGCCGTAATCGAGGACGGACTCAGCGGTCATCGGACTGTTGCGAATGACAGTCACGTTGGGGAGGCGCTCGAGCTCGCTTTCCCGCCAATCGGTCACGCGCGACCAGGACTTCAGCCCCGGAAGCAGAGGTGCCCATCGGGAGTGCCCCCCGAGCGAGGAGCCACCTTCGACCACGTGCACGTTCTCGAAGCCTCGTTTGGCAAGAGTGATCGCGCATTCCATGCCCGAGGGACCGGCGCCGACGACCAGAACGGCGCGCTCCGGATCGGTGGTGGGCGCGAAGACCTCCGGATGCCACCCCCGCCTGTACTCCTCGCCCGCAGTGGCGTTCTGCGTGCATCCGATATGTCCGCCGTACTCGGCTTTCCGCACGCAGACGTTACACCCGATGCACTCGCGGATCTGGGAGTAGCGCCCGTCACGGACCTTCGCCGGAAGGAAAGGATCGGCGATCGCGGCTCGTGCCGCTCCCACGATATCCAGATGGCCGGACCGCACCGCATCTGCCATCACGTCCGGGTCGACGAGACGACCCACACCCACGACGGGCTTGTCCGTCGCGTCGCGGATCCACGCCGTCTGCTCGAATTGATAGCCCGGCCCATAGAAGCGTGAAGGGCCCGCCTCCGCGGGAGGATCCAGGATCGAGTCCAGGTTGATGTCCCACAGGTCGACCATGTCATCCGCCATGCGGACGAACTCGATCCGGTCCTCCAGCGTGACTCCGGCTTCCGCCAGCCCCAGGGCACCCAAACGCACCGCCACCGCTCGGTCGGGAACTGCCTCACGAACACCTTCGAGCGTCTCGAGGAAGAATCGGGCGCGATTGCGCAGCGAGCCGCCGTACTGGTCACTGCGCTTGTTCAACGTGGGCGAGAGGAACTGAGTGGCCAAACCTGCGAAGAGGTAGATGATGTCGAAGTCCGCGTCGCGCGAACGCGAGGCAGCAGCGACCCAGTCGGCTTGCACACGGTGGATGTCCGCCAGATCCATGGTTTTCGGCACAGACGCGCCACTGAGCGCCGAGCCTTGCGAGGGTGCAACGACCGGCCATCGAGATTCGTTGTTCAACGAGAATCCGCCCACGTGAACCAGTTGAATGCCTGCCAGCGCGCCGTGCTCATGCGCCGCTGCTGCCATCGCCGCCAAATTATTGCGGTCACCGTCATCCCACATGGTGGCGGCATGCGAGGGAGCGCAGTCGGAGTCCATGCTCACCGGCGCGTACTCGGTACACACGGCCCCCCACCCCCCTTCGGCGCGCATTCCACGAAATGATGCCTGCGAGTAGGGTTTCGCCGTGCCCATCCCCACACTGTGTGGAACTGCGTACAGCCGGTTCGGCAGCGTTCTCGGTCCGATCCGGACCGGTTCGAAAAGGATGTCGTGTCGAGGATCGCGTCCCGCCATGGTCTACTCCCGGTTTCTTTGATGGTCACTGTGATGCGCGACGGAGTAGACCCGCCCGCGGTCAGAACTTTCCCGGTGCTCATGCCGCGGCTCCGTTCGACGTCGAGACGGTATCGCGCGAAGAGCCGAGCACGGGCCGTCGTGATGCCGTATCCATCCACGGCATTCGTTCTTCGACGGCGGATGCTACTCGGAACACCACGGAGTCGGAGTAGGTCGGCGCCACGATCTGCACGCCGGTGGGCACACCGTTGTCCGCGAAGCCCGAGGGAACACTCAGCACGGGACAGCGGCCCAGGATGCTGAAGAGAATTGTGGGGACGACTGCCATGGGCGACGTGAACGCCTGTCCGTCGATCTCCACTCCCACACCCGGGCCGAACTCCTCATCGGCGAGCACGCCGCGCGTCGCGACCGTCGGACAGATGAACGCATCGTACGAACGGAAGACTTCTGTCAATGCCGAGTAGAGCTCGGCCTCCATCTCCCAGCCCTGTTCCACGGTTTCGGAACCTCGGAGCGCGGCGTGGAATCGCATCGTCTCGACGACGAATGGAGACAGGACATCGCCGTGTTCGGCCAGGAGCTCATCGATGAATCCCGTCACCGGGCCGAAGTGTATGCACGAGGCTTTATTGACGACATCGAGACTGAAGTCGACCTCGACCTCGTCGACGATGGCACCCGCCGAGCGCAAGGCATCGGCGACAGCGCGCGTGTTGTCACGAAGTTCTCGATCGATGGGCCATCCTCCGAGATCGGCGGAGACAGCGATCCGCATGCCTGCGATTCCCTCATACGATGTAGGGAGCTCATACTTCGGGCGCAGCGATGCGATGTCCCCGTCGTCAGGGCCGGCAATGACGTTCTGCAACAAGATGGTGTCCGCAAGCGACCGCGCCATCGGCCCGTAGCTGAGGTAGGCATCCAGGTTCTCGGGCGTGTCGACGGGGACGCGACCATACGGCGGCTTGAAGCCGACGACGCCGTTGAACGAGGCAGGAGTGCGGATCGACCCGCCGATGTCCGACCCGGTGGCCAGGGTCGTGAGGCCCGCAGCCAACGCGGCCCCCGCGCCGCCCGACGAACCGCCCACGGCATAGTCGAGGTTCCACGGGTTGCGTGTCGGCCCCCATAAATTCGAACGTGTGAAGAGGGATGCGGCACCGAACTCGGGGCACGTCGTCCGCGCGTGGACGATTCCGCCGGCATCGATCACGCGTTGCAGGTAGATCGCGGTCTTGTCGGCGACTTGATCCTTGTAGATGACGGAGCCCATCGTCCACGGTTGCCCTTCGACCGGCTCGAGATCCTTGACCGCGACGGCAAGGCCCTCCAGCGGTCGGATGTCCTCACCCGTCCTGTATCGTCGTTCCGCCTCACGCGCTAGGACCATGGCCTCGTCGAAGAAGGTGTGGGAGAACGCGTTCACGGATGCGCCGACCTCTTCGGCGCGCGCGATCAGCGCCGACATCACCTCCACCGGCGAGAGCTCCCTCGCGCGGAAGAGTCGAAGCGCGTCCACTCCGGAAATGTAGTGAAGGTCGTCCATGCCGATTCTCCTATGCCGCGCCAACGTTGATCACGAAACTTGCAGCGACCGGCTCGGAAGCCGTGTGCCATCCGCAACTCTGACGCTAGTCAACCGCGCACATCCGTCTGTGTCAAGTAGCCTTATTTAGATAAGGCTGGCATACATGTCGAAATCAGGCCGTCGGATCCGCTTCTCGGCTCAGCAGACGAGCGCACTCCGTGAGCCGCTCGCGGAGGGAAACCTGTTCGTCGACAGCGATACCGTTGAGGAACCTGGCCTCGAGGTCGGCAACGCCCTTGTCGCAGCGCTTCAGCACGCGTCGCCCCAGAGGAGTGACAGCCGCCTTCAAAACGCGAGAATGGTGGGGGGATGGCTCGCGTTCAATGAGCCCTGCACGCTCCAGTGAAGTGATGACCTGGATCATCGATTGCGGCCGGACGAGTGTTCTCCTTGCCATCTGAGCATTGGAGAGCCCCGGCGCGTCTCGCAGGATCGATAGCGCCGTGAACTCCGCGACGGTGATCCCGTTTTCGGCCAAGACCACGGTCATCGACGCCGTCAACGCGCGATCGAGACGCCCGATGGCATAACTGACGCGCGGCGATGGAGCTGTCACCTGACCACGATAGCACTGGAGACTTACGCCCATAAGTTTTCCTGATTAACGGGCGGCGATGGAACATCTGCAGGCGCAGCTGTGGTGTTAGCCTGAGGCCGTGCCACATGGGTCTCCGCGAATCAGCTACGTCATCGGACGTCTGGACCGGGCGCTCTCCACTGCCATCGCGGCACGGCTTTCTCCCCTCGGTTTGACCGTGAACGCCTACACGGCGCTGTCGATTCTCGACCAGAATCCGGGTCTTTCCAACGCGCAGCTGGCCCGGAGAGTGCTTGTGCGCCCGCAATCGATGATCCAGGTCACGACGTGGCTGGAGGCGGAGGGTCTCATTCGCCGAGAGCCGTCGACCGACCACAGCCGTGTACTGCGCGCGACTCTGACCAGCCCGGGTCACGATCTTCTGCGGAAATGCGACGCCGAGATCTCCGCGCTCGAGGACCTGTACCTGAGTGACCTCACCGAACAGCAGCGCTCGTCGATGAGGGACCATCTGCTGGGTTTCGTGCGTCTACTGGACGATCAATCCGGTCTCAGGAAGTGACGGTCCGCGCGACCGCCGCCACTCTCGCCACGGCCTGGCAGACTATGCCCGCTGACCCAGTCCGACCGGCCGTATACCAACGAAGAAGTCCAGCGACTTCGGGTTGGTCATCGATTCGCGACTGACGGCAGTGTCCGGGGACTCACCGAGAAGGACGCGTTTGACCGGCACTTCGAGTTTCTTGCCTGTGCGGCCTCGTGGCACGGAGTCGATGGCCATGATCTGGTCCGGCACGTGTCGAGGTGACAGCTCTGCGCGCATCCGGGATTTCACTCGAACCTGCAGATCATCGTCGACGTGACCGTCCGCGGTCACGAGGAAGAGAAGCAGGTCGCCCGATCCGCCGTCTGGATCCTCCAGATGAACCACCAGGCTGTCGAGGACTTCATCGATGTCCTCGACGACGCTGTACACATCCGCCGTACCCACTCGCACTCCCCCCCGATTCAGGGTCGCGTCCGAGCGTCCTGTGACGACGATCGATCCGCGGGACGTCACAGACGCCCAGTCCCCCATCCGCCACACACCGGGGTACATCCCGAAATACGTCTCCCGCTCGCGCGAGCCATCCGCGTCACCCCAGAACCCGAGCGGCATCGATGGCATGGGGCGAGTGAGGACGAGTTCTCCCAAGTCGCCGACAACTGACCGTCCGCTGGCGTCGAACACGTCGACCGCGCAGCCGAGAGATCTGCCCGACATCTCTCCGGCGTATACCGGCTGGAGAGGGCTACCGGTGACGAGAGCAGTGCAGACGTCCGTCCCGCCGCTTCCGACATTCAAGAGCACTTCCTGCCCGAACTCCTCGGCGAGCCAGGCAGCGCCGGAGGGCGCGAGCGGTGCGCCCGCGCATCCGATCTGGCGCACCGCGGAGAGATCGAACAGTCGCGCAGGCTCGATCCGTTCCTTTCGGCACGCCATCGCGTAACCGGGGCTGATGCCTACCAGGGTCGACCGGGTCTCCTCCGCAATCCGCCACTGTGCACTCACATCGGGGTACAGCGGGTTGCCGTCGACCAGCACGGCCGCTGCACCATGCAGGAGCGCCGATATGACGACGTTCCACAGCATCCATGCCGTCGTGCTGAACCAAAGCAGACGGTCGCCCTCGCGAAGGTCCCACATGAGGCCCTGGCACTTCAAGTGCTCGAGCAGCAGTCCACCGTGTCCGTGGATGATGGCCTTGGGACGTCCTGTCGTGCCCGACGTGAACAGCACCACCATCGGGTGATCGAACGGGACCGGCTCGAATGCGATCATCGCGGGCTCGGCCACGAGTTCCGCCCACGACAGGCTGTCCGAAACCTCGAACGGCCCGTAGGGGACCGAGATGACGTGCGTGAGGCTCGGCAGGCCGTCACGAATGGCTGCGATCTCTGCGCGGCGATCGACGACGGTCGCTCCGTAGGTGTATCCCGGGGCGACGAGCATGACAGTTGGCTCGATCTGGCCGAATCGATCGATGACGGCACGGGCACCGAACTCGGGCGCGCAACTCGCCCAGATCGCGCCCAGGCTGATGGTTGCGAGATACGCGACCGCCGTCTCCTCGATGTTCGGCAGATAGGCCACCACGCGATCACCCATCTTCACGCCCAGCCGTTGCAGACCCGCTCGAGCCCTCGCAACAAGGTCCGCGAGCTCCCCGTGGGTGAGCTGGCGGGGGGAACGGGTCTGAGACCGTTCGATGAGTGCCACAAGGGATGGATCGCGATCCGCGCCGATGATGTGCTCGGCGTAGTTCAAGATGGCACCGGGAAACCACTTCGCGCCCGGCATGGCCGAATTCGCGAGAACGGCGGTGTGCGGAGCGTGGCTCCGCACACCGAAGAAGTCCCAGATGCTCTGCCAGAACGCATCGAGATCGTCCACTGACCACCGCTGCAGATCGTCGTATCCCTCGAAGGCCAGATCGTGCTCTCGCTCGAGCCAACCCAGATAATCGCCGAGCACGCTCGATTCCCGCGCGTCATCCGGCACGGAACGAAGCAGCGTACCGAGAGGTGTGTCAGACATCATTTCGTCCTCCGCAGACGCCGGGTTCGTCAATGGATCGGGGAGAGGGACAGATGTAGTGCCGACGGTGTTGCACCACCGATATGCAGTGTCTGCTCGTTGCACGCCGTCCGGGTGGCATACATCGGATGCTCATCGGTGCCCGGGTGAGGCATGTACCGCGGAAAATCGCTCGACGCGATGTGCACCCTCAGACGATGACCTCGCCGCATCCGGTACGCCGTCTGCCCGAGGGATATCTCGACGGCCGTCGTCGGATCGGGATCGACGATGTCCACCTGTCCACGGAGGATCATGTGGGAGCTGCCGTCCGGGGCCTCGTCCACGAGCTTGACGAAGAGGTGCATCGACGGTCCATCGGTGCCTGCGAACGCAGAAAGCCGCGCCTCGCCGACGATGTCGACGGGATCCTCGAGCGGCTCGGTTCGGAAACTGAGCACGTCGGATCGATCGAGGAGATATCCCTCTTCCGGGAGTTCGCGCACGAACGCGAAGGGATCAGAACCGGACGAGGGGACGAGGTCGTCGGGGTCATGTCTCCACTCGACCGCCTCCGCGTCCTGGGGCATCTGCCACACGAGCTGCCCCGAAGCGCCGGGGGTGACGGCGACGGGGGCCGCCAGGAAGAGCGTCTCCGACTTCGTGCCCGGCGGCGGCCAGCTCTCCTCCGCGCGCCATTGTCCGTGACCCGTCAGGAATCGAACTCGAGCGGGCATCGCCGTGTCGTTCAACACTGCGTCGAAGAAATCGAGCGCCGGGTCCAGGTACCGCGGGAGAATACGCGCCAGAGCTTCATCGTCGTCGTCATGATTCAGCGATTCGTCGATCGGGGCGTCGGCGAGCGAGTAGTTCTCGTGGTCGGTGGCGTCAGCCAGAAGGTACTGCAGAGGAGCCTGCACCGGATCGGACAACAGCGTCACGTAGTCGCGCATCTGTCCGGCCGCGAGGTTGTCGAACCACCCGACGCGATGCAGAACAGGGACCGAGTTCACCGAGAAGGGATGGGTCGGCCAATCTACGAAGTCGTCCCGCTGGTCCCAGTTAGCCAGGATGGCGTCGAAGGCGGGCGAACGCCGTCCAATTGCCTCGAAGACGGGGTCGAGCGCCTCGGCCAGGGGCCGTCGCGACCAGTCGACGTCGAACCCGTACATGTCGTTGTCCAGCCACACCGAGCTGACGTACTCCGCCTGTCCCAGCATGAAGACCGACCCGGTACGCGGAGCGCGCGTGAGACGCATCTGAGTCATCGTCGCGCCCGGAGCGATCGCACGCAACGCGGGATGCTGCCCTGCCACGGCTGCCCACTGGGTGTAGCCGTAGTAAGAGTCACCCGTCATGACGACGGAGCCATCGCACCACGGTTGCGTCGATGCCCATTCGATGGTGTCGTATGCGTCCGTCACCTCCACGGGGCGGCATGGCAACGTGTCGCCTTCGGACCGGAACTTTCCTCGAACATCCTGTGCGACCAGAACATACCCCCGCTCCGCAGCTCGCTGAGCCAGCTGCGGCATGAACGCGTATCGACCCGACTTGTCGTACGGGAGCCGGATGAGTAAGACCGGGCGCGGAGGAGCGTCGCCCGTCAGGTACACGTCCGTTGCCAGACGCACGCCGTCCGACATCGGAACCATGACCTCGATCGCGAACTCATTCCGCGACGCCGGCTTGATGACTTCCACATGTCCGGGCATCAGAACTTCCTCTCCTGCGAGACGACTCGCAACAGCGTTGTCGTAGTGGTTGACGCGACTGATCGTCGCTGGGGCCGCCATCCTCGCTGGGGCACGGATGCGAGCAGATTACGCGTGTACGCATCTTGCGGGTCGTGAAGGACCCGCTCCACCGGCCCGCTTTCCACCATGAGTCCGTCCCGCATCACGATGACGTCGTCGCAGACCTGCTCGACGACGGCCAGATCATGCGAGATGAAGAGGAAGGCGACGTGGGAGTCACGACGGATCTCATTGAGAAGGTTCAAGACCTGGGCCTGGATGGAGACGTCCAGTGCGGCGACGGCCTCGTCGAGGATCAGCAAAGCCGGCTCGGCAGCCAGAGCCCGCGCGATCGCCACTCGCTGACGCTGCCCGCCCGAGAGGGACCGGGGAACCGAGTCGAGATACTGAGGCGACAGCCCGACCCGATCCATCAGCTCGCGCACACGTTCGGCGACCTGCGACCTCGATCGACTCGACACCAGCCGAATAGTCTCAGCGAGTGCATCTCCGACCGACTGACGGCGGTCGAGCGAGAGGTACGGATCCTGGAAAACCATTTGAACACTTCGTGCTCGTTCCCTCCGCTGCTGGGAGGACAATCGACCAGCGCGCCATTCGCGACCCTGGACGAAGATCGTTCCCGCATCCGGCTTCTCCAGCCCGACGATGAGGCGAGCACACGTCGATTTGCCGGAACCGGACTCACCGACGATGGCCATCGAGCCCCCGACGGGAACCTCCAGGTCAAGAGCGTCGAGCGCGACGAATGAGCCGCGACGCAGTGATCCCGGACGCGCCACCGAATAGACCTTGCGCAGGCCTTTGACGGACAAGACGGGCGCATCAGACATGAGATTCTCCCGGCTGCTGGGCGGTTTGCGTCGAACCGTCAACCGCAAAACATGCGACTGCGCCCGACAGGTTCGGGCGCATCCTTGGCTCTGCGTGGACGCAACGGTCCGTCACGAGCGGGCATCGCGGCGCGAACGCGCATGTGTCTGCGGGCACCTCGGACGCGGAGATCGGGTTACCCGGAACAGTCGTCAATTCTTTCTGCTTGCGACCGAGCTCAGGCCGCGAAGCCAGCAGCGCGCGCGTGTAGGGGTGCACTGCTCGTTCATGTAGGGAGGCGGCGTCGACCTCCTCGACGATCGACCCCGCGTACATCACGGCTATGCGGTCGCACACGGCCGCAGCGAGCTCGAGGTCGTGGGTGACGAAGATCATCGCCATCCCGCGCTCCTTGCGTTCTTCATCGAGAATTGCCATGACTTCCGACTGTGTCGTCACGTCGAGCGCGGTCGTGGGCTCGTCAGCCAGGATCAACCGTGGCTGGGCCAGCAACACCGATGCGATCATCACGCGCTGCAGCATCCCGCCGGAGAGCTCGTGCGGATACTGGCCGAGCCGTCGAACCGCGTCGCGAATTCCTACATCACTCAATATCTTCTCTGCGCGGCGCATGGCCTCTCGACGCGGTACGCCCTTCACCGTCACGAGGCCCTCGCACAGGAAGTCTCCGACAGTTCGCATCGGATTGATGTGAGCGCGGGCATCCTGGAAGATGAAGCCGACGTCATTCGCCAGCGCCCTGCGGGCTTTCGCCGTCCGTCCCTCCCCCAGAGGCAGCCCATCAAGCGTCATGACTCCATCTCGTTGGGCTCCTGCGGGCAGTAGCCCGGCTATCGAGCGCAGAGTCATCGACTTGCCGGATCCTGACTCTCCGACGACACCGAGGGCTTCGCCCGGCGAAATCCGCATCGAAACGTCTCGCAGGATCGGCGCCATGGAGCCCCCCACCGGGAGCGATATCCGCAGATTCTCTATTGCGAGCAAGGTCACTAGACGTCCTCCAGGCCGAAATGGCGAGCCAAACGCTCGCCCACCAGATTGAATGAGATGACCGAGATCGCCACGGCGGCAGCCGCGTACAGTGACTGTTCGGGTGCACCAGCTGCGAGTGAACTCTGACCGCTGGAAACCATCACGCCCCAATCAGGCGTCGGGGCTTGAACCCCCAAACCGAGGAACGCCAGAGCGGCCACATCGATCATGGCGTAACCGAAGCCGACTGCCGCCTGCACGAGGATGAGTGGCGCGACGTTAGGGAGGATGTGGTGCACGCTCACGCGCCACCCCGTGGCTCCCTGAAGACGCAACGCCGATACATACGGCAGCGACCGCTCCCGAAGCATCGCGGGACGCACGATCCGGGCAAGACTCGCCGAATAGGCGATGGAGAGCGCCGCAACGGGCGCCCAGAAACCGGCGCCGAACACCGTGGCTGCAGCGATAGCCACGAGAAGGCCGGGAAAGGAGAAGATGAGATCCAGAATTCGTGCCATGATCGCGTCGACCGCGCCGCCGTACCACGCCGCCACCATTGCGAATGTGCTTCCGACGATGGTCGAGATCGCGATGATGACGGCAGGCCCGACCAGACTGGACCGCGCACCGAAGATGAGACGGGACAGGATGTCACGACCCGACTGATCCGTGCCGAGCAGATGCTCGGCGCTTCCCGGAGCGATGGGGTCTGCAGGATTGATCGCCAGCGGATCAGCAGGTGCGATCCAGGGTGCGAAGATCGCCACCAGGATCAGCGCGCTGCAGATGGCGAAAGCGATGACGCTCACCCATCCGATGGAGGAGGCACGCGATATCAGGCTCGGTGCCTTGCGGCCCGCGGCCAACTGCACGACGCTCACAATCGCGCTCCGTTCTGAGTCCGAGGGTCGAGCACGGCGTTGATCACATCGACGACCATGTTGATCGTGACGAAACCGGTCACGATCAGAAGAGAGACACCCATCACAACCGGGAGGTCTTGCTGGCGAGCCGCCTGCACGAGAAGCGACCCGATGCCGTTCACGGTGAATGCCTGCTCGACAATGGCTGTGCCCGCGAAGAGACCAGCGATCATCAGGCCGGAGACCGTCAGAATCGATGCCGAGGCGTTGAGCAGGACGTGCCGACGGACGATGATCGGACCCGGAATGCCTCTCACTCGAGCTGTGTCCACATGTTCGGAGCTGAGTTCGGAGAATATAGCGGTGCGAGTGATCCGCGTGATGTAGGCGACGTAGATCACCGCGAGAGCCACTGCCGGGAGTGTCAGATGCCACAGGCGGTCCAGCAGACCTTCACCGGAGCCGTAGACGGGAAACCAGCCGAGTTGAGTGGAGAACAACCAGATCAGGATGATCGCGACGACGAACGATGGCAGCGCCATTCCCATGGTCGTGATCGTGGTGACGAAGCTGTTCACCTTGGTGCCGCGCAGACCGGCCCAGATTCCCAAGCCGATGCCGACGACGAGCAGCAGCACGGCCGAGTAGACCACGAGAAGCACTGTGCTGACAGCCCGCTCTCCGATGAGGGTTGCCACATCGGCGCGGAAGAAGTACGACTGACCCAGGTCTCCCTGGAGCGCACTGCTCAGCCAATTCCAGTATTGCAGGAGGAATGGATCGTCGAGGCGGTACTCAGCTCGGATGGCGGCGGCTCTCTCAGGATTCGGAACGTTGCCACCCGCCAGGAGAGCCGCAGGATCTCCTGGCGTGATGGCAACCAATCCATAAATCAGGAACGACGCAATGGCAAGGGTGAGAAACAGCGCCGCAACCTTGCGCCCGATCCTCCATGCGAGAGCCGCCACCTGATCAGTCCGTCGAACCGAGCATGGCAGCCCAGGGCAGGCTCAAGTACGCGATCGATGAGGGTGCCCCGGTGATGCCCTTGTTCAGGTAGAGCACCTCGTTCGCGACCGCAGCATTGATGACGAGATCGTGGGGCTGCCACATCGCCTGAGCAGCGACGAAATGCTCTGCCGACTCGGCCGGGTCCAGGCTGCTCAAGGCCTGATCCAGCTCTGCCTGCATGGCGGGGTCGTCGTAGCCGATGTAGTTGAGCGGGCTGGTAGCGGACACCGAGACGCCGATCTGGTAGAGCGGTGTCGGGGCCTCCCAGAAGCCGGCACCGACCAGGAAGTCCTTATCAGCGCGCTTGTCGGGGTTCGAGAAGATTTCGTACACCTGTGCCGGCGGGATCTGAACGATCTCCGCCGTCAGCCCCAGGTCTGTAACCGTACCTTGAACCTGCGTGGCGAGCTGAAGCGATTCTGCATCGCCCGACAGTACGACCATGACAATAGGCTGGCTGGTGTCGTAGCCTGACTCTTTGACCAAGCGCTTGGCTTCGTCCACGTCAGGACCCTCGTCGGCATCGACGAACTTCGCGTACGCGGCGTCGTACACATCCTTGGCGGGACTCGAAGCCCACATGAACGGCGTTGTGAAGGTTTCGAGAGGCTGACCGGCACCCTGCAGCGCACCCTCGACGAACGCGGCCTTGTCCAGCGAGATATCGATCGCCTGACGAATCTTCTCGTTTCCGGCGGCTCCGTCAGCGCGAAGGGGGCGAAGGTGCAGATACTTCGTGCTCGGTCCGAAGAACAGCTGTCCCTCAGCGTCCTGCAATGCGGCGACACTGGCGTAGGGCACTTCGTATGACCCATCGAGGCCGCCCGACTGAAGGGCAGTCGTGAGACTGGAATCCGAGCTGAAGAACTTGAACACGATCTGCTTCACCTTCGGCTTCAGATCCTCGTTCCAGTAGGACTCGTTCGCCTTCAGAGTGATGCTCTCCCCCGACATCCAGGAGTCGAAGGCGAACGGCCCTGTGCACATGATGCCCGCAGCAGCCGTGCCATAGTCCGCACCCGCTGCCTCGACGAAGGACTTCTGGTGGATCGCTCCTGCCAGGCCTGCGATGGCCGGCAAGAAGGCTGCGTCTGTCTCCGAGAACTTGACCGTGACCTCCAGCGGTCCTGTCGCCTCGATGCTGGCAACCCGCGCATAAGTGGAAGAGTAACTTCCGAAGACCTCGGAGTTCCGGTTCATGCTGAAGACGACGTCATCGGCCGTCAGCGGATCGCCGTTCCAGAACGTCACGCCATCACGCAGGGTGAACACCAACGTGGTGTCGTCGGCCTGTTCGTAGGTCGCGAGGTTCGGTTCGATACCGAACTCGGGAGTGACTCGAAGCAGGCTCTCGCATGAATTCGCGATGATGGTGTTCGGCGAGTAATCGGCGGCGAAAGCAGAGTCGAGGGACAGAGGCTCGCCCTTCGCGAGACCCCACGTCACCTCATCAAGAGATCCCTTCGCCTCCGGGGTGACGACAGTCAGTTCTTGGTCGCCTCCCGTTGCGTCGGGCCGCTCCCTGGGGGCGCATGCGGTTGCGGAAACCAGGACCGCAGCCGCCAGCAACGCTGCGACTGTAAGAGAATTGCGTTTGATTGCCACGTTCGTTCCTTCGGGTCGGATGCATCGACAGTGATACGTGAGTGGCGAGCGAGCCTCTATCGCTCCTCGTTCTGAGTAAGGCTACCTTACTCGTATTCGGTAGGCAATCATCGTTTTGGCATCTCTCTTTCCGTGCGTCGATCCAGAAGTTTTATTTATAGCGTGTGCTACATAAGGTCCAGTAGCATGTCGACGAGCTACGCAACGGTCGCGAAGATCGAAGTATCGCTCCCGACCATCGACCGACATCCGTTTCGAGAAGGGCATCCCGTGAATCACAGCAGTGCGAATTGGCTCGACGCTCATGAAATGGCGCGTCTGATCCGCTCCCGTGAGCTCTCCCCGACTGAAGCGGTAGAGAGCGTGCTTCGCCAACTCGAGAACGTCGAGCCCTCCATCAACGCATTCGTCACCATCAGAGCCGACGAGGCCCGCGCGGAAGCGAAGAGAGCCGAGCAAGTGCTGAGCAGCACCGTCACCGCCGACCTGCCACCGCTGTTCGGCGTCCCGATCAGTATCAAAGACCTCGCTGATACTGCCGGCATCCGGACCACATATGGGTCGACTGCATTCCGGGATCATGTTCCGGCGACCGATTCCCTACCCGTTCACCGGATTCGGGAGAGCGGCGCAATCATCATCGGGAAGACCACCACGCCAGAATGGGGCGCTCTCGGTGTCACGGAGAGCGCCCTGACAGGCATCACCAACAACCCGTGGGACACGGACTTCGCGGCGGGCGGATCAAGCGGCGGTGCCGCGGCGTCTGTCGCTGCGGGCGTCGGAGGGGCCGCTTGGGGTTCCGACGGAGGAGGTTCTGTGCGTGTGCCCGCCTCCATGTGCGGGATCGTGGGCCTGAAGCCATCGCTGGGCCGCATTCCGTCACCTATCCCTTGGGAATCCGCGTCCACTGACGGCCCGCTCGCTCGCTCGGTTGCAGACGTCGCTCTGCTGCTTGACATCACTGCTGGTCCAGATCGCCGCGACCCGCTCTCGCTCCCGCGTCCGAGCGAGCGATTCTACGAAGTGGTCATCGGCGCTGGCGACCTGGCCGGGAAGCGCATCGCGTACGCGCCGGCGCCCGGCGACGCTCGCGTGGAGCAGGAGGTTGCTCGCATTGTGGCCGCGGCTGTGGCTAGATTCTCCGAGGCCGGCGCAACCGTCGATACCGTGGCCCTCCCGGTACCGGACCCCATCACACACTTCCTGAACTTCTGGGGACCTGGGTTCGACAGCAGCGCGGGACCGCTCCCGCACCCCGCCATGCAACGCGTCGTAGACGCGGCGGGCAGCGCCGAGGATTTCGTGCTCGCAGCGACGCGGACCCGCGCGGAGATCACAGAAGCCTTTGCCCAGGTGTTCGACAACTTCGATCTCATCGTGACCCCCACCCTTCCCGTTGTCCCGTTCCGCCATGCCGGCGCCGCCGGCGGAGCAACGAGCATAGACGGGTACCCCGTCGACTTCCCTGCCATCGACTTCCATCGCTTCACAGAGTCCCCGAGCCACGCGGGCCTTCCCGCGATCACTGTTCCGGTCGGCTTCAGCGACAACGGTCTCCCCGTCGGAATGCAGATCATCGGCGACCATCTAGATGACCTGGGAGTGCTGGTCGCGGCAGCGGTGTTCGAAGGCCTCGCCCCCTGGAAGAGCGTTCGTCCGGCCCTGGCGGGCTGACACCCACCGACGTCAGAACAGCATCCGGGTGGCGCAGTCTGCGTCTCCCGGATGCTCTTCTCGCATGTTCAGGCGAGCGGCTCCCAGGCGGGCCGAGGAATCGCCCGCAGAAGCGTCCCTGCGTACTCGCTTTGGGGGTGGTCCATCACGGCCTCGGTCTCGCCGAATTCGACCACTCGGCCGTTCTTCATGACGATGACCGTCTCAGACACCTGACGAACTACCGCGAGATCGTGAGAGACGAAGAGGTAGGAAACGCCAATGCGTGCGCGCAGGTCAATCAACAGGTTGAGCACCTGTGCCTGCACACTGACGTCGAGAGCTGACACCGCCTCATCGAGGATGAGCAGCTCAGGCTCGACGGCTAGCGCTCGCCCGATGGCGAACCGCTGACGCTGACCACCGGACAGCGCGCGCGGAAGCGTCGAAAGATGGGAGGAATCGAGCCCCACCATCTCCATCAGTTCCGCGGCGCGATCGGCAGTGGCAGAGGGGGTGCGGTGCGGATCGTGAATCGCCAAGATCTCTTTCAGCGCGTTCCCGAGACTCTGCCGAGGATCCAGCGACGCGAACGGGTCTTGGAAGACCATCTGCACGCGACGTGCCCGCGCGCGTCTTTCCCTGGAGGACCTCGGGGAGATCAGCTCGTTTCCGCGGAATCGCACTGACCCGGATGTCGAGGTCTCGATGCCCGCGATGATCCTCGCTGTCGTGGTCTTCCCCGAGCCCGACTCTCCCACCACCGCGAGTGAGCCACCTGCGGGGATCGAGAAGCTCACGTCATCCACTGCACGCACTTCGGTGTCCGCGTCCGTCGACCGTGGACTGCCGAACACCTTCGTCAGCCCTTCGACGACGAGCAGTGGCGCTCCGTTCATGCTCCGACCTCCCCGAGCTCATCCATGATGGCCTCAGCGCGGTGGCATGCCACGTCGGTGCCGAGGACACGCCGAACCCTCGGGCACTTGGACACGACAGACATCGGCAGCGAAACGGCACCGGTCGGCGAACGCACAGCCGATCCCCGCCTCTGCCGCCGATGTCGGCTTGCCGGGAATGCTCTGGAGCCGTTCACGCGAGGTCGCCTTCGGGCGGGCACGAAGAAGGGCAGCGGTGTACGGATGCGACGGAGTCTCGTACAGCGCCCGCGCTGGTCCCCTCTCAACGACGCGTCCCGCATACATGACCACAATCGTGTCCGCCACGCTCGCCGCGAGATCCAGGTCGTGAGTGATGAACAGCAAGGTCACATCATGCCTGTCGCGGAGACTCCGAAAGACCTTCATGACCTCTGCTTGCACCGTGACATCCAAGGCGGTCGTAGCTTCATCCGCGATGATGAGATCCGGATCGGGCATCAACGCTGCGACGATCATCATCCGCTGGAGAAGACCTCCCGACAGTTGATGGGGATAGAAGGCCATTCGGCGCTCAGCATCCTCGATACCGACTTCTCCCAGAAGCTGCACGGCTTTCTGCCAGGCTTGCTGCCGCGTGAGCCGCCCCGCACTGACGACGGCCTCGACGAGAAAGTCCCCGACTGTCCAGACGGGATTGATGTGCGCCCTCGGGTCCTGGTAGATCATCGCTGCGCGTGTCGCGCGAAAAGACGTGAGCTCCCGTTTCGTCTGGCCAAGGAGCTGCTTGCCATCGAAGCGCACGCTGCCTGAGACCACCGCGCCAGCGGGAAGCAGATCCATGATCGCGCGCGTGGTCATGCTCTTGCCGGAGCCCGATTCGCCGACTATGGCGACGACCTCCCCCTTCATCGCGGCAAACGTCACGTCGCGGAGAATTGTGACATCCGCCCTTTTCTTCGTTGTGAGCACGAGCCCGAGCTTGTCGATCTCGATCAGCGGAGCAGGACCTGTCACGATGCACCTCCAAAGAGCTTGCTGGCACGTTCACCGAGCACGTTGAATGCGACAACGGTCAAGACGATCATCGCCCCCGCGGCCGCAGCCTGCTGAGGGTTCCCGGCCAGAAGCTCGTTCCTCCCAGCGCTGACCATTGCTCCCCATTCCGCAGTCGGAGCCGGCACCCCGAGCCCCAGGAATGACAGTGCTCCGAAGTCGACAATCGCCGACCCGAAAAGGAGCGTGGCCTGCGCGAAGATCATCGGCTGCAGGTTTCGAAGGATGTGATGAGCGTTGATTCGCCAGGAAGTGAACCCTGCGAGCTGGAAGGACTCCACGTACGCGCGACGACGCTCCTGAGCCGCTGCCCCCTTGAGCACTCGAGCGATATACGGCGTGTAGATCAAGCTCAACGATACGACGGGTGGCCAGAATCCGGGCCCGACCACAGCGATCACCAGGATCGCCACCAGGATCGCGGGGATCGCGAACATGATGTTCAGCACCTTACTGACGATGCTGTCGAAGACCCCACCGATCCATGCGGATGACAGGGCGAGCAGCACGCCGAGAACGGTCGCCACGATCACGATGATGGCCGGCCCGAGCATGCTCAGCCGCGCTCCAGTGAGGATTCTGGAAAGGATGTCCCGGCCGAGAGAGTCGGTGCCGAGAACATGAGCAGGAGAAGAAGCCTGGTTGGCCGCGAGAATATCGGTCTCGTTCGGGTCATGCGGACTCACGAGCGGTCCGAAAAGCGCGAGAAGGCTGATCGCGATGCAAACGATCAAGGCGACCGAGAGCACGGGATCGCGCCACAGTCCGCGCCAACGGTGTGTGCTCATCCACCGGGCGATCGGCGCCACGGCATGAGCGCTCATCCGCCGACCTCCTCTCTGAGTCGGGGATCCAGAGCGACGTGCAAGACGTCGACAACGGTGGTCATGACAACGAACACCGACACGATCAGGAGCGAGATCGCCGCCACGACAGGCTGGTCTTTGGCGAGGACGCTGGAGACGAGGAGCGATCCGATGCCATCGACAGCGAACGCGGACTCGACGACGATAGCGCCTGCCATGAGTGCAGCGAGTGCGAGACCTGACGCGGCAATCACCGGGATGCCTGCGTTCCGGAGGATGTGCTTACGCAAGATGAGCCGGAACGGCAATCCGCGTCCAATGGCGGTCATCACGTGCTCCTTGTCGCGCTCCTCCGCGACTGAGGCCATGGTGATCTGTGCGAGGAACGCAATCCATCCGATGGACAGAGCAATCGCAGGCAACGTCAGGTGCCAGATGCGATCAGGGCCAGGCACTCCAGAACCGAAAGTCGGGAACCAACCGAACGCGACCGCGAACGTGCTGATCAGGAAAGACGCCGCGACGAAGCTCGGCACCGAGATCATCAGTCCCACCACAGCAGAGACCCACGCGCCGGCCTTTCGCACCACGCCCCCGAACACTCCCATGCTCACGCCGATGACGATGATCAGCAGCATCGACATCGCAACCAGAGTCAGCGTCACTCCGAGCCGTGGTGCGACGATCGCGGTCACGTCCTGCTTGTAGACGAAGGAGACCCCGAGGTCCCCCTGCAGGGCTTTCAGCATCCAGTTGAAGAACTGCCCGAGCATTGGCAGATCCAGGCCGAGTCTTTCCCTGAGCGCGATGCGCTGCTCCTCTGTTGCTCTGCCTCCGAGGATCTGACTGACCGGGTCACCCGGAGCAAGAGAGAGCGCGGAGAAGATGATGAAGGCCGCCACGAACACAGTGAGAATTGGCCCCACTACCCAGCGGAGTATGTACCCGCGCACGGGTCGCCGTTTCTTGCGAGCGGTGACTCGTGCGGAGAGGATGGAAGTGGTGCTGGTTGTCATGACTGCTCCCCTCGCCGTGAGCGCTACTCGCTCACTCCCCCGAGATACGCCATCGCGGGCATGCTCATGTACGCGAACGAAGTGATCGCCCCGCCGAGTTCGTTGTTGAGGAAGGTCACGGTGTTGGTGGACACGAGCGGGATGGTGAACGACGCCTTCTCGATGATGTCCATCGCCTCCAGCGTCATGTCCGCGCGCTCGTCGCTGTCGAACGTCTGGAGAGCCGTCGTGACAAGCTCAGTCACCTGCGGGTCGTCGAACTCCGACGCGTTGTATGCAGCTCCAGGCAGCACCGTGAACCCCATCGGCTCGAGCGGTTCCTGCACGGCGTTGAAGGAGCCACCGATGGTGAGGTCGATGGCGAGCCGCTCTCGCGTTGCTTTGTCGTAAGCGGCTTCCGCGAACTCGAGCGGTTGGATCTCCTTGATCTGGATGGTGATTCCGACCTCTTCTCCCTGCTGCTGCACAAGCTGGGCGAGCTTGCTGCTGGTCTCCTCACCGGAGCCAACCGCTAGAGTCAAGGGCGTCCCGTCGTACCCGGAGGACTCAACGAGGGAACGGGCCTTGTCGACGTCGAAGGCACGGGCATCCACCCATTCTTCATACGCATCCTCGTAGCGCTCCTTTTGATCGTTCGGCCACGTGGTCGGAGTGACGCTCCAGTACAGAGGAGTCGCGGCGCCGTTGTACACGACGTCTGCAATCGATTGACGGTCGATCATGACCTGCAATGCTTCCCGGAGGTTCGGATCGGCGAGCGGCCCGTCCGGCACGACGATGCTGAGCACGGTGCTCTCCATCGACGGCCCGAAGAACAGCCGTCCGGCTGTGCTCGAGGACAGCGAGGGGATCGCCGCCGGGTCGAGCTGATAGGAACCGTCGATCTCCCCGGCAATCATGGCCTGCGTCGATGCAGCGGTGTCTGCGATGAAGCGGAACGTAACTCGATCTGCGAGAAGAGGAAGGTCGCCGTTCCAATAGTTGGAATTCTTGGTGAGGACGATGCTTTCGCCGGGTGTCCACGACTCGAACTGATAGGGCCCACTGCACATGACGCCTGCGCTGGCGCTACCAGCCTGTTCCCCTGCAGCTTCCGTGAAGGCCCTCTGCACAACCATGCCAGCGAACGTTGCCATCTCGTAGTTGAACAGCACATCGGGAACGGAGAAGTCCACGGTGACCGCGTTGTCGCCCGAAACGGTGATCGATGCGACATTCGCGAAGATGAAGGACACGATTGAGGATGGGTGCGCCGCGCGTTGCAGGCTGAAGGCGACATCCTCGGCTGTGACTGGCGTCCCGTCCCAGAACGCCGCGTCTTGCGCGAGCGTGTAGACGATCTGCGTCGGTGTGACCTGCTCGAACGTGGCCAGGTTGGGCCCGAGTTTGTAGTCCTCATCCACCGAGAGGAGCGGGTCGCAGAGGTTGGTGACGACTCCGGCGCCCGAGTACGTCGCCGCGTTGGGCGGGTCGATGGTATTCGGTTCCCCCTGAGGAAGATTCCAGACGACATCGGCGACGGCTTGATCCCCAGGGGGTTCGGCGCGGCTCGTGAGCTCTCTTTCCTGGCTACCGGACGTACTCGTCGTGGCGGTGCAACCGACTGCACTCAGGGCGAGGGCGGCTACGGACAGTGTGACCCCGGCTGTGCGGAGCGCTCTGGTCTTCGTTGACATCAACGTCTCTTTTCGGGTGGAGGTGGATTTATTTATAGCGCACGCTACATCTAAAGACGGACTCGGGAGGAGCGTTCGGCAAGGTTTTTCTGCGATGGATACAAAGACGAAACCTGAACGAAATGAGCGGCCCCGCGAACGGATCACACCCGTCAGTCAGAGCCGGACTCAAGCCCCCAGAGCACAAGCCATTCCGCTGTCAGCGCTGGCTTCTCTCGCCCGTCGACCTCGAGGCGCAGCTCATACGTGACGAGCTGGCCATCACCCCGCGGCGTCATCGAGCTGATCGCTCCCCGCGCGCGCAACCGGTCATGTATCGTGACCGGGCTGACGAAACGCACGCGGTTGAGCCCATAGTTCCAGCCCATCCAGGCCGGGTCGTCGACGTACGAGACGCCATTGGTGAGGTAGTCGAGCAAGGAGAGCAGATGGAAGCCCTCCACAAGGCCGTCGGGATAGGCGTCGAGGCTCATCGCCTGCGAGTTCTCTGTCAAATATGAACCCCGCTCGAACTGGACGATGTGCTCATCATCGACCTGCAGCCAATCACTGACGAACTCCCGGCCAACGAGGCTCGATACGTCATCCCAGCGTGCTGCGGCGACCACGACGGTGTTGTGTTCCATATGATTGGCCTTTCAGATCGTTACTTGAGAGATGCGGATGCACGAGCCGCTCGACTCGTGAGAAAGCTGCGGGGTGCCATGCCCAAGATCGTGAGCAGAGAGGCGAGGCGGGAAGATGTGTGCGCCGCGGCCGTCAGAGTGTTGGCGCGAGGCGGGCCGTCGGCGCTCACCCTGCGTAGCCTCGCTGCTGAGCTCGGTGGCTCCATCACCCTCGTGACATATTTCTTCGACGACAAGGCGGACCTTTTCGAAGCCATCGTCGACGGCCTCCTCGAGGACTATTCGGACAGCGAAGTCCTCGCGCCGACAGCGGATGCCAGAGCGGACCTGCGCAAGATGGTCGACTGGTTCATCCCGGCCAACGCTGAGGAGGACGAGCGCGAAGCGGGAAGAATCGCGATGATCAGCATGCGAGCGACGTCGACGAGCGTGGACCACTTCTACATCGCGATGGAGCAGAAGTTCCGCGAGATGTTCACCCGCACGTTGGCGCGACTTGTTCCGGATGCCGACGTTGAGACGCTGGTCGACTTCCTGCGGGCCGGATTGAACGGTCTGGTCCTCGCCGCGACCGAGCACCCGGAGATCTGGGATACCGCTCGCCGCGATCGCTACCGCGACGCGCTCCTGACGCACGTCGAGTCTTTCCGAACGACATCTGCTGTATCGGCGTAGAGGCATCGCCGCGTCACCCCGCTTCCCCACGGACGAGCAGGACGTCGACGGCGTAGACCGCTCCGCTGCGCGCGTCGACCAGGACCGGGTTGGCTTCGAACTCCGTGATCAGCCCGCGCAGGTCGTGCATCAGCCAGGAGACGCGGACGAATGCGTCGATCAGCGATTCATCGTTGATGACGGGGTTGATCCCTCGGTAGCCGTCCAGCAACTGTCGCAACCGGGTTCTCGCGAGCGTGGCCCGAGCCGTGTCTGGGGACGCCGGAGCGAGAGTGCTCTCGGTGTCACGAAGCAGTTCGACCAGGACTCCACCCATGCCGACCCCGACGGTCGACCCCAGGTCGGGGTCGCTCACCGCCCCGATGATCGCCTCGATGCTGCCTGTCAGCTGTGCCTGTAGCTCGCCGCCGAGAACTCGGGCGTCGGGCCGCAATTCGCGGACCCGATCGAACATCGCGCTCCATCTCGTGCGCAGTTCCTCAGGCGTCGCGATGCCGACGACGACTCCCTCAACCTCGGTGCGATGGGGAATGTCGGGCGAGTCGATCTTCAGCACGACGGGGTAGCCCGCCGAGCCTGCCCACGCGACGGCCTCCTCGATTGATGCCGTCCTGACCGACGGCGGCGTGGCGATTCCGTAGGAGTCGAGGAGCTGAGCCCCGAGGAGGTTATCGATCTGCCCTGAGGCGGCCGACAGCTCAGCTCGGAGCTTCATGACCTCGCCTTCCTGCGGGAGTCCGCGCGGACGCGCCTGCGTCGCAGGAGTTGGTGCGAGCGCGATAGTCGCGCTGACGATGGCGCTGAGCGCGTTCGCGATCCCTCGCACGGCGGGGAACTGGTGCTCCGGCGGACTGACACGGTCGACGTGCAGTGAGACCGACGAGCTCGAAGCCATCACAAACGGCTTGCGATGGCGCGCTGCCACCTCTCGAGCGCTCTCGACCAGCTCGTCCTCATAACTGATCTCGACATCGTTCAAGGTCGCTTGGGAGTCTGTGATGACCAGGACGACGTCCACGGCGGGGTCGCTCGCGAGCAACTCCAGGCAGTCGCCATACCAGCCGTCATCTACCGTTTCGCTCCCCCCAGCATCGAGCGGATTGTTGATACCCGCACCGGGAAGGACAGCACTCAAACGAGAGCGCGTCGTGTCGGACAACGGAGCCAACGACGCGCCGAGGGAGTCTGCTAGGTCCGCCGCAAGAGCGGCCTGCCCGCCGGATATTGTGATCGCTGCAATACGCCCATCGCCGAAAGAGCGCTCGCGCAAATGGGCGAGGACTTCCAGGGTTGCGGCGAGCTCGTCGTAGTCACGCACGAGCGGCACACCGATGCTCGCAAAGTAGGCGGAGACGATGCTGTCCTCTGCCATCATCGCTCCTGTATGCGCGATTGTGGCCAACGCGCCGGCTCTGCTTCGTCCGACCTTCAGCGCCACCACAGGTTTGCCCGCGGCCCGAGCACGGCCCACCGCCTCGGTGAACCGCTCCGCAGGGCCGACGGTCTCGATGATGATGCCGATGACACCCGTCGATTCGTCGTCGACCAAGTAGTCGATGTAGTCCGCCGTCGATGTGATGGCCTCCGTCCCCGTCGAGACGATGTTCGAGAACCCTGCCGCGCTCATCGAGCGTGCGACGAAGATCGCGCCCGAACCAGATTGCGACACAATCGCGACCGGACCACGCGGCAGCCCTGTGAGATTGCCCTCGTCCGCCCAGAGCATCACGTCGTCAGTCACGTTGATCAGGCCCATGCAGTTCGGGCCGTGCACGAGCATTTCGTTGCCCAGAGCGAACTCCCGGAGTTCCGCGAGCTGCGCATCGTCCATGCCGACGCTCATGACGAGGGCCGCAGCAGCCCCGGCGTCGTGAGCGCCGCGGAGAGCAGCGACCACCGACCGGGGCGCGACAGCGATGATCGCGAGGTCCACAGGACCGACGTCGCCCGACCGAGTGACTGCGTCGATCCCCTCGATGCACCCTCCGGCTGGATTGACGACCTCGATGCGACCTGCAAAGGCACCAGAACGCAGGTTTCGAATGACCTGGTTTCCCGTGGCGTCCGGGCGCGTGCCGGATGCACCGATTATCGCGACGCTGGCAGGCTTGACGATGTTATCGAGAGAGCTTCGACGGGCTCTGGTCTGGTCGGTCACACGAAGCCTTTCAGTGGCGTGAGCGGGATGTGACGAGTATGCCCTCTTTTTACATCAAGCGCTACAAAAAAATGAGACAGGAGGGGTCGAGCCTCTTCGCGGCCCTCGTGAGCCTTGTTGTTCGGCGCGGTTTCCGTCGCGCAAGCTCGTCGGCGTACGGCGTGAGTACAAGGCAGATCGTTGCAACCCCAAGGGTGGTCTCCTTCGCGTAGCAACGAGCGCACCCTCCGCACAGGCGTCGTAGCGAGGGTCAGACACCGCGATGAGGGGCACCGGAGAAGACCCCGGTGCCCCTCACGATTTCTTCCCTACGGTGTCACACGGAAGGCGTCGACCAGCATGAACGATCCCGACTTCTTCACGACCTTGATCGTGTGCGTTCCGGGAGTCACTGACATCGCGAACACCTCCTGCATGGCCTGCCGGCTCGTCGCTCGCGCGTCCACCGTCCCTTGGAGCTGGCCGTCGACGTACACATCGACAAGGCCGTAGCTCGGTTCCTTCTCGGTGACGAACCCGATGCGGCTGCCGGTGAAGGTGAACGTCGCTGATGCGCCGTCCACCGTGGTGTACGCGACGTCGTTGTTGTGGTTGCCGAAATCGCGATTGATGCTCGTCGACCACCCGCTGCCTGCGTAGGTGATCGCCGAGGAGTGGTTGTTCACCAGAGTCGGTCGCAGCACCTGGAGTGCGTCGACGACGAGGAACTGGCCCGAGCGCTTGACGACGCGGATCGTGTGGGTCCCCGGCGACAGGTCGCGCTTGCTGAAGACGACCTGCTTGACCTGTCGTGAACCCGCGGCGTACGCAGAGACCGTCTGGACGAGCGTCCCGTCGATGTACACATCCATATCGCCGTATGCCGGATGCCGCTCGGAGAGCAGCTCGATGCCGGTTCCCTCGAAGGTGTAGCTGAACTCGGCGCCGTTGGCTGTGGCGTACGAGACGTCGCTGTTGTAGTTGCCGAACGGTCGCGCGAGCCCGCCGTTCCGGGACCACCCGGCGCCGTAGGAGATGAACGGGTCGGTGTCCGCCACCCGAATCTGCCCGAGTCCGCCATGCACCAACGTCGCAAGATCCTCCAACCTGTTCTGGGTCGCATTGCCCCAGGAGCCGTTCTCCCACATCATCACGCTCATGCTGAAGGGCATGCGGCGCGCGTTCATCGTGGCGATCCGGTTTGCGAGCTGGGTTGCTGTCTCGCCCGTGGCGTTGATCGGCTGACCGGATCCGGTGATGCCCCAGTTGTTCTCCGTGATGCTCATCAGATGATCCGCCTCGCCGACGCCCGGACCTGCGATGATCTTCCCGTCGCTGCCGTTGGGTGCCGAGATCCCCGGCAACGGGTTGCCGTTGTTGGAGAGCTCACCGAAGAAGATGTCGTCGGTGTTCGTGATCTGTGCAGAGTTGTAGCCGCCGTTGAAGCTCACCACACGCTCGGGGTTCCCCGCGCGAGCAGTCTCTTTGAGGTCGAGGTAGCTGTAGCCGTAGTAGGCGTTGCCATCGTCGAAGAACCACCCGTCGAGGTCGCCGCCGTAGCGGGTTCCGATCTCTTCGATCACACGCTTCCAGTTCGCGATGAAGGTGGTGCGGTCGCCCCAGCCACGGGTGGGATAGGTGGCGGGGTACTGCTGCTTCTGCCACCAGTCGGTGCTGTTCGCGCCGAGGTGCCAGTCCTGACCGGTGTGGTAGTAGAGGTTGAATCCGATGTTCTCCGCCTTGAGCGCGTGCGCGACCTCGCCGATCAGGTCTCGCTGCGTCGTGCGATCGCCGTTTCCGAGGATCTCGTCGACGGACGAGATCGGCGCCGACATCTGATACGTCCACCAGGAGATGGACCAGATCACGTATCCGGCGCCAGAAGCCTTGACCTTCTCGACGAATGCCGGGACATCGAAGTCGTTGGTCTGCTGCTCCATCGACTTCTTCGCCCCGCTGCGCGGCCCGCCCCACGGGCCGTACTGGAAGAAGAGCCCGTAGGAATTCCCGGTGAGCGCGCTCGTGTCGGCGCGCGACGCGGTGACCTTCGCCTGATACGCGGCGTACCCACTCGACGGGAACATCTCGAGAGCTTTCAGCGAGGCTGTCCCTGAGAGCGAACCTGTTCGCGTCAACGTGATGCTCGAGGCGCCCGCCGGCAGCGTCACGTCACCGATCAGCCGGCGATCCCATTGACCGCCTGCCATGGTCGTCGCGACCGTGGTCGTCGACAGCACGGGGCCGGTGGCGTTGCCGCTCCGCACCGTCAGCTGGAACTGCTGCCCCTGGGCCGCGGCCATGAGCGCCTGCACACGATACGTGATAGCCGTGGGCTGATTGACGGTCCACGTGAAGTGCTGGTCGGTGCGGGTCCAACCCGACATGTACAGGTCGAACGGCCAATTGGGAGCGCCGAAGGTGAAATCGGAGCTGCGCGCGGCACGGTTCGCACCGAGCACGACCTGCCCGTCGACATCGGTGACTGTGCTGATGGGAATCTCAGCGGGGCCTCCTTGAGGGAGATCGCTCGCGGCGGATGCGGCGTTCGCACTCGTGAGGAGACTGGCCGTGAGCGCGATCAGCGCTATCGCCGCCACTCGGGTTCGAGAAAGTCGGGGGTGCATGGTGTGTACCTCTCGTCGTCGTTGACTCGGGAATGTTACGCGTACCACCGCTCAGTGTGATCCGCTGAAAAGCCGTTGTCAAGAGTTCGAGGCGGGGCGACGAGGCTCCACCGCACACGCTGACTCCGACGTCGGGCGCGAAAGACCGACGTGACGGCCGTCAGCTCATCTCACGCGGTGGCGCTGTCGAATCGTGGACTTCGAAGCGAGTCGGCAGGACGATTTCCCGGCCCGGACCGTCGTAGTCACCCGCGAGTCGATCGAGCAGCATCTCGGTCGCCAGCTCCGCCATCTCTGCGACCGGTTGGATGATGCCGGTGAAGAACGGGTCGAGGACCGAGTCGCTCCGAGCATTGTCGAAGGTCACGATCGAGACATCCTCCGGCACCCTCATCCCCAGCTCGCGGGCGGCCTTCGCTGCACCGATGGCGATGAAGTTGTTCGCCGTCACGAGAGCGGTGGGCCGGATCCGAGCGTTGAGCACCGACAGCGCCGTCTGATAGCCGCCATCTACTGTGAAGGGAGCGTTGTGCATGGCGACGGCCGAGATTCCCGCTCCCGCGAGCGCGGCGACGAAACCATCCGTCCGCTCTCGTGCGGTGACGATGTCGCGGGGACCGGACAACATGGCGAGCCGCTCGTGCCCGAGACCGAGCAGGTAGTCGGTGAGGTCCCGCGATGCCGTGCCTGTGTCACAGCGCACGACGTCCACGTCGTTCTCCGGCATCGGGTAGCCGATGACGCTGATCGGCAGCCCCTGGCCCTGCACGAAATCGACGGAATCGGGTCGGTTCGTCACCGGCGCGAGCACGATACCGTCGACGCGTCGTTGAACGAGTGCGCGCAGCTGCGTCAGCTCGTTCTCCTCACTCGCTTCTGTGTGGGCGAAGAGCACCGTGTAGCCGCCACGCCTGGCCGCGTCGCCGACGCTGCGGATCTGCTGAATCGCGAAGGGGTTGCTGATCTCGGCGACGACGAGCGCGATAACCATCGTCCGGTTGGTGCGCAGAGTCTGGCCGATCATGTTCGGCACGTACTTGAGTTCGGCGATCACCGACTCGACGCGAGCTCGGGTCTTGGGCGACACCGAGTCGGGGTTGTTGAGCACCCGCGAAACGGTCATCGGGGCGACTCCGGCCCTGTCAGCGACATCTCGGATCGTGGCCATCATTCTTCCCTTCACGTGCTCCTGCCCCCCGATGCTACGTGCAGACCGGGCGGTGACGTCGCATTCCGGCACGCGGACGCCACCGCCCCCTCCCCACTCGCGAACGACACGGCGGGCCCGGGCTCGGCGTCACTCGTCTCGCAGCACGATGTCGATGACCGGGACCAGCATGTTCGCCACATCCGGCGGGATCGCGATCATCAGTTCGCCACGCGGGTCCGCCTTGCCTGCATGCACTTCGGGCAGACTCGCGACTGCGACGTGATCGAGCGTCCGCGCGTCCCCGAGGACTCGGACAGACGCCACACGTCGGACGGGGATGTTGGAGACCGTGATCGAATCCCACGGACGGAGCGTGCCGTACACGAAGATGTGCTCACCATCCGAATCGACCTTCCGCCCCAACGGGAGCGGCGCCCTGAGACCCTCGGGACGGGATATCGCCCCACGGACGGCTGGCGCATTGCGCCGGATCCAACGACCGACATCATCGAGCCGGGACACCGCCTCCTCGGGAATGCGTCCATCTCCCCTGGGCCCGACGTTCAGGAGGAGGTTCCCGCCCGAAGAGACGGTCTCGGCCAGTGTCGCGAGAATGAACGGCACACTCTTCCAGGGCCCATCATCCGGCACCCAGCCCCAGGAGTCCGTCATCGTCATGCAGATCTCCCAGGGGCCGGCACCAGCTCCGGCATCTGCTGCTCAGGAGTCGCGAAGTCACCGAAGCCGACACACCGATCGTTGACGACGCATCCGGGCTGGAGCGCGGCGACGAGGCTGCGGATCCCCTCGAAATCCCACTCTTCGGGGGTGTGCTCGAATTCACCGTCCAACCACAGCACGTCGATGACGCCGTAGTTGGTCAGCAGCTCCGTCAGCTGTCCGATGAAGAACTCGTGATACCGCTTCCATTGCGCAGCGGAGACGCGCTCGTAGCTGCCGAGGCGATACGGCTTCGTCACCGTCTCATCTGTGATGCGCGGGTAGTCCGGGTGGTGCCAGTCGGGCAGCGAGAAGTACACCCCGATGCCCACACCCGCTTCCCGCAGCGCCACGATGAGTTCGGCCGTGAGGTCGCGACCGAACGGCGACGTCTTCGTGATCGAGTAGTCCGAGAGCCCCGTGTCGAACATGGCGAACCCGTCGTGATGCTTCGCGGTGAAGACCGCATAGGCAGCGCCCGAATCCGCAATGACGCGCGCCCACTCCACGGCATCGAAATCCTGCGGGTCGAACTCCGCCGCATTCGCGAAGTACTCCTCGCATCCGACCGGCTCTCGCGCGGGGTGCTGCCCCTCCACCCCGCCGGTCATCTGCCACGACAATTCCCAGCCGCGGTGAGACGCGTGACCGAAGTGGACGAAGACTCCGAAGCCGGCCGAGGCGAACCAGTCGATGTGGGCATCGTTGCTGACGACGCTGGCGACAGTACTGATGATGGAACTCCTTCGTTCGTGTTGCGATTCGTTAATGATACGCGTACCATCAGCCTATCGCGACAGCATATCCGGCACTCATTCGACTGCTGAGCGGGATCACGATCACAATGAAGTGAAAGGACACATCACATGAGATTGCGCAACGCAGCAGTCGCCACAGCAGCCTTCACAGCCACCGCGGTTCTCCTCGCAGGATGCGGCTCGAGCGGCGGAGTCGGCGGCCCGGACGACGTCGAGCAGAACACTGGCGAGAAGGCCACGATCACCTACTGGACCTGGTTCCCACCGCAGGCCACGCTCGACGCGGCCATCGCCGCTTTCGAGGAAGAGAACCCGAACATCACGGTCAAGCTCCGCACGTTCGAAGCGGCCGACTATCAGAAGCAGCTCCCACTCGCCCTCTCCGGCGGGGAGGACATCGACGTGGTCGGCGTCCAGGTTTCGGCCATGACCAACTCCGTCAAGGACTTCCTGCATCCCGCCGACGACTGGACCGGCGACTGGCTCGCCGACATCAACCCGACGATGGTCGAACAGACGAAGTCGATCGCGGATGACGAAGTGCTCTACTCCGTCCCGATGGGCTCGATCGGCAGCCCGCTCATGTACTACAACGCCGCGATGCTCGACGAGCTCGGCATCGATGTGCCCACTACTGCGGCGGAGTGGAAGGAAGCGGTCGCCGAGATCAAGGCCGAGAAGCCCGACGTCACCCCTGTGGTCTTCACGGGAGAGCCGTACTGGCAGGAGGAGATGCTGTTCGGCATCGCCGAGCAGCACTCGCCCGGATTGTCGGACGACATCATCGGCGGCGACGGCGCATGGGACCAGCAGGCCGTGATCGACGGCCTCAACGCCTACAAGTCGATCTTCGATGACGGGATCGTGGGAACCGATGTACTCAGCCTTCAGGGCACACGTCCCAGCGAGCTGTTCTCCGCGGGTCAGGCGGCTTTCTTCATCGACGGCTCTTGGCAGAACTCGCTCCTTTCGGCGTCGTACCGGGCCGAGAACGGGGTCGAGCTCGAAGACGTCAGCGTCACCGGCCTCCCGGTGATCGACGGCGGCTCACCCGCGGTACGCGCGCTGGCCGAAGGCGGTCTCGCCATTCCGGCGACATCGAAGAACGTCGAGGCAGCGAGCACATTCATCAAGTTCATGGTGGAAGCCGGCGGCGCCGACGTCTGGGCCAAGGACCTCGTCCTGGTTCCGAGCCTCGATGGATACACGCTGCCCGACGGTGTGCTGGAGAGTGCCGCGGCGCAGGAAGGCTTCGAGACGGCAAGCGATCTCATCGGAGCACCGACGTCCCCGCGAGACAGCCAGCAGGACTTCCTGAACCAGGTCGAAGGCAATGCGATCCTCGACGTGCTCCGCGGCACGAAGACCGCTGAGGAAGCCGCTGCGACCATGCAGGACGAGTGGACGTCAGGCCGCTACCCGCACGGCGAGGAGCAGTGACGACGACCGAGACCTCCACTCTCGTTACACGCGCGGGGGGTCGGCGGCAACGCCGTTCCCCCGCGCGGGGCACCCGAGGGAGGTCGCCCCTCCGCGGAGGCTGGTACGCCGTCCTCTTCCTCGCCCCCCTGCTGCTCTTCTACGGGGTGTACTTCCTGTACAGCTTCGGCATCCTGGGAGTGGTCAGCACCGAGCGCGTGGGCCTGACCTTCCGCAACGCGGTCGACGTCGGAATGCAGAACTTCGTCCTCGTGTTGCAAGACCCGACGTTCCACCACTCCCTGATCAACACGATCGCGTTCGGACTGTTCGGCGTGCTGGCCGCCCTGACCCTCGGCTTCATCCTGGCGATGATGCTCGCCTCGGGCGTCAGGATGCGGCGACTCTTCTACACGGTCTTCCTCTTGCCGTCGCTGATCCCGATGTCGCTGTTCGCGACGGTCTTCGGACGGATGCTGGAGACGCGCGACGGTGCGATCAACGATGGCCTGCGCAACATCGGCCTGGGCTTCCTCGCCCAGGACTGGCTCGGCGACCCCGCAGCGGCCTACGTCGCGATCGGCATCCTGCTCACCTTCACGATCGGGCTGCCTATCATGTACTACACGACGGACGTGGCCCAGGTGAACGCCTCGATCGTCGAGTCGGCCACGTTGGATGGCGCATCCGTCTGGCAGATCTACCGCATCATGCTCTTCCCGCTGCTGCGCACGACGCACATCACCGTGATCCTGTCGGTCATCCTCGGATCGTTCCGAGCCTTCGACATCATCTTCTTCTCGACCGGCGGCCAGCCCGGCGGCCGGACCGATATCACGGGCACCTACATCTACAAGGCGACGCTCGGCCTGGATCGAGTCGGATACGCCGCTGCCGCTTCGATCATCGTGCTGGTCATCGCGCTCATCATCTCGGTCGTGCAGATCATCGTGCGACGAAAGGCCCTGTGACCATGGCACGCATGAGAACCCGAAGCGTCGCAGACGAAGAGGCGCTGCCTCTGCGCAGCCGGCGGATCGACAAGATCCTCATCTACGGCTTCCTCATCGTCATCGGTCTGGCTTTCGCCGCCCCTCTCGTCAACGCCGTGCAGATGTCGATCGCAGTCGGAGGCATCGGCAACTACTGGGCGGTTCTCACCCGCAGCTTGAACGGCGTGTCGATTCCGCAGACCTTCGTGAACAGCGCCATCATCGCGCTCATGCACGCCGGACTCGTGTGTGTGATCGGCGCCCTCGCCGCCTACGCGTTCTCTTTCATCGCATTCCCCGGCCGCGAAGCGCTCTACTACGGCGTGCTCCTGTTCCTCGCCGTTCCCGCCACCGCCATCCTCGTCCCGGTCTACTTCATCAGCGGGACCCTCGGGCTGTTCAACACCCACATCGGTGTGGCCCTGCCCGAAGCCGTGCTGACCCTCCCTTTCGCGGTTCTGCTCCTTCGCAACCGCATGGACGATATTCCCCGGCAGCTCGTCGAGGCCGCCATCCTCGATCGTGCGAGCCACGTCGGCATCTTCCGGCACGTTGCCATCCCCCTCTGCCGTGGTCCGCTCCTGAACCTGGCCGCGTTGAGCGTGATGTGGTCGTTGCAGGACTTCCTCTTCCCGTCGGTCCTGCTGCGCTCCCCCGGGCTGACCACGGCTGCGCAGGCTGTGCAGACGATCCAGAGTGCCTTCGGCCCGACTCCGGCCGAATCCTCTCAGTACTACGCCGCACTCGTGCTGCTCGGCGTGCCGGCACTCGTGATCATCGTCTTCGGCTTCAAGTACGTCACCAGCGGGCTCGCCGCCGGCGGCGTGAAGGAGTGAGCGGAGCGCTGGCTCGCAGTTTCTGATCTTCGATCATCGATCGCCCCGGGACGCCCCTCGGCAGCACCGTTTCCCCTGCCATCGCGGAACACCGATGTACCGCCATACCCTCCAAGGAGAGCTGCAATGAGATCCACCATCACCACCGCCCGCGCCTTCCTCGTCGACATCACCGTCGAGACGGAGCGCACCGATGCGGTGCAGAGCTTCGTGAAACAGGAGACCATCTTCGTCGAGGTGGCCACGAGCGACGGACTGCACGGGCGCGGGTACGCGTACACGATCGGCACGGGCGGGCGGGCCGTGCTGTCGATGCTGCGAGATCACCTCCTCGACCTGCTGATCGGTCAGGATGCCGACCGCATCGAGGCCGTGTGGCACCGACTGTTCGCCTCGACCCGGGCGACGACGACCGGCGCCATCACGTCGCTCGCACTGGCCGCGGTCGACACCGCGCTGTGGGACGTCGCCTGCCAGCGGTCCGGCCTGCCGCTGTGGCGACTCGCCGGCGGGTTCCGGCGTGACGTGCCGCTCTACGACACCGAAGGCGGATGGCTTCACCTTCCGGTCGACGAACTGGTGGAGGGCGCCCTGGCCTCCCAGCGAAAGGGTCTGAGCGGGGTGAAGGTGAAGATCGGCAAGCCGAACGGGCAGGAGGACCGCGAGCGGCTGGCCGCCATCCGCGACGCCGTCGGCCCCGGATTCGATCTCATGGTCGACGCGAACCAATCGATGACCGCGGCCGAGGCGATCCGCCGCGCCAGGCTGTTCGACGGGCTCGACCTCGGCTGGATCGAGGAGCCGCTTCCCGCCGACGACATCGAAGGACACGCACGCCTGTCGCGATCGACATCCACTCCGATCGCCGTCGGGGAATCGATGTACTCGATCGCTCAGTTCCGCGAGTATCTCGACCGCGGTGCAGCCGGTATCGTCCAGGTCGATGTCGCCCGCGTGGGCGGCATCACGCCCTGGTTGAAGGTCGCCCACCTCGCGCAGTCCTTCAATGTCGACGTCTGCCCGCACTTCCTCATGGAGCTTCATGTGAGCCTGGCCGCGGCCGTCCCCAACGGACGATACGTGGAGCACATCCCTCAGCTGCGTGCCGTCACCAAGACGGAGATGGTCATCGAGGCCGGCCGCGCGCTGGCACCCGAAACCGTCGGGCTCGGCATCGACTGGGATCGCGACGCGATCGAAGACCGGATCGTCGGCTGATGAAGACGCTCGCCACCCGATCCCACCGAGGGCGTCGCTTCACCGAAGTGGGGATGGGATGTGCCCAACTCGGCAACCTCTCGCACGCGATATCCGACGATGAAGCAGAGCAGACGGTACAGGCAGCGTGGGAGGCCGGCATCCGAGTGTTCGATACGGCCCCGCACTATGGTCTGGGCCTCTCGGAACGCCGCCTCGGTCGAGCACTCCGCGCGTACCCCCGCGACGAGTACATCGTGTCGACCAAGGTGGGTCGGCTCCTCGTGCCCAGTCCCGAGACAGCCGGCATCAGCGACATGGCGCATTTCTTCGATGTACCTGCCGATCACCGGCGCGTCTACGACCTCAGCCGCGACGGCATCTTGCGGTCGATCGACGCGAGCCTCGATCGCCTGGGACTCGACCGCGTCGACATCGTCTACATGCACGATCCCGACGAGCACTTCGAAGCCGCCTCGACGACGGGGGCGGAAACGCTCACGGAGCTTCGCGATCAGGGGGTCGTCGCCGCATTCGGTGCCGGCATGAATCAGGGCGCGATGCTCGCCGACCTCATCGACCGGACCGACATCGACATCGTGATGTGCGCGGGACGCCTCACCCTGCTCGAACAACACGACGCTCGACGGATGCTGGAACTCGCCGCACAACGCGACGTCGCCGTCGTTGCTGCCGCGGTCTACAACTCGGGCCTCCTCAGCCACGAACACGTGCCAGACGATGCGCATTTCGACTATGCCCCGGCCTCCGCACCCGTCCTCGCCCGTGCCCGCGACATCGAACGGATCTGCCGCGACCACAGCGCGACCCTCCCCTCTGCGGCGATGCAGTACCCGCTCCTCTTCCCTCAGGTTCTGTGCGTCGTCGCAGGTGTGCGAGGCGTCGACCAAGCGGTCCAAGCAGTGGAACGCTCCATCCGTCCGATACCCACCGACCTCTGGCGCGCGCTTGCCGCCGCCGGACACATCGACCTGCCGCGGCACACCATCCCCGAGGTGTTCCACGTCGGCTGAAGGCGACCGAGACGGCCGGGTGGGCGGAAACCACTCAGCCAGAATGTTGTTCCCGCCCACCCGATCATGGCCATCCTCGGCTCTGCGAGGTCGTCAGGAGAAATCCCGACGCGAAGGAACACGAAACGGGTGGGCCCGAGCGGAATCGCGTCACTCGTCGATCCCACAGTCAATGCGGGATCGCCGCACGGATGCGACCGATGCCATTCGCGAGGTGCGCTCGCATCGCTGTTGCCGCCCACCATGACGATCACCAAGACCGGAGGCGCCTATCTTCAGGTCGACTCCGTTCAGGTCGATGATTGCGGCGCGGGTTGCACACGTCTGAACAACGACAGCGGATCGATTTCGTACGCCGGAGCGTGGAACACGAGCAGCGGACGAACTGGCAGCGACTGGAAAGCGGATGTGAAGTACACGACGACCAACAACGACACCGCAACGGTCACGTTCACGGGTACATCGGCGCGGGTCTACATGCCGACGAATTCGGCCTACGGGACCTTCACGGTAAAGCTCGACGGCGTGACCCAGCCCGGCACCTTCACGGCCCACAGCGCGAGTGGCTACCAGGCCCGCGTGGCGACCTATTCGGTGACCGGACTGACCTCCGGCTCGCACACGCTGGAACTGAAGAAGACCGGAGGCAGCTACTTCCAGATCGACCACGTCGATATCCACTAACAGCAGGCACGTCGTTACCGCTGCGTTACCGCTGCCGACGACCCAGACATGACGAAGGCCCCGCATCCCAGTGTTTCCAGGGGATTCGGGGCCTTCGTGGTGGCGGTGACGGTGGGATTTGAACCCACGGTAGGGGGTTACCCTACACAACTTTTCGAGAGTTGCACCTTCGGCCGCTCGGACACGTCACCGCGGAATAGCTTACGCGAGACGGGCCCGGCGCGCGAATCCGCGAGTCGCTTCTCTGGTTTTGTCCGGCGCACCGCCCTGACGGCGACGACAGCCTCCGAGTTAGGATGGCCTAAGCACCCCGAGGGAAGGATGCGCACCATGGGCTTCATCACGTCCGAAGCACTGGCCGACACCGGCTACGTCGTCCTCGACGATCAGAGCGTTGCCGTCGATCCGTCGGAGTGGCTCGATCTCGAGTACGTGCGCTGGCGATCCTCGGGCGTCACCCGATTCGCCCCGCTCACGAGCTACGCCGGTGACGTCGACTGCAACGGCTTCTGGAACCACACCCCGCCGCGCACCGACAAGGACGGCGTCTGGGTCGCCGCGCAGGTCGCGACCGCGCCGACCCTGCAGCGCCAGGCTCTCGAGCCGGGCGCCGGCATCGGACGCTGCCGGGTCATCGAGTTGCAGCCCAACGAGTACGCCGACGCGATCTACAACCTGCACCAGGACGACAACAACCGCCTCAACGACGAGGGCACCGGCTGGGTCGTGCGCGGATTCTTCAACCTCTCCGACGACACCGAGTCGATGCTGATCCTGCGTTCCGACCGGTTCGACCCTGCGACCGAGATCCGGCTGCCGCTGCGTGCGGGGTCGCGGCTCATCGTCGATACCCAGCGCTTCTGGCACGCGGTGTGGCACCGGGGCTCATCTCCGCGCTATGCGCTCATCACGTCATGGACGAGCGGCCCTGAGCTCGACGCCTACATCACCGCGAACCACGGCGACCCCCGACCGGCGACCGTGGAGCTGGATCCGCAGTTCGTGGACGCCGCGCAGGTCGAGCTGCACCGCCGCATCGAGGAGCGCCGCCGCGCCTTCGAAGCGCAGGGCATCGTGATGGAGCCGCCGACGCCGCTGTACGGCTGAGCGCGTCGCGAACGTCGGATACGGTCGAGGGCATGGACTGGCGCGAGGACAGGATCGGCTCGGCGGCGCGAGGCGAGAATCCGACGGTGCTGGCGAGCCTCCCCTCGGGCTACGCCGTCATCGGAGACATCCAGTTCCTGCCTGGTTACAGCTTGCTGCTCAGCCGCGATCCCTCGGCCACTGCGCTGTCGGAACTGCCCCGCGAGGAGCGGCTCGCCTTCCTCTCGGATGTCGATCTTCTCGCCACGGCGGTCGAGCGCGCCTGCCGATCGGCAGACGCCGGATTCCGTCGCATGAACATCGAGATCCTCGGCAACACGGATGCCTACATCCATGCGCACCTCTGGCCCCGGTACGACTGGGAGCCCGCCGAACTCATCGGCAAACCCGTCTGGCTGTACGACCCGGCGAACTGGAGCGCCCCGTCCACCGCGCTCTCTGCGGCACACGACGCGCTCCGTGCCGCGATCAGCGCGCAGCTGCAGGCGCTGCAGGAGGAGCTCGCTGCCTCCTGACCGGATGCCGGGCCGGGATGGGTCTTCAGCAGGTGCGGCCGTCCTCGAGCCGCACCACGCGGTCGACCGTTCCCGGCGGCGGCGCGACATGCGAGATCAGCAGCACCGATTGGTCGCCGGCCGCGCCGAGCAGATCGCGCAGCAGGGCGTCGGATGCTTCGGGGTCGACGCCCGCGGTCGGCTCGTCGAGCACCAAGACCGGGAAGCCGCGCAGCAGCGCGCGAGCGAGGGCGATGCGCTGCGCCTGCCCGCCCGAGACCAGCGCACCACGGTCGCCAACCCGGGCATCGAGGCCGCCGCGCTCGCGCACCCACTCCCCCAGCCCGACACGGTCGAGCACCTCGCGGAGGTCGTCATCGGTCGCGGTGTCGCGCGCGAACAGCAGGTTCTGCCGGATGTCCTCGTCGAACAGCTGAGGGCTCTGCTCGCAGAGTCCGATCGTGCGTCGCAGGGCAGGGCCCGACATCGCCGCAGCATCCTCATCCCCCACGCGGTACTCCCCCTCGGCCCGGAGGAATCCCACGAGCACGGCGGCGAGCGAGCTCTTCCCCGCGCCGCTCGGTCCCGCCACGAGCACTCGCTCACCGGGTCGCAGATCGAGGTCGACCCCGTTCAGCGCCGCTGCGCCGCCCGGCCACTGCGCCCGGACGCCGCGGAGACGCAGGGCGGGCGTGCCGGTGATCACGGGATCCTCGCCGTCGTCGCTCCGCAGCTCTGCCGGCATCCGCTCCGGCAGCACGTCGACGATGCGCTCTGCGCTCGCCCGCACGCTCCGCCAGGATGCCGCGGCGATCGGCACCGCGCCGAAGATCTCGAACACCACCATCGGCACGAGCACGGCGACCGCCATCCAGGGCCCGTCGATCGCGCCGGTCGGGAGCCCCGGAGCCACCGCGGCGAGAGCCCAGACCGACGCGGCTCCGGCGACCGCCGACACCGCGCCCGCCGCGATGGCCTGGGCGAGCGATGCCCGGGCGACAAGCCTGCGGAGCGCGGCATCCGCTTCGCGCACCCGTGCGCGCGCCTGCTCCTCGGCCCCGTAGGCGAGGAGCACGTCGAGGCTGCCGAAGTAGTCGACGAGAGCCGACGACAGATCTGCCCTGCGAACCGAGACGAAAGCCTCGGCTCGCGAGCCGAAGACCCACCCCAGACCGATGGATGCCGCCGCGGCGACGAACAGACAGACGGCGAGAGTGAGGGCCGCGATCGGCGACACGAACGCGAGGAACCCGACCGCCCCGAGGGCCACCAGGGCGGCGACGGCGAGCGGCTGCACCACGCGGAGCGGAAGATTCTGCAGGTTCTCGACATCGTCCACGAGGGCAGCCAGCACACGCCCCCGATCGGTCGAGCCGAGTCCCGCCGGAGACAGCGGGATGAGACGATGCACCATGTCGGAGCGCGTTCTCGCGAGCTGCCGGAGCGCCGCGTCGTGTCCGCTCAGCCGCTCCAGGTACCGGGTCACCGCGCGGGAGACCGCGAAGAACCGCACCCCGACGACCGCGATCGACAGCGGCACGAGCGAGTCGACGATCGACGCACTCACGATGAGCCAGCCGCTGACCGCGAGCAGGCTCACCGCGGCGGCGGCCGAGAGCACACCCCAGATGAGCCCGGGGAGGAAGCGCCCGGCCGGCGGCTGCGCCAGACGGAGGATGCCGCGCACGCGCTCCGCGCGGGTGAGAGAGGTCATGCGTCCACCCCCAGCGCCACGACCTGATCCGCGATCTCCCGCGCCGAGCGGCGGTGCGAGACGAGCAGGATCGTCGCCCCGGCATCCGCCCGCTCCCGGAGGGAACGCCAGAGGCGGTCCTCCGTCTCCGGGTCGAGGGCGCTCGACGGCTCGTCGAGGGCGAGCACACGGTCGGGAGCGGTCGCGTGCCGGTACAGTGCGCGGGCGACGGCGACGCGCTGCGCCTGCCCGCCCGACAGCCCGCTGCCCTGCACCCCGAGCATCCGCTCCGCGTCGATCGTGTCCGCGCACGCAGTGTCCAGAGCCGAGCGGATGCCGTCGGCATCGGGCTCCGGATCCCCGAGGGCCACGTTCTCGCCGACCGTGCCGCGCAGCAGGCCCGGCTTCTGCCCCGCCCAGGCCAACCAGGCTGCGGGCGAGAGGCGGCGAAGGTCGTGGCCCGCGAACTCGGCTGTTCCCTCGAACTCGGCGGCGCCTCGCAAGGCGGCGAGCAGGCTCGACTTCCCGGAGCCGCTCGGCCCCTCGATCAGGGTGATCGTGCCCGGTTCGGCGGTGAAGGAGACGGGCGAGAGGTCGCGCACGCGAAGACCCGCCACGACGAGCGTCGCAGTCGCCCGGCGCGCCCCGCCGGCGGTCTGCAGGTCGAGATCACGGATGCAGGCAGTTTCCACGGCGTTTCGACCTGCATCCGTGATCTGGACCTGCAAAGTGACGCCGTCACGAGCCCCGGCCTCATCCAGCACGTCGAACACGTCCTCCGTCGCCGCAACCCCCTCCGCCGCCGCGTGGAACTGCACCCCCACCTGGCGGATCGGCAGGAAGGCCTCCGGCGCGAGCAGCAGCACGAACAGCCCGACTTCGAGCGAGAGATCGCCGGACAGCAGCCGGAACCCGACGGCCACCGCGATCAGAGCGACCGCGAGCGAGGCCAGCAGCTCCATCGCGAAGCCCGACAGGAACGAGAACCGCAGCACCTTCATCGTCTCGCGGCGGTACTCGTCCGCGGTCGTCTCGATCCGGTCGGCCGCCCGCTGCTCCCGACCGAACAGCCGCAGGGTCGAGAGCCCCTGTACCGTGTCGGCGAAGCGCGCCGCCAGTTGCTGCAGCGTCTGCCATTGCTTCTTCTGCACCGTCCGCGTCGCGATGCCGATCAGGATCAGGAACAGCGGGATCAGCGGCAGCGTGATGACCGCGGTGAGCCCGCTCGGCCAGTCCTGCCACCACATCACCGCGACGAGCACGGGCGTCGCGATCACCGTGAGCACGAGCTGCGGGATGTACCGGGCGAAGTAGGCGTCGAGAGCCTCGAGCCCGTGCCCCGCGGTCACCGCGAGCGCGGTCTGATTCCGCTGCGCGAGCCACCCTGGTCCGAGTCGGCCCACCGCGGCGATGAGTGCCTCGCGCAGCTGCATCCCGGTCTTCGCCGCCGTGCGGGTGCCCGCCGCATCCGACGCCGCGATCAGGATGCCGCGCAGCAGAGCCGCCGCCAGCAGCAACAGCAAGGACGACGTCACATCCCGCCCGGCGAGCGCCCCGGTGACGGCATCCGTCAGCAGCCAGGCGAACGCGATCGTCACCACGGTCTGCACCACACCGATCAGCGCGGATGCCGCGAGGAACCCTCGCGCGGCACCGGCGTAGCGCAGCAGCCGCGGGTCGACAGGTTTCATGCGTGTGCCGGCGCCGCCTCGATCGACGAGCGCGTGACGCGCTTGCGGAAGATCCAGTACGTCCAGCTCTGGTACGCGATGACCAGCGGCAGGGCGATCAGCGCGGTCCAGCTCATGATCTGCAGCGTATACGGCGTGCTCGAGGCGTTCGCGATCGTGAGGCTGTACGCCGGGTCGATCGTCGAGGGCATCACGAACGGGAACAGCGCGAAGAAGAGCATGACGACCGCGAACAGCACGGTCGCAGCGCCCGCCGCGAAGGCCCGGCCGTCGCGCCCGCGCAGCGAGAACAACACCGCGGCGATCAGCGAGACGGCGGCGAGCGCACCGGTCACGACCACCATCGACAGCAGCGGCGCTTCCCGTCCCGACGCGATGCCGATCGTCCAGAGCACAGTACCCGCCGCCACCAGAATCGTCGGCACCGCGGCGAACTTCACCAGGCGTCGAGCGTCGTCGTGCACCTGGCCGTCGGTCTTCAGCGCCACGAACAGCACCCCGTGCAGGAAGAACACCAGCAGGGTCGTCAGGCCGACGAGAAGCGAATACGGGTTCAGCAGCGCGAAGAATCCGCCGACGTAGACATGGTCTGCGTTCAGGGCGACACCCTGCACGATGTTGCCGAAGGCGACGCCCCAGAGGAACGCGGGGACGGCCGAGCCGATCACGATCATCCGGTCGAAGCCGCGCTTCCACGCCGCGCTCTCGCGCTGATGCCGGTACTCGAACGAGACCCCGCGCAGGATGAGAGCGAGCAGGATCAGCAGCAGCGGAAGGTAGAACCCGCTGAACAGCGTCGCGTACCACTCCGGGAAGGATGCGAAGAGCACCGCCCCGGCGACGATGACCCAGGTCTCGTTGAGGTCCCAGATCGGCCCGATCGTGTTGATCACCTGCCGGCGCGACACATCGTTGCGACCGAGGAACGGCAGCGACATGCCCACGCCGAAGTCGAACCCGTCGAGCACGAAGTAGCCGACGAAGAAGAAGCCGACGAGCCAGAACCAGAGCGTTGCGAGATCCATGATGCTCCTCCCTCTCAGTAGACGACCGACGGCAGCTGAGCCGTCTCATCGTGAGGTTGCTCTTCGGTGTCCGGGCCCTTCTGCGCGGCCCGGATGATGAGACGGATCTCTACCACGGCGAGCGCGGCGTAGATGGCGGTGAAGGCGATGAGCGAGATCAGCACCTCGAGGCCGGAGACACCGGGCGAGACGCCGTCCTGCGTGGTCATCAGCCCGAACACGATCCAGGGCTGCCTGCCCATCTCGGTGAAGACCCAGCCCATGATGTTGGCGACGAGCGCCAGCGGGAACGACCAGATCGCGAGCTTCCACATCCACGGCGCCGGTTCCTTCTTCGCGCTCTTGCGGGTGAGCCAGAGTCCGATCACGGCGACGAGGCCGGCGGCCATGCCGAGGCCGATCATCCAGCGGAACGCCCAGTAGGTGACCCACAGGATCGGGGCGAACTCCGTCATGCCAGTGTCGGCGAAGGTCTGCGAGTACTCGGCGTTGAGATCGTTGATGCCGTGCACGCAGGCGTCGAGCGTGTGCGTCGACAGCAGCGACAGCAGGTACGGCACGCGGATCGAGAACAGCTCGGAGCTGCCGTCCGGCGTACCGAGCGTGAAGAGACTGAAGGAGGCGTCGGGGCCGCAGACCGTGTTGAAGGTGGCTTCGGCCGCCGCCATCTTCATCGGCTGCGCGGCGTACATCGCGAGCCCGAGCTGGTCTCCCGTGAGCACGACGCCCGCGGTGGAGAAGATCATCGCCCACAGACCGAACTTCAGCGAGATGCGCATCGTGTCGAAGTGCTGACCGCGGGCGAGGTGCCACGCGGAGACCGAGATGACGACACCGGCGGCGAACATGAGTGCGCCGAAGATCGTGTGCGGGAACGCGGCGAGCGAGACGGGATTCGTCAGCAGCGCCCAGAAGTCGGTGAGCTCGGCACGGTTCGTCACGGGGTTGTAGACGTACCCCACCGGGTTCTGCATGAACGCGTTGGCCGCGATGATGAAGTACGCCGACAGGATGCTGCCGATCGAGACGCACCAGATCGTGGCGAGGTGCAGCTTCTGCGGGAGCTTGTCCCATCCGAAGATCCACAGGCCGATGAAGGTCGCCTCGAAGAAGAAGGCGAGCAGTCCCTCGAACGCGAGCGGGGCGCCGAACACGTCGCCGACGAATCGGGAGTAGTCCGACCAGTTCATGCCGAACTGGAACTCCTGCACGATGCCGGTGACGACGCCCATGGCGAAGTTGATGAGGAAGATCTTGCCGAAGAAGCGCGTCAGGTGCAGGTACTGCACCTTGGCGGTGCGCACCCATGCGGTCTGGAAGATCGCGGCGACCAGAGCCATGCCGATCGTGAGGGGCACGAACAGGTAGTGGTAGACGGTCGTCAGCCCGAACTGCCAGCGGGAGAGGATGAGCGGATCAAGCCATTCCATGCGTGAGTCCTGTTCTGTCGGTCAATCGCACCGTGCACTCTGCGGGGTCGGCGGCCGCCTGTACGCACTCGGCGGCCAGCGGTCCGCCGGCTTCGGTCAGCACGCCCTGCATGAGACCCAGGTGCACCTGGCACAGCATCGGCCGGTCGTCCGGGCTTCCGGCGGCGTGCGGGCAGGGACTCAGATCGACCGTGAGGCGCACGTCGTCGACGACGGGCTCGAAGCCGCTCTCCTCGAGATGCTCGACGAGGGCGTCCAACTGGTACGTCGCCTCGCGACCCAGAGCGGATGCTGCCGAGGGCAGCATCCGACGCATGAGATCTCCACGGCGCGCGGCGGCCTTCGCCTTGTCGCGGGCGACCGGGCTGGAGGCGCCGGGGGCACCGGTCGCGGCACGATAAAGGGTGCGGGGTCGACCGCGGGTGGTGCGGTGCTCGATGGTCGGGATGACGTAGCCGCCCTCGATGAGGCGCTGCAGGTGCTCGCGCACGGTGTTCGCGTGGAGACCGGTGGCCTCGCACAGCTCCCCGATGGTGAGCTCGGACCGGATCTGCCCGCGACCGGCCTCGAAGAGCAGGTGCAGGAGCTGCACCCGCGAGTAGGTCGAGATCGGCCCGCAGACGGGCCCGCCGTTGCGCATGACTCCATCATCCCAGCGGGTTCTCGGCTGATCGAGCCGTTCGGCCGTGAATAATGCCCTGGCCGATAGGGATGTCCGATCCCGGCGATAGCCTGGACGCATGGCCACCCGGAAACCCGCTCCTCCCGCGTACGTCTGCACGGAGTGCGGGTGGACGACGGCGAAGTGGGTGGGGCGCTGCGGCGAGTGCCAGCAGTGGGGAACCGTGCAGGAGCAGGCGGCACCGACCGGCATCCTGCGCCGGATCACCGCCCTCGCACCGACCACCGAGCGCGCCGCCCGGCCGATCACGCAGATCACCACCGAAGACGCCCCGCGCCGCACCAGCGGCGTCGGCGAATTCGACCGGGTGCTCGGCGGCGGCATCGTCCCCGGGGCCGCCATCCTGCTCAGCGGAGAGCCCGGCGTCGGCAAGTCGACGCTGCTGCTCGAGGTCGCCGCGCAGGCGGCGCGAGCCGGACGACGGGTGCTCTACGCGAGCGCCGAGGAGTCACCGGCGCAGGTGCGACTGCGTGCCGAGCGCACCGGTGCCCTGCACGACGAGCTGTACCTCGCGAGCGAGACCGACCTGGCGACCATCCTCGGTCACATCGACGAGGTGCAGCCGCAGCTCGTGATCGTCGACTCGGTGCAGACGGTGTCGTCGTCGCTCATCGACGGGGCCGCCGGTCAGCCGAGCCAGGTGCGCGAGGTCGCATCCGCTCTCATCCGGGTCGCGAAAGACCGCGGCCTGCCGATCATCATCGTCGGCCACGTGACGAAAGACGGCCAGGTCGCCGGTCCCCGCGTGCTCGAGCACCTGGTCGACGTCGTCTGCCACTTCGAGGGCGACCGCGAGACCTCGCTGCGCTTCATCCGCGCGCTCAAGAACCGCTTCGGCCCGACCGACGAGGTGGGCTGCTTCGAGATGACCGGGGCGGGCATCTCCGAGGTGCCAGACCCGTCAGGTCTCTTCCTGTCACAGGGCGCCACGGCCGAAGGCACCTGCGTCGCGATCTCGCTCGAGGGGCGTCGCGCACTGCCCGTCGAGGTGCAGGCGCTCACCGTGCCGTCATCCGCCCCGAACCCCCGGCGCATCGTGCACGGTGTCGACTCGTCACGCGTGGCGATGGTGCTGGCCATCCTCGAGCGACGAGCCGACGTCAAGACGAGCAACCTCGACGTCTACGTGTCGACCGTCGGCGGCGTGCGTTTCACCGAGCCGGCCGCCGACCTCGCGATCGCGATCGCCGTGGCGGGGTCCGTGAAGCGCACATCGGTGCCCCGCACGGTCGCGGCGGTGGGCGAACTGAGCCTGGCCGGAGAGATCCGCCCCGTCACCCAGGCCGCGCAGCGCCGATCGGAAGCCGCACGCCTCGGCTACGAGCAGGTCGTCGACGATCGCTCGAAGACGCTCGTCGGAGCGCTGAGAGACATCAAGGCTCGCGACCGCTCACCTCGCGAGCAGCGCGACATCCCGCCGTTCTGACCGGCCCGCACACCATCCGGTCCCTGAGCGTGTCGACGGGCTACGCGTCGAGCGCCTTCAACAGCTCCGCCGGTTCGGCCTGCATCGGGTGGGGACCGGCGATGTCGAGGAATACCGTGGTGATCGGATGCGCGGCGAGGAACTTTCGCAACCAGTCCGCCGTGAAGATACCCACGCCCGGCGGCAGGTTCGCCGGCTTGTGCTTCGCGTCGCTGAAGAGCAGCAGAGCCAGGTCGCCCGTGTTCGGGTCGCGGTAGGTCCACACCTCGCCGCTGTCGAGCGGGTTGTCCCGCGCGCCCGGCTTGATCAACGGGACGACAGTCGTGCCGTGCCGCAGTGCCAGAGCGACGGCCGCGACGTCCTGCTTCTCGAGAGCCAACGCCAGCGCTTCCGATCGGAAGTCCTCGGGTGCGGGCTTGTTCTTCGCGGCCTTCGCCTTCTTCGCTGCCATGTCTCCAGCCTATTCACGGGCGCGGCGCAGAGTGCGGCATCCCGCTGAAAGCGAAACCGGCGGGGAAAAGATTGGGGCCCTCTCGAGTCCCACATTGGGGACTGGGGTACTCGAGAGGGCCCTCCGACTCTCGAACGGCGATGTCGAAGCGCTGGGGACGCTGTAGTTCGACGCCACTGGGGATGGCATGTGCCGCTAGTGCGGAGAGTCACTCAATGGTATCCCAAAGAACTACAGCTGTCTGCACCCAGTACACGAATCCTCTGACATCGATGTATTCCGAACAGGGAAATCGGTGCCAGCGGAGCTTTCCGAAGTGTTCGCTGCGTTTCGCGACGAAGTCCGAGACGCCTCCGTGGCGCGAGGCGGGTCAGTACAGCAGAATCTGCTTGGTCGTGAGGCTCTTGAAGCCGCCGATCGTGACCTCGACGTGGTACGACGCGCCTCCGCCTGGGGCACGCTGACGGTTCTCCTGGTCGCAGGTCTCGACGCTCGAGCGCGTACGGTCCCAGGTCACCGGCTCCTTGCTGGTGACCGTGGTGCCCGCGGCGAGCGTCGCGATCATGCTGCTCGGATTCTCCTGGCAGTCCGTCGAGCGCCACCACACGTCGGATCCGCTCGAGACGGTGAACACCTGAGTGGTCGACCCCACGTCCATCGTGCAGTCCTTCTTGCCCTTGTTCGTGAGCGAGATCGACAGCTTCGGCGTGACGCCGGACGCGTAGGAGTCCGAGTCGGAGACGGCCGACACCTCGATGTCCTTCGCCGCGCATGCCACGATCGCCGGGGTCGCCTCTCCGGACGGCGTCGAGGAGGGTGACGGCGTCTCCGCATCCGGGTCGGGAGACGCCGACGGAGTCTCCGAGGCCGTGGCGGAACTGCTGGGTGCCGGCCCCGTGCCGGCGCTCGCCCACGGCCGCGCGATCAGGAGCCAGGCCGAGACCCCGATGAGGGCGACCAGAAGGATGAGTCCGATCAGGAGCACCAGCCGCCGGCGACGATACACGGCGGCGGAGTGGCGAGGCATGGCTCCAGGCTAAGCGATCGACCCGGTGAACTCCCGGCGACCGACCGCACGGTCGTGACGAGCCACGCGAATCAGCCGGGGATGCCGATGCGGCGCTCCCCGGACCGCAGCTGCTGGATGACCACCGCGATCACGAGCAGCGCCCCCTGGGCGACGTTCTGCCAGAACGAGTTGACCCCGAGGATCGTCATGCCGTTGGTCAGCACGCCGAGCAGGATCACCGCGAGGATCGTTCCGGAGATCGTCCCCTTCCCGCCCTTGAGTGCCGCACCACCCAGCGCCGCCGCCGTGATCGCCTGCAGCTCCAGCCCCTCAGAGCCGGAGATCGGCTGTCCGGAACCGGTGCGGGCGGTGATCAGGATCCCCGCGATCGCCGCGATGGCTCCGGTCACCATGTAGACGCCGATGATGTAGCGGTTGATGTTGATGCCGGCGAGCCGCGAGGCGATGTTGTTGCCGCCGACCGCGTAGATGTTGCGGCCCCAGGTCGTGTATCGCAGCACGATGTGAGCGAGCAGCGCCACCACCAGGAGCACCAGGATGAGCGTCGGGATGCCGCCGATACCGCCGCGGGCGAGGAAGACGAAGAACGGGTCGGCACCGGTGTAGCCCTGCGCACGCCCGTCGGAGATCAGCTGCGCGACGCCCTTGAACGCCGCGAGCGTGGCCAGCGTCGCGATGACCGGGTTCACCCGCCCGAAGACGATGATGCAGCCGTTGACCAGACCGCAGAGCACTCCGATCCCGATCGCACCGACGACGCCGACGGCGGGCCCGGCCGCGGTGAACAGCATCGCGGATGTCACCGACGTGAGTCCGGCGATCGATCCGACCGAGATGTCGAGCGCACCGAGGATGATCACGATGGTCTGGACCACGGCCAAGAGGCCCATGATCGCGATCGCGGTGCCGATGACCTTGAGGTTGCCGACGCTGAAGAACAGCGGGTTCTGGAATCCGATCACGGCCACCACGAGCACGATCGCGATGATGAGCGAGATGTTCTGCGCCCCGACTCCGCTGATCAGCCGCGAGACGGGCGAGGCGCCCCGGGGCGGCGCAGCCGCTCCGACCGGCGCGGTCTTCACACTGTTGTCGCTCATGCGGCGACCTCCTCGTCCATCGCGAGCGCGAGAATGCTCTCTTCGGTTGCCTCGGCACGCGGGAGCTCTCCCGTGATGCGGCCGTGGGCCATGACATAGATGCGGTCCGAGACGCCGAGCACCTCGGGAAGTTCGCTGGAGACCACGATGACCGCGACACCCTCGTGCGCCAGGCGGTCGATGATCGCGTAGATCTCCGCCTTGGCGCCGACGTCGATCCCGCGGGTGGGCTCGTCCAGCAGCAGGAGCTTCGGCGTGGTGGCGAGCCACCGCGACAGCACGACCTTCTGCTGGTTGCCGCCGGAGAGCCGCCCGACCAGCTGTTCCGGGCTCGGCGTGCGGATGCGCAGGGACTCGATGTAGTTCTGTGCGAGCGCCGACTCCGCGGCATCCTTCACGAAGATCCACCGCGACAGAGAGCGGAGCACGGCGAGGGCGGTGTTGTCGCGGACGCTGCGATCGAGCAGCAGCGCCTCGGCCTTCCGCTCCTCCGGGGCGAACCCGATACCGGCCTGGATGCTGTCGCGAGGGCTCCGGAATCGACGCGCGGTCCCGTGGACGCGGATCTCGCCGTCGGTGACCAGCAGATCGCCGGCGATGGTCTTCATGAGCTCGCTCCGGCCGGCACCGACGAGACCGGCGACGCCGACCACCTCGCCGGCACGGACAGTGAGCGAGATGTCCTGCACGATGTCGTTCGACACGTGGTCGAGCTCGAGCACGACGTCGCCGAGCGCGGCGGGCTCGCGATGAAAGAACTGGGTGAGGTCGCGGCCGACCATCATGCGCACGAGCTCGTCGTGATCGGTCTCCCCCACCGCCTTCGTGCCGACGTAGGCGCCGTCGCGCAGCACGGTGATGCGGTCGGCGAGCTGGAAGATCTCTCCCATGCGGTGCGACACGTAGCCGATCGCGACGCCGTCCTTCTGCAGCTGACGGATCAGCGCGAACAGCAGCGTCACCTCTTCGTCGCCCAGGGACGACGTGGGCTCGTCGAAGCAGATGACCTTCGGCCGGGCGATCACGGCGCGCATGATCTCGACGATCTGCCGCTGCGCCGGTGAGAGGTCGGCGCCGAGGGTGCGGGCATCGATGACCCGGTCGAAGCCCCAGCGCCGCAGCTCTTCGGTGGCGGTCTTCTCGAGCTGGCCGCGACGGAATGCCACCGGGCCGAGCGCGCCGATGTAGATGTTCTCCGCGACCGATACCCAGGGCACGATCTCCGGCTCTTGAGCGATCACGCGCAGCCCCGCGTCGCGGGCATCGGCGGGACCGGTGAAGTCGACCGCCGTACCGCCCAGCTGCAGCTCGCCCCCGTCGGGACGGTAGTCGCCGCCGAGGATCTTCAGCAGCGTGGACTTGCCTGCGCCGTTCTCTCCCATGAGGGCGGTGACCTCGCCGGCGCGGAGCTCGAGGTCCACGCCGCGGAGAGCGTGGACGGGACCGAACGACTTCGTGATCGCGTGCGCCCGGAGGGCGACGGCCTGCTCAGTCATGCGTGCCTCTCATGATGTGGTGTCGATGTGCGATCGGGGACAGAGGTGGGGACGGCCGCGTCCGCGGCCGTCCCCCGATAGCGTCAGGTGCAGACGACGCCCTTGTCCTCCCAGTTGGTCGCGTCGACGATCTCGGTGTTGGCGACCGTCTTCGGCGGCAGCTCCGTGCCGTTGCGCAGCAGGTCGACCATCGAGGTGACGGCGGCCTTGCCGACCTCGACGCCGGAGATGAAGAGGGCCGACTTGTTGCCCGTCTCCTGGCCCGCGTTCCAGTCCTTGCAGGTGAGGTAGGCGCCGAGGCCGACGCCTACGATGTCGGCGGGCGCGACGCCCGAGTTCTGCAGCGCCGTCACGACGCCGGTCTCGTTCTCGTCGTTGCAGCCCCAGACGACCCAGTGCTTCACGCCGGCGTTGGCGGTGATGATGGCGCCCGCCTTGTCCTGCGCGTCGGTGGCCGAGTTGTCGGTTCCGACCTCGATGACCTCGGGGCCGTCGGGAATCGCCTCGGAGAACGCGGCGACAGCGCCGTCGACTCGCTCGACGCAGTTCGGCTGGTCCTGCTTGTAGGCGGAGAGGATGCGCGTGTCGGCAGCATCCCATCCGGCTTCCTCGAAGAGGCGCGCGGCTTCCGCGCCGACCTTCTCACCCATGGACGTGCCGTCGAAGCCGGTGAAGGCCGCGGCCTCGCCCTTGGCGTCGACGATCGGGTCGTCGGCGGCCATGATCGGGATGCCGGCGTCGGCGGCGAGCTGGATCACCTGCGGGCCGATCTGCGTGTCGGGCACGACGATGATGATCGCGTCGACGCCCTGCGCGATGGCGGCCTCGACCTCGGAGATGGCCTTGTTCGAGTCGGTGCTGACGTCGACGACATTGATGGTGACGTCGCCGTCGGCCTTCGCGGCCTCCTTCGCGCCGTCGGCCTCGTCGATGAAGTACTGCTGGTCGCCCTGCTTCTGGATCAGTGCGATCGTGAGCGGGCCGTCGGAGGCGCCCTTGTCGCCGCCGCCTGCCGGCTCACTCGATTCCATGCCGGAGGTACAGGCGGTGAGCGCGGCGAGAGCCAGGACGGCGACCCCGCCCGCGGCAGTTCGCGCCCAGAGGCGGCTGCGTGTGGCGAACATTGAGACTCCTTCGTCTTCGTGCGATGGCCGGTCGTGGTGACCGGATGCTGTGTGGAACAGATCGAACGTACATCGCCGACGCCGCGACGCTGGAGGACGATCAAACGGATCACATGGACTTTTCTCTGGCACCATTCTCGATTCGTCGATCCGACCATCTCGCGGTGACGACCGGAACGCGGCTACCCTGACAGCACCACCCTCGCGACAACGCCGTCGAGGACCACAGGAATTCGGGATGCATCATGGACGACTCGCCTATCGAGCTCGAACCTCACTACCGCATGGAGGGGTTCGAGCATCAGCGCCTGTGCGTGCTGCCGAGACCGCAGGTCGAGACGGCGCTGGGTGCCGCCGGGACTCGCCGCCTCCTCGTGACCGACGCCGGCTACTTCCCCACCGCGCGAGGTCACCGCCGGGTACGTCCGCGCGGCTGCGCCGAGACGGTGGTGCTGCTCTGCGTCGCCGGCCGCGGCACCGTGACCATCGCCGGGGAGGCCCATGTGCTCACGGCATCCGGTTCGATCGCGATCGCCGCCGGGGCGCCGCATTCCTACGAGGCGTCGGAGGACGACCCGTGGACCATCTGGTGGCTGCATGTACGAGGGACGGATGCCGCGGAGCTCGCGGTGCAGACACTCGGGCGGCAGAGCCCGGTCACGAGGCTCCGCTCAATGGACCGGGTCGTGGCGCTCTTCGACGAACTCGTCACCACGCTCGAGCGACGGCTCTCACCTCCGCAGCTCCTCCTGGCCTCGGGCGTCGCCTGGAACCTGCTCACCCGGATCGCGGCCGACAGCATCCTCCCCAATGAGGGCTCTGCGCTCGAACGGGCCATGCGGTATCTCGAGGCGCGCGTCGACGGCAATATCCAGGTCAGTGAGCTCGCCGCACTCGTCGGCATGTCGCCCTCGCACCTGAGCGCGCTGTTCCGCGAGGCGACCGGCAGCGGGCCCGCCGCGTTCCACACGTCACTGCGGATGACGCACGCCCGGAACCTGCTCGACACGACGTCGCTGTCGGTGCGCGAGATCGCCGCGGCCGTGGGCTACGCGGATCCGCTCTACTTCTCGCGGCACTTCCGGCGGCTGCACGGACTCAACCCGACGGGGTATCGCGCGCTGCACAAAGGCTGACTCAGGGCCCGACGCGGCGGATGACCCACCCGGCGCCGACCGATCCGCCGGGCGGGACGACGAGCAGGTCGCGCTTCGAGTTGAACGCGTCGGGCGGGCAGGTCATCGGCTCGATCGCGACGCCGCAGCGGAACCCGTCGCCCGCGCCGTGGTCGCTCGTGTAGACCTGCACCCAGGGGCAGCGTTCGTCCCAGACGACCTCGACCCCGGTACCGTCGTCGGCCAGGAGGCGGGCCCGCGCGAGTCCGCCGCGCCGAGCGAGCTCCGTGTAGGCGTTGTTGACCTCCGTGGCGCCGATGCGCCGCGGCTGTCGGAAGTCCCGACCTCGAACGGCGGCATCCGACACGGGCACGCTGCGCTCGGGCAGCATCCGCTCCTCGGAGACGAGCAGGATCTGGTCGGCATCCACTTCGAGCGTCAGGTCGTCGATGCCGCGCTCACGGGGATTCCCGACGACGAGGTACGGATGCCCGCCGAGACCGATCGGGGCCGGAGCCGTGCACTCGTTCGTCGCGGTGATCTCCTGCCGAAGTCCGTCGGGGCTGAGGCGGAACTCGGCGTCGATGCGCACCCGCCACGGATACCCGGGCTGCGGCGCGATCACACCGGTGAGCACCACCCGGTCTGGCGTCTCCACAGCAACCGAGATGTCCGTCCAGGCGATGAGCCCGTGCGCGGCGTTCCCCGTCTCGGGCTCGTTCTGTAGGAGCCGATGGATCTCCCCGCCGAACTCGTACTCCCCGTCTGCGAGCCGGTTCGGCCAGGGGGCGAGCAGCGCTCCCCGCATCGACGGACGGATCTCGTCCACGGCGAACGGCACGACGAGGTCGGCCCCCTCATACTGCAGAGAACGAAGGGTCGCCCCGACGCTCGCGATGTGCGCCTCGTACGGCCCGGAGCGCAGGACGTAGGGGGCACCCGAGAGCGGGACCGGCACGTCAGCCGCCGTCACCCGCGTCGTCTTCACCGACCTGGTTGAACAGCAGCAGCTCCGGCAGGCTCGTGGCGAAGTAGTCGGTCACTCCGTCCTCCCGCACGGCGACCGGCGCCACGTAGGCCGCGCGCGCCTCTCCGAGGGTGGACGGCGGGTCGGTGCGCGGCAGCCCCAGCGCGTCGAGCGTGAGGTCCCATGTCGCGATCGCCTGGCCCTCGCCGCCCTCCCACGGGTGGAACGGACGGGTGAGCAGGATGCGGTGCGCCTCGGCGGCGGCACCCTCCGCGACGAGGAGCCGCGTGTAGGCGATGGCGAAGTCGTCGCGCGTGAGCACGAGGTCTTCCACGGGGCGCAGCGCGGCGAGACGCCGCGCGCTGCCGTGCCCGAGTCGTGCGGCGAGCTGGTCCTGCTCGTAGCGGATGCGCGCATCCGTCGGCGCCGCCTCGACAGCCCGCTCGTACAGCCGCCACGCTCTCTGCTCGTCATGCTCGACGTTGTACGCGGCGAGCGCGGCGTTGCGGAACAGCACGGGATCTTCGCGGCCGGCCTCGATCGCGCGGTTCCACGCGGTCGTCGCGTCGCGTCGGCGGCCGTGGCCGTACAGCAGCATGCCGAGCAGAGAGAGAGCGACCGCGTCGTCGGGCTCTGCGCGCACGGTGCTCTCCAACGCGTGCAGGGCGTCGAGGCCGGCGGGGAACGCCCACCGCTGCTCGGCTTCCCGAGCCTGAGAGCGCGCGAGCGCTGCGGCGTCCAGGTCTCCGCGGCCCTGGTGGATCTCGGCAACCAGGTAGCAGGCGAGCGGACGCACGTTGCCCGAGCGGCGAACCGGTGCCGCGATGACAGTCTCGAGGACCCGCAGTGCGTCGTCGGTCGCGCCGGCCCGCTTCAGATCGAGAGCGACGTCGAGCAGGATGCCGGCGTCGTCGGTGACCTCTCGGCCCGCCAGCATCCGGAGCGTCGCGTCCAGCGGATCGGCGACGAGCGCCTCCCGTGCGATCGCGACGCCCGCAGCTTCGTCACTGCCCGCACGCAGGATCAGGGCACGCAGGGCGCTCCGGCGGGTATCGTTCCCGACCACACCATCGAGCGTGTCGAGCACCCTCGTCGCCGCACGAAGCTGCCCGGTACGCAGGAGCGAACGGACGAGCTCCACACCGGATGCCGCTGCCCAGGTGCCGTCCCATCCCGCCTTGCCGAACATCCGCTGCGCCTCGGTCTCGCGCCCGAGGCGGGCGAGGATGAGCCCGGCCAGGTAGTAGGCCTCGGTGTCGGTCGGATTGGCGTTGCGGCGCGTCAGTCGCGCGATCGCTGTCTCCGCGTGGACGAGGGCCGTGTCGAAGCGACCGGCTCGGTACGCCCGATCCGCGAGCGCGAGGTTCGTCCGCGCATCGCCCGCGTCGCGGGTGAGGGCGGCCCGCCAGTACGGCAGCGGCGACCGCGTGGGATGCCGGTTCTGCTGCAGGTGGAGCCCCGTGAGGTACAGCTCCTCGACGCTGTCGATCTCGTCCGGCAGCGGCGGCTCCTCGGCGACCCAGGGCTCTTCGTCCGCAGCATCCGTCGGGGTCCACCGCACGAGCACGCGACCATCGGCGTCGAGCAGCTCCGCGGTGATCGCGTCCGATGGCGCAGCATCCGATTCGAGAGTCACGGGGACGCCGGGAACCAGGTCGGCCGAGGCGCTCGCCACGACGACACCACCGTCGAGGATCCGCAGCGTGACCCCATGCCAGCGGCTCGTGACCGCGAAGTTCGCCGACACCCGCTCGCCGCGCTCGACGTGCACGGCAGCATCCGTCGTCGCCTGGTGCGCGGCGCCGATCGCCGGGATCGGGTACCAGTACTGCGAGAACACCTTCGTCTCGCCCGGCAGTAGCCACGCGAAGTCGGGCTGGTTGTCGGTGTAGACCCCCGCCATGAGCTCGACGTACGGGCCGTCGCCGTCGGTGAGCTGGTCGTCCCATGCGTGACCGAAAGGAGCGTCGCCCCACGTCCACTGCTTCTTTCCCGGGGCCAGGCGACGTTCGGCCCAGTGCACGAAACCGGCGCCCGCGGCGTGGTCGTAGCCGCCGAAGAAGTCCTGCTGCGAGTCGACGATCATGTACGACGTCGGCACCGGGATGTTCCGATAGAAGTCGATGCGGTCGGCGCCTTCGTTCTCGGCCGCGAGCGCCGGGTAGTCCACGCCGTAGTACGGGCGATCGGCCTCGGGGAAAGCGGTGAGCGCGCGGCGGGCATGATCGGCGACGTACCGGACGTCTTCCGGGAAGAACGACTGATAGTCGTCATGCACGCGCGCGGCGACGTTCGCCCACCACAGGAACGTCTGACGCTCACTCGTGCGGTTGTGCAGTCGCACGACGAGCTCGACGACCGAACTCCCCGCGCGTAGGCGGATGCCGTGCTGCGCCGACATCCGGGTGAACGGATCGTGATCATGGCACCAGACCGTCACCGACCCGTCATCGCTGTTCTCGATCGTGGTCTCCACGGGCAGGTACGTGCCGGGGCGATGGTGCTGCGGCCAGTTGAACTCGACACCCCCGCTGATCCACGGGCCGGCAAGGCCGACCAGCGCCGGCTTGATGACGTTGTTCCGGTAGAAGAAGTCGTAGCCGGTCGTCTTGTCGTAGCCGATGTGGATGCGCCCGCCGAGTTCGGGGAGCACCACCAGCCGCACGAACTCGTTCTCGAGGTGGATCGCCTGCCACTCGCGCACGACGCCCTCGTCGGCGATCTGCTCGGTGAACGGGATCGGATACACCTTGCCGCTGGACCCCTGATAGACGCGGTGGTCGAGATACAGGGGGTGGATGCTCGGCTCGGCGGCCTCGTACGTGCGGATGCTCAGCGGCTCGCTCCACGCGATCGCGACGCCGCGATCCAGGTCGGCGCGCAGGGCGCCGGTCGCTTCGGGCAGGACGATCCTGTCCACGCCGCCGGCGAACGGATCAGAGTCGGCCATGGTCGATCCGACGTCGGCGACATCGATGTTCATCCGTTGAACCTCCGTGCAGGTGCGTGCCGTCGGCGCACAGCAGCCGACGACAGGACGCGAAGTCCTGCGACGAAGCTATCGCCGGGGAGCGGCGCACCCTATGGCCTGAACAGGGAAGAACATGGACGAAACGATGGATCACCCGGGATGGATGCCGCGTCGGGTCAGAGCACCTTGAGCATGCGGGTGTTGCCGAGCGTGTTGGGCTTCACGTGCGCGAGGTCGAGGAACTCCTCGACACCGGCGTCACCGCTGCGCAGCAGCTGCGAGTACACGTCGGGGTCGACGACCTGCTCGCCGATCGGGGTGTACCCGCGGCGGCCGAAGAACTCGACCTCGAATGTGAGGCAGAACAGCCGGCTCAGTCCGAGTGCGAGAGCGGTCGCCTCGAGGTGGTCGACGATGCCGCGTCCGACGCCGTGGTGCAGCCAGTCCTCGCGCACGAGGAGCGTGCGCACCTCGCCCAGGTCCTCCCAGATCACGTGCAGTGCGCCGCATCCGATCAGCTCTCCGTCGGCCTCGGCCACGACGAACTCCTGCACCGCGCCGTAGAGCACCGCGAGGTCCTTGCCCAGCAGGATGCGCTGCTCCACGAGGGGCTGCAGCAGGTTGCGGATGCCGACGATGTCGGCGCTCCGCGCCGGACGGACGATGTACTCACTCACAGCACCAGCCTAGAACCCGGCGGCTGGGAACGTCTCGGCCCGTGCGTGCACGACTGCGGAGCCGGCGGGCGACGCGCCGGGCGCGCGGGCTCCTCGGCGGCGTGTCGCCCGCGAACTCCGAAGTTGTGCACGGCGGGCGGGCGGGGGGACAGGAAAGGGGCGGATGCCGTGGCATCCGCCCCTTTCCATGATTCGGTACTGCCCTTCGTCTCGCTGCGCTCGCTCAGGAACCGCAGGGTCAGGAAGGTTTACTCGCCGCTGGCGACCGCCAGGTCGGGAGTGCCCGAGATGCCGGCGCCGGCGGTGTTCACGCCGACGGCGACCTTCTCGCCGCGCGGGCCGTGCTCGAACAGGAACTCCCCGTCCTTCGCATCGACCTTGACGTGGTCGCCCGAGTTGAGCTCGCCGTGCAGGATCTTCTCCGACAGACGGTCCTCGACCTCGTGCTGCATCGCGCGACGCAGCGGACGGGCGCCGAGAGCCGGGTCGAAGCCGATCTCGATGAGACGCTCCTTGGCGGCCTGAGACAGCTCGATCGTCATGTCGCGGTCCAGCAGACGCTCGCCGAGGCGCTTGGTGAACAGATCGACGATCTGCACCAGCTCCAGCTTCGACAGCTGCGGGAACACGATGATGTCATCGACACGGTTGAGGAACTCGGGCTTGAAGTGCCGCTTGAGCTCTTCGTTCACCTTGCCCTTCATCCGGTCGTAGCTGTTCGAGTCGTTGCCCTCGATCTGGAAGCCCACCGGACCGCCGGCGATGTCACGCGCGCCGAGGTTGGTGGTCATGATGATGACCGTGTTCTTGAAGTCCACGATCCGACCCTGGCCGTCGGTGAGCCGACCCTCTTCGAGGATCTGCAGCAGCGAGTTGAAGATGTCGGGGTGGGCCTTCTCGATCTCGTCGAAGAGCACCACGCTGAACGGCTTGCGGCGTACCTTCTCGGTGAGCTGTCCGCCCTCTTCGAATCCGACGAATCCGGGAGGGGCACCGAACAGACGCGAGACGGTGTGCTTCTCACCGAACTCGCTCATGTCGAGGGAGATCAGCGCCGCTTCGTCGTCGAACAGGAACTCGGCGAGCGCCTTGGCGAGCTCGGTCTTTCCGACACCCGTGGGGCCGGCGAATATGAACGAGCCCGAGGGACGCTTCGGGTCCTTGAGGCCTGCGCGCTGACGACGAATGGTCTTCGAGAGAGCGGCGATCGCCTCCTCCTGACCGATGACGCGCTGGTGCAGGGCCTTCTCCATGAAGACGAGCCGCGAGGACTCCTCCTCCGTGAGCTTGAACACCGGGATGCCGGTGGCCTGAGCCAGGACCTCGGCGATCAGACCCTCGTCGACGACCGCGGAGGTCGCGACGTCGCCCGCACGCCACTGCTTCTCGAGGCGGAGACGCTCGGCGAGCAGGCTCTTCTCCTCGTCACGGAGGGATGCTGCGCGCTCGAAGTCCTGCTCCTCGGAGGCGACTTCCTTCTGCTCGCGCACCTTGGCGATCTTCTCGTCGAACTCGCGCAGCTCGGGCGGGCTCGACAGGATGCTGAGGCGCAGGCGTGCGCCGGCCTCATCGATCAGGTCGATGGCCTTGTCCGGAAGGAACCGGTCGGAGACGTAGCGGTCGGCGAGGTTCGCCGCGGCCACGATCGCACCGTCGGTGATCTGCACCTTGTGGTGCGCCTCGTAGCGGTCGCGGAGACCCTTGAGGATGTTGATCGTGTGCGGCAGCGTCGGCTCGTTCACCTGCACCGGCTGGAAGCGGCGCTCGAGCGCAGCATCCTTCTCGAAGTGCTTGCGGTACTCGTCGAGCGTGGTCGCGCCGATCGTCTGGAGCTCTCCACGGGCGAGGAGCGGCTTCAGGATGCTGGCGGCGTCGATCGCCCCCTCGGCAGCACCCGCACCCACGAGGGTGTGGATCTCGTCGATGAAGACGATGATGTCGCCGCGCGTGCGGATCTCCTTGGTGACCTTCTTGAGGCGCTCCTCGAAGTCTCCGCGGTAGCGGGAGCCGGCGATGAGCGAGCCGAGGTCGAGCGAGTAGAGCTGCTTGTCCTTCAGCGTCTCGGGGACATCGCCCTTGACGATCGCCTGAGCGAGGCCCTCGACGACGGCGGTCTTGCCGACGCCGGGCTCACCGATCAGGACCGGGTTGTTCTTGGAACGGCGGGAGAGGATCTGCATGACCCGCTCCGCCTCCTTCTCGCGCCCGATGACCGGGTCGAGCTTGTTGTCGCGCGCGGCCTGCGTGAGGTTGCGACCGAACTGGTCGAGCACCTGCGAGCCGCCCTGCGCGCTCGGGGTGTCGTTCGACTGCGCGCCGACAGCGGCGGGCTCGCGGCCCGGGGCGCCGGAGAGCAGCTGGATGACCTGCTGGCGGACCTTGTTCAGGTCGGCGCCGAGCTTGACGAGCACCTGAGCGGCGACGCCCTCCCCCTCGCGGATGAGGCCGAGGAGGATGTGCTCGGTACCGATGTAGTTGTGGCCGAGCTGCAGGGCCTCGCGGAGGCTGAGCTCGAGCACCTTCTTGGCACGCGGGGTGAAGGGGATGTGGCCGGTCGGCTGCTGCTGACCCTGGCCGATGATGTCCTGCACCTGCTCGCGCACGGCGTCGAGGGAGATGCCGAGTGACTCCAGCGCCTTGGCTGCGACACCCTCGCCCTCGTGGATGAGGCCGAGCAGGATGTGCTCGGTGCCGATGTAGTTGTGGTTGAGCATCTTCGCCTCTTCTTGGGCGAGGACGACCACTCGACGGGCTCGGTCCGTGAATCTCTCGAACATGCTGTGACTCCTTATTCGCACTGGGGCGAAGCGCTACGTCAATGACGGCGATCTGCGCTTGTACATCGAGAGTAACCACCGCTCGGGCGACGTATGCCCGTGTTCGCCGTGGGCGTGACGGCCCGGCCCGCCCTCCCTTCGCGGCGGCCCCACCATCCCCGCTCCCGTGGAGAGGGTTGACGGAGTTATCGACAGTCGTTATGTTAACGTTTATCGCTAATAACGACTATCGATAAGGAGCGATCCATGAACGTCACGAAGCAACGCACGCTGTCCCGCGGCGACGCCGGCGCACTCATCGCCTTCTGCATCGCGGGCGCCGCCATCGCGGCATCCTTCACCGTCTTCTCCGTGCTCCGCATCATCGAGTTAGCCCGGGGCGTCGACGTGCCGGTGCTCGTCGAATACCCGGGCACTGAAGTGGAGGCGCCGTTCGGTGCCGGAGGCGAGACGATCACGCTCGGTCTCGATCAGGCGACCATGACCGCGCCTCAGCTGCCGATGATCGCGGCGGTGCCGGGCATCATCGCGCAGGTCATCCAGATCATCACCATCATCGTCGTCGTCGGATGCCTGATCCTGCTGGCCCGGAGCACGCTCAACGGCCGCATCTTCAACCGGCGCAACACTGCGCTCGCGATGACCGCCGGGGCCACCGGACTCATCGGCTTCGCAGCGGTGCGCTTCTTCGACAACATGCTCGCCAACGCCACGGTCTCCGCCCTCACGGACAACGCCGTGCGGAACGCGATGATCACCGTCGAGCCGTTCACCTTCATCCTCGCGGCGTTCATCCTGTCGGTCATCGGGACGGCATTCGTCATCGGCGACAAGCTGCAGCGCGAGACAGAGGGGCTCGTCTGATGATCAGTTTCGGTTCGGATGAGGTCTGGCCCTCGCTCGGCTACATCGGCATCGCTCTCGCGGTGATCGCCGTCATCGTCGGCATCGTGGCGTGGCGCGGCAAGAAGAAGGGCAGCCGAACGATCGCGCTCGATGCCGCCCTCGCCATCTCCGGGTGGTGGGTGATGCTGGCCGCCGTCGGATCCGCACTCATCATCATCATCAAGGCCTTCAGCGTGGACTTCGCCGAGTTCCACGGCGCGACCAACGTCTGGACGGCGTGGCCCGCCGACCTCCCCTGCTCCGAGTTCGGCGACAGTGGGAGCACGATGCTGACCTGCGGCGGAAATGCGCTCACCGACTTCACGGTCGGAAATGCCTCACTCGGGCTGCGGCTCCTCTCCGCCGCTGCGCAGCTCACGACAGGAGCGCTGACGATCATGCCCGCATTGATCCTGGCGATCATCTGCTTCCAGACACTGCGCGGTGCCACGTTCTCGCGCATCGTCACCCGCGCCCTCACCGGTGGCGCGGTCGCCGTGCTGGTGCTCGGGGTGGCATCCGACCTCCTCGGTTCGATCGCGGCCACTGCGGGACTCCGCGAGGTCTTCGAGCCCGGAAGCGAGTGGTATCCCGGGGGCTTCCAGCTGACCGTCACGCCGCTGCCGTTCGTCGGCGCCCTGGCGCTCGTCGCCCTCGCCGCGGTCTTCCGCGAGGGATCCCGCCTCCAGCAGGAGCGCGAGCAACTCGCACAGGAGACGGCGCGGCTGCAGAAGGACACGGAGGGCCTGGTGTGAGCCCGGCCGAGAACGACGAGGAGTTCACCGGCATCCACTGCCGTCTCGACGAGCTGCTCGCCGAACGCGACATGACCCTGACCGAGTTGAGCGGACTGGTCGGGGTGAGCATCGTGAACCTGTCGGTGCTGAAGAACGACCGCGCGCGGGCGATCCGCTACTCCACGCTGCGAGCGATCTGCGATGCGCTCGGGTGCGAGGTCGGCGAGCTGCTGGTGCTGGCTCCCCATTGATGACCTGCAGGTGCGGAGGCAGATGTCTGCACCCCGGCGTATGCTGATATGCATGCGCACCACGTTGAACCTGTCGGATGCCCTCGCGGCGGAGGCGAAACTCCGAGCCGCGTCCGAAGGGCAGACCCTGACGAGCTTCATCGAAGAGGCTCTGCGTGATCGCCTGGCGAAGAGCGCGAAGCCGGCCCGGCACATCCGCTTCCGACTTTCGGCGATCCGAGCACGTCGCGCTTCCTGGTCGATATCGATGACCGCGATGCGCTGTGGGAGGCGCTCGACGAGGTCCCGGCGCGGTGATCGTTCCCGACGTCAACGTTCTCGTCTACGCGTTCCGCGCCGACGCTCCCGAGCACCACGCCTACGCAACCTGGCTCAACGACGCGATCGCTCGGGAGCCGATCGGCGTCTCTGACACGATCCTCAGTGGGTTCCTCCGCATCGTCACGCATCCACGCATCACCACCGCGCCCGCCCCCATCGAGGCCGCGATGTCGTTCACGCGCAGCCTGCTCGCGGCGCCACGCACCCAGTGGGTGACGGCGGGAGCACCCGCCTGGGATCGGCTCGGCGCCCTCGCGGCGGATGATGCGGGAATCCGCGGCAATCTGGTTCCCGATGCGTACATCGCCGCCCTGTGCCTGACGAACGGCGCTCGCCTCGCCACCCGCGATCGTGGCTTCGGGCGATTTCCTCAGCTCCAGTGGTTCGATCCGGCGTCAGAGGTGCGAACGTCGGCGACGTGAACCTCAGGCGGGCGGCGGAGTCGGAGGCGCAGATGCGGGAGGCGCAGATGCGGGAGGGGCGGATGCTGCGCCGAGCGGCTCCACGACGACTGCAGTGCCGTACCCGCAGACCTCGCTGAAGTTGCCGATGGAGCCGGTGTCGAAGCGCATCGCCACGACCGCGTTCGCGCCGCGCTGCTGCGCCTCCGCCCACATCCGCGCCATGACGACCTGACGGGCTTCGTACATGACCTGGGTGTACTCGGGGATCTCGCCACCGCCGAGCGAGCGGAAGCCTGCGGCGAAGCCCTGCCCGAAGTCGGTCGACCGCACGGTGAGGCCCATGACCTCGCCGAGGACCTGCGTGATGCGATAACCGGGCACGTCGTTCGTGGTCACGATGAACATGAGGACATCGTCGCAGAAGATCCGTCGTCCCGACAGGGAAACGACGTCCACACACCCCCCTTCTGCCCACGTGCCGTCGCCGATAGCGTTGCCACATGAAGGTGAACGAACACAATCTCCGAATGCCCGCCCGCCTCCTCCTGGCGCTGCCCATAGCGGCGCTCATGCTCTCGTTCGCCGCGTGCGGTGGTCCGAGCCGTCCGTCCGCCGACGACGTTGCCGACGGCATCCAGGAGATCTACGAAGATCTCCCGCAGCATGACCTCGTGACAGACCCCGTCGCCCTCTGCTTCGCTGAAGCGCTCGTCGATTCCGACGTGAGCGACGAGACGCTGGCGTCCATTGCTGACGGGGAGGACAAGCCGAAGAAAGAGGACGAGGCGATGACCACCAAGATCCTCCAGGACAAGCAGAAGGAGTGCTTCGCCGCCGAGTGACCGCGCGGCAGCATCCGTCATCCTTCGTCATATCGACCCGGGGAATGAAGCGGCGCTCCTAGCGTTAGGCGTTATGGCGCGCACTCGGCTCGCCGCGATTCCTGGAGTTCCCCACACACCATGAGCACCACCGCACGCGCCCAGAAGGCGCCTGACACCCGCGGTCCGGTCCGGAAGCTGCTGACCTCGTTCGGCTTCCAGATCCTCGCCGCCCTCGTCCTCGGCATCGCCGCCGGCCTGATCGCCCGTCAGCTCGGCGCGACATCGGAGAGCCCGAACGGACTGTCCGCGACGCTCGACACGATCGGCAGCTCGTACGTGACGCTGCTGCGCGCCGCCGTCGTGCCGCTGATCTTCACGGCCATCGTCGCGAGCATCTCGAACCTGCGCCGCGTGCAGAACGCCGCGCGCCTCGCAGGCCAGACCCTGCTGTGGTTCGCGATCACCGCGCTGATCGCGGTCAGCATCGGCATCGTGCTCGGACTGGTCATCCAGCCGGGCTCCAAGGCCGGCGACGGTCTCACGCCCGGCGAGCCGTACACGGTCGGCACCTGGTGGAACTTCCTTCTCGGACTCATCCCGCAGAACTTCCTCGGCATCGGCGCGAGCACGCAGGTCGACCTCGAGACCGGCAGCGCCACCTCGAGCATCAGCTTCAACATCCTGCAGGTCATCGTCGTGGCCGCGGCCGTGGGCATCGCCGCCCTCAAGGCCGGCAAGAAGGCCGAGCCGTTCCTCGCGTTCACCGAGTCGCTGCTCAAGGTCATCCAGCGCGTGCTGTGGTGGATCATCCGCATCGCACCGCTCGGCACCTTCGGCCTGATCGGCGCCGCCGTCGTCGAGTACGGCTGGGAGAAGCTGGCCTCGCTCGCCTGGTTCGCCGCCGCGATCTACATCGGCCTCGCGCTCGTGATCTTCGTGGTCTACCCGATCCTGGTGAAGACCCACGGCCTGTCGATCAAGCAGTACTTCTCCGGCGTGTGGCCGGCCGTGCAGCTGGCCTTCGTCAGCCGCTCGTCGATCGGCACCCTGCCGCTCACCGAGCGCGTCACCGAGCGCAACCTCGGCGTGCCCCGCTCGTACGCCTCGTTCGCCGTGCCGTTCGGCGCGACGACCAAGATGGACGGCTGCGCCGCGATCTACCCGGCGATCGCCGCGATCTTCGTCGCCCAGTTCTTCGGCATCGAGCTGAACTTCGTGCAGTACCTGCTGATCGTGATCGTCTCGGTCGTCGGCTCGGCGGCCACCGCCGGCACCACCGGCGCGACCGTCATGCTCACACTGACGCTGTCGACCCTGGGCCTGCCGCTCGAGGGCGTCGGCCTGCTGCTCGCGATCGACCCGATCCTCGACATGGGCCGCACCGCGGTGAACGTCGCGGGGCAGGCGCTCGTCCCGACGATCGTCGCGAAGCGTGAGGGCATCCTCGACGAGGAGCTCTACAACGCGCCGCGCGAGGGCCTTCCGTTCGCCGACGACTCCGACGACGACGCCCCCGAAGCGGATGCCGCCACCGACAAGGAGCCGGTCAGCGCTCGCTGAGCTCGCTTCACCGAAGCGCCTCGTCCTCCACGGAGGGCGGGGCGCTTCTGCGTACGCGCTGCGTTATGCGCGCCCTTGCTGGCGGGTGGCACCACGGGTGTCGAGGGCGAGCTCCTCGGCATCCATCGCAGTGAGGAGCTCGCGCATGACCTCCTCGTCGAGGTTGCCGGCGTCGCGCTCCGCGAGCAGGATCTCGCGCCGCACCTGCAGCCAACCGCGCGACAGCGCGACGAGGTCCTCGTACGACGGCCGACTCGCGGCGACCTCCACCTGCTGCGCCTCATCGGTGTCCTTGCCGACCCGGGTCATGCGCTTCGCGAACGCATCGAAGAGCGGCATATCGACCGGCCCGTGCTTCGCCTCCCACTCGAGGCGCTTCTCGTCGAGATACGCCTTGCCGGCCTCGCGGCTCTTCTCCTTCACCGCCGCCAGCGCCTTCTCGTCCTCCGCGTGATCGACGTCGCTCGCGATTCCGAGGCGCTTGATGAGAAGGGGCAGCGTCAGCCCCTGCAACAGCAGTGTCGCGACCGTGACGATGAAGGCGACCACGACGATCGCATGCGAAGCCTCGTCGTCGAGGGCGGCGAGGTCGGCCGCGGCGAGCGCCGTCGCCAGCGTCACGACGCCGCGCATCCCGGCCCAGGAGATCACCGCGTTGTCCTTCGCAGAGAGCTGGAGTCCCGCCATCCGATCGCGGACGATCTGCGATCGCAGCTCCTCGGAGCTGTACTGCCTCCAGCGACCGGACTGTTCGCGACGCTTGTCGAACGCGCCGGACGCGATGCCCCGGTCCATGCGGGCGAGTCGCCGGCGGTCCTGGAAGTTCGACCAGGCGCTCACCGGATAGATGTACAGCGGACGCACGATGAGCACGACGAGCAGCACCGCCCCGGAGAGCAGCAGGATGTGCTCCACCGATTCGCTGCCGAGGTCGCGGAGCACACGGGGGAACTGCAGGCCGATGTAAGCGAACACGAAGCTCTCCAGCAGCAGGTCGGCCGAGAGCCACAGCGGCTTCTCCTGCTGCCGGGTCGTGTAGTCGGTGCGCGGGGCGTTGAACCCGACGAAGAGCCCCATCGCGACGACGGCGAGCACGCCGGAGCCGAGCAGATGCTCCGCGATCGCGTAGGCGCCGAAGGGCGCCAGCAGCCCGAAGGTGCCGATCACCACCGGGTCGCTGATGCGCATGCGCAGTTGGTGCAGGACGATACCGAACACGAGACCGACGGCGACGCCGACGCCGACCGCGAGCAGGAACTGCCCGATCCCGTCCCAGACCGACACCGCAGTCCCGGTCAGGATCACGGCGAACACGCGGTACAGCGTCAGCGAGGTCGCATCGTTGATGAGGCTCTCGCCCGAGAGCACGGTCATGATGCGCCGCGGCAGGCCGAGCTTGCGGCCGATCGCGGCCGCGGAGACGGCATCCGGCGGGGCGACGATCGCCCCGAGCAGGAGCGCCCCGGGGAGCGTGAGCGACGGGAAGATCCACCACGCCACGAACCCGACCGCGACGGCCGTGAGCAGCACGAGCGTGACACCGAGCCGTCGGATCTGCGGCAGGCTGCGCTTGAAGCCGACGAAAGAGACGTCGAGCGCCGCCGAGTAGAGCAGCGGAGGCAGCACCAGGTTCAGCAGCAGGTGCCCGTCGATGTCGACCTCGGGCACGAAGGGCAGGAAGGATGCCGCGAGCGCCACGACCGTGACGAAGAGCGGTGCCGGCCAGCCGCGCCATCGCGCGACCGCCGCCACCGCGACGGCTCCGACGAGGACGTAGAAGATCTCGGCATCCATCGGGCCAGGTTAGCGCGCGACCTCCTCGACGACGCCGCGGTACAGGTGGTTGTTGCGGGTGTCTGATGAGGCTTTGCGCAGGAACATCGGCAGCATCGCATCGCGCAGGGCGATCCCCAGGCGTGAGCGGGTCACGCGCTTCTGCTTGTTAACCGCCCGCGCGTAGCGCACGACCTCTTCGGCGCGCGGCTGGCGCAGCGACTGGTACTGCGAGAACGCGGCGGCGTGGTCTCGTTCCTCGCGCAGGCAGCGGGCGAGGACGAAGGCATCCTCCAGGGCGAGGGACGCCCCTTGGCCCGCGCTGGGCGAGGTCGCATGCACGGCATCGCCGACGGCCACCACGCGGCCGCGCTGCCAATGCGGCACGTGCAGCAGGTCGTACAGCGGATAGGCACCGATCTCGCCGTCCACGTGCGCGAGGATCTCGGACACCGGAGACGGATCATCCGCGTGCAGCTCGCGCAGGCGCTCGAGCCAGGTCGCCGCCGGGACACGACGGAAGCTCTCGCGATCCTGCTCGGGCTCGGTGGTGTTGGCGAACCAGAGCACCGTCCCGTCGTCGCGCACCAGGTAACCGAAGAAGGAGCGGGCGCCGAACACCATCCGCTGCGTCTGCGGTGTCGGCGCGAGTCCGGGGACCCTGGCCGTGCCGCCGACGCTCACGAGCCCGCTGTACGCAGGCTCGGGCGCGCGGTCGTCGATCCACCGTCGCGTGGGCGAGCCGACGCCGTCGGCGCCGATGACGATATCGCCCTGGGCGGTCCGGCCGTCGGCGAACACGGCGGTCACCGTCTCCCGCTCCTCGCGGATGTCCCGCAGGCGCGCGCCGAGAGTGATCGGGATGCCGGCGACCGTCACGGCGTCGCGCAGGACCTGATTCAGCCAGGCCCGGCGCACGACGGCGCTCCCCCGGTCGGGGTCTCCGGCCGGACCGTTCGGCACGACGCCCAGCAGCGCGCCGCGGCCGCTGTACATCTCCATGTACGGGCAGCGGTGCGCATCCTCCATGAGGCGCTCCCGCAGTCCGACCTCCTCGAGCACCGCGAGGCCGTTGGTCGCGACGTTGAGGAAGAGACCTCCGTCCGAGGCGTGCTCCGCCCGCGCCTCAAAGATCGCACAGTCCCAGCCCTGCGGGGCGAGGAACAGCGCCGTGGCCGTCCCCGCCACTCCGCTGCCGATGATGAGCGCTTTGGGCATGTCGTCCTCCCCTAGTCTGGAAACAGAAGTCGAGAGTCTCTGAATTAGAGTCTCTCTATATTGGAGAGAATATCTGATGGCCGAATACTCGTCAAGCCGATCCGACGCGCTCGAGCGCCATGGCGCCGCGATGCGGGAGTTCATGGCGCGCGCCGTGCTGTTCCAGGAAGCGGTCGCCCGATCCGGCGGTCTCAACGGCACGGACCTCCAGCTGGTGGGCCTTCTCATGAGCGAGGGCCCGACCACACCGGGAGAGCTCGCCCGGCGCGCGGGCCTCACCGCGGGCGGAGCCATCACGGCCGCGATCGACCGTCTGGAACGCGGCGGATACGTGACACGGTCGCGCGACTCCGACGATCGCCGACGCGTGCTCGTCGCGGCCGTGCCGGAAGCCGTGTTCGCGCGCGTCGGTGATGTGTACGGCAGGGTCGCGACACGGTGGGGCGAGTATCTCGACACCCTCAGCGACACGGAGCTCGCCTTCGCGACGGATCTGCTCGAGCGGGCCGCAGCCGTCAACCGCGAAGAGGTCGAGAACCTCCGAGGAGAGACAGCGCCGCGCTGACCGCAGTTCCGTCCGCACAGGACCGCGTCCGGGAATGCCCCGCCTGCGCTCCCGGTTGCAACGAGAGATGTCCGATATCGCTCTCTCCGTCCTCGATCTCGTCCCGGTGCGCTCCGGCCAGACCAGTGCCGAGGCCATCGCCTCCTCGCTCGATCTCGCCGCGACTGCCGACCGCCTCGGCTACCGCCGTTACTGGTTCGCCGAGCATCACAACATGCCGGCCGTGGCGTCGACCACTCCCCCGGTGCTGATCGCCGCCGCGGCGATGCGCACCACGAAGGTGCGCCTGGGATCCGGCGGAGTGATGCTGCCGAACCACGCCCCCCTCATCGTCGCCGAGCAGTTCGCCGCGCTCGAGGCCATCGCCCCGGGACGCATCGACCTCGGTCTCGGCCGCGCACCGGGCAGCGACCCCGTGATCACGCAGCTGCTGCGCCAGGCGGGCACGTCGAGCGACGTCGAGCAGTTCCCCCGGCACGTGCAGGACATCGCCGCGCTGGTCTCCGGCGACGGCGCGACGCTGCGCTTCACCTCGGGCGGCGAGTACACGGTACGCGCGACGCCCGCGGCCACCGGCACCCCGGAGGTCTGGCTGCTCGGATCGAGCGACTACTCGGCGCAGCTCGCCGCATCCCACGGCCTCCCGTACGTGTTCGCGAACCACTTCTCCGGGCAGGGCCTCGAGCGGGCGCTCGACCTCTACCGCACCGGCTACCAGCCGAGCGAAGAGCACCCGGAACCCCGCACATTCCTGACCGTGAACGCCGTCGCCGCACCGACCGCGGAAGAGGCCGAGGCCCGCGCACTGCCACAGCTGCGCATGATGGCGCGCCTGCGCCTCAACCAGCCGCTCGTCGCGCTCGACACCGTGGAGCAGGCGCTGGCCACCGAGACGGATGCCGCCACCGACCAGGTCACCGAGGCCGCACGGTCGCGCTGGTTCGTCGGCACCGGTGAAACGGTCGCCGCCGAGGTGCGCTCGTTCGCCGCGAAGTACGGCGTCGAAGAGGTCATGCTGTCGCCCGTCGCGGCATCCTACGATTCCGAGCCGAAGGACACCGCACCCGGCCGCACGCAGACCCTCGAGCTCATCGCCGCAGCGCTCTGACACTGAGCACTGACACTGAGCACTGCCGCAGCGCTCTGACGCTGAGCTCTGACGCAGAGCGCACTGACACAACCCGCCCGGCGTACGCTGAATCCATGCGCCCCTCCCCCCTCTCGGCCCGCACCGGGGCGGCTCGCCGATCGGTCGAGGAGCATCTCGGGATCATCCTCGCGGGCACCGATGCGCTGCCCGCGGAGACCCTCGCGCTCGTCGACGCCGTCGGACGGACTCTCGCGGCTCCCGTGCAGGCACGCGTCGACGTACCGCTTTTCGACAACTCCGCGATGGACGGCTTCGCGGTGCACCACGAAGACGTCGCGGACGCCGGCCCCGAGCATCCGGTGATCCTGCGCATCGTCGCCGACGTCCCGGCGGGTTCGCCTGTCGATCCGCCTCTCGAAGCCGGCGAAGCCGCCAGGATCATGACGGGCGCACCGATCCCGACCGCGGCGAGCGCAGTCGTCCCCGTCGAGGACACCCGCGGCGGATTCGCGGATTCGATGACCGCCGTCGAGGTGACCGCGAGCCGTCGCGGCGAGGGCGCCCACATCCGGCGCCGCGGCGAGGATGTGCGGGCCGGCGCAGAGGTCGCGCCGGCGGGGACCGTCATCGGTGCACTGCAGGCTGCGGCATTCGCCGCATCCGGTGTCGACCGCGTCGACGTACGCCGGAAGCCCCGCGCCGCGGTCATCTCGACCGGTAGCGAGCTCGCCCCGCCCGGCGGTGCGTTCGAGCGCGGACAGATCCCGGAGTCGAACTCGCTCCTGCTGTCGACCCTGTGCCGGGAGGCAGGAGCCGATGTCGTCTCCGTGATGACGGTGACCGACGACGATGCCGTCTTCCGTGCGGCGCTCTCGCACGCCGTCGACGACCTGCGCGCGGATGTCGTGATCACGTCGGGCGGAGTCAGCGCCGGCACGTACGAGGTCGTCAAGAGCGTGCTGCGCGACCGCATCGACTTCGTGTCGGTGGCGATGCAGCCCGGCGAGCCGCAGGCGTTCGGACACGTCGGCGACGCGCTCGTCTTCGGCCTGCCCGGCAACCCCGTGAGCGTGGCGGTGTCGTTCGAGGCGTTCGTCCGACCCGCTCTCCTGGCGCTCCAGGGGCGCGTGCCGCTGCACCGTCCGATGCTCCGCCTGCCCGCCACCGCGGACTGGCGCACGAAGGAGGGTCGTCAACAGTTCGTGCCCGCGCGCGTCGATCGCACCGACCCGGCCGCCTGGTCGGTGCGACCGGCGACCTCGGGCGGCTCGGGATCGCACCTCGCGGTCGGTCTCGGGCAGGCCGAGGCGTACATCGTCGTACCAGAGCACGTGTCGACGATCGCGGTCGGGGACCTGGTCGACGTGCTGCTGGTCACATGACGGATCGAGCGGATGCCGCGGCGATCGTCCTCGCCGGCGGCCGCGCGTCCCGCCTGGGCGGAGTCGACAAGCCGCAGCTGGCGGTCGGGGGCTCGACCCTGCTCGACCGCGCAGTGCGGGCGGTCTCCTGGTGCGAATCGATCGTCGTCGTCGGACCGAGGGCTGCGGTGGACGCCGGCCGTGCAGGCTCGCGCATCGTGTGGACGCGGGAGACGCCGGCGTTCGGTGGACCCGTCGCCGCGATCGCCGCCGGGCTTGCACTCATCGGCTCCGACGAGGTGTGCATCGTGTCCGCCGACACCCCGCGCGCCGAGGAGGCGGTCGCCCTGCTGCGCGAGCATCCGTCCCGCGACGCCGATGGCGTCTGCCTCACCGATCCCGGAGGCCGCGTGCAGTGGCTCATCGGCCGGTATCGCACCGCGCCCCTCCGCGCCGCCCTCGCCGCACTCCCCGACTCCGGCCGGGATGCGTCGATCCGCGCTCTCGTGTCGGGACTCCGCCTCGACGTCGTGTCGGGCGGCGACCTGGCGGTCGACGTCGACACGTGGGACGATCTGGAGCGCGCGAGAGCACGAGCACTGTCCACGCGAGCACAGTCCTCACGCACGCAGTCCGCACCATCAGCGCGACCCGACGAGCAGGAGACGAAATGACCGACAAGCCCTCGCATCTCCCCGTCGAGGCGCTCGACGAATGGACGACCGCGGTCTGCGCCCGACTGGATCTGGATCGGACAGACGTCGATGTGGCACGGATCCTCGATCTCGCCCGTGACGTCGCGCACGGAGTCGCCCGCCCTGCTGCCCCGCTGAGCGCCTTCCTCGTCGGCCTTGCGGCCGGTCGCGCCGGCGGATCACCGGATGCCGCAGAGACCGCATCCGCCGCGATCAGCGACCTCGCGGCGACCTGGCGCACCGACGATCGGTCGTGATCGGTGGCGCCTCAGGCGCCGATCTCTCATCGGTGACCGCCCCGGTGTGAACCAAAAGTAATCCTCCCGACATCGCAGAGGCGTGACCGGGAAATACGCGCCCCCTACGTTCAGAGCACCCTTCCTCTCGAACTGCAGGAGCCGCGATGTCTCAGACGCTCGGAAACACCCAGGTCGACGTCTCGACCACCACCCTCACCCGCCGCGATGGTCGCTGGATCGACGGCTGGAACCCGGAGGACTCCGCATTCTGGGCCGCCGAAGGCCGCTCCATCGCCCGGCGCAATCTCGGCTGGTCGATCTTCGCGGAGTTCCTCGGATTCATCGTGTGGCAGCTGTGGAGCATCGTGGTCGTGCTGCTCCCCGCCGCAGGCTTCACGCTCTCGACGACCGAGTCGTTCTGGCTGATCTCGCTGCCGAGCCTCGTCGGCGCGACGCTCCGGTTCCCGTACACGTTCCTCGTCGCGCGGTTCGGCGGCCGCAACTGGACCATCGTGTCCGCCCTGCTGCTGCTGATCCCGGCCGTCCTGCTCGGCATCGTGGCGCAGAACCCCGAGACGCCCTTCGGCCTCATGCTGCTCGTCGCGGCTCTGGCCGGCTTCGGCGGTGGCAACTTCGCCAGCTCGATGTCGAACATCACCTACTTCTTCCCGCAGAAGGAGAAGGGATGGGCGCTGGGCCTCAACGCAGCCGGCGGCAACCTCGGCACCGCGGTCGCCCAGCTCGCCGTACCCATCGTCGTCTCGCTCACCGCCGCGCTGACGTTCAACCTCTCGTTCGCCGGCTGGATGTGGATCCCGCTCATCCTCCTCGCCGCCTGGGGCGCATGGCGGTACATGGACAACCTGTCCTCGGCGAAGGCCGACTTCGCGGGTACCGCCGCCGCCCTCCGCGAACCGCACCTGTGGGTGCTGTCGCTGCTCTACATCGGCACCTTCGGGTCGTTCATCGGCTTCTCGAGCGTCTTCCCCAAACTGATCGCCGACACGTTCCCGGAGTTCTCGACCTTCCAGATCGGCAGCGTGTCGCTCACACTCGCTTTCCTCGGCGCGCTCGTCGGATCGCTCGCCCGCCCCTATGGCGGCAAGCTCGCCGACCGCTTCGGCGGGGCACGGATGACGATCGCCGCGTTCGGCCTGATGATCGCCGGGGCGCTCTCCCTCCTGTTGACGCTCGAGAGCGACAACTTCGCGGTGTTCCTCGGATGCTTCCTGCTGCTGTTCATCGCCGCCGGCCTCGGCAACGGATCCACCTACCGGATGATCCCGAACGTGTTCGCCGCCCGCGGTGCGGCCACGGCGGGCGACCCGCTGACCGTGAGCACCCAGCGCAAGGGAGCCGCGGCGCTCGGCCTGATCTCCGCCATCGGCGCCTACGGCGGATTCGTCATCCCGCAGGTGCTGGCCACCGCGAAGAACGCCACCGACTCCTACGCCCCGGCGTTCGCCGGCTTCGTCGGCGCGTACGTCGTGCTGCTGCTCATCACGGTCCTCGTCTACGCGGTCCCGCGCACGTCCCTGGCCGGGCACCGGATCTGATGACCCTCCGGATCGTCGTCGTCGGCGCGGGGCCCGTCGGCATCCGCTTCGCAGAGGAGCTCCTGCCACTCGTCGCGGAGAACCGCGTCGCCGTGACGGTGGTGGGCGCCGAGACGGCCGACCCGTACAACCGCGTGCTGATCGGCGAGTACGCCGTGGGCGAGGTCGCGGCATCCGAACTCATCCTCGTCACCGCCGGCGGCCTGCCCGGCGTCGACCTGCGCCAGGGCGCGCGTGCGGAGCGGATCGATCGCGAAGCGCAGCAGGTGGTGCTCGACGACGGATCGTCGGTCGGCTACGACCGCCTCGTGCTCGCGACCGGTGCGCGGCCGATCATCCCGACGCTCGACGGCCTGCACGCGCTGGGCCCGGACGCGACCGGCCTCGACACCCGCCTCACCACCGGCGTCTGCGTGCTGCGCGATCTTTCGGATGCCGAGCAGGTGCGCCGCGTCGTGGAACAGGGCGGCCGGGTCGTCGTGCTCGGCGCGGGCGTCCTCGGCATCGAGCTGGCCATGCTGCTCGCCGACGCCGGAGCGACCCCGGCGGTGGCGCATTTCGGTCCGATCCCGATGCCGCGTCAGCTCGACCGCGGTTCGGCATCCGTCCTGGCATCCGCTCTCGCGTCGGCCGGCGTCGTGCTGGTGCCGCACACCCGCGCCGAAGCGGTGATCGTGCGCGAGGACGATCACGGCGAACGCCTCTTCCGCGCGTTGGTGAGCGCCGATGCGAAGCACATCGAAGGCGATCTGCTCGTGCTCTCCTGCGGCGTGCGGGCGCGGACCGAGCTCGCCGAGGGCGCCGGGCTCCGCGTCGGGAACGGCGTGCTCGTCGACAGCACCCTGCGTTCATGGACCGACCCCCGCATCCACGCCATCGGCGACTGCGCGCACATCGCCGATCCGACGCGGCACCTGCACGAGAAGCACGTTCCCGGCGGGCCCAACGGCCTCGTCGGCCCCGGATGGCGCCAGGCCGCGTGGCTGGCCGCGCAGATCCGCGCGGAACTCGACGATGCCGATACGGCATCCTTCCGCGAGGAACAGCCGGGCGTCGTGGTACTGAAGGGCGAACTCGTCGACCTCGTGTCGGCCGGTGATGTCTCCGCCGACCCGTTCGCCCCGGTGCCCGTAGGCGAGGACGCGCCGGGGATCGCGGTCTGGGCAGATCCCGAGCACGGCACCTACGTCAAGATGGCGACCCGCAACGGGGTCCTGACCGGATTCGTCGCTGTCGGAATGCCCCGGGCCGCAGCCGAGCTCAGCGTGCTCTATCTGCGCGGCGGTGAGCTGCCCGCCGACAGGTCGCTGCTGCTGCGCCTCGACGATCCCGACGAGGTCGAGCCTGCCGGTGGTCGTGACGCCACGCTGTGCATCTGCAACGACGTGACGATCGGCCAGGTGGAGGACGCCATCGACGACGGCTGCGCCACGGTCGCCGAGGTGGGCGGATGCACGCGCGCCGGGACGGGATGCGGCGGATGCCGGGCACGCATCGCCGAGCTCGTGCACGCACACTCGGGGGCGGCGGCATGACCGACACGCACTGCCCGTACTGCGCGCTGCAGTGTGCGATGACGCTCACCCCGACGGTCGACGGATCGCTCCCGGTCAGCGTCTCCGGCCGCGACTTCCCGACCAACCGCGGCGGGCTGTGCAAGAAGGGCTGGACCTCGGCCGAACTCCTCGGCGACCGCGGCAGGCTGACCACGCCCCTGGTGCGCGGCGACGACGGCGAACTGCACCCCGCGGAGTGGGATGAGACGCTCGACCTGCTGGCGGCACGCATCCGGGAGATCGCCGCCGAGAGCGGACGCGACGCGATCGGGGTGTTCGGCGGGGGCGGCCTGACGAACGAGAAGGCGTACCAGCTGGGCAAGTTCGCCCGCATCGCGCTCGGCACCTCGCGGATCGACTACAACGGACGCTTCTGCATGTCGTCGGCCGCGGCGGCGGCGAATCGCGCGTTCGGGATCGACCGCGGACTCCCGTTCCCGCTGACGGATCTCGACACCGCAGAGACGATCCTGATGCTCGGCTCGAACGTGGGCGACACCATGCCGCCGTTCGTATCCCATCTGCAGGGAGCGCGGGCGCGCGGCGGTCTCATCGTCGTGGATCCGCGGCGCAGCTCGACGGCGCGGCTCTGCGCCGACGGCGGCGGCATCCATCTCCAGCCGGTCCCCGGTGCCGACCTGGCGCTCCTGCTGTCGACCATCCACGTGGTGATCACCGAGCAGCTCTACGACGCGGGGTACGTGGCACAGCGCACCTCGGGGTTCGATGCCCTGCGCCAGTCGGTCGCTGCCTGGTGGCCCGAGCGGGCCGCGACCGTGACGGGGGTGCCTGCGAGCAGCATCCGGGATCTCGCGCGCCGACTCGCGCGCTCCGACTCGGCGTACATCCTCACCGGCCGCGGCGTCGAGCAGCACGTCGACGGCACCGACACCGCGACCGCGGCGATCAACCTCGCTCTGCTGCTCGGGCTGCCCGGCACGCCGGGCTCGGGATACGGAACGCTCACGGGGCAGGGCAACGGCCAGGGCGGGCGCGAGCACGGCCAGAAGGCCGACCAGCTGCCGGGCTACCGCAAGATCACCGACCCCGCAGCGCGCGCACACGTCGCCGCGGTCTGGGGCGTCGACCCCGACGACATCCCCGGTCCCGGCGTGCCGGCCGTGGAGCTGCTGCAGGGCGCAGGATTGCCCGACGGGGTACGGGCACTGCTCGTGCACGGCTCGAACGTCGTCGTCTCGGCGCCGAACGTCGCGACCGTGCGCGAGGCGCTCGGCCGCCTGGACCTGCTGGTGGTGTCGGACTTCTTCCTCTCCGAGACCGCGCGGATGGCCGACGTCGTCCTCCCCGTCCTGCAGTGGGCGGAAGAGGAGGGGACGATGACCAACCTGGAGGGGCGGGTGCTCCGGCGGCGACGGGCCACCGAGCCTCCGGTCGGCGCACGCAGCGAGCTCTGGATCATGGCGGAGCTCGCCCGCCGCCTCGACGCTCCCGGCGTGTGGAGTCTCGAACCGACCGAGGTCTTCGACGAACTCGCGCGGGCGTCCGCCGGCGGTCTCGCCGATTACTCCGGTCTCAGCCACGCGCTGCTCGACCTCGGCGTCGAGGCGCACTGGCCCTTCCCGGTCGGCAGTCTCGGCACGCCCCGACTGTTCGCCGATCGCTTCGCGCATCCCGACGGTCGCGCCCGACTGGTCGCCGTGCGGGTGGAGGAGCACGAAGCGGCGGATGCCGGGCGGCTCACGCTCGTCACCGGTCGGCTGCTCGAGCAGTATCAGAGCGGCACGCAGACGCGCCGGGTCGCCGAGCTCACCGCGAAGCGCCCCGCACTCATCGCGCAGCTGCATCCGGCCACGGCACGAGGGCACGGCATCGGCGAGGGCGACGGCATCCGCATCGAGAACGACCGCGGCAGCGTCAGGGCCCGCGCCGAGCTGACCCGCGACATCCGCCCCGACACCGTGTTCCTGCCCTTCCACTATCCGGATGCCGAGAGCGTGAACCTGCTGACCGACGATCGGCTCGACCCGATCTCGGCGATGCCCGAGTTCAAGCGCGCACTGGTGAGCGTGACGGCGATCTGAGCCGACGCGCCCGATCGGCCGCTGTCAAGGCCTGTCTTTCCGCGCGCACCAGGCGTAGCGTCGCGATCAGAGTCACCGGTGGGGCAGCCCGCCGTGTCACGCAGTGGAAGGAGTTCGATGATGAGCACCACCAAGACGCTCGCCCTCTGGGTCGCCTACGGCCCGAACGGAGTGGCCGGCAGCATCCGCCACGACGAGGACGGCTACGTCGTCACGATGGCGGGTTCGGATGCCGTGACCGGCACCTACCCGAACCTCGCCTCGGCCAAGGGCGCGCTGCACTCGCACATGTCGCCGGGCAGCGCCTGGCCCCGCTTCCAAGAGCACTGAGCCCGCGCCCGCCCCCGCGGGCGGGCTCCGGGCGCATGGTGGATCAGAAATGCCGCTGAAGTCGGTGCGGCAGCGGCATTTGTGATCCAGCATCACCGGACCGCGCGCTCGGCGATGGCGGTGCGGATGCGGCGGAGGAACGGCTCCGTCTCGACGAGGTCCTGCTGCGTCAGGCGGATCACGATCCAGCCCCGCTCCTCGAGTTCGCGTTGACGGGCGATGTCTCTCCGCCACTGGTCCTTGTCGGTGCGGTGGCCGTCGCCCTCGTACTCGATCGCGATTCGCCAGTGGGGGTATGCCAGGTCGATCCGCGCAACGAGGCGCGATCCGTCGCCGTCGCGGACCTCGAACTGCACCGCGGGCTCCGGGAGGCCGGCAGCCAGGATCACCAGCCGAGTTTCCGTCTCCTTGGGAGACTCCACGCCCGCGCGAGCCAAGCCGAAGGCCTTCCGCACGCTGGAGCTGCCGGGGAACCGGCCCCACTCGGCGAGACGCGCCCCGACGTCGTCGAGAGTGCACCGCGGCCGCGGCACGTCGCGTATTCCCGGGTAGTTCACGCTGTCGGTGACGATCGCGTCGAGCAGGACGACCAGCTGCGCGACCGTCAACCCGCTCGCGCAGCTGAACACCGCAGCGATCGGATCCACGACGGGCGCGCCGCGCACCCGCCAGGTCCGTGCGCGGGTCGCCCGAAGATGCCGCCCCCTGACGCCCTTCGCCCGCGGAGGGCTCTGCTCCTGGGGTACGGCGATCTCGAGTTCTTCCGCGGGCTGCCATTCCCCGGGATAGGGCAGCACCCAGAGGCGCGCAGCGCTCTTTCCGACGAACCGCTGGCCTGGTCGCATCCGCGGCAGGTAGCAGTCGACCCTGGCGCGGAAAGTATCCGGCGGAGACACCGACCGGACGCCGTGGAAAGGGCGCGCGAGGTCGGCGGCATCCGTTCTTCCGCGTCGGATGCCGAGGGACGACGCCTGCTGGATGCTGAACTGCGCACCGAGGCGCGCGGGGAGTTGGATTCGATGTCGCACGCCAGCATGCTCGCAGGGCGAGCGGCGTCGCTCCTGCCGCTTCTCGACGTCCGCCCGGTACCTGTGGACATCAGCGAGCTCCCGCCACCGGTGCAGTCGCACTCGTCCCCGCGCCGGCACCCGGCGTGGATCAGAAATGCCGCGGAATCGAGGCTCCCACCGGCATTTGTGATCCAGCCCGGCGCCGGCGGCCGGCCGGCCGGCGGCCGGCCGGGCCGGCGGCGGGCTACTCGTCCGGTTCGCCGGAGAGGATGCCGCGCAGCCAGTCCCGCGCCTCGACGAAGATGTCGTCGGAGTAGCGGTCGGGGTACTGCACGATCTGCCGATCGGCGCGCGGGTACGACCCGAGGAAGGCGACGCGCGGGCTGAACCGGCGGATGCCGAGCAGCGCGTCAGCCATCCGCTCGTGCTCGATGTGGCCGTCGGCGTCGATCACGAACCGGTAGCGACCGAGTTCGTCGCCGATCGGTCGCGATTCGATGAGCGACAGGTTGATGCCGCGGGTGGAGAACTGCTCGAGCATCTCCAGCAGCGAACCCGGGTGGTCGTGCGGCAGTTCGACGATCAGCGACGTCTTGTCGGCACCGGTCGGTGCGGGCGGGGCGGTCGTGCGGGTGACCAGCACGAAACGGGTCACGGCCTGGGCGTTGTCGCCGATGTCCTCCGCCAGCACCTCGACGTCGTAGTGCTTCACGATCCCGGGCGGCGCGATCGCGGCCTGCGCGGGGAGGGTGCCGTCGAGCACGCCGATCGCCGACGCCACATTGCTCGCCGCCGGCACGTGCGAGTGGGAGGGCACGTGCGCGCCGAGCCAGCCGTGGCACTGCGCGTACGCGACCGGATGCGCTGCGATGACCTGCACCTCGTCGAGCGTGGTGCCGCGCGGCGCGACGAGCACGAAGTTCACCCGCACCAGGTACTCGCCGATGATCCGCAGCCCTGGCAGGGTCGCGAGGGCATCCTGCGTCGTGGAGACGCCGCCCTCGATCGAGTTCTCGATCGCGATCATCGCCGCGTCGCTGCGCCCCTCGAGCACGTCGGCGAGCGCCTCACCCACGTTGTGCACCGCACGCCAGATCTGCCCCCTGGCCTCGGCGACCTGGTCGAGAGCCGCCTCCGTGAAGGTGCCGGCAGGGCCGAGATAGCTGTAGGTGCGGCGTTCAGTCACGCGTCTCACCTTATCCCCGTCGGTCGGTGCCCGTCCGCGCCGAGTCACGGAGCGCGGACGGCCGTCAATTCCGTACAATCCTCGATCCGACCGGGCGCGTATTCTGCGGGCATGGACGTGGATGCCGCGACGCAGACGATGATCGACAATCTCCCCGCCAAGACCGGGCGGGAGCTCCCCGCGTGGTTCGCCACGCTGGATGCCGCGGCGATCGACGGCCACGGAGCCGCGGTCGCGTTCTTGAAGAGCGAGCACGGCGTGACGCACGGCTTCGCGAACCTCATCGTGAAGCTGCATCGCTCGCAGGGTGAGACCGTGACGGCGGAGGGCCTCGTCGACGCGCAGTACGAAGGTCGCAAGGCCGGGCTGCGGCCCGTGTACGAGAGCCTCGTCGCCGCGGCATCCGCATTGGGCGACGACGTCGAGGTGTCGCCGAAGAAGACCGGCGTCTCGCTGCGCCGCCACAAGCAGTTCGCCCTCGTCGAGGCACCCAGCGCCGCGCGGATCAGCGTCGGCATCAACCTCCGCGACGTCGCGCCGACGGAGCGCCTGCGCAGCGCGTCCGGGATGTGCACGCACCGGGTGGACGTCACCTCGGTGGAGGAAGTGGATGCCGAGTTGCTCGGCTGGCTGCGCGACGCTTACGACCGCGCCTGATCTGCGGCCGCCGGCACCTCGTCGAGCGGGACGAAGTGAGCGGCGTCCGGCCCGAACTCGGCGATGCGCCGGTGGTACTCGGTCGGCGTCCACCCGCAGAAGCGTCGGAACGCGCGGATGACGTGCGGCTGGTCGTAGTAGTCGGATGCTCCGACCAGGGCCGCCCAATCGGGTGCGGCGACCGCGTCGGGCGCAGCATCCGCCATCGCCGCTGCCAGGAAGCGATGGAACCGGTCGACCTGTGCGAACTCCTTGGGAGTCAGTCCGGTGGCGCCGCGGAACCGCGTGATGAGCGTGCGGTGCGAGACCCCGGCTGCGCGCGCGAGGTCGCCGATGAGCCGCTCCGGCTCGTCGCGGAGAGCGATGAGCGCCTGCTGCACGACGGCGTCGGGCTGCCAGCCGGCGGCGCGCCCGACCACGAAGTCGCTCAAGACCGTGAGCGCGGCATCCGGCGATTCCGCACCGCGCAGGTCGGCGACGAGACCGTCGATTCCCGGCACCACGGCTGACACGTCCTGCACCCGGTGCGCGACCTGTGCGCCGTGGGCGGGCGTGAGGGCCGCCAGCCCCTCCGGCCTGAGCTCGACTCCGACATGACGGATGAGGGGCGGCGACTCGATGACGAGGTACTCCGTCTGGATGCCGGAGAGGAACGCGGCGGACACCACCGTCGCCTGTCCGTCCCGGTCGTACAGCGAGTACGGGTCCGACAGGTTCACGATCAGGTGCACGAAGGGGAGCGGCAGGATCTTCTCGTAGGGCCGTTGCCGCGGCGTCTCCAGGAACCAGAGCCGCGAGATCGCCTGCTCGAGCCCTTCCGGCACCGCGCGCTCCTGATAGATCACGCAGTCACAGTAACGCGGCGCCCGCACCACGGGAATGCTCGTCATCGAGGTGCACTCCGACCGAACAGGGGGCAGACTGAGGGAATGACGAGCCGTGCCGGCCTCCCCGCGGAGGACACTGACCTGATCGACGTCGACGAGCTGATCGCCGCCTACTACGACCGCGTGCCGAACCCGGAGGTCGCTGCGGAGCGGGTCGCCTTCGGCACCAGCGGTCATCGCGGCTCCTCGCTGTCGAACAGCTTCAACGAGACCCACATCCTCGCCACCACGCAGGCGATCGTCGACTACCGGAACGCGCAGGGCATCACCGGCCCGCTGTTCCTCGGCCGCGACACCCACGCGCTCTCTCTGCCGGCCGAACGCAGCGCGATCGAGGTGCTGCTCGCGAACGGCGTCGATGTGCGCGTCGACTCCCGCGATGCGTGGGTGCCGACCCCGGCGCTCAGTCACGCGATCCTCACCTTCAACCGGGCCCTCGCCCCGAGCGAGGACAACGCGGGCCGCGCCGACGGCATCGTGGTGACGCCCTCGCACAACCCGCCCCGCGACGGCGGCTTCAAGTACAACCCGCCGCACGGCGGACCGGCCGACACGGATGCCACGGGGTGGATCGCCGACCGGGCGAACGAGCTCATCGTGGGCGGACTCGAGGGCGTCAAGCGCGAGCGGTTCGCTGACGTCGACTGGGATGCGATCACCGGCTACGACTTCCGCGACGCCTACGTGCGCGACCTCCCCTCGATCATCGACATCGACGCCATCCGCCGCGCGGGCGTGCGCATCGGCGCAGACCCCCTCGGCGGAGCATCCGTCGAGTACTGGGCGCTGATCGCCGAGGTCCACGATCTCGACCTCACCGTCGTCAACCCGGAGGTCGATCCGACCTGGCGCTTCATGACGCTGGACTGGGACGAGAAGATCCGGATGGACCCGTCCTCCCCCTCGGCGATGGCGTCGCTGGTGGCCAAGAAGGGCGACTATGACGTGCTCACCGGGAATGACGCCGATGCCGACCGGCACGGCATCGTCACCCCGGATGCCGGGCTGATGAACCCGAACCACTACCTGGCGGTGGCGATCGACTACCTGTTCTCGCACCGGGAGTCGTGGCCGCGCGACGCCGCGATCGGCAAGACCCTCGTGTCGTCGATGATCATCGACCGCGTCGCCGAGTCGCTGGGTCGCCGCCTGCTGGAGGTGCCGGTCGGGTTCAAGTGGTTCGTTCCCGGGCTGCTCGACGGCTCTGTCGCATTCGGCGGCGAGGAGTCGGCGGGAGCGTCGTTCCTCCGTCACGACGGTTCGGTCTGGTCGACCGACAAGGACGGCATCCTGCTGTGCCTGCTCGCGGCCGAGATCATCGCGGTGACCGGCAAGACGCCGTCGGAGCGCTACGCCGAGCTCGAGCAGGCCTTCGGGTCGTCCGCCTACCAGCGGGTCGATGCGCCGGCGACGCCGGAGCAGAAGGCGACGCTCGGCAAGCTCTCCCCGGATGCTGTCACGGCGACGACCCTCGCCGGCGAGGACATCACCGCGAAGCTCTCGCACGCACCAGGCAACGGCGCGGCGATCGGCGGGCTCAAGGTGCAGACCGAGCACGCCTGGTTCGCGGCGCGCCCGTCGGGCACCGAAGACGTCTACAAGCTGTACGCCGAGAGCCTGCGCGGCCCCGAGCACCTCGCCGAGGTGCAGGCCGAGGCCCGTGCCGTGGTGTCGGCGGCCCTGAACAGCTGACCCCCCGGATCAACCGCACAGGCTGGATCAGAAAAGCATCCGCGCCCGGCCGTGAAGATGCGTTTCTGATCCAGCGCGGGTAGCTAGAGCTGGCGGGCGAGCGCCGCGCCGGCCTCGCGCAGCCAGCGCGCGGGCTCGGCGAGCGCGGACTCCGACGATCCGGCGAGTTCGGTGAGCGAGGCGGATGCCGTGAACAGGCTCGCGTTGGAGTCGGCGGTGATGCGTCCGGCAGCCAGCATCGCGCGCGCTCCGGCGTCGGCCGCGAGACCCGCGATGAACGACGGGACCTTCCCGTCGCCGGATTGTCCGTCGTACGAGCCCTCGCCGGTGATCACCACGTCGGCGTCCGCGATCGCATCGGCCAGCCCGATGAGCTCGGCCACCTCGGCCGCTCCGGGGGCGAGCACACCGCCCCACACCACGAGCGCGCCGCCGGTGCCGCCCGCCGCTCCTGTGCCGGGCAGGTCGGCGTCGAGTCCCAGCAGTGCGGCGAGCCGGCCGAGTCCGTCATCGGCTCGGGTGATGGCGTCGACCGAGTTCAACCCCTTCTGCGGGCCGAAGACGGCGGAGGCTCCACGCGGACCGACCAGAGGGTTCGTGACGTCGGTCAGCACGCGGACGTCCGGGGCGGCGCGCAGCCCGGTGAGGTCGACGGATGCGAGGTCCACGAGCCCTCGGGCCCCGCGCGCGACGGGTCCACCCGCGGCGTCGAGGAAGCGCGCACCCAGTGCCGTCAGCATCCCGGTTCCGCCATCGGTCGACCCGCTCGAGCCGATCCCGACGACGATCCGCGAGACCCCGTGGTCGAGCGCGGCGGCGATCGCCTGACCGAAGCCGGTGGTGTCGGCATCCCACGGGCGGAGCTCGTCGAGCAGCTCGATGCCCGAGGTCGAGGCCAGGTCGATGACCGCCGTCCCCGCCGGAGCATCGGCCGTCGCCGGCAGCAGCAACCAGGAGGTGTCGATCGTCGCGCCCGCGGGGCCGTCGACGATCACGGGCACGCGCCGCGCACCGGGGACCGCTGCCTCGAACGCCGCGACGGTGCCCTCTCCGCCGTCGGCCATCGGACGGTGCACGAACTCGGTGCCCGGTTCGACGGCGGCCCATCCGGTCTCGAGCGCTCTGGCCGCGTCGGCGGCCGTGATCGTGCCCTTGAAGCTGTCCGGCGCGAGGACCACGCGGGTCATGCCGCGACCTCCGGGGTGCTCGCCCGCACGACGACATCGAGCGGAAGCGGCGGCTGCTCCCAGTCCTCATCGACCGTCGCGCGGAACGCCTGGTAGCCGACCTCGCTCAGCGGCACGCGCACGCTCGTGAGCGCCGGCGTCACATCGCTGCTGGAGGGCACATCGTCGAAGCCGCACACGGCGATGTCAGATCCGATCTCCCGACCGGCGTCGCGGATCGCCGACATCGCTCCGATCGCGACCACGTCGCTGATTCCGAACACGAGGGTTCCCTTCTCCACACCGTCGGCGAGTGCAGCCGTCATCGCCGACGTGCCCGACTCACGGCGGAAGTCTCCGCGCAGCACACGGTCGATCCGGCCACCTGCGGCTTCGAACCCCGCACGGAAGCCCGCGAGGCGTTCATCCGACGTGCGCACTCCCTCTGCCGCGCCGATCGCGAGGGCGACGCGGTATCCGTGCTCCGCCATGCGCCGGCCGAGCGCTTCGGCACCGCCGCGGTTGTCGATCTCGACCTGCCTGCCGCCACCGCCGTCCGGACCGAACGAGACGGTGCGGCCACCCAGACGCGTGTACTCCGCGAGTTCGCGCGCGGTGTCGGACTCCATCGGCTCCTCGGTGCGGGATGCCGCGAGGATCAGACCCCGAGGGCGCTGGCCCCGCAGGGCACGGACGATCCGCGCTTCTCGCGCCGCGTCGCGCTCGGTGATCGCGATCGTGACGACCAGGCCGTGCTCATCCGCGCCACGGGCGACTCCCGAGGCGATCAGGCCGAAATAGGGGTCGGCGATGTCGGCGACCAGCAACGCGATCACGGGCGACGTGCCGCGCGCTGTCGCCTGCGCGGAGACGTTGGCCGTGTAGCCGAGCTCGGCCGCCGCCGCCTCGACGCGCTCGCGGAAGGACTCGGCGACTTTCCGCTCCGAACCGTTCAGCACGCGGGACGCGGTGGCGAGCGAGACGCCTGCTTCGCGGGCGACGTCGTGCAGGGTCGCGGCAGTCGTTCGCTGCGGCCGGGCCCGACGCACGAGGGAAGGGCTTTCCGGCGTGTCCATGCCCCCGAGCATAGCGCCGGGACCGCACCGGGATCGCGCCGCGATCGCGTCGCGATCTCCGAGAGATGCGGCTGCGCGCCGCGCGGACCACAACCGGATCACAACCCGGATCACAACCCGGTTCACAACCCGGTTCACAACCCGGATCACAACCCGGTTCACAACCCGGATTACACCGTGGCAATCGGTTGCCGTCTACGCCATCCGCGCCAGGGCCTCCTGCTCCACCCGATGCCGCAGCGGCGCACCGCCCGCCAGCCGACCCAGCTCGTCGGCCACCAAGCGGCCCATCGCCGCGCGATCGGCCCCCATGGAACCGGCGACATGAGGCGTCAACTCCACGTTCTCGAGCTGCCACAGCGGAGAGTCCGCTGACGGCGGCTCCTCCTCCGTGACGTCGAGGAGCGCCGTGAGGTCGGGGCGCGCGGCGAACACGCGCGCCAGCGCCTTCTCATCCACCAGACCGCCGCGTGCGGTGTTGATCAGCGTCGCCCCCTGCGGCATCCGCTCGAGAAGATCCGCCCCGACCATCTCCCGCGTCGCCGGCAGCAGCGGGGCGTGCAGGCTCACCACCCGCGACCGCTCGAACAGCTCCTCGATCGACACGAGCTCGACACCCAGGTCAGCCGCGGATTCAGGCGACGCGAACGGATCGGCGGCCAGCAGCTGCACGCCCGTGCCGCGCAGGCGCTCCGCCACCCGGCGGCCGATCTCGCCCAGCGCGACGAGTCCGATCACGGCTCCTCGGGTACCCGCAGCCGCGGCGGCCGCCGAGCGCGAGCGCTCCACCCGGTAACGGCGCCTCGACGCCGGCACTCCGCGTGCGGCCAGCACGATCTGCGCGGCCGTCATCTCGGCCACCGGATCGGCGTTCGCCGCAGCCGCCGACACGATCGCGATACCGCGATCCCACACCGCCTGGGTGACCAGCGGCTTCACCGACCCTGCGGCGTGGAGGACCGCACGGAGCCGGGGCGCGCGGTCGAGCAGATCCTGGTCGAGAAGGGGCGGACCCCACCCCGTGAGGAGCACGTCGACGTCGCGCAGGGCGTGCGGATCCGCCGCCAGTTCTGCGGCGGTGAGGGGCGGCAGAACGCGCTCCGCGATACGGTCGATATCGGCCAGCACCTCGGCGGGGAACACGTCGTCGCGCCGACGCTCCTCCATCACCAATCGCGCTGTCAGGCGCACATCCCCATCGACCATGTCGTTCTCCCGCTCACTCGTCCTTGAAAGCGAAACATCCGATCAATGATTGACAGTGCTCGCGTCCTTAGGTTAGATTCACCAGCGACGTCTTGCAAGGTGGCAAGCGTTTGCCAAACTCTGGAGAACACATGCACACGAAGATGAAGGCAGCAGCGGTTCTGGGCGTCGTGACGCTCGCTCTCGCAGGCTGCTCCAGCAGCAGCACCCCCGCTGGCGGCTCCACGGTCGAACAGGACGAAGAGGCCGTCCTCGAGGTCTGGACCCGCACGACCCCCGGCAGCCCGAGCGAGGCGGCCACGATCCGACAGGTCGAGGCGTTCGCCGAGGCCAGCGGCTTCAAGGCGGAGGTCACCGCGATCTTCGACGACTTCGAGATCAAGCTCGCCCAGCGCGCCGGCCAGAAGGACCTGCCCGACATCGTGCTCAACGACGTCAGCCAGCTCGGCACGATGCAGTCGCAGGGCATCCTCCGCGAGATCGACCTCGACGAGATCGAGAACTCGAAGGATCTGACCGCACAGGCACTCGAAGCCGGCAAGGCCGTCGACGGCAAGACCTACGGCATCCCCTACTCGGCACAGGCCAACGCCCTCGTGATCCGCAGCGACTGGCTGGAGAAGCTGGGCCTCGAGGCTCCGACGAACTGGGACGAGATGCTCGAGGTCGCCACGGCGTTCACCGAGAACGACCCCGACGGCAACGGCCAGGCCGACACGTACGGCCTGGCGGTCCCGGGATCGACCAAGCGCGGCTACGCCTCCTGGTACTTCTCGAACTTCCTCTGGGCAGCGGGCGGCGACTTCATCACCGGCTCCGGCGACGAGTGGCTGCCGGCGATGACCTCGGACGAGGCGATCGAAGCGACCACGTGGTTCCGCGACCTGCAGTGCAAGGCCGGCGTCGTCCAGCCGGGCGCCCCGAGCATGGACACCCCTCCCACCAACGAGGCCTTCGAGTCCGGAGTCGCCGGCATGTACGTGACCGGGCCCTACATGATGCCCCGCTTCGACAAGGTGCTGGGCGCCGACAAGTACACGGTCGTCCCCGCACCCCAGGGTCCGAAGGACTCCTCCGTGCTCGCCGAGGGCGGCACGGTCTACCTGATGGCCGGGTCCGAGAACGTGAAGGGCCAGACCGCCTTCGCCGACTGGTACGTGAGCCCCGAGGCGCAGAAGTTCGGCATGGAGGGCACGGATGCCTTCGCCATCCAGCTCCCCGTGAACGAGAAGGTCGACGTCGCTGACGTTCGCGACGACCCTCGCTGGCAGACCTTCGCCGACGCCTACAAGGAGAGCGGCCACTACGCGCCGACCATCCCCAGCTGGACTCCGGTCCGTCAGATGAGCGCCGACACCATCAACGCGCTGCTCGCCGACTGCTCGCTCGACGTCGAAGAAGAACTCACCGCGCTCGACGGCAAGCTGACGGCCGAGCTCCTGACGCAGGGAATCCTCAAGCAGTGACAATCCACACAGCAGACGCCGTCTCCGCGGCAGACGCTCCGAAGCGGGCGGCGGGGACCAGCGCGTCCCCGTCGCCCGCCCGGCGGCGCGGCCGCCATCGAGTGCAGGGGCAGTGGTGGGTCCCGTGGGCCTTCCTCGCTCCCGCCCTCCTGCTCTTCCTCGTCTTCCGCTACATCCCGATGGTCCAGGCCGTCGGCATGTCGGTGGAGAACGTGCGCCCCTACCTGGGCAACGAATTCGTGGGCCTCGCGAACTACGAGACGATCCTCTCGTCGCCGGCCTTCCGCGACGCCACGGTCAACACGCTCATCCTGGCGTTCGGCCAGACCCTGGGCTGCCTCGTCCTCGGATTCGCACTCGCGCTCCTGCTCGAGGGGCAGACCCGCAAGCTCTCCTTCATCCGCTCCGCAGCCTTCCTCCCCGTGGTCGTCCCGATGGCCGTGGTCGCTGAGCTGTGGCGGATCATGTACCACCCGTCCCCCGACGGGTTCCTGAACTCGATCATCGGTGTTCTCGGCCTCGCGCCCAGCGAGTACATCAACAGCCCCGACTCGGCCATGTGGTCGATCATGGTGATGGGCATCTGGCGCGGCGGCCCCTACGACATGATGATCATCCTCGCCGGTCTCGCGGGCATCGACCGCGGACTGTACGAGGCGGCCACCGTCGACGGAGCCAACCGGTGGCAGCGCATCATCCACGTGACCCTCCCCGGTCTCCGCCCGGTGTTCTCGATCCTGTTCATCCTCGCCGCCATCCGCGGCTTCCGGGTGTTCACCGAGGTGTACCTGATGACCAACGGCGGCCCGAACGGCGCCACCGAGGTCGTGATGACCCTCCTCTACAAACTCGGCCTGGAGCAGCAGAAGCTCGGTGTCGGCTCGGCGGGAGCAGTGCTCCTGTTCCTCGCGACACTCGTGCTCACCGTCGTCGTGCAGCTGATGCTGCGGAGAAGGAAGAACGCATGAGCGTCGGAACCGACACCGCCCTCGGACTCACCGAGAGCCGTACCGTCGTCGCGATCGGCGTGAAGGTGCTGCTGTACGCGGTCGTCGTCGCGCTCTTCGCCGGCCCCCTGCTGGCTCTGCTCGCCGGCGCCTTCAGCGAGGTCTCCGATCCGACCGAGCTCAGCGTCATCCCGAACCGGCCGACGCTCGAGAACTTCGCGATCGCGTTCGACTTCGGGGTGCTCGGCTACCTGATGAACTCGTTCTTCGTGGTCGGCTTCGGGCTCCTGCTGCAGGTGGTCGTGTCTGTGCTCGCCGGGTACGCGCTGGCCAGGAAGAAGTTCCGCTTCTCGGCGCTGGCGCTGGTCGCGATCCTCGCCACGATGATGCTGCCGGACGAGATCCTCGCCCTGCCGCTGTCGATCCTGCTGGCGGACCTGCCCCTGCTGCACATCAACCTGATGGGCTCGCTCGCCGGAATGATCGTGCCCATCGGCGCCTGGGCGTTCTCGATCCTCGTGATGACCGAGTTCATGAAGGACGTGCCGCTCGAACTCGAGGAGGCCGCGCGCATCGACGGCGCCAGCGAGCTGCGCGTGTTCGCGCAGATCATCGTGCCGCTCTGCAAGCCGGCGCTCGGGGTCGTCGGGGTCTTCGGGTTCACGATGATCTGGGATCAGTACCTGCTGCCGCTGCTCGTCTCCACGTCGAGCGACACCTACACCCTTCCGCTGGCGCTGCGCACGCTGCGCATCGAGCCCGAGGTCACACCGGGTGTGGTCATGGCGGCATCGCTGCTGGCCCTCGCGCCGTCGGTGATCGTGTTCCTCCTGTTCCAGCGCTCGTTCGCCCGCGGGCTCACGTCCGGCGCGCTCAAGGGCTGAACGGGCGATGGAGCACGAGACGGTGGACAGCGCGATCGGGGTCGACGGCGTTCCGGGATTTCGGGATGTCGGCGGCATCCGCACCATCGAGGGGGTGATCCGGAGCGGACGACTGTTCCGCTCCGGGCACCTCGCCGCGCTCAGCGCTCGAGGGGCGGATGCCGTACAGGCTCGCATCCGCCGCATCGTCGACCTGCGCTCCGACGAGGAGACCGTCGAGGACGTGACCGACCTCGACGGTGTCGCCGTGACCCGACTCCCCCTGTATCTGGGATCGGCGCGCTCGTTCTTCCTCGAGGACTACAGCCTCGGCGAGATCTACACGCACCTCCTGGCCGAATCGTCCACGCAGCTGGTGGAGGCCGTACGCATCATCGCGGCCGGCGAGCCCACGCTCGTGCACTGCACCGCCGGCAAGGACCGCACCGGCGTCGCCATCGCCCTCGCTCTCGCAGCTGTGGGAGCGGATCGGGATGCCGTCGTCGCCGACTACACGCGCACCGCCGAGCTGATCCCCGCGGATCACCGCAAGGCGACCTCCGAGCGGCTCGCGAAGAAGTACCCCGAATCGCAGCACGCCTGGATGCTGGCCACCGAGGCCCCCGCCGAGGTCATGCGCGAGACCCTGACCGTCCTCGATGCGCAGTGGGGCTCGGCCGCGGACTACCTGCTCGCACACGGCCTCACTCCCGGTGAGCTCGCAGACCTGCACGACGCGCTCGTCGACGCGCAGCCCGCGACAGCTCACCACCCGGCCCCACGCCCTGTCCCACAAGGAGACGCGTCATGACGGCATCCGCCGACCTCGAATGGTTCACCGAAGCACGCTTCGGCATGTTCGTGCACTGGGGGCTGTACTCGCTCGCGGCCCGGCACGAATGGGTGAAGAGCCGCGAGCTGCTGACCGATGCACGGTACGAGCCGTACCGCGAGCACTTCGACCCCGATCGCTACGACCCCCGCGCGTGGGCGCGCACCGCGAAGGCGGCGGGCGCCGGCTACGTCGTGCTCACGGCCAAGCATCACGACGGGTTCTGCCTGTGGGACTCAAAGCTCACCGACTACACGAGCGTCAACACGCCGTTCGGCCGCGACGCGGTCGCCGAGTTCGTCGAGGCCTGTCGCGCCGAGGGGCTCCGCGTCGGGCTCTACTACTCGCTGATCGACTGGCACCACGAGGGCTTCCCCGTCGACGGTACGCACCCGCAGCGCGATGACGAGCAGTTCAAGGCCAACACGGCCGACCGGGACATCCGCGACTACCAGCGCTACCTGCACGGCCAGGTGCGCGAGCTGCTCACCGGGTACGGGCAGATCGACTACCTCTTCTTCGACTTCTCCTACACGCACCGCCCCGACTACTGGGGCGGGAAGGGCGCGGCGGACTGGGATGCCGAGAACCTGCTCGCGCTGGTGCGCACCCTGCAGCCGGGCATCATCGTGAACGATCGGCTCGGCATCCCCGGCGACATCGTCACCCCCGAGCAGTACCAGCCGCTGAAGCCGATGGAGCGCGACGGCGTCCCGGTCGCGTGGGAGGCCTGCCAGACCTTGAACGGCAGCTGGGGCTACGACCGCGACAATCTCGACACGAAGAGCTCCGAGGCGCTGATCAAGCTGCTCATCGACGGCGTCTCGAAGGACGGCAACCTGCTGCTGAACGTCGGCCCCGACGGCCGCGGCCGCATCGACGCCACGGCGCAGCGCACCTTCGCGGAGATCGCCGCCTGGATGGACGACCATGCCCGGTCGATCCACGGCGCAGGTCCCGCGGCCTGGTCGGCGCCGAGCGACACCCGGTACACCCAGCGCGGCGACCGCCTGTACGTGCACCTGTTCTCGTGGCCGTTCAGGCACCTGCACCTGCCCGGCCTCGCCGGCAAGGTGCGCTATGCCCAGCTGATGTCGGATGCGTCGGAGGTGCTCCCCCTGCACATCGACCCCGCCCGCCAGGCGCAGAACACGCTGATGGGCGGCCTCCCCGAGGGCACCCTCACGCTCCAGCTGCCCGTGCAGCGACCGGACAGCCCGGTGCCGGTGATCGAGATCTTCCTCGACACGCTCTGAGATTTCCGCCCGACCCCACCCGACCTGACCCGAACCGACCCGAATCACACGACGAACCCTCAACGAGGAGGAACCATGAAACGCCGTACCTTCATCCTGTCCGCGGTCGCCGGCGCTGCCGCGATCGCGATCCCCCAGCAGGCGGGCGCCGCCGTGCTCGACCGTCCGCTCGCGGCATCCGCCGGCACCATCGCTCCTCTGCTCCCCGGCCGCGGTCCGTACCGGCACGTCGCAAGCCTCGACCAGCTGCGGGCCGCGATCGCGAGCATGACCAAGGGCGGCACGATCATCGTCGCCGACGGCACCTACGCGGTGCCCGACGGCGCACCGATCAACCTCTCCGGTGCGGGCGGACGCGGCAACAAGCCGCTCACCATCACCGCCGCCACGATCGGTGGCGTGACCTTCACGGGTGCCGCGAGCTTCGTGTTCGACCAGACGCACGACCTGGTGTTGAGCGGGTTCGTGTTCACGCAGTCCACGACCCTCGAGATCGCTGCGACCTGCCAGTCGGTCACGCTGAGCCGCAACGAGTTCGTGCTCGCCGACGTCGAGGGGCTGCACTGTGTGATGGTGCGTGCGGATGACACGGTGATCGAGTACAACCACTTCCACGGCAAGTCGACTCTCGGCATCTTCCTCGGCGTCGAGGGCGCCGGCTCCACGGAGATGGCCGAGAACGTGCACATCCACCACAACTACTTCTCCGACCACAGCTTCGCCGGCGACAACGGCGGCGAGCCGATCCGCCTGGGCGTGAGCCCTCGGGCGCTGAGCAGTGCCCACGCCGTCGTGGAGTACAACCTGTTCGAGCGCACCAACGGCGACCCCGAGGCGATCTCGGTCAAGTCGAGCGACAACACCATCCGGTTCAACACGATCCGCGACTCGGGCGGCGGCATCGTGCTGCGCCACGGCAACCGCACCAGGGTCGAGTCGAACCACATCATCCGCGGGCTGCGCGGCATCCGCCTCTACGGCAACGACCACGTCATCGTGAACAACTACATCGCCGAGACCGCCGACACGGCGCTCGTGCTCGGTGCGGGCACGGTGCGCGATCACTACGAGGGCGAGCCGTCGACCTCGCGCACGAAGAACGATGCGGCCGACCGCATCCGCGTCGCCCTGAACACGTTCGTGGGCAACACCGGGGGCATCGCGGGCGAGACGCACCGTCCGCTGGAGCCCCGAGACTGCGTGATCGTCGACAACATCGTGCAGGGCGACACCGGAGTGCTCGCCTCGGTGCCGCTCTCGCAGGGCTTCACCTGGGCCGGCAACATCCTCTGGGGCGCTGCCGCAGACGGCGACGCCCCGGCCACCGGCTTCACCCGTGTGGACCCGAAGCTCACCAGGGATGCCGCCGACGTGCTGCGCATCGGTCCCTCGAGCCCCGCGGTCGACGCGGCGACGCAGAATCACAGCGCGTGGGTGCGCGACGACATCGACGGCCGCAAGCGCATCGGCACGGCCGACGTCGGCCCGCACGAGCTGCGCCCGGGGCACGCCAAGCGCGCTCCCCTGACTCCGGAGGATGTCGGGCCACTCGCGCCCTGACCCGGACCTGCCGCCCAGCGGCCGGAGGAGCGGTCGGTCGGTACCCGTGTCGTGGACATTCCCGGGTGCGGATCGGCCGCTTCTTCGTGTGCGGGTCCGGTCAGCTCGCGGCGACGCCCGTCGACCCGCGCACCACGAGAGTGGTCGCCAGGTCGAATCCGATCGATGGCAGGATGCTGTCGGTCACCCGGCTGAGGAGGGCAGCCATGGCGTGATCGCCCTCTTCACGCAGCGGCGACTTGACGGTGGTGAGCGGCGGCGAGGTGAAGTCGGCCCCGAAGATGTCGTCGAAGCCGACGACGCTGATATCGGCGGGGATGCGGATGCCGGTCTCGACGAGCTCCTGCATGAGGCCGATCGCGATCAGGTCGTTGTAGGCGATGACGGCGGTGGCCCCGCTGTTCTTGACCGCCATCGCGGCGCTGCGTCCCCCGGCGACGGTCGGCGCGGCCGACTCGAGCTGCACGAGTTCGATGTGCGCCCATTCGCAGCGCTGCGCGAGCAGCTCGCCTCGGTGGCGTGCCATCCACGACAGCGGCGGGCCCGGCACGTAGGCGACCTTGGTGTGACCGAGGCTCCGCAGGTGCCTGACCGCCTCGGCGATGCCGTGCTGCACGTCGGGCACGACCGAGAGCACGTCGTCGACCAGTCGGTTCACCACGGCGACCGACTTCTGCCTGGCCAGCGCACGGATCTGATCGTCGGACATGCGGGGCGTCGCCAGCAGCAGACCGTCGACCATGCGCAGCATCCGCTCCGCGCCCTCGTATTCGCGCTGATCCGACTCCTCGGACTCGGTGAGCACCAGCGTGTAGCCGGCCCTGGCCGCTGCGGCCTCGGCGCCACGGATCACGTCGAAGAACACCGGGTTCGTGATGTCGGAGACGATCAGCCCGATGATCGACGTGCGGCCGGTGGGCAGCGCCCGCGCCATCGGATTGACGTGATAGTTGAGCGACTCGGCTGCCGCCCTGATCCGGCGCTCCGTCACCGCGTTCACGCGCCCGGGGCGATTCAGCGCCCGCGAGACGGTGGACGGGTTCACTCCCGCGAGCCTCGCGACGTCGTAGATCGTCACGTTCTCCGTGGGGCGCCCCGAACCGGCATCCGACGATGGAGCGGCGGGCGTTCCTGCGTCGACGGTCGCGTCTTCGGTCATGTCAGCTCCTCACTGCCCCGACGCTCCGAGAAGCGCCGGCGGGATCATCCTCCAGCCTACGGAGTTCGCGCCCGATCACGGCGAGCATTGCAGCTCCCGTGGATGAGTCGGTGACGTCGCCGAGCAATGCGGCGGCTTCCTGTTCCGAGTGCCCGCCCTGAAGACACCAGGCGGCGATGACGGATGCCGGGGCTCCCGCATCCGCATCCGCGCGCACCGCGTGTTCGAGCACCGGCACGATGCGGTGCGGCAGCTTGTGCGCACCGTCGAGCGCGATCTGGGCCAGTCGGTGCCGGATCCGCGGATTCGCGAACCGCCCCCGGGTGGCCTCGATCGCCTCGTCGATCTCGGCGGCCGGCAGGCGGCAGCTCGCCGCCGCGACCGCCCAGTACTGCTCGACGCGGGCGCGCAGCGCGGGGTCGCCGAACGCCGCGGCGACGTCGTCAAAGCCGCGCAGCAATCCCTGATAGGCGAGGAGGGAGTGCGCCCCGTTGAGGATGCGGAGCTTGCGCTCCTCGAACGGCGCGAGGTCGCCGGTCATCCGTGCCCCCGCCCGCTCCCAGGCCGGGCGGGGTCCGGCGAATCCGTCTTCGATGACCCATTCCGAGAAGGGTTCGGCGACGACGGTGCCGGCGTCGCGGATGCCGATCGCCCTCTCGACCGCGTCGATGTCCTCCGCGGTCGTCTGCGGCGTGATGCGGTCGACCATCGAGGAGAGGAACGCGACGTTGTCGTCGATCCATCCGGGGAGAGCCGGGTCGATCGCGGCCGCCGCTGCCAACACGACGGAGCGTGCGACCTCGCCGTTGCCGCTGAGGTTGTCGCAGCTGATGACCGTGAGAGGAGGTGCGTCCGCGGCGCGGCGCGCGGCGAGACCGAGCGCGAGTCGCGCGGGCGCCGTGGCTGCCGGTGCTGCCGGATCGGCGACCCGGTAGCCGGCCTCGGTGATGGTGAGCGTGATGATGCGCGTGCGGGGATCGGCGACGACCGCGTCCCACACCGCGCGCTCGGCGCCGTCGTGGGCGGAGCGGATGCTGGCGATCTGGCTGAACTCGTCACCGTCGATGCCGCGCGTGATCAGCGTGTAACGGCCGCGCCGCTGCTGCAGAATGCGCGCCTGCTCCGGCGAGCGCCCGGTGAACGCGACGATGCTCCACGGATCGGCGTCATCGGACGCCGCGTGCGTGTACCAGGCCTGGTGCGCCCGGTGGAAGGCTCCGACGCCCAGGTGGGCGATCGTGTGTCCTTCACCGGCCGGATACCCCTGCGACATGCATTCTCCTCGCGTTCTCGCCGACACCCGAGCCGACACCCGAACCGACTCCGTCGTCGGCTCTCCGACCATTCTATGGCAAACGGTTGCCATTCGTTGTGAGGACAGGTAGCGTGCAGGGAGGCGAGGGGTGATCCCGTCGTCTCGCACGACCGCAGAAGGAAAGCATGCCGACCACGATGATGCATCCGGACCGCCTCTTTCCGAGCGATCCGACCACCCGCGACATTGCCCGCGACCTCTATCTCCGCGTGCGCGACGCACCGATCTGCTCGCCGCACGGGCACGTCTCCGCCTCGATGCTCGCCGAGAACGCGCCGTTCGCCTCCCCGACCGATCTGCTCATCACGGGCGACCACTACGTGACCCGGGTGCTGCACGGCGCCGGCGTGCCGCTCGGCCAGGTCCAGGCACCGGCCGGGGCACCCGCGATCGATCCGCGCGACGCCTGGCGTGTGCTCGCCGCGCACTGGCACCTGTTCCGCGCCACGCCCGTGCAGTACTGGCTGGAGTATCAGCTCGGCGAGGTGTTCGGCATCACCACCCGACTCACCCCCGACACGGCCGACCGTGTGTACGACGAGGTCGCCGAGCTGCTGACCGACGACGCCTACCGGCCGCGCGCCCTGTTCGAGCGCTTCGGCGTCGACGTGCTCGCCACGACCGACGATCCCGCCGATGACCTCGCCGCCCACCGGGTGCTCGCCGACGACCCCACCTTCCACGGCCGCGTGCTGCCCACGTTCCGCGCCGATCGCAGCATGGACCCGTCCGCCCCCGGCTGGATCGAGGCCCTCGACCGCCTTGCCGCGGCATCCGACATCGCCTGCGACACCCACGCCGGCCTGCTCGCCGCGCTGCGCGCACGCCGCGCGTACTTCCGCGCGGCCGGTGGCACCTCCACCGACACCGGGGTGGCCGATGCCTGGGCGCTGCCGCTCGAGCGCGGCGAGGCCGAGCGCATTCACGCGGCAGGCCTCCGCGGCGACGCCACGATCGCCGAGGGCACGGCCTACCGCCGCGACATCCTCTACCGCCTCGTCGAGATGTCGGCCGAAGACGGCATGGTGATGCAGCTGCACCCCGGCGTGCACCGCAACCACCACTCCCCCACGCTCGAGCGCCACGGCGCCGACACCGGCCACGACCTTCCGCTGCCGACCACGTTCACCGAGCCGCTGCGGCGGGCGCTGAACGACTTCGGCACCGACACGGCGCTGCGACTCGTGCTGTTCACGGTCGACGAGACGGCCTTCTCCCGCGAGCTCGCGCCTCTCGCCGGCTTCTATCCGAGCGTGTACGTCGGCGCTCCCTGGTGGTTCCTGGACACCCCGGATGCCATGGAGCGCTACCGCCGCGCCATCACCGACAGCGCGGGCTTCGCGAAGACCTCAGGATTCATCGACGACACCAGGGCGTTCTGCTCGATCCCCGCCCGGCACGACATGGCCCGTCGCGCGGATGCCTCCTACCTGGCTTCGCTCGTCGCGACCCACCGTCTCACCGAGGCGGATGCCGCCGACATCGCCGACGACCTGGTGCGGCGCATCCCCTACGACACGTTCCGCATCCCGCGCTCCTGACGCTGCCGGAGACGCTGCCGGAGAGACTTCAGGAGACGTGAAGAACGCCGGGGAAGATCTCTCTTCCCCGGCGTTCCGCGTTCCGCGCCGCGAATCCTGGCCTACGGCGCGCTCGGCCCCACGTCGGCCGTCGTCAGCGGTGCCCGAGAAGCCGGGTTCGTGGTCGACTCGTGCGCACCGACGTCGTAGGTACCGGCGCGAGTCCGGCCGGCGATATCATCCGTGACCCAGGTGCCGTGGTCGGTCATGAACGCCGCGTTCACCGCGGGGCTCGACGAGCCGATCTTCCACACGCCGGCCGAGTCCTGCGCCAGCTGCGGGTTCACCCGCGTGTAGCCCACCGTCGGGATGTTCCCGTTCGCGGCCGCGCCCCACAGGATGTTGCCGCGCCAGTAGAAGTCCTGCATGAGCGGCACGTCGGCGAGCTTGCCGGTGGCGCCCTGGAAGATGTTGTCGACGATCGTCACGTTCAGCGGCTTGACCGTGCGGTGCGTTTCGCCGGCGAGGCCGTTGACGTTGTTCGCGACAGTGTTGAGGCCGATGCGGATGCGGTCGGGGGCATCGTACTTCTTCCGCGAATCGCTGCTCTCGCCCACGAAGTGATCGCGCACGGTGCCGGATCCGACGACGATCGCCCCGTCCGGGTTGCTGATGCCGCTCACGTAGTTGTTCATGACGACGTGGTCGTTGCCGTAGATGCGGATGCCGTTGTCGCCGTTCATGATGTAGTTCGACAGCACCTTGTTGTTGTTGCCGTGGCGCAGCACGATGCCGCCGACGCTGTCGCGGATCGTGTTGTACCGGATGGTGTGGCCGCTCGACTTCACCGAGATCGCCTCGGGGTCTCCGTTGGCGTTCTCGAACAGGTTGTACTCCACGATCGCGCCACCGCTGGAGAGCGCCTTCGGGCTGGTGCCGAGCCGGATCGACTCACCGCCGTTGTCGCCGGTGAAGTTGTGGTCGGAGAAGTAGTTGTGGTGGATGTGGGAGTTCTTGGCGATGGTGTCGGTGCCCGGTCCTTCGATCCCGAGGTAGACGCCGAGGGAGTCCTTGCCGTGGAACCAGTTGTATCCGATCTCCGAGTCGTCCGAGCGGATGATCAGGTTGTGCTCGGCCGCGTCGGAGAACGCGAACTCGTTGCGGATGAAGTCGACCGCCTTACTGCTCGAGCCCACGTCGATCGTGGTCGACTGGGTGAACGTGAAGCCCTGGATGCTGACATCGTGCACGCTCGAGAACGAGAAGCTCGATGAGCCGGTGAGCGTCACTCCTCCGACGGTCTCGGCCTTGATGATCACCGGTGCGGAAGAGGATCCGGAGGCGCTGGATCCGAGGCTCACCGCGGAGGAGACGCTGTAGCTGCCGTTCTTCAGCACGATCACGTCACCGGGGTCGGAGCTGTTGACCGCGCTCTGCAGCTGCGAGATCGAGGTCACGGTCGTGGTGTCGGCGACGGCCGCGTCGGCGACCGCGACTCCCGCCGCGGACAGCGTCGCCACGGCGATCGCCGCGACGACCCGCTTCTTCTTCTGGAACATTCATTCTCCGATCGTCATTGATTCATGGGTGGTTTGCCCGGGGCTCCGAGTCACGGCGTGACCGTGACGTTCGTGAGCCCCGTGACAGCGTTCGCGACGGTGTTCGACGCGTAGACCTTGTTGGGATTGCTCGAGCACTTCGACGTGGACGAGATGAACACGGCGTACTTGCCGACCCCACCGAGGTCGGAGGTGTTGGAGCGCCAGATGTTTCCGCAGCCGAAGCCGGTCAGCGGGTTGTGCGTCTCGTAGCCGTTGGCGAAGGTGCCCGGCGAGGAGAAGGTGCCGGAGTTGCCCTCGATGAGGTAGCCGTTGCCCTTCACGTCGATCCAGGAATCGGCCGAGTTCTCACCGGAGATCCCCGTGCCGTTGAACTGGTTGCCGCGGATGACGCCGGACTGCGTGCCCTCCTTGACGTCGATGTGCTCGGCGGCGATGCCGGGGCCGAAGGTGTTGTCGAGCACCTGCACGCGGTCGGACCGGTCGAATCCGCTGGAATCCGCGAAGCAGTCGAAGTTCGAGTTGGCGGAGCCGAGGTACACGCCCTCGCCGTACCCGGGCTTGACCAGTCCGACACGGATGATCTCGGAGTCGCGGATGGTGCCGTCAGCCGAGGAACGACGGAAGTGCACACCCTCCTCCTGCATGTCCCGCACGAGCACGTCGTCGATGGTCACGTGAGTGGCGGCGTCGAGCACGATGCCCTTCTTCGACTCGGCGACGGTGACGCCCTTCACGTTCCAGTACGACGCACCGAACAGCCAGAGCCCGTATCCGGAGTTCCACCCCGCGGTCGGCTGCGGGCACCCGGAGAGGGTCCCCGACGACCCGTTGTTGATGATGATCGCGTTGCGCGGCCCGGTGAGGGTGATCGGCTTCGCCGCGGTACCGGAGTCGGTCGCGACGAAGCTGCCGCGGTAGGTGCCGGCGGCGAGCTTGATGGTCTGGCCGGGCTCGGCGGCGGTCAGTGCGGCGGAGAGCTCAGCGGCGGTGTCGACATCGACGACGGCGCCGGTGCCGGGCCCCGGGTCGACGGGGCCCGGGGTTCCCGCCGTGCCGTACACCTGGAGATCCCAGAGCGAGTAGCCGTAGGCGGTGCCCCGCGCGGTGCCGTGCACCCGCAGGTACCGTCCGGCGCCCGACAGCCCGGTCAGGTCATCCGTGCCGCCGTTGCCGGCCGTCTCGTCCTTCAGCGTGGTCCACGTGGTGCCGTCGGCCGAGATCTGCACCTTGTACTTCGACGCGTACGCCGCTTCCCAGTTCAGGACGACCCGCGACACCGTGGCCCCCGCTCCGAGATCTACGGTGATCCACTGCGGATCGACGCCCTCGGCGCTCGCCCACCTGGTCGTGCTCGACGCATCGACGGCAGCAGCGGCCGCGAACGCGGACCCCTCCACCGACGACGCCGTCGCCGGTCGCCCCTGCGAGATCAGTACGGCAGTGGGGTTGCCCGGGTTGCCGGGGCCACCCGGCCCGCCGGGACCCGCGTCGCCGGCGTCGACGAGGAACAGCGAGTCCGCTGCATCCGTCAGGTCGTCGTGCACGCCATGGCCGTCGCCGTAGTCGAGCGTCTCGCGAGATGCCCAGTCCGCGATGGCGGTTCCGCCGACATCGAGGTGGCGCCAGGCGGTGCCGCTCCACCCGAACTGCAGGATGCGGTGCCGGTCGGCCAGGTACGGCGTGTACGCCGCCGAGTCGCTGCCGAGCTGCTTGCTCATGTCGTTGTTGAAGAAGACGTTGCGGGGCCCAGAGGATCCCGACCACTTCACCGCCTTCTGTCCGGCGCCCCACCAGATGGGGTACCAGTTCGAGTTGTCCGGGCCGCCGCCGCCCTCCTCGCCGCAGTTCGACGTGCAGTTGCCGGAGCGGTGGGCATAGGGGACGGTGACCTTGTTGAGCTCGAACAGGTTGTTGCGCTCCCACCCGCCGTGCAGGTTCAGATCGGAGTCGAAGTCGTTGCCGATCACGACGTTGCCGGAGGCGGACCATTGGAACGTGAAATGGCGGAGATTTCGCGAGGTGTTGCCGGCGTAGACCGAGTCCCAGACCCGCGAGCCGCGGAAGTAGCCGTTGCCGCCCTTGCCCTTGTTCCACGATCCGTCGAGCTGATTGTCGACGATCTGCAGGTTCTTGGCCTCTTCGGTGACGATCGGGTGCGACCCGGTCATCTCCGCGCGGATGCCGCGTACCCACGAGTCCACGGCCCACTTGAACACGATGCCGTGCATGGCCTGATCGGGTGCGAGGTTGCCGTAGTTGTGGGCCGCGGCGGCAGGCGTGACCCCGGCGACCTCCTGCGTGAAGGCGAGCGACTCGATGCCGACACCGACCACCGGGTCGACGATCGGAGACGCCTTCGACGCGTACACCGTGCCGCCGATGCTCGCGGACCCGTCCGAGGTCGAGTTCACCGGCACGTCGTACTCGAGCGGCTTGTCGAGGGTGATCGTGCGGGTGGTGGCGTTGCTGGCGACGATCCGGAAGATCTGCTGCCGCATGTGCAGGTTCTGCAGCGGATGCGTGGTGGGAGTCGCCTTCTGCGTCTCGTAGAACTTGATCGAGTTGGCGGCCCGGATGTTCACGAGCGCTCCCACGCCGAGGTTCGTCATCGCGCCGTTCGTCGCCAGGTGCACGACGGTGTCGCCGGCTCTGGCCGCGTACCCGGCATCGCCGGTCTTGGCGCGCAGCGCGATGCCGACCTTCCACTGCACGTTGACGGTGCCCTCGAAGAGGTCCTTGCGGTTCGCCGGCGCGGCGGCGTAGTCGCTGGCGTAGGCGGTGTGCACACCGCGCGACTGCACGCGGAACAGCCCGCGGCCCGGCCACAGCCAGCCACCGCTGCCCTGCCCGAATTCCATCCCGTCCTTGTCCCACTCCGACCCGTCGGGGGTCACGGTGTCGTAGCGCGTGTTCACGTCCGGACGGTAGACGAGGGTCGTACCGCTGCCGGCGGAGGCCCCCGCGCCCCGGATCACCAGGTAGTCGGCGTCGAGGTGGAGTTCGCGCGACACGTCGAGTCGGCCGGCGGGGAGCGTGATGCGGCTGAGGTCGGCGAACCCGGCCGAGGCCGAGCACTGGGTGCGGATCGCGTCGATCGCGGCCTGGATGCCCGCGGTGTCGTCGACGCCGTCTCCGGCGATCACGCCGTGCGCGCTCGTCATCTCGGCGGCGGTGATGTCGCAGGCGGCTCGAGGCGTGAGGGCGGCGGTGTTAGGGAGATTCTGACCCCCGCGGTACCCCGCCTTGCTCCAGTCGTAGAGACCGGAGACGGGGGCGCGACGGTTGCCGGCGCTGAGATCGAGACCGGCCGTGATCCCCGGTTCGGCTGCGGATGCCGGCAGCGACGAGGCTTCGAAGGACGCGAGGGCGGGGATCACCACGACGGCGGCCACGAGCGCCGCGATGATCCGGCTGCGGGCGGGGGTGTGCGTGGAGGTGCGGGCGAGCGACATCTTCGTCTCCTCGAGGGATGATCCAGCGGTGGAAGGTCCCGATCAGGACCGTTCGTAAACGTTCTTACCACCCTGGATGGGGTCAGCGCCAGGGTTTCTGGCAAACGCTTGCCATCGCGACGCGAAGCGCCTCTGCCACGGGAACGCTCCCATGTCAGAGGTTCAGGAAATCGCGCAGCGCCGCAGCCTCGGCGGCGAGAAGCGCAGGGTCGTCGCCGGGGACGAACTCCAGCAGCGCGTCGCGCGGGGGCCGATCAGCGGCGGCAGCGACAGGGAAGAAGCGTCGCCACAGGTCGGAGCGCGCGACGAGCGGCAGCCGCTCCTTCGCCGGCCACCAGGAGAACACGTGCACCGCACTCGTGTGGTCGGCGATCGCACGATACTCGTCGACCGCGACGTCGTCGGCAGCGGCGACCGTCGGCTGCCAGTACGTCGACAGAGCCGGATGCCCGACCTCGCCCAGCAGTCGCAGCGTGGTCGGTGCGGTGTCGGCCAGCGTGCCGGAGTGGAACTCGAGCGCGAGACCGATCCCCCGCGCCGCCGCTTCGACTGCGGCCGCCCGCAGCCGATCCACGACGGCCGCCCAGTCCGACGGGGCGGCCTCGGCGGAGCCGACGGACCCGGCCCAGATCCGGATGCGGTCGGCCCCGAGCGCCTCGGCGCTGTCGAGGATCGGCGTGAGCGACTCGTCGACCTGTGCCCGGAAATACGAGCCGTACGACGCGACCGCGAGTCCGGCATCCGTCGTGGCAGTCGCGACCTGCGCGGCCCGGGCGGTGTCCCCCGGCGGCACGTGCACGTCGCCGCCCCACTCGATCGACTCGAGCCCGGCATCGGCGGCGAGCGCGACGATCTGCTCGGGTGCGAGCGCACGGAAGGTCACCGAGCAGAGCCCAGGACGGATCGATGTCATGCGTTCATCCTCTCGCGGAACCGGGGTCCCTGAGCGTCTCGAAGGCCCTCAGCGCAGGTGCGGCGAGACCGCCGCGCCGAACGACTCGGCGGTGCGGCGCACCACGTTCTCCGGAGCATCCGCCCAGATGTCGGCGTTGAACAGCTCGACCTCGATGTCGCGGTCGTAGCCGGTCTCGACGACCGCGCGGGTGAGCGATCCGAAGTCGATCACACCCTCGCCCGGATAGTGGCGCGACAGCAGCACGTCCGGGGCGAGCGGGGTCTTCCAGTCGCACACCTGGTACGTCGCGATGCGGCCTTCGCGGCCGGCCCGCGCGATCTGGTCGAGCACCTGCGGGTCCCACCAGATGTGGAAGGTGTCGACGGCCGCACCGACGACGTCGGGTTCGAAGTCCGCGGCGATGTCGAGCGCCTGGCCGAGCGTCGAGACGACGGCCCGGTCCGACGCGTACATCGGATGCAGCGGCTCGATCGCCAGCGTCACACCCGCGGCCTTCGCGTCAGGAGCCAGCACGCCGATCGCGTCGCGCACCCGTTCGCGCGCGCCGATCAGGTCGCGGGAGCCCTCGGGCAGCCCGCCCGCGACGAGCACGAGCACGGCGGTGGAGCCGTCGGCTCCCGCCGCAGCCAGCGTCGCCGTCTCCTCGATCGCCCGGCGGTTGTCGTCGAGCGCCGCGACCCGCTCCGGGCCCTCGGGCAGCGTGAAGAATCCACCGCGGCAGTGCGTGGTGAACCGCAGTCCGGAGGCGTTCAGCATCCGTGCGGCGACGTCGAGCCCCACCTCGTTCACCGGCTCGCGCCAGAGACCGATGGCCTGGATACCGGCATCCGCTGTCACGCGGAGGGCGGTCGCGAGGTCGGCGTGCTTGATCGTCGCCTGGTTGATCGAGAGCCTCGGATGCGGCGCTGCCGCGGACACCTGCAGGTCGAGATCACGGAGGGCGGTCGGATCTGCGGCGTGTCGACCTGCATCTGTATTCCCAGCCTGCGGATCGACCGCGCCGCTCGGCATCCGATCGATGGGGGTCATGCGTCGACTCCGTTCAGGCGCAGCATCCCGTGCCAGCGCTCGCGCGCGAGTTCCGGGTTCTCCAGTGCGAGCGAGGCGTTCGCGAGCTCGACGATGCGGCTCAGGTGCGGGAGGCTCCGTGCGGCGTGCAGGCCCCCGACCATCTGGAACGCCGGCTGGTGGCCGTTCAACCACGCCAGGAACGCGACGCCCGTCTTGTAGTAGAACGTCGGGGCGGCGAAGACCTGACGGCTGAGTTCTTCGGTCGGCCCGAGGATCTCGAGGTAGCGGGACGGATCGCCGGCGTCGAGCGCCTGGATCGCCGCGGAGGCGACCGGCGTGATGGCGGCGAAGGCACCGAGCAGCGCGTCGGAATGCCCTTCTCCCTGGCCGACAGTGTCACCGCCGATCAGGCTGACGTAGTTGAAGTCGTCGCCGGTGAACATGCGCACGCCCTCCGTCGATTCGGAGGAGTGCAGGCGCTCGCGCACCGAGATCTCGGACTCCGCGTTCAGCAGGCTCATCTTCACGCCCGCGATCTTGCCCGGATTCTCGGCGATCACGTCGAGCAGGACGCCGGATGCCGTCGGCCAGTCCTCCGCGCCGAAATAGCCCGCGAGTTCCGGGTCGAAGGCCGTGCCCAGCCAGTGCAGGACCACCGGAACCGTCGCCGACGAGAGAACCTCCCGGTACACGCGACGGTAGTCGTCGGCGCTCGTCGCGACCCGGGCCAGGTGGCGTGACGCCATCAGCACGGGGCCGGCGCCCTGCTCTTCGGTGAAGTGCAGCTGCTCCTTGTAGGCGTCGATCACCTGGTCGAGCGAGACGTGCGACTCCGACAGGTGGTCGGTGTTGACGCCGACCACGACCGAGCCGCCCTCTTCCCGGGCGACCTCGGCGCTGCGCGCGATCAGCTCGCGGGTGGCCGCAGCATCCAACCCCATGTTCCGCTGGGCGGTGTCCATGGCGTCGGCGACGCCGAGACCCCAGGAGTACACGTTCCGCCGGAAGGCGAGGGTCGAATCCCAGTCGATGTCGGCGGGCTGCCCCGGGGTGTTGTCGGCGTGCACCTTCGGCACGACGTGCGCGGCCGCGTAGGCCACGCGGCTCTGCAGAGCGGATGCCGGACGGGTGAAGGATCCGCCCGCGTTCAGCGCAGCATCCGTCACCGTCCCATCCGCGGCGAGGAGTCGCAGGGTGGTCATCGCGTCAGTCCAGGCTCAGCGCCGACAGCGCGACCTTGCGGCCCTCGGCGCTGGAGGTCAGACCGGCCTCGGCGAACTGCACGCCGCGGGCGCCGGCCAGCAGGTCGAACGGGTAGTCGGTGCCCTCGACGAACGAGACGAGGTACTCCTCCCACTGCTGGCGGAAGCCATTGAGGAACACGTCGTTGGTCGGCACCTTCTGCCAGTCGGCGTCGTAGTCGCGGGTGTCCTCGAGGTCGGGGTTCCATACCGGCTTCGGCGTCGCATTGCGCGGCTGGATCTTGGCGCCGAAGAGACCGACGACCGCCGAGCCGTGCGTGCCGTCGACCTGGAACTCGACGAGTTCGTCGCGGTTGACGCGGACGGTCCACGAGGAGTTGATCTCGGCGATGATGCCGCCCTCGATCTCGAAGATGCCGTACGCGGCGTCTTCCGCCGTGGCGGTGTAGTGCTTGCCCTTCTCGTCCCAGCGGTCGGCGATGTGCACCGCGGCCTGCGCGTAGACGCTCTTCACCTCGCCGAACAGGTTCTCGAGCACGTAGTTCCAGTGCGGGAACATGTCGGTGATGATGCCGCCGCCGTCTTCGGTGCGGTAGTTCCAGCTCGGGCGCTGCGCGGGCTGCCAGTCACCCTCGAACACCCAGTAGCCGAACTCGCCGCGCACCGAGAGGATGCGACCGAAGAACCCGGAATCGATCAGGCGCTTGAGCTTCTGCAGGCCGGGGAGGTACAGCTTGTCGTGCACGACGCCGGTCTTGACGCCCGCGCTCTCGGCGAGGCGCGCGAGTTCGAGCGCCTCCTCGAGCGATTCGGCGGTCGGCTTCTCGGTGTAGATCGCCTTGCCTGCCGCGATGGCCTTGCGGATCGCGGAGGCACGGGCCTTGGTCACGAGGAAGTCGGCGTAGATCTCCCACCGCGGGTCGGCGAGGACCGCGTCGAGGTCGGTCGTGTAGTCCTCGATGCCGTGCTTCGCGGCGAGTTCGGCGAGCTTGGCCTCGCTGCGGCCGACGAGGATCGGCTTCACCGTGATGCGCGAGCCGTCGGGCAGTTCGATGCCGCCCTCGTCGCGGATCGCGAGGATCGACCGCACCAGGTGCTGCCGGTAGCCCATGCGTCCGGAGACGCCGTTCATGATGATCCCGATCTCGCGGGTGGGGGTCTGCGTCATGGCTGGTCCGTTTCGTCGAAGTCTGTGCGCCATTCCTATGTGGGTAAGCGCTTTCCGATAGCATGCCACGAGATCGATCGACGCACAAGCCGCGACAGATGTTCAAGTCTGTTCAGCTGTTCACCCGTGTGCGACTCGGGCTGAGAGCATGGCAACGGCCGCCGTTCTTCCTAGCGTCGGCGCGTGCGATTCAAGGAGGAATCACGTGCACACGAAACGAACAAAGATGCTCGCTGCCGTCGCGATCGGCGCATTCTGCCTGACGGGGGTCCCGCTCTCAGCGTCCGCGGATGACGGCCTCGCAGGTTCGATCCACTACGCAAGCGACATCGACTGGGTCACCGGCGAGAACGGCTGGGGGCCCGTCGAGCGGGACTTCAGCAACGGCGCCAGAGCCGTGCCCGATCCTGACCGCAAGATCATCTCGATCCACGGCACCCAGTATCCCAAAGGCCTCGGCACCCACGCCCCCGCCCGCATCGTCTACGACCTGAACCAGGAGTGCACGCAGGTCATCGGCTACGTCGGCATCGATGACAGTCAGAGCGGCAAGGGCCGCGTCGACTTCGTGGTCACCGTCGACGGCGTCGAGGAGTTCCGTCTCGCCCGTACCGGCGCCGATCCTGCGGGGCGCCTGAATCTCGATGTCCGCGGCGCCGAAACGATCGAGTTCCGCGCCGAGACCGGCCCCGAAGGCAACGGCAACGACCACGCCGACTGGGCCGACCTGCGCGTCAACTGCACCGAAGCCTTCGTTGCGCAGCCGCTCACCCTCACTGCGCAGGACACCGACCTCTCGCTGCTCGCACCCGGCATGCCGGTCTCGGTCGCCGTCGACGGCGCGAGCCCGCAGACCCCTGTGACCGTGCGCTTCGGCAGCACTGAGGTCGTCGCGAACGCCGACGGCTCTGGTCGGGCCGTGGTCACCCTCACCGTCCCCGTCGACGCGACGGCGGGCGAGCATGCCATCACGGCAACGGCGGAAGCCCCCTTCGGCGCCATCGCCGAGGGCAGCATCTCGGCGCACGTCGTCGAGGTCTCCACACAGAAGTACTACGTGGACTGCGTGGCTACGGCATCCGGTGACGGTTCCGAGGCTGCGCCTTTCGCCTCGCTCTCCGATCTGGCGACGCGCGGCGCATTCCAGCCAGGCGAGTCGATCCTCTTCAAGCGCGGCGCCGAGTGCATCGGCACCTTCGCTCCGAAGGGATCCGGGCTGAGCACCGCACCCATCACCGTCTCGGTGTACGGCGACGGCGACGCCCCCGCCACCATCAACGGATCCGGCGCCCTCGCCGGCATCCACCTGCTGAACGTGAGCAACTGGACGGTCGACGGCATCCGCGTCATCAACCCCGGCACACCGGACCAGCGTCGCGTCGGCATCCTCGCCGAGATCAACGACGGCACTGTGCGCAGCGGCATCGTCCTGACCGACAATCACGTCGAGGACGTCGCGGGGTGGTCGGACAAGACCAGCCTCGGCAACGCGTTCTCACGATCAGCGGGCATCTCGGTGCTGGGCGACGGCATCGGCGCGTTCAAGGGCATCACGGTCACCGGCAACGAGATCAACGACACTGCAGCCGGCGGCATCAAGCTCTCGGCCCCCGACACGACGCGTCGGTACAACACGAATGTGTATATCGCACGCAACAACATCCACGAGGTCGGCGGAGATGGCATCGTCATCCACAACTCCGATAAGCCGGTCATCGAGTACAACTCCGCGATCGATCTCGGACACGGCAAGTACCCGTTCCTCAAGGGCAACTTCGCGGGTATGTGGCCGTACAACTCGGTCGACCCGCTGTTCCAGTACAACGTGGTCGGCAACAGCGTGACCTCGACGTATGACTCGACGGCGTGGGATTGCGACATGAAGATCAAGGGCTCGTGCACGTTCCAGTACAACTACTCGTACGGGAATGCCGGCGGCTTCTACCTCGACTGCATCTCGGGCTGCGGCTCGGCCTCGACGACGGCCAACGCTATCCTGCGCTACAACGTCTCACAGGATGACTGCCGTCTGGCCGGATCCAGCGGCGGACCGGGCCTGCACCTGATCTACAACAACACCTTCTCGTGCACCCGTCCTTTCGAGGACGACATGACCGCCCCCCGACAGGTGAAGAACAACATCTTCATCGCGCCGAGCGGAACGCTGAAGACCTCCAATGCCGTGTATGCGAGCAACGCGTACTTCGGCGGCATCACGGCCCCGAGCATCGAGACCGGGGCGATCACCGGCGACCCCGGCCTGATCGCCGCAGGCAGCGGCCAGCAGACCAGAGAGCTGCCCGGCTACCAGCTGGCGGTCGGATCTCCACTGATCGGAGCGGGAACCCCCATCGCGGATGCCGGAGCTCAGGACTTCTTCGGAAACCCCCTGCCCGCTGACGCTTCCAACATCGGCGCCTACCAAGGTGCAGGCGTCGAGCGCACGGCGCTGCCCTTCTCGAGTCTCGTCAACCAGACCGCGGTGGCGTCGCAGGCCAACCCGCGAAACGGCCAGATCACCGCTGACCTGCGCGCGTTCTCTGCCGAGGCCCTCGCGCAGGCGGGCCTCGAGATCGGCGAGCCCGTCACTGCATTCGGCACCGAGGTCGACTGGCACCCGACCGCCGTCGGCACCCCCGACAGCGTGAAGGTCGCAGGCCAGGAGGTCGCGATCGCAGGAGACGCCGAAGCCCTCGTGATCGTGGGCTTCTCGGCCGGGCCCTCCTCCTCTGGCACCGCCACCGTGCATTACCAGGACGGCACGAGCGAGGATGTGCAGTTCACCCTGCCTGCGTGGTCTGCGACAGACGCGGATGCCCTCGCGACGGCGACCTCGCACTGGCAGCGCACGAAGCCGTACATCGGCGGAAACGTCTCGACGGCGGATGCCTCGGCATCTGTCTACGCCCAACGCATCCCGCTATCCGGACGACCCGTCGCGAGCATCACCCTTCCGTCGGGAAGTCCGATGCCCGGCGACGGCCTGACACTGTTCGGCATCGCGCTCGACGCCCCTGACCTCGCCATCGATGCTGCCGTCGAGACCCGCTGCAAGGGCAGTGGGGCGTGGACGCACACCACGGTGAGCAACCTGGAAGATCGGGCTGTGACGGTCGCAGTGACCACGCCACTCGGCGCGAAGACACGTTCGCACCTGCCCGCAGGCAAGGACGTGACGATCTCGTTCAAGGCATCGAGGAGCTTCGCCGCCGGCGCTGCGACCATCGTCATCACCTCCTCGGACGGAACGACCACGACGCGGGTGCAGCCGTATGCCGCGCTGACGTGCCGCTGAGCGCGGGATGCAGTGTCGGGGGCGTCCGCCGTTCTGCGGGCGCCCCGGACACGAGCGCTCTGAGCGCTCTGAGCGCCGCGACGCATAGCCTGACATCGTGATAGCTGAGGAGAGGCGCGAGCGGATACTTCGCGAGATCGTGCTGCGGGGTCGCATCGAGGTGCTCGACTTCGCATCACGGCTCGGACTGTCCGGCATGACGATCCGCCGGGACCTGGCCGTACTCGCCGATCGCGGCCTCGTTCGCCGCGTGCACGGCGGAGCGGTGCTGCCCGACATCGCCGAGGCGCCCGCCACCGGCTCACGCGGCATCGGGTCGTCTGCGAGGCCGATCGCGACCATCGGCCTCATCGTCCCCGATGCCTCCTACTACTTCCCCCCGGTGATCCGCGGCGCGAGCGAGGCGGCGCGAGCATCCGGTGTCCGTCTCGTGCTGGGCGCGACGAACTACGACGCAAGGGAGGAGGCCAGGCAGCTCGCCCGGCTCAGCGAGAACGGGGTCGACGCGATCATGCTCGTCACCGCCCGGCCGCAGATCGACGACCAGGCGACGTGGGACACCATCGCCGCGATCGATACACCTGTCGTGCTCGTCGAGCGCTCCGCCGGCGGGGCGCCTACCTCACTGCGCATCGACGCCGTGCGCAGTGATCACAGCTATGGCGCCGAGATCGCGGTCGACCACCTCGCCGAACGCGGCCACCGCAGCGTGGGGCTCTTGTGTCGGGAGAGCGCGACGGCGCCATGGATCGTGCGCGGTCACGCGCGGGCGATCGCACGCTGGGGGCTGGACGCGACGGCGCCGGTCGTCGCTGCGCCTTCCCCGCGTTGGGGCGACGGCTCGACATCTGACGTGCTGCGAAGGTTCCTCGACGACTGCCTCACAGCAGGCGCCCGAGCCGCCCTCGCCCTGCCCGACGAGCTCGCCGTCGGGCTGCTCGGCATTGCCGAGGAGCGTGGCCTGCGGGTACCGGAGGACTTCGCGATCGTCGCCTACGACGACGAAGTCGCCTCCCTCGCCGGCGTGCCGTTGACGGCCGTCGCGCCCCCGAAACTCGCTGTGGGCCGCAGAGCGCTCGAGACGTGCCTCATGCGGCTCCAGGAGCGCGACGAGACTCCGTCGCAGCGCACCAAACTGGCGCCGACCCTGCACGTGCGCGACTCGTCCTGAGTCGCGATCACGTGCGGCCGGGCCCTGGCGCCGGCTCAGGTCGGTGCACGCCACGCGGCCTGTACTCGAGGGCATCGGCGATTCCGAGGATGTCGGCGAGGTACCAGACGATCGCGAGCCACATCTCGGTGCCCTGGAGCCCAGGCTGCGTCTCGACGAGTCCACGGGTCGCCGCGGACGGCTCCCGGAAGCTGAAACCGGCGCCGGGAACCCAGGTGCGCAGGGAGTCGGACAGCAGGTGCTCCGCGGCCTCGCGCACCTCGTCCGAACGGTAGCCGGTGCTGCGGGTGAGCCACAACGGGTGCGCCACATCGAGCACGTTGCAGGCGTTGCGGCTTCCCGGCGCGAACCAGTGCGGGTCACGCGCGTGGGTGAGCACCGTGTCGACAACCCGCTCCGGGTGCGGCAGCGGCATCCCGAACTGCGCGAAGGTGCCGCGCGATGCGCGATAGAAGCCGTTCACGACGGGGAGCATCCCACGATCGCGTGTGGTCGAGCCCCACATCCCCGTGTGCGGATCGGCATTCAGCAGCAGCCAGCCGAACAGCGCCTCCTCCACCCCCTCCGGGACCGGCGTGCCCGCGTTCTTCGCCCACAGCAGGGCCGTGCCGAAGCCATCGATGTGATGGCCGGCGTTCCAAGGGTCCGACGTCCATGGCAGCCGTCGACAGAACTCGACGATCCCCTCGGGTGTCGCCTCGGTCACCCACGTGAGCGGCGCGGTGAAAGAGGAGCCGAGCAGGTCCAGGGCGTACCCCGCGCTCAGCACGTGATAGGCGACGTCACCGTGCGAGAAGTCGAGCCCGGCGAGCTGGTCGCCGTCTGCCCCCAGCGGTGCCACGGCGCCAGTCGCGGCATCCTGCCACCCCTGCAGCAGGCCGACATGCCCGGCCGCATCGCGCTGCGGTGGTGCGGTCCCGAGCAGGAGGTCGGCGATCTCGATCGCGTCGGCCTGCGCCCGGACCGTCGGAGTGGCACCACGGTGATCGGCGAACAGCGCCAGGTTGTTCCGCCATGCGCGATCGAGGATTGCGGATGCATCGGACCTGGCCCGCGCACCGAACTCCGCCACGCGCTTCCCGAGACTCGACGGCCCCGCAGAGACGGTGTCCGGCTCCACGCGCCAGCGGATGAACCGCGCCGGGTTGCCGCCGACGATCGCCCCGGCCGGCACGTCCTTCGTGACCACGGCTCCGGCGGCGAGGACGGAGTGCGAGCCGACGCTCACGCCATCGAGGATCACCACGTGCGAGCCGATCCACACGTCGTCGCCGATGACGATGCCGCGCGAGGTGAGCGGCTGGCGGAACACCGGCGTGCCCGGGTCCATCGAGTGGTTGAAGCCGAGGATCGAGGTGTGCGCCCCGATACGCACGGCCTCGCCCATGGCCACCCGTCCGCGGATCACCGTGTACGGATTGATGCTGCAGTCGGCACCGGTCAGGAGTTCGCCCGTCAGGTACGCCCCGGCGGCGATGTAGGTGCGATCGCCCAGCCGGAGGATGTCGTGATCGACCGACGCGAGCTCGGAGATGAAGCACTGTGTGCCGACGCGGCGCTCAGCGTGCCCGCCGGTGAGCGCGCGTTGATGCTCGAGCTGCGCCTCTCGACGCTCGGGATCAGCCTCGCGCCAGAAGGCCCAGGGAGAGAACTCGTGCGGGTCGACGCCGACCATGATCAGGCGCTCAACTCCATGTCGCGGCGGATGATCACCTGCGACGGGCTTCCGCCGCGAAGCAGGGTCTCGACGTCGTCGAGCGCAGAGTCCGCCAGACGTCGGGCCTCGGTACCCATCGACCCGGCGATGTGCGGGGTCAGAGCGACGTTCGGCAGTTCACGCAGCAGCGAGTCGGCCGGCAGCGGGTCAGGGTCTGTGACGTCGAGCACGGCGTCAAGCCGACCGGTCGCGCACTCGCCGAACAACGCGTCATGATCGAGGATCCACCCGCGAGCGGTGTTGATGACCGTGGCGCCGTCTCGAAGAGCGGCAAGCTGCGACCTGCCGATCATGTGATGCGTCTCCGGCAGCGCCGGAGCGTGCAGAGACAGCACGTCGACCTGCCCGAGCATCGCCTCCAGGGGCACGAGCTCGGCCCCGGCCGCCAAGACGCTCTCCGGCGAGACGAAGGGATCGGCGACGAGGATGCGCACATCATCGAGTTGCCTCAGCATCTGCACCACGCGGCGCCCGATGCGCGAGAAGCCGACGATGCCGACCGTGCGACCGACGCTGCCATACTGCGATGAGGCGACCAGGTCACCCCATGCCCTCACCTCGGACGGCGTGCGGATGTGCACGAAGGCCCGTTTGAACGAGAGGATGATCGACGCGAAGGTGTACTCCGCCACCGGCACCGCGTTGGCATCGGCTGCAGAGGTCACGATGATGTCGCGTTCCCACAGCTCGTCGGAGACGAGTCCCTGCACGCTTCCAGCGGCATGCACCACGGCACGCAGCCGGGGCATGCGATCGAGCAGCGCCGCGTCGAGCCGCGGAGCGCCCCACGAGGTGAGCAGGATCTCGGTGTCGGCGATGTCGTCGTCGTCGATCTGCCGCACAGGCGTCGGCGTCAGGGCACGCAGCCGCTCGAGGCGGGCGGAATCGAACAGCAGGGCGAAGACCTCGGAGTTCATCGCGGTGCGGACGCTCACGCGCGCACCCCTTCCCGTTCGAGCGCCTCGTCGAGATCGAGAACCGGTCGCAGCGTGTACCGGCTGTTCGCCCACGCCACGTACAGGGCAGGCGCGCACGCCAGCCCGATGGCGATGGCCGGCATCGTCGTGAACAGAGCGAACTGCACGCCGAGCACGACGAACGACAGCACCGTCAGGTACCACCGCCGCACGCTCAGGTAGAGCGCCGCTTTGAGGATGTCGCGGAGGCGCGCCTGCGGCGCCTCGGCGAGCGCGACCAGGGCGACCAGCGCCGTCGCGACGGCCACCACCGTCAGCAGGGCGAGCACGGGCACGATGACGACGGATGCCGGCGACGCGGCGACCGCGCGGACGTCCACGAGCAGCACGACGACGGTCAGCGAAGCCGCCGCGCCGATCAGCAGCCCCTTGCGGGCTGTCGCCTTCCACCCGCGGAAGAAGGTGCGGACCACCTGCGGTTCGCCACGACCGAACTCGCGGAAGGCGGTGAACGCGCCGGTCAGCGCCGGTGCGGCGAGCGGCGCCGCGAGCGCCAGCAGCGGCCAGGACAGCGCGGGATCGGTCGTGATCAGCAGCACCACCAGGGGCGATGCCGTGACGAGCACGAGGAAGTTGACCATCAGGCCCAGGTAGACGACGCCGAGGATCGACGCCCAGGCGTCGTGCGAGATGCGTTTCATCGGTCAGCCCTTCAATCCGCTGGTGGCGATGCCCTCGACGAAGTACTTCTGCCCGAGCAGGAAGATGATCGCGATGGGGAGGACCGAGATCGTGAGTCCGGCGAAGAGGAGCGCGTAGTTCGTGTCGAACAGGTTGGACACGAAGCTCTTGAGACCCAGCTGGATCGTCCACAGGTCCGGGTTGCGGAGGTAGATGAGCGGCCCCAGGTAGTCGTTCCAGGTGTTCACGAAGGTGAGCAGCGTGAGGCTGGCGATCGCGGGCACCGACAGCGGGAGCATGATGCGCCGCCAGATGGCGTACTCGCTGAGGCCATCGAGACGAGCCGCCTCGCTGAGCTCCTCGGGGATGGTCTCGTAGTACTGCTTCATGAGGAACACGCCGAAGGCGCCGAACGCCTGGAGCAGGATGATCGACCACAGCGTGTTCGACACCTTCAGGTTGGAGAGCAGGATGAACTGCGGGATCATGTACGACTGCCACGGCACCGCGATCGTGCCGATGTAGACGAGGAACAGGATGTCGCGACCCGCGAACTTCATGCGCGCGAACCCGTAGGCGGCGAACGATCCGGTGAGCACCTGGAGGAACGTCACGCTGACGGCCAGGAACAGGGTGTTGCGGATCCAGACGAGCATGTTCGACTTCGTCCAGATGTCGATGTAGTTCTGCCACACGAAGGTCTCCGGCACCCAGACGACGGGTACCGAGAAGACCTCGTTGGCGTTCTTCAGCGAGCTCATGACCATCCAGAAGAACGGCGCGAGCAGTCCGATCGCCGCGATGGCCAGAGCGATGTAGCCGAGCGTGCGGCCGATCGCGAGTCGGGAGCGTCGGCGTCCGGCCGGCGCGGGGGCGTGGAGCTTGCGCAGCGTGCCTCCGGTGACCAGCACCTGGGTCTCGGTCATCATGCGCTCCGTTTCCTGTTCCAGAGGAACTGGCCGATGGTCACGAGGATGCACAGGAAGAACAGGGCGACGGCCGCCGCCGATGCGTATCCGAACTGCGACTCCTCGAAGCCCTTCTTGTAGATGAACTGCGACAGCACCAGAGTCGACTGGCCGGGCCCTCCGTCGGTCATCACGAGGATCAGGTCGAAGATCTTGAACGAGTTGATCGTGAGCATCACCGTGACGAAGAACATGGTGGGCCGCAGCAGGGGAAGCGTCACGTTCACGAAGCGCTGCCACAGGTTGGCGCCGTCGACGCGCGCCGCTTCGTGCAACTCGCGTGGCACGGTCTGGAGCCCGGCGAGGAAGAGGATCATGTAGTAGCCCATGTCGCGCCAGGTGCTGACCACCACGACAGCCGGCATCGCCCACTCCGACGAGGTGAGCCACCCGGGCGGCTCGGAGATGCCGATGGCGCGAAGCACCTCGTTGACGGGTCCGTAGTCGGGGCTGAAGAGCAGATTCCACACCACGGCGATCGCGACGATCGAGGTGATGTAGGGGAAGAAGGCGGCGGTGCGGAAGAACGCGACACCGCGGAGCTTGTTGTTGAGCAACAGCGCGAGCCCGAGCGAGACGACGATCGTCAGCGGGATGTGCATCACCGAGTAGTAGATGGTGTTCCAGAACGCGATGTGGAAGCTGCCGTCGCCGAGCAGGCGCTGGAAGTTCGCCAGCCCCACCCAGTCGGCCTTGCCGAAGACGTTCCAGTTCGTGAACGCCATGTAGAACAGGATCAGCACCGGGAGCAGGGTCAGGAATCCGAACCCGAGGAAGTTCGGCAGGATGAAGCTCCAGCCGATCAGGGCGTTGCGGCGGCGCAGCGCCGAGCGGCGGCGGTTCGTTTTCGGCGGCGGCGGGGCCGCGTTTCGGCGCGGGGCCTCAGTGGTCGTCATGTTTCTCGTCTCCTGGATGCTTCGCGAGGTCGCCCTGCGGGGGCCGGCGGCCGACCCCCGCGGGGATCAGCCGACCTCGTTCTTCACGCGGTCTTCCGCCGTCTTGATGGCGTCGTCGACCGACGTCGAACCCGACATGACAGCGGTGTGGAGATCGGCGAGGATGCCCTGGATGGTGGCGGTCTTGCTGGAGGTGGGGTTCTCCGGCAGCACCTCGTGCGTCGACCAGGCGAACTTCGACAGGTCATCCGTCGGCGCTCCGTCGACCGCGAAGTAGGCGTCGACGACGGCATCGTTCGTGAGCGCCGGAGTGATGCCGATTCCGGCGAGTGCCTGCGCGGCCTCCTCGGAGGCAGCGAACTCGAGGAACTGCTTGGCTGCGTCGACCTTCGCGGAGTCGATGTTCGCGTTGATGCCGAAGCCCGTCGGGTCGCCGAAGGTCACCGGGGTGTTGTCGGTTCCGGTGGTCTTCTCGTCGCGCTGCGGCGCGGGAGCGATGCCCCATTCGAAGTCGTTCGCCTCCCCCGAGGCCTGCTGCGCGATGAGGGTCGCCGTGTACCAGGTGCCCATCAGCATCATCGCGGCCTTCTGGGTGCCGAACTCGCCCTGGTAGGTGAGCTGGTTCGCGGTGGAGGTGTTGAAGTCGACCTGGTCGCCGGCATCCTGCAGCGCCAGCGTCGCGTCGTAGTAGTCCTTCATGTCGCCGAAGTCGCCGTCCAGAACGCTCGTGCCGGTCTGCGCGTTCGCGAAGCCCTGCACGGTCGACTGCCAGCGGTGCAGGTAGGCGCCCTTCGAGGCGTCGGTGGTGAGCGCCTCGGCCGCATCGGCGTAGTCATCCCAGGTCCAGGATCCGTCCGGCTGGTCGACGCCTGCCGCGTCGAAGAGCGCCTTGTTGTAGAAGAGCACCCAGGAGTCCTGGCGATACGGGACGGCGTATGCGGTGCCGTCGACCTTGTAGGAATCGGCTCCGCTGATGCCGTCGGGGAGCGCCACGTCGGAGACGTCGAGCAGCTGGCCGCCCTCCTGGAAGGTCGTGACGTACTTGACCTCCTTCTGCGTGATGATGTCGGGGCCGGAGCCGGCGGCGAGGTCGGCGGTGACCAGGGTGTTGTACTCGGCCGCGTCGTACTCCTTGAGCTCGACCGTGACATTCGGGTGGTCCTTGGTGAACGCGTCGGCGAGCGTCTGGAACTCAGGCGTGGTGTCGATGCTCCAGCCCGAGAGGGTGAGCGTGACGGGGGCGTCGGGGTCGCTGCTCTCGCCGGCATCGGTGCCGCCGGAGCAGCCTGCGAGGGCGAGGGCCGCGACGGCGGCGATGCTGCCGGCGGCGAGGATCTTGCGGTTCATGAGGATACTGCTCCTTTGCAATGTGCGGGTGCCCGGGGCGGGCGGGGTGTGCGGCTCAGGCGAGCCGGTGTTCGGTGGTCGTGGAGTCCGGCCATTCGACGGCGACGAGATCGCCCTCGATCCGGACGGAGGGGGCGGATGCCGCGGCGCGGTCGGACAGATGCACCACGGCGGCGATCCACGCGCCGGTCGTGACGGGATACGTGATCACGGGAACGGATGCCGCGGCGCCGAGGGGACTCGCGTCGCGCCTCGTCTCGATCGAGGGGACCCCGCCGGGCGTGACCCCGGAGAGAGCACTGTGGATGCCGCGGGCGGATGCCCACGCCGCGGGCGCCGAGACGGCGTGCTCGACGGTGTCTGCGGCGACAGCCCACCCGCCGATGCGCAGGGCCGTGGGCGCGGCATCCGCTTCGATCGCGTCGATGCGCACGAGCCGCACCTCCCACGCTCCGCGGACGACCGACCAGGTGGTCACGATTCCCGCGATCTCGACGTCACCGGTGATGCCGGAACCGTGCCGCGTCTGTGTCGCCGCGGGTGCGATCCAGTGCGCGGTCGCCTGGGACCCCGCGACCGCGGCGTCGCCGTCGAGCCGGACGCCGAGGACGCGCATGCCCGCGCGGTGCGTCGCGCGCCCGTCGGCGTGCAGCAGCGCGACCGACTGCTCGAGCGGCTCGGCCCAGGCGTCACCGTTCAGCAGCGGGCTCGCCGCGGTCGAGTACCCGAGGCGGGCGTACAGCGGAGAGTCGCCGACGAGATCGCCGGGTCGCGCGTGGTCGCTGCCGTGGTTCACGACACGGACGATGCCGTCGTCGACCGTCGCGGAGATGATCCACGCCGGCGCCGCCACGACGCGGAGGGTGTCGGCGATCTCGACGGGGAGGAGTTCGGACGGCGCGGACCACACCGGGTGATCCGCGGGCAGGGCGATGCCGAGCAGGCCTTTCGCCGCCCAATACGGTGAGCCGGTGCCCGAGTAGTTCTGGGCGAGGCGGCGCCACTCTCCGTGCCAGCCGAGGTCGAGGAGTCCGTTCGTGTCGGGGACCCCGTTCTCGGCGAAGTGGCGGACGATCTCGGATGCCGCGCGCCGCAGCCGTCCGAGCGGGACCGACGGGACTCCGGCGATCGCACCGGCCCAGTACGGCGCCGCGGCCGCGAAGCGGTAGACGAGGCTGCGGCCCTGGATGAGAGGAGAGCCGTCGCTCCCGACGAGGGCGATCGCATCCTGCAGGAAGGTGTCGAGCCGGGCGAGATCGGCGTCGGTCCGCCCGCGGGCGAGTTCAGCGGCGCCCTGCATCCGCGACCACAGCACCGGGTAGAGGTGCAGCGCCCAGCCGACGTAGTGATCGTAGGAGCGATCCTCGCCGTCGGAGATCCATCCGCCCGCGCGGACGAAGGAGTCGTGCTGCGCGAGATCCTGATCGATGTCGGCCTGCGACCAGGGGCCGCCGACCGAGCGCAGGAAGGTCTGCACGACCACACGGAACCACAGCCAGTTGTTCTTCGGGTAGGTCTCGTCCCCCACGACGGGTGCGAGGTAGTCGATCATGCGCTGCCGCGTGAGGGCGTCGAGGCGATCCCAGATCCAGGGACGGGTCATATCGAGGATCAGTGCGATCGACGCCGCCTCGACCTTGGCCTGCGCGTGCTCGTCGAGGCGCACCCAGCGGTCGGGTCCGGTCGGATCGACTCCGGCCCGGATGCCGCGCGAGTAGAAGTCGATGAGGTCGTCGACGCCTTCGCCGCGCGCCCCGGCGATGCGGAACCCGGCGAGGAGGAAGGTGCGCACGAAACCTTCGAGTCCGTCGACGTCGCGGCCGTACCCGCCGGATGCGCCGGGGAGAGTGATGCGCGCGCCGTTCTCGGATGCCCACGGACGCACGGCGGCGAGGAGCCGATCCGCGTAGGCGAGCAGGTCGTCGCGCGACCATTCCGCATCGCGGCGGGCCGTCGCCGACGCCGCGGGGGTGCGCTCGTACGCCACAGGTTCTCCTTTGAAGGCTGTTCCGGGGTGATCGAGGGGAGTTCGTCTCTTTGCGATCGTTGGGAGATTATCATCGGGTTTCGATCAAGACAAGACTTAAAAAGTACCCAATCGATCATTTTCGATCAGCTATGCTGATCCCGTGAACACCCTTCCCGCACCGACCGCAGAGGATCGCGCAGCATGGTCGCGCATCGATGCGCGCGAGCTCCTCGCCCGCGCCGATGCCGATCTCGGCACTCCGTGGCCGCAGCCTCTCGCCAGTCAGGCAGCGCGCGTGCATCGCGACGGAGACCGCGTCGCGTGGGAGGAACCCGCCTTCGCCCGGCAGCACCGCCTCAGTCGCGCCGTGGTCGCCGCGGCCGTCACGCTCGACGATCGCTGGATCGACGAGGTCGTCGACGGAGTGCTCCTGCTGTGCGAGCAGAGCTCGTGGTGCTGGCCGGCCCACGACGACACGTTCGACAGGCACGGCAGCGTGCTCGCGACCGTCACCGACCCGTACCTCGACCTCGGCGCCGGCGAAGTCGTCAGCCAGCTCGCATGGATCGATCATGTTCTCGGCCCCCAGCTCGACACCCGCGCCCCCGGCATCCGCTCCCGCATCCGGCACGAAGCCGACACTCGCGTGTTCCGGCCCTTCGTCGAACGCCGCGACTGGCACTGGCTGGGCCTCGACGGAGACGTGCACAACTGGAATCCCTGGATCCACTCCGCCGTGCTCACCGCGGCCATGCAACTGCACGACGCCCCCGAGCACCTCATCGACCTCGTCGTCGAAGGCCTCGATCGCTACCGCGTCTCCCTGCCCGACGACGGAGCGATCGACGAGGGGTACTCCTACTGGTGGAACGGCGCCTGCCGTGCTCTCGAAGCCCTCGATCTCCTCGAGCACGCCACCGGACGCTCCCTGAACGACACCGTCGCGTTGCGCGAGACCGTCGCCTTCCCGCACCGCTGCCACCTCGGCGGAGACTGGTACGCCAACCTCGCAGACGGGCAGGCCCGCCCTCAGGCGGACCACCCCTGGCAGGCACTGCACCGGGCTGCCCGGCGGGTAGGCGATGCGGATGCCGCGGCCCACGCCGCCGCGCACCGGCAGGTGGCGCCGTCGGAGACCGCCGGGCTCGGACGCCTCATCCGCGCCCTGACGGATGCCGACTGGCTCTCCGCGGACCGCGCGGATCCTCCGCTCCCCCGCGACGTCTGGCTCCCGTCGACGCAGGTCCTCCTCGCCCGTGAGCGCGCAGGATCATCCGACGGCCTCGGCCTCGTGGTGAAGGGCGGCCACAACGCCGAGCATCACAACCACAACGACGTCGGCTCGTTCATCGTCACGTCGGACGGAGTCCCGGTCATCGTCGACGCGGGGCGGCCCACCTACACGAAGGCCACGTTCGGCCCCGACCGCTACTCGATCTGGACCATGCAGAGCTCCTGGCACAACACCCCCACTATCGCCGGCGTCGATCAGTCCGCGGGGCGGGAGTTCGCCGCATCCGACGTCGAAGCATCCATCACGGACGACGTCTCATCGCTGACGCTGGACCTGGGCGCCGCCTACGACGTGGAGGGCCTGTCGTGGCGTCGCGCCGCCGCTCTCGACCGCGCCGCGGGCATCGTCCGGGTGTCGGACGCGTGGAAGAGCCCGCCGTCGCCGAGCCGGTCCACCCGGCTCAACCTGATCGTGGTCGGCGACGTCTCGGTGGTCGGCGATGTCTCCTCGTTCGAGGACGGCGTGCGCGTCGTGCCACTCGACGGCGCGACGCCCGTGGTCATCCGCTGGCCTGCCGGCATCCGCTCCACCTTCACCGTGCGCCCCCTCGACGACCCGATGCTGAGCGAGGTGTGGGGCGAGCGCCTCACGCGCATCGAGCTCGACGTGAGCGCGCACGATCACGCAGGGATCACTGTAGAAAGAGACGAAGCCACCCCGGGGACGGGTGACAGCGAGGACGAACGATGACCGATCAGCAGCACGCTCCGCTGGCGCCCGCGCGTCACGCGCACATCCTCGCCGCCCTCGAACGCGAGGGGATCGTGCGGGTCTCGCGGCTGACCGTCGAGCTCGGCGTCGCCCCGGTGACGCTGCGGCGCGACCTGCAGCAGCTCGAGGAGGAGGGGCGCCTCGAGCGCGTGCACGGCGGAGCGGTCTCCGCCCAGGCACCGACCGTGACCGATCCGACACCGCCACAGACCGGAGGGGCGATCGGCGTGCTCGTGCCCTCGCTCGCCTATTACTGGCCGGGAGTGGTGCGAGGCATGGAAGCGGAGGCGCGCAAGCGCGGGCTGCGGCTGGTGCTGCGCGGCGCCTCGTACGAGCTGCAGGATGAGCGGCCGGTGCTGGAGCGCCTCATCGCCGCCGACGACATCCGCGGCCTCATCGTCGCGCCCAACCCCGACGTCACCTACGCGCAGGACGTGGTGCAGTGGCTCGACGCCTCCGGAATCCCGACGGTGTTCGTCGAGCGCGACGCCGTCGTGCTCCCCGACCGCGCCCCGGTCGAGAACGTCACGACCGACCACGCGCTGGGTGCGGTGCTCGCCGCACGCCACCTCGCCAGTCTCGGCCACCGCCGCATCGGGCTCATCCTCTCGCGGGAGTCGCCGACCGGGCGCAAGATCCTCACCGGATGGGCGACCGCCTGCGAGGAGCTCGGGCTCGCACCGGCCGATCACTTCAAGAGCCTGTTCCCCGACCGCAACGGGCCGGGGTTCACCACCGCCGTCAACGCGGCCATCGACAAAGCCCTCGACGCCGGCGTGACGGGGCTGCTCATCCACTCCGATCCGGAGGCGATGGCGTTCATCGACATCGCCCTGAATCGGGGGCTCTCGGTGCCCGAGGATCTCTCGGTCGTCGCCTACGACGACGAGGTCGCGCAGCTGTTCACGCCCGCCCTGAGCGCGGTCAGCCCGCCGCGTGCCGCCGTCGGCGCAGCGGCGATCGACCTCGTCGCCCGACGCATCGACGACCCCACGCGCCCGATCCACCGGGTGTCGCTGAGCCCCACGATGCATGCCAGGGAATCGTCGGCGCCTCCCGCGTGATGTCAGGCGGACGGCTCACCCGGCGGCGGCGCGATCGGCCGTGAAGAGCTCCGTGATCATGTCGTACCCGGCACCTCGCGCGAACACCTCGCTGTCGGCGGAGATCGTCACCAGTCCGGGAGCGGTGCCGTCGCCGTAGGCGTACTCGCTGATGAGAGCCGTCCGGCAGCTCTTCTCGAACGCGGTCGCGCGCACCTCCGGCGAGAGCACCAGCACGACGCGCTCGGGTCCGAACATCTTCGCCGCGTTCGCGATGGCGATGCCGAGCTGCGCGCCGCCTTCTTCCCAGACCCCGCGCGCTGCGTCGGCGCCGGGGTCGGGAGCGATTCCGCGACGTTCGAGTTCGCCCTGCATCCCCCACACGCTGCTCCACGTCTCCAGACATCCCGAGCCGCCGCAGTGGCAGGGCCTGCCGTCGGTCCGTTCGCCGAGTGCGGAGTGCGCGAATCCTCCGGCCGAGCCACCGAACCCGCGGTGGATGCGACCGCGCACCAGCATCGACGCTCCGAGGCTCGCTCCGACGCTGATCACGATCACGTCGCGCTCGGCGAGATCGGCGTCGAGAAGCACGAGTCCCGCCGTGAAGCTGTTGACGAGACTGTCGATGACGACGCGTCCGGCGCTGCGCTCTTCGACCATCTTCCCGAACGGCACGTCCTGCCAGCCGAGCGCGCCGCTGTGCCGGACGACGCCGCGCTGGCGGTCCACGATCCCGGAGAGCGCGATGCTGATCCCTCTCAGCACGGAGGCCGGATGCTCGGCAGCCACGACCGTCACGATCTCCACCACCGCATCGGCGGCGGATGCGGGATCGGTCGCCGCCAGGGGCCTGGTCCGCGTCGCGAGCACATCACCGCGGAGATCGACGAGGGCGACCTCGACGGCGTCGGGCGAGAGGCGGACACCGGCGGCGATGACGGCATCCCGGCCCAGCTCGATGAGTCGCGCGGGACGCCCGCCGGTGCCCCGCAGCACGTCGCTCTCGATGAGCAGTCCGTCTCCGACGAGCTGGCTGGATATGCCGGTCACGGTTGCCGGGCTGAGGCCGGTGACGCTCGTGATCTCGGCCCGCGACGTCGTTCCGCTGCGGCGGACGACGTCCAGCACGAGGGCCTCGTTGATCTCCCGGATGAGCGCCTTGCTGCCCACGCGCGCCAGCAGTCGGACGTCCATGATCTCGCGCACCATCGCCACTCCCCACCTCGGTAGATGTCTACATTCTATTATTTTAGTCATTGACAAAAGGAAATGAGGCTGATTGACTCCAGGGCATGTCGAACGATGTCGTCCTGACCACCCCGAAGGCGCAGATCCCCGCGCCCCGGTTGCTGTTGAGCATCGCGCCGCCGGAACGGGCGGCATTCTTCCCCGCCGACAGCCGTGCGGCGCTCGCGGCGCTCACGCCGGATGTCATCACCGTCTCGCCCGAGGACGCCGGCGACTCCGACGCCCTCGCCGAGACGGAGATCGCCATCGTCGCCTGGGGCTTCCCCGCTCTCGATCGGGAGATGCTCGCCCGGATGCCGCGCCTGCGACTCGTCGTCAACGCCGCCTCGTCGGTGCGGAGCCTCGTGACCGACGCGTTCTGGGACTCCGGCATCCCGATCTCGCAGGCCGGGGCCGCGATGTCCCCCGCCGTTGCAGAGATGTCGCTGACACTGACTCTCTCCCTGCTGCGGCGTGTGCACCGGATGGACAATGCTCTGCGCCACGGCCTCCCCTGGGACGCCGCGCGCGACATCGAGCGCGCCAGGGAGATCTCCGGATGCCGCGTCGGCGTGATCGGCGCCTCCCGCACCGGACGCGAGTACATCCGCCTGTGCACCGCGCTCGGCGCGGACGTGCGCGTCTACGACCCCTACCTGCCGGACGGCGACCCGCTCGCGGCGAACTCCGACTCTCTCGACGAGGTCCTCGCGACGAGCGATGTCATCGCGATCCACGCGCCGGCCACCTCCGAGACGGCCGGGATGCTGGGCCGCCGGGAACTCTCCTCGCTCAGCGACGGCGCCGTGATCGTCAACACGGCGCGCGCCTCACTCATCGACATGGACGCGCTCTACGACGAGGTCTCCTCCGGACGGCTGGATGCCGCACTCGACGTCTTCGAGCGGGAGCCGCTCCCCGACGACGATCGGTGGCGGGCACTGCCGGGCGCGCTCCTGACCGGCCACGTCTCCGGGGCGACCAGGGAATCGCGCGCACGCGCCGGTCGGATCGTGATCGACGAGGTCGCCCGCTTCCTCGCGAACGACGAGCTGCAGCACCGGGTGACCCGCGACGCTCTCGAGAGGATGGCATGAGCATGCCGCGCAACATCCTGCTGCTGCACTGCCACGATCTGGGCCGTTTCCTCGGCGCATACGGGGTGACCACGGTCACGACCCCGCACCTCGACGCCCTCGCCGCGCAGGGGACCGTCTTCGACGCCGCGTTCGCCACCTCGCCGCACTGCAGTCCGGCGCGAGCGTCACTGTTCACCGGCGCCTACCCACAGCGCCACGGCGTTCTCGGTCTCACTCACGAGCCGTTCGGGTGGGACCTCGTCGACCCGACGACGCACATCGCGCATCGACTGAACCGGGCGGGATATCGGACCGAGCTCATCGGCGTCCACCACGAATCGCGCACCCTCCCCGATGAGGAGATCGCCGAGCGCCTCGGGTTCGACCGCGTACGCAGCGGCGGCGACCGCGACACCGTGGTCGACCGGACGACCGACGCGCTGACGCGCGCCGCGGCAGCCGATCAGCCCTTCTACCTGCAGGTCGGTTTCCACGAACCGCATCGCAGCCCTTCGAGCCGCGATCGCGCCGGGATCATGGGCTTCCTCGGCGACGACGTCGAATCCGACTCCGCCAACGGCGTGTCCGTGCCGCCCTACCTGACCGACACGGCCGACGCGTCCGAGGAGATCGCCGAACTGCAGGGCGCCGTGCGCCACATGGACGAGGGCGTCGGCGCGATCCTCGCCGAGCTCGGACGACTCGGCCTCGCCGACGACACCATCGTCGTCTTCACGACCGACCACGGCCTGGCCCTCCCCCGGGCGAAGTGCACGCTCTACGACGCCGGCGTGGGAGTCGCCCTCATCCTGCGGGTGCCCGGTCACCCCGCATGGCGGGCGCGGCGCATCGGCGGTCTCGTCAGCCACGTCGACGTCGTGCCGACGCTGCTCGAGTTGACAGCATCCGCCTCTCCGGGTGATGTCGCCGGAACGAGCCTTGTCGCGCTCGTCGAGCAGGATCTCCCGGCGCGGGCCTTCGCCTACGGGCAGCTGACGTACCACACCTACTTCGACCCGAAGCGGTCAGTCCGCTCCGCGGACGCGAAGCTCATCCTGAACCTGTCCAACGCTCCGCGGGCCATGGATCCGACCCAGTCGTGGATGCACCGCAGCATCCCGGTCGACCTGACCGGCCCCACCGTCGGCACCAGTCGGATGATGGAGTTCTACGACCTTCGGGCCGACCCCGAGGAGCTCGACAACCTCATCGACGATCCCGCCCGGACCGAGACGATCGCCGAGTTCGCCGCCGCCCTGTGGTCGTGGATGCAGGACACCGCAGACCCGCTGCTGTCGAACCCGGCATCGCCGCGCCATGCCGCAGCCCTCACCGCGCTCGAGCAGACCGCCCGCGCGCACCGCGCGGCACCAATCGACCTGCCGGTCTGACACCCACCGATTCCGACCCCCACCCGATTTCTTACCCACCCGAGAGAGAGACCACTGCAATGAAGCACCGCATCGCTCGCGCGACCGCCCTGACCGCCGTCGCCGCGCTCGCCCTCACCGCCTGCTCATCGCCCGCCGCCGACACCGGGGCCCCCGCGGATGGGGAGGCGAAGGGCGAGGTCACGCTCTGGATGTACCCCGTGATCCGCGACGAAGCGGCCAGCAAGGACTTCTGGGAAGCCACCGAGGCGGACTTCGAGAAGGAGTTCCCCGACGTCGACCTCACCATCGAGCTGCAGACCTTCGACAAACGAGACGAGCAGATCTCCGCGGCGCTCGCCGCGAACTCCGGCCCCGACATCGTGCTGATCACGCCCGACCAGGCCGCGACCTACCTCAACGTCGGCGGCCTGCTCCCGGTCGACGATGCCATCGCCGACGATCGCGACGCCTTCTACCCGGCGACCCTCGACTCCGCGACGTTCGAGGACGAGCTGTACGGCGTGCCCCTGTTCCAGAACGTCTTCACGACGGCCTACAACAAGACCGTCTTCGACGACGCCGGCCTCGAGCTGCCCACGACGTGGGACGAGATCCGCGAGGCTGCCCCGGTGCTCGCCGACAACGGCATCGCCGTGATGGACTACCTCGGCACGCCGGAGCAGACGCTCAACCTCAGCTTCTACCCCTTCCTCTGGCAGGCCGGCGGCACCGTGTTCTCCGACGACGGCGCCAAGGTCGCGTTCGACTCGAAGGCGGGCGTCGAGGCTCTGGAGTTCCTCGTCGACCTGCAGAAGGAAGGGGGGCTCCCCGCGGATGCCGCCACCCAGGCGGTCGGCATCGAAGGCTCCCCGCTCGCGGCCGGCACCGTCGGCATCCGTCCGACCACCTCACCGGCCGAGCTCGCGCAGATGCGCGCTGCTCTCGGCGACGACGAGGTCGTGGTCGGCGCACCGCTCGAGGGCGAGACGCAGACGACCTACGGGAACCCCGGCCTGCTCTCCCTCACCTCGATCAACAAGAACGAGAACCGGGCCGCCGCCTATGCGGTGCTGTCCTTCCTGACTTCGCAGGACTTCCAGACCGAGCTGAACGCCGCGGCCGGCAACTTCCCGACCCGCACCGACGTCGAGATCGCCGGCGACGAGGCCGACCGGGCCGCCTACGAAGCAGCCCTGAAGGTCGCGAATCCCGGCGAGCCCAACGCCGCCGCCCGCCAGGTGATGGCCGTGCTCGCCCCGTACATCCAGTCGGCACTGCGCGGCGACCTCTCACCGAAGGAAGCACTGGAGAAGGCCGCTGACGAAGCGCAGGCCGTTCTCGACCGCTCCTGACCACTTTCCCGCCACGGTGCGGGGGCTCCGGCCCCCGCACCTTCCCCCGAGAGGACGCCATGTCCGTCACCACCGCACCGCGCCGCACCTCCGGCGCCCGGGCTGCTGCGGGTCGCACCGCACGTCGCCGCGAGGCGCTGGCCGGCATCCTGTTCATCCTCCCCACCCTGGTCATCTTCGCCCTGTTCAAGTTCCTCCCCATCGCCGGTGCAGGAGCGATGAGCATGACCCGCTACCGCCTCAACGGCGACATCGAGTTCCTGGGCGCCGACAACTACACCCGGCTGTTCGCCGACCCGCACTTCTGGCAGAGCCTGTGGGTCACGCTGCTCTACGTCGTGCTCTTCGTGCCGCTGATCATCATCGTCTCGCTCGCCGGCGCCGTGCTGCTGAACAAGCTCCTGAGGTTCAGCGGACTGTTCCGCGCACTGCTGTTCGTGCCGTACCTCAGCTCGTTCGTGCTCGCCGGCATCGTGTGGAAGTGGATCTTCGCCTCGGACGGTCCTCTGAACACCGTGATCACGTCGGTCGGCCTGGAACCGGTGCCCTTCCTCACGGGCGATCAGTGGCTCGTCCTCGCGAGCCTCGCCCTCGTGGCCGTCTGGAAGGGCTTCGGCTACTCGATGCTGATCTTCCTCGCGGGGCTCAAAGCCCAGCCGGCGGAGATCCACGAGGCCGCCACGATCGACGGGGCGGGGCCGTGGAAGTCGTTCTGGCACATCACTCTCCCGCTGCTGAAGCCGGTGACCTTCTTCGTGCTGGTGATCGAGACGATCGTCGGTTTCCAGGTCTTCGACACGATCTACGTGATGACCGGCGGCGGACCCGCTCGCGCCAGCTACAGCCTCATCTACTTCCTCTACGACCAGGGCTTCAAGTTCTTCGACTTCGGGTACGCCGCCGCCGTCGGAATCGTCCTGTTCGTCATCGTGCTCGTGCTCTCGCTCATCCAGCGAGGCTTCTTCGAAAGGAAGGAGCGGTGATGACCTCGACCGCCATGACTCCCGCCGCCGTCGCCGACAGCATCCGCCCTGCCCCGCGACCGGGAGATGCCCGTCGCCGGCGCCGACCTCGCACAGGACGCCAGACCTGGACCCTCGTCTCCCTGATCGTGATCTCGCTGTTCACCGTGGCACCGCTGATCGCGGTCGTGATCCTCGCGCTGTCGCCGGCCGACGCCCCCACGATCCCGCACGCGATTCCCGAGTCGCTCACATTCGACAACATCATCCGGATCTTCCGGGTGGGCGAGTTCCCGACCTGGGTGTGGAACTCGGTCGTCTACTCGGTCGTCTCCGTCGTGATCGTGCTCTTCACCGCGTCGATGGCCGCCTACGCCCTCGCCCGCAAGCGATTCCCCGGGCGCAGCGCCCTGCTCTGGTCGATCATCGCGACGCTCATGGTCCCGATGCAGGCGACGTTGATCCCGACCTTCATCCTGGTCGCGGGCGCCGGAGGCGTGAACACCCTCTGGGGCTTGATCCTGCCGACGCTCGCGAACGCGCAGGCGGTCTTCCTGATCCGCCAGTTCATCATCGACATGCCCGACGAGCTGTTCGACGCCGCGCGCATCGACGGCGCCGGCGAATGGCGCACCTTCGTCTCGATCGTCCTGCCGCTGATCAAGCCGGTCCTCGCGACGCTGGCGATCTTTGTCTTCCTCTGGCACTGGAACGATCTGCTCTGGCCACTGGTCGTCGGCCAGTCCGACGAAGCCCGCACTCTCACGGTGGGCCTGGCGACGCTCAACACCGAAACCGTGTCGACGTCGAACATCATGGCGGCGGCGCTGATCAGCTTCGTGCCCTGCTTCCTGATCTTCATATTCCTGCAGCGTCACATCGTCGAGAGCATCACCTCGAGCGGGATCAAGGGATGACCGACGACGACGCGGCCCGAGACTCGCGGCCGATCCGCTTCGGGCTGATCGGCGTCGACTCCTCGCACGCCCTGCAGTTCACCAGGCTGTTCGGTGACGGCCGCACCGGTCGCGTGCACGGCGGCACGGTCGTGTCGGCCTGGCAGGGGCCCACGTCGGAGGACTTCCCACCCAGCCGCGACCGGAACGACGCGAATGCTTCGGCACTCGCGAAGGCCGGCGTGCGGCTTCTCGACTCGCCGGAGGCCGTCGCCGAGGCATCCGACGCCCTGCTGCTGGTCTCGTCCGATGTGCGCACGCGCCGCGAGCAGTTCCCCCGCATCGCCGCCTTCGGCAGACCTGTCTACGTGGACACGCGGTTCGCGCTCGACGCGCAGGATGCCGATGCGATGCTGCAGCTCGCGAGGGACTCCGGATGCTTGGTGCTGAGCGGCTCGCCGAAGCGCTTCACTCCCGCGTTCCGCGCACTCGACGCTGCGCCGGCGATCGAGTCGATCGACCTCGTCGGTCCGCTCGTCGCGCTGCCGGGGCATCCGGGCCTCGCCTGGTACGGCGTGCACCTGGTCGACCTCGCCGTCGCGACCTTCGGGCCCGGATGTGCGCGTATCGAACCGAGTGGCAGCGGCGTTCGCCTGATCTGGCGCGACGGCAGGACCGCGACGCTCCACGGCCCTGCCGAGTGGGGTCCGTGGACACGGGGTCGGGCGCAGACGGCGGCCGGCGCCCTCGAGTTCGAGATCGAGTCGAACGAGGACATGCTGACGGGGCTGCTGCAGTCGGTCGTGGGATCGTGCCGCAGCGGCGCGCCGAACATCGACCCGGCCGAGATCCGCGAGATCTCAGCGATCGTCGCTGCGGGTACGGCGGTTCTGGCGCGCGGCATCCCGATCGATCTCAAAGTGACGTCGGAGCTGTCGGGCTCGGCGTGAACGGTGTCAGCGCCGACTCGTGCTGGCCCGTTCGATCAGCGACGTCGGGATGACGGAGGCGGACGAGATCCCCGCATCCTCTCCCTCGATCTCGGCGACCAGCGCACCGACCGCGCGCTGTGCGAGCGCCGCGAAGTCCTGGCGGATCGTGGTCAGTGGCGGGCGGTAGTTCGCGGCGTCCGGCACATCGTCGAAGCCGATCACACTGACGTCTTCCGGCACCCGTCGACCAGACTCGGCGAGCGCGCGCAGCAGACCGAGGGCCATCTGGTCGTTGGCGCAGAAGACGGCGGATGCCGCGGCCAGGGCAGCGCCGGCGGCGAATCCGGAGTCGGCGGTCCAGTCACCGCGCACGATCTCGGGCGCATCGATACCGGCGGTGGCGAGCGTCTCGCGCCATCCGCGCTCGCGCTCTGCCGCGGCGTACGAGTCGGCGGGCCCGGCGAGGTGATGCACGGTGTCGTGTCCGAGCTCGAGCAGATGCGCGGTCGCGGCGGCGGCTCCGCCATGGTGGTCGCTGTGCACCGCCGCGAATCCGGCCTCCGTCGGGGCATCGACCACGACGAGGCGCAGACCGGAGGGGCGTTCGGTCGCGGAGACCTGCGCGGACGCCTCGTTGAGCACGATGGCCCCGTCCACCTCCTGCTCGGCGAGGCGCTCGAACGCCGGCGCGACGCCCTCGGCGGCGGTGACGACCGTGAGGGCATACCCGCGCTCGGCCGCTGCTTCGGCCGTGGCCTGCAGCATCCGGGAGTTTCCGACCGTGGCGAGAGTGGTCACCACCAAGCCCATCGTCTGCGACCGTCCGGTGCGCAGGGCACGCGCGGCGCGATGCGGGCGGTAGCCGAGCTCGGACATCGCCTGTTCCACGCGGGCCCTGGTCGCGGGGTCGACGCGCGGACTGTCGTTGACCACGCGGGAGACGGTCTGCCCGGAGACACCGGCGCGGGAGGCGACCATCGCCATCGAGACGCGGCCGGAGGAGGGGCGAGGCGAGCGTGAGTGGGGGTCGGTCACCGGCATCCTCCGTGCATAACTCAGGAATGTTGACGTTACCACGGCCGTGTGCGTACCATGTTTACGTGAACACGGACAATCTTGCGGAGTTGCGCACCGAGACCCTCGGCGCTGGCGTCGTCAAACGAGCCACGACGCTCGCCGACGGCCGAGACCTGATCTACTACGACGATCCGGGGACCACTCTCGGTGCCGATCGCGCGGTCGACGCGCGCGCACTCGACCCCCGACCGGAGACCGCGACGATGCGCCTCGACGTGCTCACCGGCGACTGGATCACGGTCGCCGCGAACCGTCAGAACCGCGTCATGATGCCGAGCGCGTCCGCCGATCCGCTCGCCCCGCAGACGCCGGACAACCCCTCCGAGGTGCCGTCGCGCTACGACGTCGCCGTGTTCGAGAACCGCTCTCCCGCCTTCGGGCCGGCACTGGCCGAAGCGCTCGGCACGGCTCCTGCCGCCGGCAACCCTCCCCGCGGCCTCGACGACCTCGCCGCCCTCGGTCTCGGCCGCACCCGCACGTCGGTCGGACGCTGCGAGGTCGTCTGCTTCAGCCCCGAGCATTCCGGCTCGTTCGGCACGCAGTCCGTCACCCGCGCCCGCACCGTCATCGAGGCGTGGGCCGATCGCACGGCCGCGATCTCGCAGCTCCCCGGCATCGAGCAGATCTTCCCGTTCGAGAACCGGGGCGAGGCGATCGGCGTGACGCTCCCGCATCCGCACGGACAGATCTACGCCTACCCCTACGTGACACCGCGTACGACACGGCTCCTGGAGTCCATCGACCGCACCGCTCCCGACCTGTTCCAGCGCATCCTCGAATTCGAGCAGGCGTCGGAGCGCGTCGTGTTCCGCGGCGAGCACTGGACCGCCTTCGTGCCGTTCGCCGCGCGCTGGCCCCTGGAGGTGCACCTGATGCCGCACCGTCACGTTCCCGACTTCGCGGAGACGACGGATGCCGAGCGCGACGAGCTCGCCCCGCTCTATCTGCGTCTGCTGCGGGGAGTCGACGCGCTGTACGACTCCCCGACCCCGTACATCGCCGCCTGGCACCAGGCTCCGGTCAACGTCGGCCGTGACACCGTGCGTCTGCACCTGCAGCTCACCAGCCCCCGCCGCGCCGCCGACAAGCTGAAGTTCCTCGCCGGTTCCGAGGCCGCGATGTGGGCGTGGGCCGCCGAGGTCACGCCCGAGCAGGGCGCAGCCCGCATCCGCGAGGCGATCGAACGCGCAGACGCGGATGGGGACGTGAGCCTGTCGAAGGGCGAGGAGGAGTCCGCATGACCGACACGCAGGATGCCGCGCGCGCCCTCTTCCGCGAACTCACCGGCCGCGAGCCGGACGGACTGTGGTCCGCCCCCGGACGCGTGAACCTCATCGGTGAGCACACCGACTACAACGACGGCTTCGTGCTGCCGTTCGCCATCCCGCATCGCACGGTCGCGGCCGTCGGCCGCCGCGACGACGATCGCGGCCGGGTGCGTGTCGCCTCGACGTTCGCCGAGGAGCCGGTGGAGGTCGCGCTCGATGAGCTCGACGGGCTGTTCCCCACCGCGACGGGCGAAGAGCCCGCCATGCCGGAGTGGGCCGCGTATCCCCTCGGGGTGGCGTGGGCCCTCCGCCAGGCGCTCGCGACCGACGGGTCCAACGGCGCAGACGGGTCCACCCACCCGTTCCGCGGCATCGACATCGCGATCGCCTCCGATGTGCCGGTCGGCGCGGGGCTCTCCTCCTCCGCCGCGATCGAGGGTGCCGCAGCATCCGCCCTCAACGACCTCTGGGACGCCGGACTCGACCGCACCGCCCTCGCCCGCATCGGCCGTCGCGCCGAGAACGAGGCCGTCGGCGCTCCCACCGGCATCATGGACCAGATGGCATCGATGCTGGGCGAGCCGGATGCCGCGATCTTCCTCGACTGCCGCTCGCTCGAGACGCAGCTCGTCCCGCTCGGCATCGCCGAAGCCGGGCTCGCGATCCTCGTGATGGACACCCGCGTCAAGCATGCGCACTCCACGGGCGGCTACGGCGAGCGCCGGGCGTCGTGCGAGCTCGGCGCCGAGATCATGGGTGTGCCCTCGCTGCGCGACGTCTCGGTCGACGACCTGCCGCGCGCGCAGGAGCTGATGGACGATGTCACGTTCCGGCGCGTGCGCCACGTCGTGACCGAGAATCAGCGGGTGCTCGACACCGTGCGCGTCGTCCGCGAGCAGGGAGCCCGCGCGATCGGCGACCTGCTCGTCGCCTCGCACGTCTCGATGCGCGACGACTTCGAGATCTCGGTCCCCGAGCTCGACACGGCCGTCGAGGCAGCGCTCGCGACGGGCGCGCTGGGCGCACGGATGACCGGCGGCGGCTTCGGCGGGGCGGCGATCGCCCTGATCGAGCAGGATGCCGTCGCCGCGGTGTCCGACGCCGTCACCGCCGCCTTCGCGGCGGCCGGGTTCACCGCGCCGAGCCTGTTCACGGTCACCCCGTCAGCCGGGGCGCACCGCGACGCCTGAGACGCGTGAGCCGCGTCAGCCGGCTGAGGCAGCGGCGCCTGAAAGAATGAGTGACCGAGCCGCGGCGAACCTGCGGCAGGAGAGGAAAGACATGTCCTGGATCGTCACCGGCGGCGCCGGCTATATCGGAGCCCACGTCGTGCGGGCCCTCGCAGAAGCCGGCCTCACCCCGGTCGTCCTCGACGACCTCTCCAGCGGCGTCTCGTCGTTCGTGCCGGAAGGCGTCGCGTTCGTGCAGGGCAGCATCCTCGATCGCGAACTCGTCGAGAAGGCGCTCCGCGACCACCACGCCGAAGGCGTGATCCACGTCGCCGGGTTCAAGTACGCCGGCGTCTCGGTGCAGCGTCCGCTGCACACCTACGCGCAGAACGTCGAGGGGACTCGGGTCATCCTCGAGGCCATGGAGGCTGCGGGGGTCGCGAACATCGTGTTCTCGTCGTCGGCGGCGGTCTTCGGCACCCCCGACGTCGCGCTCGTCGAAGAGGACACCGCCAAGCGTCCGGCCAGCCCCTACGGCGAATCGAAGCTCATCGGCGAATGGCTGCTGCGCGACCAGGGCATCGCGACCGCAGACTCGGAGCGCCCACTGCGGCACACGTCGCTGCGGTACTTCAACGTCGTCGGCTCCGCAGACCGCACGGTCTACGACGTCAGCCCGCACAACCTCTTCCCGATCGTGTTCGAAGCCCTGATCGCCGGGAAGAATCCCAAGATCTTCGGCGACGATTACGCCACCGAAGACGGCACCAACGTGCGCGACTACGTGCACGTCGGCGACATCGCCGCCGCTCACGTCGAAGCCGCCCAGCGCCTCGCCGGCGGGCAGCCGATCGAACCCGCCTACAACCTCGGGTCCGGCGACGGCCTCAGCGTGAAGCAGATCATGGACGCGGTCGCCCGCGTCACCGGAATCGACTTCACGCCGGAGATCGGCCCGCGCCGCCCGGGAGACCCCGACCGCATCGTCGCCACCGGTGAACTGGCCGCACGCGACCTCGATTGGAAGATGCGGTACAGCGTCGATGAGATGGTGGCGACGGGGTGGGAAGCGCGACGCGCGGCTGATTCCTGAACTCCCGGTGCCCGATCAGATCGGCGTCCCGAACTCGCGGATCGTGATGCCGGAGAAGGTCGCAGGGCCCCCGTCGGAGTAGAGCGAGATCCCGGTGTCGCCTTCCGCGAAGTGCACCTGCTGCGACAGCGCGGTGTGGCCCGCGTTCACGAAGACCTCGACGCTCTGCGTGTCGACGAAGACGCGCAGGTGCACCGACCGGGTGCTCGCGTCGATCGGTGCTGCCGCCCGGGTGTAGGGAGCGAGCGCGTAGCCGGAGAGGTCTGACGGCCCGCGGTCCACGTACAGCTCGGCGCCGTACTTGCCGATGTTGGTGTGCCGCGCACCGTCGGACGACCGCCCGACCGAGAGCCCGACGTTGGCGGCCTGATCCCAGGTGATGTCGAGCTCGATCTCGTACGCTCGGCCGCTCCACGGAAGGACCACGCTGCCGTTCACCGTCTGGGCGGGCAGCATCGTGGTCGCGGTGGCGTAGCCGGCGAGCGCCGCGACGGGCGCGCTGAGCAGCGTGTACCAGCCGCCTGCCTGTCGTTCGAGGCGGAGTTCGCGCACGATCGAGTTCTGCCCGTTGTAGCCGTCGGTGACGTCGGTGGGCACGTCGCGCGCGGCGTACTTCCAGTTGTTCATCCAGGCGATCGCCAGGCGGCGGGTCTGCGGGGCTTCCGCCTTCGGCCAGGTGACGGCCGCGTACCAGTCCCATCCCCAGTCCAGCCACTGCGGCGTGAGGTCGTCGGCGACGAACTGCGTGCCGTTCCAGGTGCCCATCCAGTAGGCGTAGGTCATCGGGAGCCCGATGCCGTACGCATCCATGCTCGCCGCGAAGATCCAGTGCGACGAACCGTCGCCGGCCGTCATCTCGAAGAGGTCGGGGCATTCGATGCCGCCGAGCGCGTGGTTCGGATAGTCGAAGTTCGACGTCCACTCCCAGTCCCGCAGGTTCGGCGACGTGTAGAACGACGCGTAGCGCGCCCGGCCGATCACGCAGACCCACTCGCCGCGCAGCGCATCCCAGTGGATCTTCGGGTCGCGGAACCATTCGGCGTTCTCGACCTCGGCTGGTGTCGTGGCGGTGCGCCCGTCGGTGTTCACGATCACCGGGTCCGGCAGTGCCGTGAACGAGAAGCCGCCGTCGGTCGACCAGTACAGGTACTGCTCCTGGTACTTGCGCACCCCGTCCGTCGGCTGCGTGGCCAGCGCGACGACCGCGCCGGCCCGAACCCCGCGGTGTTCGCCGTGTCCACGACCGCCGATCCCGACCACACCGGGAAGTCGGGCTGGAGCGGCATGACGGTGCCGTGGTGCGTGAACGCGACGCCGTCGGCGGTCGTGGCGTGGTCCCAGCCGCCGGGACCGTTGTTCTGCCCCGAGTGCAGGTAGTACAGCTGATACGCCCCGTTCGTGGTGACGGGACGCTGCGGGTCGCAGAGCCAGCCGGACGGCGGGGTCATGTGGAAGACGGCCCGCTGCGAGCCTGCGGATGATGCTGCGGCAGGCCGGAGTGCGGGAGAGGCATGCGCCACTGCCGGTGCGGCTGCGCCGAACAACATCGCGAGAGTGCCGGCGCCAGCCGCCTGGAGCACTCCGCGACGGGAGATGGAATCGTTCATTTCAGTGTCCTTTCAAGGGGAATCGGGCGCGACGATGCGCCCGGTGTCGGAACAACGGTCGGAACAGCGGTGGAGGAGGGACGAGGGAGGGACGAGGAGGGGACGGAGACGGGTCCGGAGTCAGGCGCCGCCTTCCGGATTCTCCGCGGCGGCCGGCCTGGCCATCCTGAGGGCGACCGGCCCGCCGAACGTCGACGACAGGTGCGACGTGACCGTCGGCGAGTCCGTGAAGAGGAGATGGGATGCCGTCGCCTCACCCCCGTTGAAGAAGATCTCCACCAGCGGCCCGTCGATCACCACCAGCATCCGCGCCTCGTCGGAGACGCTCAGCGGAAACACGACCGACGAGGGGAAATCCGGATGCAGCGCAGCGGCGTCCGCGCCGGAACGGGTGATCCTGACCTCGCCGAACTCGGGCAGGTGCTCGACGGCGATGACCGCGTCCGCGTCGCCGCGCACCTCGTACCGGAGCGCTCCGGTCTGCGCCGGAGCCCAGCGCAACTCGAGCAACGCGTGCACGTCATGGCGTGCGCGCCACGGCGTGGCGACCTCGGTCTCCTCCGCCTCGGCGAGAAGGCTCCCGACGAACTCGGCCGGCTCCTGGAACAGCACCGGCATCCCGTCGAGCGTTCGCAACGACAGCTGCCGCGGCAGCGACATCGCACCACGCCACGGGGCGGCGGGGACGTCTGCGGCGTAGCGCCAGTTGCTCATCCAGCCGAGCATCACTGCGCGACCCCCGGGGGCGCTGTCGAACGTCACGCCCGCGTAGAAGTCCCTTCCGTGATCGACCCTGGTCAGCTCCTCGGCATCCGAGGTGAACACCCTGCCGTCGAACCGGCCGATCACGGCACTCATCGACGACCCCTCGGGGTCGGGATCGGCGCCAACCGGGTTCGTGCTCAGCAGGAGCACCCAGCGCTGGTCGCTCTCGTCGTCGTCCACGGCGAGGCGCACGAGGTCGGGGCACTCCCAGACGACGCCCTCCGGGCCCAGCGGTCCATAGGAGCCGCTGTACTCCCAGGTGACCAGGTCGCGGGATGTGTGGAAGAGCACCTGCCGGTCGTCCGCCTCCACGGCGAGCATCACCCAGGTGATCGTCCCGTCTTCGCCGGCATGACGGATGATCTTCGGGTCTCGGAACGACGATGTGCCGCGGTCCAGCACCGGGTTGCCGGGATCCGAGACCCAGTGGTGGCCGTCTGCGCTGCGTGCCGTCGACTGCGCCTGATGACCGTCGTCGTAGGCGCTCGTGTAATAGGCGATCAATGCGCCGTCCGGGGCGACGACCGCCGATCCGGAGAAGATCTGCTCGCCGGCGCGATACGGCAGCGCGACCTCGTGCTCGGTCCAGTGCCTCAGATCCCGGCTGGTGGCGTGCCCCCAGCTCATGTTCCCCCAGTCGGATCCTTCGGGGTTGTACTGGAAGTACAGGTGCCAGCGGTCGTGCGCGTACACGAGACCGTTGGGGTCGTTCATCCAGTTGGTCCGCGGGGTGAAGTGGAACGCCGGGCGCACGACGAGACCAGCGAGGGTCTGCTGCGCGGTGTGAGCGGCCATCTGACTAGACCGATCTGCGCCGGATCGGCGGGCAGGCGACGAGAGTCGGCGTGGCGTCCGCGGGCGTCTCCAGCCCCAGCAGCACACGCACTCCGATCGCACCGAGCTCGTAGTGGGGCAACGCGACCGTGGAGAGCGTCGGGCGCAGATGCGCCGCGATCACATCCTGGTTGTCGAAGCCGATGACGGCGATGTCTTCCGGGATGCGCAGACCGCGCTCGCGCAGCCCGTCGTACACGCCCATCGCGACCCGGTCGTTGTGGCAGAACACCGCGGTGGCACCCGATTCGATGACCTGCGGCGTCGCCAGGTAGCCGCCCTCCTGCTCCGGGGATGCCGGGAACACCAGCGCGTCATCGACCTCGATGCCTGCCGCGGCCAGCGCCTCGCGGTAACCGGTCAGCCGCCCCGTCTGCGCGGGCGACGGCGTCGTGGTGTTCACGAACGCGATCCGCCGATGCCCGGCATCGATCAGCTCATCGGTGGCGGTGCGCCCGCCCTGCACCTCGTCGGGCACGACCGCGGGCAGACCGCTGTCGGGCGCGAAGCAGTCGACGAGAACTGAGTCCGTCTGATGGAGGGCGGCCGGCACCGTGATCTCGCGGTGGAACCACGTGGAGTAGAGGATGCCACGCACCTGGTGCTCGAGCATCATCGCGATCGCGTCGTTCTCGACTTCGGCGTTGCCGTCGGTGTTGGCCACGAGCAGCACGAAGCCATGCTTCCAGGCCTCGTCCTGAGCACCGTGGATGATCTGACCGGCGAAGGGAGTGGTGGCGATCTGGTCGGCGACGAGACCGATGAAGCGCGATGTCCCCTGCGAGAGAGTCTTCGCGAGCGCGTTGGGACGATACCCGAGCGCGGCGACGGCGTCGTGCACCCGTCGACGGGCATCCTCCCCGATGCGCGCTCCCGGCTTGTCGTTGACGACGTGCGAGACCGTGGCGACCGAGACTCCCGCGACCTTCGCGACATCCCGCATCGTGACATTCGGCGCGTGCGCGCCCTGCCCTGTAGTACTCATCCTTTGGTCGCTCCACTCTCGAGGCCCTGGATCATCGCCTTGTTGAGGACGAGGAAGACGAGCAGCAACGGGGTCACCGAGACGCAGACCGCGGCGAAGGTCGCCGTCCAGTCGGTGTTGCCCATTGCCCCAATGTAGTTCTGCAGTCCCAGGGGGATCGTCTTCAGGCCGTCGGAGAGCACGAACGTGTTCGCGAAGATGAAGTCGTTCCAGATGAAGATGCTGTTCACGAGCACGACCGTGATGATCGTGTTGACCGACAACGGCGAGGTGATCGTGAGGAAGATCCGGTACGGGCCCGCACCGTCCAAGGACGCTGCTTCGTAGGTCTCACGGGGGATGTACTCGTAGAAAGAGGAGAACAGGTACACCGCCATGGGAAGGGCGAAGGCGGCGAGCGGGATGATCATCGAGAGATGCGTGTCCAGCAGCCCGACCTGCGAGTAGTCGATGAACAGGGGCACCAGGGCGATCTGCACGGGCACGATGATCCCGAGGAGGAACAGCGCGCGCACCATCCCGCTGAACCGGAACCCGAGCACCTGCAGCGCGAAGGCGGCCATCATGCCGGCGACGACGATCAGCAGGCTGGAGCCGAGGGTGACGATCAGGCTGTTCACGATGTTCAGCCCGAGGTTGCCGGTGGCGAACGCGCGTCCGTAATTGTCGAGCGTGAACTCCGACGGGAGCGCGAACGGGTTGCCACCGGCGAAGTCCGCCGCCGTGCGGAAGCTCGTCAGGAAGAGCCAGGCGAGCGGGTAGATCTGCACGAGCACGATCAGCACGATGGTGACCGTGAGCAGAGTGCGCTGAGCGCGCAGCCGTGTCGAGCCGCGCCGGAGGACCGGGGGCCGCGGGGGTGCCGTCGCCACGGGCGCGAGGGTGGAGGTGGAGGTCATGTTCGATCCTTCCGGCGCAGCAGGAGCAGGATGAGTCCGACGGCGACGAGGCACTCGATGACGATGAACACCGAGATCGCACTGGCGTAGCCGTAGTCGGTGTGCACGAACGCGGTCTTGTACATATAGGTGGTCAGCAGCTCGGATGCCTGACCCGGTCCGCCCCCGGTGAGCAGATAGGGGATGTCGAAGCCGCGGAGCGCGAACGTGGTGGCCATGATGGTGGTCGTGATCCACACGGGCCGGATGTAGGGGAACCGGATCCGCCAGAAGACCTGCCACCAGGAGGCGCCGTCCAGACGCGCTGCCTCTTCGAGCTCGCGAGGCACGGCCATGAGCGCCGCGTAGATGATCAGCATGTAGAGACCTGTGAAGCGCCATCCCTCGGGGATGGACACCGCGGCGAGCACCGTCTGCACATTCGACAGCCACGCGGTCTGCAGGCCCTCGAGCCCGATCCAGGCCAGCGCCTGGTTCAGCAGACCCACCGGGTCCAGCGAGTAGATCCGCTGGAAGAGGATGGCGATGGCCACGGTGGAGATCACCGCAGGCAGGAGATAGATCGTCTTGACGAGCTCCCGCGCCTTGGGAAGGGCCGTGAGCAGTCCGGCGACGAAGAGGGCGCCGCCGAGCTGCAGGACGAGGCAGATCGCGAGGTATCCGACCGCGTTCCCGAAGGCCGTCCAGAAGACGTCGTCGCGGGTGAGCATCTTCACGTAGTTGTCGAAGCCGACGAACGCCATGTCGGTGATGCCGTCCCAGCGGAAGAAGCTCAGGACGAGCGACTGCACGATCGGCAGCAGCACGGCGATGCCGTAGAGCAGCAGCGGAGGGATGAGGAACACGAGGACCGAGAGCGTGGATCGACGCGGGAGCATGGCCCCCGACATCGGCCGGCGCCGCGGCTGCCGGGACGGGCGCGGGCGGGCCGCGACCGTCCCGGACGAGAGGACGTCAGCCATCGCTGTTCTCCGCGAGAGCCTTGTCCATGGTCTCGATGAAGTCGTCCGGCGTGATCTCGCCCTGCACGAGCAGGGTGAGCTCCTGCTGGAGCCGCGTGTTGGTGGCCGGGTCCAGTTGCGTGTCCCACGGCATGGCGATCGCCTCGCCGACCCCGTCCGCCTGCTCCACGGCCCGGCCGTAGAGCGATGTGGCCGTGTCGGGGATGGTCGTGGCCGCCGACGACGTGGGCGACAGCGCACCCGTCGACGCGTAGAGCTCCGGGTACCGCTCGAGGGCGAAGGCGAGGAAGTCGCGCACCAGCGGGTCGTAGGTCTTGGCGTTCACGGCCATGCCGATGCCGGAGGGCGTGACGTACTCGTTGTCGGCAGTCGCCGCATCGTCGATCGTCGGGAGGGTGAAGTAGTCCACGTCGTCGCGAACACCGGCATCGAGGGTCTCGGTGGCGAGGTTGCCGAGCTCCCAGGTGCCGATGTTGTACACGGCCGCCGCACCCGAGGTGAACTGAGCCTGCGCATCGGCGTAGCCCGTCGCGGAGAAGCCCTCGGAGAAGCAGCCGGCCTGCCCGAGCGAGTACAGCCACTCGGCCGCGGCGCGCCCGGCGGGGTCGGAGAACGAGGCATCCCCGTTCTTCAGGTCCTGCACGTACTCGGGCCCTGCCATGCGGAACGGGTAGTAGGCCATGTACCGCTCGAGCGGCCACTGGTCCTGTCCGTCGAGCGCGATGGGCGTGACACCCGCAGCGCGGAGGTCTTCACACATCTGCGGGAAGTCGTCGAGAGTGGCGGGCACCGTCGCGCCGGCGTCTTCGAAGAGGGCCTTGTTGTACCAGAAGAACTCGAGCTGGAACTCGAAGGGCACCATGTACAGGGAGCCGTCGTCGAACCGCTGGTAGTTCAATGCCGCCGGCCGGTAGTCGTCGGTCATGCCGAGGTCGTCGAGGAGGAGGTCGACGTCGACCATCCGCCCCTGTTCGGCGAGCTTCTGGGCGAAGGGCGTCGCGTCGGTGTCGAAGAGCTCGGGGAGCTTGTTCGCCGCTGCGAGCGTCTCGTACTTCTGGATGTACGAAGGACGATCCGGCGTCGTGATGAGGTTGAGTGCGAATCCGGGGTGGTCCTCGGCATACTCGTCTGCGATCTTCTCCATCGTGGTGATGACGCCGCCGTCCGCCGGACGCGAGAGCAACCAGGAGATCTCACGGGGCACGACCTCCCCCTCCGGGTCGACGTCGGTCGGGTCGGTGGCGGGGGATGCTGCCCCGCAGGCGGTGAGCACCAGCGCGGTGGTCGCGGCGGTGGCGAGAAGCGCGATCCTGCGTGCGGGTCGAATCATGGTGAATCTCCTTCGATGTCCATCGGGTTGAGGGGTGCAGCGGTCACACGTGCGTCGTGAGGAGGCCGGGCTCTCGCGCCTCGACGGGAGAGCGATCACGCGCGCGCAGGGTGAACTCGAGCAACGCGACCTCTCCTTCGCCGACGAATGCTCCGATCCGGCCGGTCGGGTGGTCGTAGAGGCGCGTGCTCAGGACTGTCGAGTCGTCGACGGTCGCGACGCACAGCTCGCCGTCGACGATCACCTCGAGCTCGTGCACGCCCGGTGCGAGATCGACGGGACGCTCGAGCTCGATCACGAAGGGCACGTCGCCCGAGATCTGCCACTGCTCGGTTCCGGTGGAGCGACGCGGCCAGCGGTCGAAGACGAGGCGGTTGCGCTGCGGTTCGAGCCGGAGGCTGTAGCCGGACTCTCCGTCATCGCCGACCCGGAGCACGATGCCGCACTCCCGCGTGCCGGCCGCGATGTCGAACCGTGCGACGAGACGGAACGATTCTTCGGGGATCTCCTCGCTGAGGACCTGCCCGTACCCGTCCGGGGCGAGCAGCGTCGTGTGCGCGGGGAGTGCGGCGGTCGGCGTGTCGAATGTCTGGCGCAACTCATCCGTCGGGTGGAAGGCGAGCGTGCCGTCGGCGCGCTGCTCGGCTTCGATGACCGACATCGTGCCCGCCCACTGCCAGGCACCGTCGTCGGTGCCGCCCTCGCGTGTGGCGATCCATCCGAAGAAGAAGCGTCGGTCGCCGCGGGCGGCGGACTTGGCCGCGTAGAAGGCGCGGGTGTCGAGGGTGTCGTGCTCGGGGACGATCCAGGGTCCGTCGAGGCTGCGCGCCATGCGGTAGCGGGTCATGAACGCATCGCTGAACTCGGAGGAGACCAGGTACCACCAGTCTCCCCACTGGAAAACCTCGGGGCATTCGTGCGCGACGCAGCGCCGCGGATCCCAGAACGGCGCGGCGGGCTCCCAGTGCACGAGGTCGCGGGAGGTGCACTGGGCGATGACGCCTCGACGCCGTTCGGGACCGTTGTCGTGCCGGGCGGTGATCAGCATCCGCCAGAGGTCGGCGCCCTCGTCTCGGAAGACGAACGGGTCGCGCCAGTCGGCCGTCTCGTACCCGGCGGTCGCTCCGAAGGTGTGCTCCGGATGCCGCTGCCACGACGCCATGTCGTCTTCGCTGGTCGCGTGGAGGACCAGTTGCAGGGGCAGCCCGTCGACTCCGCGCCGGTCGGGATTCTGTCCGGTGTAGAAGGCGTGGTGCACGCCCTCGGTGTCGCGGACGATGCTGCCCGTGTAGATGTTGAAGTCGTCGGAGTCGGAACCGCCCGACGCGATCGCCTCGCCGTGGTCGGCGAAGTCGACGAGGTTCTCGGTCGAGACGCGATGCCACGGCATGCCCTCTTTCGGCACCTGCCGCGTCTCGTGCAGATAGAACAGGTGGAGCACGCCGTTCTCCTGCCAGGGGATGACATCCCCCACCCATCCGCTCTGCGGCTGGTAGAAACCTCGCTGGCTCACTGCCCGTCCAATCGTCTTTGGTTAATCGGTTACGCAGAGAGTAACCCGAGGTTCCAGACGTGGTCAAGCGGTTAATCACACCAATTTGTTAACCAGGACCCGGTTGACCAGGACAGACGAGGCGGTGCTCAGACGTCGCGGGAGCGGATCGGGTAGAGGAAGAAGCAGACCCAGGCGAGGGCGGTGAGGCCGACCGGGATCACCGCGAGCATCAGGCGGATGCCGCCGTCGACCGATTCCGGCTGCGCGTCGCCGAGCGACGCGTCGAAACCGGATGCCGTCAGCACCCCGGCGGCGACGATCGCCTGCAGCACGACCGAGCCGCGCACGACGAACCCATTCACCCCGAAGTACGCGCCCTCACGGCGGTGGCCGGTGCGCGCGGCATCCGCATCGATGATCTGCGCGAGCATCACCTCGAGCAGCTGCAGCAACCCGCCGACGCCGACGCCGACGGCCACTCCGACGAGCGCGGCGCCGAGCACGGTCGACGGCGCGATGTAGCCGAGCACGGCGACGCCGAACACGGCGACGCTCCACAGCAGCGCCGTGCGCGGGCTGGCGCGCCGCACGACGGCACTCCACAGCAGGATGGACGGGATGGCGGTGACGAAGATCGCCCCGAGCAGCAGGCTCCCCTCCCCCTCGGCCGCGCCGAGCGAGTAGCGCACGTAGAACGGGATCGCGGCAAGGATTACGGCGACAGCGGACTGCACGAACAGCGAGCCCAGCACGTAGGGGACGAACGCACGGTTGCGGAACGTGAGGCTCAGCTGGTCACGCCACCGCATCGCCGCGGTCGTATCGTCGGATGCCACCTCGGGCACTCGGCGCTCGATCATGCCGCCGAAGAACGACCAGACGAGCAGCACCAGGCAGACGCCCCCGAGTGCCAGGGCCATGCCGGGCCAGCCGATGCTGTCGTAGAGCGCGGGCGCACCGGCCGTGCCGAGCACGATGCCGAGGATCGCGAAGATCTGCCGCGGCACGTTGCCCCGGGAGCGCTCCGCGGTGGTGCGGAAGATCTCCGGGAACAGCGCCGAGATGTTGAGCACGACGACCACGAAAGCGATGTCGTAGACCGCGACCACCACGAGGAACCAGACGATGAGTCCGGGGGCGGGCAGCTCGGGCGGCATCCAGACCAGGGCGAATGCGACGACCAGCGGCACGATGCCCAGCCCGATCCACGGGATGCGTCGGCCCCACGGCGTGCGCAACCTGTCGGAGAGCGTGCCGATGACCGGGTTGAGCACGGCGTTGAGGATCCCGTGGGCGATCATCGCGACCGCCACCCACCCCGCCGGCACTGCGAGATGCGACACGTAGAAGTAGACGACGAAGGCCGAGAACGTCTGCGCCATCAGCTGGGTCGGGAACCCCGAGGCGCCGAAGGCGATCGACTGCGACCGCGTCGGTGCGGCATCCAGTCGCCGGGCGCGGAGTCGGGCGCCGAACCCCTCGCCCGCCGGCGTCATCGGATGCTGCTCCGCTGCAGGTCACGCAGATCGCGCCAGCCGACTCGCACGAGCGCTTCGTCCTCGATCGCCTGCAGGACGACCGGATCGACGAGCAGCCGCCTTTCGTAGCCGCGCTTCGTCGCGCCGTAGTCGACGGCCGCGCGGAGTTCGTCGCCGTCGACCATCGGGTGCAGGTAGATCTCGGTCACGCCGGCGGGCACCGCGCGCAACAGGGCGACGAAGCCGTCGCGCACCTGCTCGTAGGTCTCTTCGTCTGGTGTGCCCTCACGGAGGAGGCCGAACGGGTGGCTCCAGAGCCGGTCGACGATCTCGACGCCGAACGCGTCTGCCGCGGCGGCTGCCTCGTGGAGTTTCGCTTGCAGCGCGGCATCCGTACCGACACCGTCCATGCTGCGCGGAAGACGGAACGGGAGTCCGTGACGTGCGGCCAGTTCGAACACCGGACGGAGGAAGTCGCGGCCGGTGAGGAGTCCGTAGACCGACCCCATGTGATTGTCGAGGTGCGTGACGTCGACGCCGGCATCGAGGGCGGCCTGCACCTGGGCGGTGAGTTCGCGGGCGACGTCGTCGTCCGAGGCCGTGCGCTCCACGACGGCGACGTCGGCGGGGAAGAATCCGTCGGCGTCGACGAGCGTGGTCGCGGTGCCCGTCAGGGGGCGCCAGCGGTAGCGGGTCCATTCACTGGTCAGGACGAGGTGCACCCCGATGTCGAGATCGGTGCGCGAGGCGGCGAACGCCAGCGCGTCCGGTGACCAGGCGCACGGCACCATCACCGTCGTCGAGTCGATGCGTCCGGCGGTGAGCAGTTCGACGATGGCCGTGTTCGCCGCGTGGCACATGCCGAAGTCGTCTGCGTTGAGGATGATCGCCCGGGCGCCCGGCGGGAGACCCAGGCGGTCAGCGAGGTCGGTCGGAACGGTCGGAACGGACGGGACGGTCGGAGTGGTCATCGGTGGGTCCTGTCGGAGGTTCAACGACTGCTCTTCGCCGGCGGAGTCAGGATGCCGGTGAACAGAGATGCACGAAGAGCGGATGCCGCCTCTCCCACTGCGCCGACGAGGGGTGCCTCCGGCCCGAACGAGGACACGAGGAAGCGGAGCGGGAGCTGGGCGGCATACTCGGCCGCGACGTGTTCGATGGCGTCGACGAGCAGCGGGTGGACGGCGTCCCCGCCCAGGATGAAGGCTTCGGGATCGAGCACCAGCCCGACGCTGCCCGCGATGAGCACGATGCGCCGGCCGATCTCGGCGATGAGCTGCAGCGCCGTCTCGTCACCGCGGTCGGCCGCAGCGAGGTGATCGACGAGCGAGGCGTCGACGTCGAGCCCGAGTCCGAGCGCCAGGTCTCCGACGACCGCGTCGTTCACGATCGGTGCGCCGATGGGGATGGGTGTCTGCGGAAGGTAGGCGACCTCGCCGGCGACGCCGGAGAACCCGCGGTGGAGGATGCCGTCGAGCACGATGCCCGCCCCAAGTCCGTCGTCGAGGTGGAGGAGGGCGAAGCTGGCGAGCTTGCCGCCCGCTCCGGAGGTGAGTTCGGCGAGCGCGGCGAGGTTGACGTCGTTCTCGACGCGGACGGCGCAGCCGAGGGTGTCGGCGAGAGCCGCGCGGAAGGCGCCGCCGTCGGGGCCCAGGTCGTCCCGGATGCCGCCGTCGGCGGTGACGATGCCAGGGACTCCGACGACCGCGAGGTGCAGGGGACCGTGGAGGGCGCGCCGGCATCCGTCGATCAGGGCGGCGATGTGCGCGACGCGGTCGCCGTTGCCGGGGAAGGCCGCGTGCTGTTCGGCCCGCACGGCTCCGGTGGCATCGACGAGGACGACGTGGGCCGCATGATGATCGACGTGCACGGCGGCCGCGAACCCGAGGCGCGGGTGCAGCCCGACCCGGCCGGCGGCGGGACCGCGGGTGTCGCGGTCGACTCCCGCCGCCGCGACGGCGCCTGCGCTGTCGAGCATCCGGAGCACTTGCGTCACAGCGGTGCGGGAGAGTCCCGTGGTCGCCATGAGCTCCGCGCGGGTCTGGGGGCCGCTGCGCGCGAGAGCTTCGAGGATCGCGCGGCCGTTGAGTGTGCGGAGCAGGCTCTGGGGTCCCGCGAGTGGTCTCGACATGTCATCCCTGGGTCGACTCCCGCCCACTATGCCACATCGGGTTGCACCCGTCGATGGGACAGGAGCGTGCGACATCCTGGTGGGGCTTCCATCCCGCACGGCGCAACTCATTCCGCACGGCGCAACTCATCCCGCACGGCGGCGGATGCCGGCGAGGAGGTGCGGCGGTGTGCGCCAGCGTCGGTGGGGATCCCACCAGCCGGGACCACGAACCTCTGGGATACCGTTCTGCATGCGGATCTCCCACCCCGAATCGTCGAGGGTGCGGTGGTGATGCCAGCACAGCGTCACACCGTTGTCGGTGTGTGTCGGCCCGCCTCTCGCGTGCTCGGTCACGTGATGGATCTCGCACCACGACGCGGGAACATGACAGCCGGGGATCAGACACTCCCTGTCGCGCTGCGTGATGGCGCGGCGTTGGTGGACGGTGAAGATCCGGTCGGTGCTCCCGATGCCGATGATGCGGCCCTCCGGGTCGAACAGCACCCGCTGCACGCTGCCGCCGCACGCCGTGTGCTGCGCGACGCCGACCGAGACCGGGGTGTCGACGCCTTGGACGTGCGCCCACCCGCGCCCGGTCGCGTAGTCCTCGGCGGTAACTGTCACGAGCAGGGTGGGGGCAGCCCCGCCTAACCTGGGCATCTCGTCGTGCCGGGCGGCGATGCCGAGCATCGCGGCGAGCGCGTCGTGCTGCTTCTGCGCCCGCGTGCGGGTGTCGATCAACCCGCTCGAGTCACCAGCAGGCAGGGTCGAGTCATCCCCCGGCTCCTGGCCCGTCGATTCGCGGTCCTTCTCTGCGGGCCCACAGCCCTCTGAGGGACGGAACGCCACTCCCGGCATCGGCGGGCCGTCCACCTTCGGGTTCAGATAGGCGTCCCAGCCACTCTTCAGCTGCCCAGCCACCTCCGGAAGCAGATGACCCCGGATCGGGATCACCCCGTCTTTCTCCCGTCCGAGGGTCACTCCGCGCGTGCGCATGGCGACATCCTCCGCGGGCTTCGCGCCATCCGGGTCGAGGTATGCCACGATCAGCTGCGCCCGGAATCGCAGATCCTCCGGCGTCGCCGGAGGCGCAGCCTCCGACCCAGGATCCGCATCGGCATCCGCATCCGCATCCGCATCCACCCCAGGATCCACGTCCTCCGCAACCCCGCGCGCAAACGCCGCGAGCGCCGCATCCGCCCGCAACCGATCTTCCGGACTCACCCGCCGCCCGGCCTGATCCACCGGCCCCGTCGCCGCCAGGAGCCCTGCCACCCCGACCACCCCGTCGAGCAGCGCCTCCCGCATCTGCGGCCACCACGCGGGCAACGGCGCCCCCGTGGTCAATTCCGTCTCCCGGTGCACGACCTTCGCCGCCCGCACCACGCGCCCGGCCCCCGCCGCATCGGTGCGCAGCACCCGCTGCACCAGCTCGTTCATCGACACACATCCGAACGCGCGAGCGAACTCCGGATGCGCCGACGCCACCGTCTCCACGACGAGAGCATCGACCAGCCGTTGCATCTCACCCGCAACCCGCAGAAGGTCCATCTTCTCGGCATCTGTCGACAACCGGATCGAGTCGGCACGCAACACCTCACGCAGGTCGGGAACGACCTGATCGAAGATGTCTGACGTGCTGTTCATGCCTCCGATTCAACCCGGGACCACCGACATTCAGACCGAAAAATTGCCAGTTCAACGCAATATTCCGATACTCCCGAAAGCACCACTCTCCCTGCACAGAACGAGAACAATCCCGACTCGCACACACTCCCGCGCCCTCACTAGGCTGGCTCGATGCGAGCCCCTCTCGAAGTCCGTGATGGCCGAGTCGACGACGCCGACGCGGTCGCCTCGATCCACGTGCGGTCGTGGCAGGCGGCCTACCGCGGCCTCATCGACCAGCACACGCTCGACTCCCTCTCGATCCCGGATCGCGCAGCGAACTGGCGCCGCTTCATCGCCGAACCGCTGCCCACCAGCCTCGGCATCCACGTCGCGGTGCGCGACGGCACGATCCTCGGCTGGACGTCTTTCGGATCAGGACGCGACGACGACGGCGCGGCCGACGGAGAGGTGTACGGCATCTACGCCGACCCCGACGCGTGGTCGACGGGCGTCGGCCACGCCCTCCTCACCGCGGTGGAGGAACGGCTCGCCGAGGCCGGCCACACCCGCGCCTACCTCTGGGTCCTCGACGGCAACGACCGCGCCGACGGGTTCTACGCGCGCCAGGGCTGGGAGCTCGATGGCGCGACCAAGGTCGAGGAGCGCCCCGGACTCACGCTGCAGGAGCACCGTCGCGTGAAGACACTCGCACGCTGAGGAGATCCGTTCAGTCGAGCGCCGACATCACGTGCTTGATGCGCGTGTAGTCGTCGAACCCGTACTGCGAGAGGTCCTTGCCGTAGCCGGAGTGCTTGAATCCCCCGTGCGGCATGTCCGACACGAACGGGATGTGCGTGTTGATCCACACGCATCCGAAGTCGAGGTCGCGCGCGAACCGCATCGCCCGTGCGTGGTCGGTCGTCCACACCGATGACGCCAGCGCGTACGGCACGTCGTTCGCCAGCGCGAGCGCCTCCGCCTCATCGGAGAACGCCTGCACCGTCAGCATCGGACCGAAGATCTCGCCCTGCACCGCCTCGTCGTCCTGGCGCAGCCCCGAGACGATCGTCGCCTCGAAGAAGTACCCGCGGTCGCCCTGACGCCGCCCGCCGGTCTCGATGGTCGCGTGCGCCGGCAGCCGCTCGACGAACCCCGTCACCTGCTGCAGTTGCGCGGCACTGCTCAGCGGCCCGTACAGCACGCCTCCTTCGGCGGGACCTCCGGTGCGAGCGTCGGACTGCGTCCGTGCGACCAGCGCCGCGACGAGCTCGTCATGGATCGACGCATGCACGAGCACGCGGGTGGCCGCCGTGCAGTCCTGTCCGGCGTTGAAGAACGCGGCGTTCACGATTCCCGCGGCAGCCTTCTCGATCGATGCATCCGAGAACACGATCGCCGGCGCCTTGCCACCCAGCTCCAGGTGCACCCGCTTGACGTCGTTCGCGGCAGACCGCGCCACCGCCATCCCCGCGCGCACCGAACCCGTGATCGCCACCATCTGCGGCGTCGGATGCTCCACCAGCGCGACGCCCGTGTCGCGGGCGCCCAGCACCACGTTGAGCACGCCGGCCGGCGTGTGCAGCGCCACGATCTCAGCGAGGAGCAGCGTGGTGAGCGGTGTCGATTCGGCGGGCTTCAGCACGACGGTGTTGCCCGCGGCGATGGCAGGCGCGATCTTCCACACCGCCATGTTCAGCGGGTAGTTCCACGGCGTCACCTGGCCGATCACGCCGACCGGCTCGCGCCGCACGAACGACGTGTGCCCCGCGAGATACTCCCCTGCCGCCCGCCCCTCGAGGCTGCGCGCCGCCCCGGCGAAGAAACGCAGCTGGTCGATCGACTGCAAGATCTCGTCGGCCACGAGCGACGCGCGCGGCTTGCCGGTGTCCTGTGACTCGAGGTCGGCGAACTCCTCGGCCCGCGCCTGCATCTCGTCGGCGATGCGGAAGAGCGCGAGCTGCCGATCGGCCGGCGTCGTGTCGCGCCAGAGCGGGAAAGCGGCGGATGCTGCGGCATAGGCCGCGTCGACGTCAGCGGCATCCGACAGCGGGATCTCGCCGTAGGTCTCCTCCGTCGCGGGGTCGATGAGCGGCATCCGCTCCTTCCCGTGCGCGGGCACGAAGCGCCCGCCGATGAAGTTCTGCAGCGGCGCGGAAGTCTTCCCGAGATCAGTGGGCATGGCGTCATCGTAACGGCATCACCACGAAATCAAAAGATCCGGATAGGTGAAACAACGGATTCAGTTGCACGGGCGCGCGCCGCCTGACAATATCGTCCCATGAGCACGAAGTCCGCCCAGCCCGCCCTCGACGACATCTCGAAGCGCATCGTCGAACTACTCCAGGAGGACGGCCGCCGCCCGTACGCCGAGATCGGGCGGGAGGTCGGGCTCAGCGAAGCGGCGGCTCGGCAGCGCGTCCAGCGCATGACCGAGGCGGGCATCATCCAGATCGTCGCCGTCACCGACCCGATGCAGCTCGGGTTCCACCGGATGTCGATGATCGGCATCCGCGTCTCCGGCGACCCGCGCGAGATCGCGGAGGAGCTCACCAAGATCACGGAGCTGGCCTACGTCGTCGTCACGCTCGGCACCTTCGACATCCTCGTCGAGGCCGTCTGCGAAGACGACGAGCACCTCATCGACCTCATCGCCACCCGCATCCGCACCATCCCCGGCGTCGCGCACACCGAAAGCCTGCTGTACGCCGGCCTCTACAAAGACCTCTACAACTGGGGCACGCGCTGACGCGCGGACCCCGCTCAGGAGAACACCATGGGAACCACCGTCTTCGAACGCCGCCTCCCCGCACCCGTCGCCGTCGACGGCTCCCTGCGCGACACGGCGTTCGGCGTCTTCTGGCTCGACGACGTGGAGCGCCCGTCGCATCCGACACTCACCGGCCACACCACCACCGACCTCGTCATCGTCGGCGGCGGCTACACCGGACTCTGGACCGCGCTGCGCGCGAAGGAGCGCGACCCCGAGCGCCGGGTCGTGCTGCTGGAGGCGTCGCGCGTGGCGTGGGCGGCATCCGGTCGCAACGGCGGGTTCTGCGAAGCGAGCCTCACGCACGGGCACGAGAACGGTCTGACCCGCTGGCCCGAGGAGATCGACCGCCTGGAGGAGCTCGGGCTGGAGAACCTCGACGGCATCGAGTCGACCATCGCCTACTACGACATGAAGACCGACTTCGAGCGCACGGGGCAGCTGGCCGTTGCGGTCGAGCCGCACCAGGTCGAGTGGTACCGCGACGAACCCGGGTTCCTCGACCAGGACGCCGTGCAGGCCGAGGTGCACTCCCCCACCTTCCTCGCCGGATCCTGGGAGCGCGAGGCCTGCGCGATGGTGCACCCGGCCAAACTCGGCCTGGAGCTGGCACGCGTGGCATCCGAACTGGGCGTCGAGATCTTCGAACACAGCCTGGTCAAGCGCGTCGAGGGAGACGGCTCCGGCCCGATCACCCTGGTGACGGCCCGCGGACGGGTGACGGCGGATGCTGTCGCTCTCGGCACGAACGTCTTCCCCTCGCTCCTCAAGCGCAACCGCCTGATGACCGTGCCCGTCTACGACTACGTGCTGATGACAGAGCCGCTCTCGACCGAGCAGTTGACGTCGATCGGCTGGTCGAACCGCCAGGGCCTCGCGGACAGCGCGAACCAGTTCCACTACTACCGGCTCACCTCAGACAACCGCATCCTCTTCGGCGGCTACGACGCGATCTACCACTACGGCGGCAAGGTGCGCCCGGAATACGAAGACCGCATGGAGAGCCACCGCCGCCTCGCGTCGCACTTCTTCACGACGTTCCCGCAGTTGGAGGGCCTGAGGTTCACGCACCGATGGGCCGGCGCGATCGACTCGTCGAGCCGGTTCTGCGCGTTCTTCGGCACCGCCCGTCGCGGACGGGTCGCCTACGCCACGGGGTTCACCGGCCTCGGCGTGGGAGCCGCGCGCTTCGCGGCCGACGTCATGCTCGACAAGCTGTCCGGTGAGGAGACCGAGCGCACCCAGCTGCGGATGGTGCGTGAGAAGCCGATCCCCTTCCCGCCCGAGCCCGCGGCCTCGATCGGCGTCAACCTGGTGCGCGCCGCGATGAACCAGGCCGACCACAATGAGGGCAAACGCAACCTGTTCCTCAAGACGCTCGACGCCGTCGGCATGGGCTTCGACTCGTGAGCTCGGCAGACAACGACCTGCTGGCGCCCGGCACGGGAACGGATGCTGCCGCGCTGCCGCTCACGCACGAAGCACTGCCGGGTGCCGAGGTGCGGGATGGCTCACCGACCGCGGCGAGCGCGGTCCTCGCCACGCTCGGTGCCGTGGAGATCGGGGTGTGGGAGATGACTCCGGGCACCGCATCCGACGTCGAGGCCGACGAGGTCTTCGTGGTGCTGAGCGGCCGCGCGCGGATCGAGTTCGAGTCCCCGGCCCTGCCGACGCTCGAGGTCGGGCCCGGATCCGTCGTGCGGCTGACCGAGGGCATGCGCACCGTCTGGACGGTCAGCGAGACACTCCGCAAGGTCTACGTCGCCTGAAGTCCCCGCCTGAAGTCCCCGCCTGATACATCTGCAGGTTCGTTTGACAGTTGCAGGTCGAGACCGCCGATCTCGACCTGCATTCGTGCGATCAACCGACGGATGCCGGCGGCGAACCGGCGCCCGCTTCCTCAGCGCGCCGCGCGACCTCGGCGTGCGGCATCCGCTCGGACATGACCCGGATCGCCTCGGGGTTGTCATCGACCAGGACAGCATCGCGTCCGAGCGCCGAGGCGACGGCGCCGGTGGTGCCGCTGCCGGCGAAGAGGTCGAGCACGCGGTCACCGGGCCGGCTCGACGCCGTGACGATGCGGCGCAGGATCCCCTCCGGCTTCTGCGTGGGATACCCGGTCTTCTCTCGCCCGGTCGTCGGCACGATCGTGTGCCACCACACGTCGGTGGGCAGCTTGCCGCGGGCAGCCTTCTCGGCCGTGACGAGGCCGGGCGCCATGTAGGGCTCGCGGTCGACCTCGTCGGAGTTGAAGACGTACTCCCGCGGGTTCTTCACGTACACCAGGATCGTGTCGTGCTTGGTCGGCCAGCGGCGGCGCGACTTCGCCCCGTAGTCGTACGCCCAGATCAGCTCGTTGAGGAAGCAGTCGCGTCCGAACACGGCGTCGAGCATGACCTTGGCGTAGTGCGCCTCACGGTAGTCGAGGTGCAGGTACAGGGTGCCGTCGTCGGCGAGCAGCCGCCACGCCTCCTCGAGCCGCGGCATGAGGAACGCGCCGTAGTCGTCGAAGCGGTCGTCGTAGGTGCGCAGCATCCCGCGGACCCGCTCGTAGGCGTGCCCGTGGAAGCCATGCCGGATCTCGGTCTCGACGGCCAGCTGTTCCGTATTCAGCAAGATCGGAGCCGGCTCGGCCCCCTGGAGCCTCTCAGCCGTCGGATCTGCGGATTCTGACTGAATTGTGAACGCCCGCCGCGCGGTCACCACCTGCCGCTCCTGCGTGCGACCCGTGTTGAACGGCGGGTCGAGGTAGACGAGCGTGAAGGATGCCGCGGGCAGAGATGCGGCGACGGCGAGGTTGTCGCCCTCGATGATCGTGACGGCGCCCTTCGACGCCTGGGTCCCTGCGCCCGGCGAAGGGTCCGTCACGGCACCCGGTGCAGCCACGCCTCGGTGGAGAACTTGGACTCCACCAGAGCTTCGGCGTCGGCGTACTCGTCGGGCGCGATCGTGCCGATCTCGGCATCGGTCAGCGACCGGAAGGTGTCCGTGAAGCGCTCGATGATCTCGGCGCGGGTGAGCCCGGTCTGGCTGCGCAACGGGTCGACGCGCTTCGCCGCCGACGTCGTGCCCTTGTCGCTGAGCTTCTCGCGGCCGATGCGGAGCACCTCGGTCATCATCTGCCCGTCGATGTCGTACGAGAGCGTGGCGTGGTGCAGCACTCCGCCGTTGGCGAGGCGCTTCTGCGCGGCGCCGCCGATCTTGCCGGTCGGGCTCGCGATGTCGTTGAGCGGCTGGTAGACCGCGTCGATGCCGAGGGAGCGCAGCGCCTGCAGCACCCAGTCGTCGAGGAACGCGTACGAGTCGGCGAACGTCATGCCCGCGACGAGGGATGCCGGCACGTACAGCGAGTACGTGATGATCTGCCCCGCGGCCATCAGCATCGCCCCGCCGCCCGAGATGCGGCGGACGACGTCGAACCCGTGCCGTGCCGCGCCTTCCGGATCGACCTCGTTGCGGTACGACTGGAACGAACCGATCACGACGGCCGACTCGTCCCACTCCCAGATGCGCAGCGTCGGCCGACGACGGCCCTCACCGACGCGCGACGTGAGCACCTCGTCGAGCGCGAGATTCATCCGCGGGGACACGGCCTTGTCGTGCACGACCTCCCAGTCGAAGTCCCGCCAGCCCGGCGCGGTCACGAGGGCCCGGCGCACTGCGGTGCCGACGGCCTCGGGAGTGAATCCGAGCAGCTGCGCACCGTCCGGCAGGGCTTCGCGCACCGCGGTCGCGATGACCGTCGCATCCGATTCGACCGGCAGTCCGTTCACCGCGGCATTGATGTCGTCGAGCGCCGTGTCGGGCTCGAGGAAGAAGTCGCCGGCGAGCCGGAAACGCGCGATCCTGTCGTTCTCGACCTCGAGGTCGACGACGACGAGCTTGCCTCCTGGAACCTTGAATTCACCGTGCACGGTTCCAGCTTAAGGCGCGCAGGGCGTCAGCGGCGGGTGGGGCTCAGCGGCGGGTCAGCCTCCGAGCACCACCACGCGCTCTCCGGCCCGGATCGGCGTCGAGTACCGATTGCCGAGGGGCGGGAGCGGGCAGACGAACTGATCCGAGAAGGCGCACGGCGGCAGGTAAGCCCGGTTGAAGTCGATGACCGCGGAGCCGTCTTCTGCGGGTTCCTCGATCGGCAGGAACCGGAATCGGTACGTCTCGAGCCCGTTCGTCCCGTCGGCGAACACGGCGCTCAGCGCCCCCTGCGCGCTCCGCGTCACGGTCAGGGTCTGCGGCGTACCCGAGAGTTCGAAGTGCAGCCGCCCGGCGACATCCGTCTCCCTCGCCTCTCCGTCGACCGCGGTGATGACGATCCGCTCATCGGGCGTCTTCTCGAACCGCGCCGGCAACCGCCAGCGCTCGTCGGGCGCATAGGCGTCGATCGCCGTGAACCATTCCCGCTGCGGACGCGCCGGATTCAACACACGCAGAGCGAGCGTCCCGTGCCGATCGAACACGCGCAGCTCGCGTCGCCCGAGCCGTACGGTCTCGGCCCCCCGCAGCGTCACACTCGCCCCCGACTGACCCAGTTCGCTCCCCCGGATGCCGCCGTCGCCGGTGAGCGCCCAGAGACCGGGGATGCCGTCGACGGCCGCGGGCATCTCGATGAGCCAGTTCGTGGACTCGAGCGCAGACGGGCCGTACTCCGAGCCCGCGAGCCGCTCCCGCGCCGCATGCCAATCGCGCCATTCGCTGACGAAGCTCATCCGACCGCCCTCTCGCGTTCCCGCGGAATACTGGTCCGAATGTAGAGCGCGGGCGCCGTCGCGCGCGCAGATGACGTCACGCACCTTCACTCTGCGTAACGTCGCGACTCCGAACGGAATGCGGGAGCGGTCAGCCCTGTTCGCGCGACGGGATGCGGGCGTCGAGCCAGGCGAGCAGATCGGCGCGCACCTCGTCCTGCTGCAGCTCGTTGAAGATCTCGTGGCGCGCGTCCGGATAGACCAGCGTCGTGACGTCGGTCAGGCCGGAGCGGGTGCGGTATTCGTCGGCGAGCTTGTGCACGCTGCGCGGCCCGCCGACCGGGTCATCGCGTCCCACGAGCAGCAGAATCGGAATGTCGTGCCCCGCCTGTGCGGCGAGGTCCTTGGCCGGGCGCCCGTAGAGCTTCGCCGCCTCGATCGGCCCGAAGAGCTTCAGCAGCGGGACGTCGGTGGTGAGCGGATCGTCGCCGAACGACGCCCACACTGCCGGGTCGCGGCTGAGCCACTCGAGCCCGGTGGCGCCCTCGTCCTTCGCCCACCGTGCGTTCAGCGGCGCTGCGTTGAGCGTCCCGGGCGTCAACAGTGCCGAACCGGAGAGGATGACGGCGTTCCACGCTTCCGGGTGACGATTGACGAGCTTCTGCGCGAGGAACGACCCCCACGAGTGCCCGAGGAGCACGAGCGGGAGATCCGGATGCTCGTCGCGGATGATGCCGGTCAGGTGCCAGATCGCGTCCTCCGCCGCACGGAGCCCGCCTTTGCCGAGGCGCCCGAGCCGGGCGGGTCCGTCGTGCTGGCGGATGCCGGTGCGACCGTGTCCGCGATGATCGTCGGCGTAGACGGTGAAGCCGGCGCCGGTGAGCGCGGCGATCAGGGCGCCGTACCGGCCCGCGTGTTCGCCGACACCGTGCAGGAGCTGCACGACTCCGCGGGGCGTCGACGCGGCGGGATGCACGTCGTAGACGATGGCGATGCCGTCGGCATCGATGAACTCGCGGGTATCCGTCACGGGGAGAGCCTAGCGACTCTGTATATCGACGGCGCTGTTCTGTATATCGACGGCGCTGTTCTGTATATCGACGGCGCTGTTCTGTATATCGACGGCGCCGATCATCCGCCTATCGGCCGAGGGCGGCGCAGATCTCGCGTGCGATGTCCAGGTCGGTCACCTCGTAGCCGCCGAGACCGTCCGAGGCCGATCCCATCCGCACCCCGCCGGACTCGTGCACCGTGCGCTTCGCGGAGAAGTGGAGGGCGTCGACGCCGATCGCGGCGAGCGCGGGCGCCGTGGCAGCATCCACGCCACTGCCGGCCATGATCTCGATCTCCCCCTCGGCCGCGGCGACGAGCGCACGGAGGGTGTCGATGCCGTCGATCGCGGCGGAGGCGCCGCCCGAGGTGAGCACCCGGCGGAGGCCGAGGGCGCGCGCGGCGAGCAGCGTCGCGACAGGGTCGGCGGTCACGTCGATCGCGCGGTGGAGGGTGACGGATGCTCCGCCCGCGGCATCGCGCAGCCGTGCCATCGCGTCGACGTCGAGCGCGCCGTCAGCGTCGAGCGCACCGATCACGACGCCGGCGGCTCCGGCGCCGATCGCCCGGCGCACGTCCCGCTCGGAGACGGCGAGCTCGTCCTCGGTGAAGTGGAACCCACCGCCGCGCGGCCGGATCAACACGTGCACCTCCGGACCACCGGGGCCTGCGGCCTCGACGGCGAGCTCGAGGGTCGCCGGCGAGGGGGTGAGTCCGCCGAGGCTGAGCGCCGTCGCGAGCTCGACGCGGGTGGCACCGACTTCCGCGGCGATACGCACTCCGGCGGGGTCCTGCACGGCCATTTCGAGGGCAAGCGTCTGGGTCACCTGTCCATTCTGCCGCGTTCGATCTCCCCGGACCGCGAAAAGATTAGATAGACTAACTAAGTAATGTCTGCCTCTGACGAATCCCTCCAGCTGACCGCCACCGACCTCCGCATGGCCACGTTCCGGCTGGCCCGCCGCCTGCGGAGCGCCCGTGCCGCCGACTCGATGAGCGACACGCAGCTGGCTGTCCTCGCCGATCTGCGGATGCACGGCCGCCGCACGATCTCGATGCTCGCCGAACGCGAGAGGGTGGCCGCTCCCTCGATGACCAGCATCGTGAACAGCCTCGAGGAGCAGGGCTTCGTCGTGCGGGCGCAGGACGAGGACGACCGCCGCCGCGTGCAGGTAGACATCACCGACGCCGGCATCGCGATCGTCGTGGAGACCATCCGCCGACGGGACGAGCTGCTGGCCGGGATGCTGCGCGAAGTCGACTACACCGAGGACGAGCTCACCACGCTGCGAGAAGCCAGTGCCCTGATGCGACGGGTGGTCGAGCGATGAGCGCCATGTTCCGCTCGTTCGCGAACATCAACTACCGCATCTGGTTCGCCGGTGCCCTGGTCTCGAACATCGGCGGCTGGATGCAGGCCACCGCGCAGGACTGGGTCGTGCTGACGGAGCTGACCGACAACGACGCCACCGCGATGGGCATCACGATGGCCCTCCAGTTCGGCCCTCCCCTGCTGCTGGTGAGTCAGACGGGCTGGGTCGCCGATCGCTTCGACCGGCGCCACATCCTGCTCGTGACACAGTCGGCACTGCTCGGGCTGGCCATCGCCGTCGGCATCCTGCTGCTCAGCGGGGTCATGACCCTCCCGATGATGTTCTGCTTCGCGCTCGGCTTCGGCGTCGTCAACGCCTTCGACGCGCCGGCCCGCCAGGCGTTCGTCTCCGACATGGTCTCGACGGGCGACACCTCGAACGCGGTCGCCCTCAACTCGGCATCCTTCAACCTGGCCCGCATGATCGGTCCTGCCGTCGGCGGACTGCTGATCGTCGCGATCGGGTCCGGCTGGGTGTTCATCGTGAACGCGGCGACGTTCCTCGCGATGATCCTCGCCCTGCTGATGCTGCGGGTGAACCTGCTCGCCGGCCGCCCGAAGACGCGCAACCGCGGTGGCCTCACTGCGGGGTTCCGGTACGTCTGGGGGCGCAGCGACCTGCGAGTGGTGTTCGTGACGGTGTTCCTGATCGGGGCCTTCGGCATGAACTTCCCGATCTTCGCGTCGACCATGGCGATCGAGTTCGGGTCCGGCGCCGACGGGTACGGAGTGCTCAGCTCGATCCTCGCGATCGGCTCGCTCGCCGGTGCCCTGCTCGCGGCACGGCGGGACCGGGCGCGGGTGCGCGTCGTCATCCTGGCAGCCGGCGGATTCGGCATCGCCGCGTTCGTCTCGTCCGCGATGCCGAACTACGCCTCGTACGCGGTCACCCTGATGTTCACCGGCTTCATGATCGTGACGCTGCTGACCACGGCCAACGGCTATGTGCAGATGACCACAGACCCGTCGCTGCGCGGACGCGTGCTCGCCCTCTACATGGCCGTGATCATGGGCTCGACCCCGGTCGGTGCCCCGATCGCCGGATGGGTGGCCGACACGTTCGGTCCGCGCGCCGCGATCATGCTCGGCGGCACGGCCGGACTCGTCGCCTGCGCGATCGGCGCGATCTGGGTCTTCACGTCAGGGCGCCTGCATCGCGACGAGAAGCGCCGATTCCTGCTCACGCTCGACGAGACGCGCCCGCTCCGCGTCGTCGAGCGGCCCGACCCGCTCGAGTTCAGCGACGAGGCGGCCGTCACCACGCCCATCCGCACGGCGAAGAAGCACGACGACTGAGACTTCGCGTCCCGCACGACGGGCCGTTGTCAACACCCTTTGTGCCCGGCGCGGCCGCTCGTAGTGTCGCGCTCATGGACGAGAACATGGAAAGCACCCCGCACCCCCAGGATCCTGCCGAAGGCGCTCCCGGCGTCGGCGTGCCCAACGAAGACGAGGGCCACGACGGCGGCGACGAAGGCCCCATCCAGGGCGACGCCGATCGCGACGAGTCGACGGGCGGCGCCATCCAGGGCAGTGCCGGAGCGGATGACGGCATCCACGACGGCGGCGACGGCGGCGCCATCCAGGGCGACGCGTCGCGCGGAGAGTCGACGGGCGGCGCCATCCAGGGCAGCGCCGGTCCCGATCACGAGGGTGCGCACGGAAACACCTCGCACGGCGACGCACCGCTTGGTGGCCACGAGACGACCGCCGACCAGCTCGAGGCCGACAACCCGGCCGAGGAGGAGACCCTGAAGACCCTCGACCCGGACTCCCCGCCCGCGTGAGTTCTCCACCCCCCGCGCCCCGCGCTGTTGAGCCGCCCCTTATCGTACGAGCCGCCCCTTTGAGGACGTTCGCAAAGGGGCGGCTCGCGCCGAAAGGGGCGGCTCGACAAGAGGTCAGAGCACGAGCTTGAGCTGCTCCACCGCCCAGTCGAGTTCCGTCGCGCGGATCACGAGCGGCGGCGCGATGCGGATGGTCTGACCGTGCGTGTCCTTCACGAGCACGCCGCGCGCGAGCAGCTTCTCGGCGATCTCGCGACCGGTGCCCTTTGCGGGGTCGATGTCGACACCGGCCCACAGCCCCGCGATGCGGACGGCCGTGACGCCGTGTCCGATGAGCGGCTGCAGCGCCTGGTCGAGGTGCGCACCGAGAGCACGCGCGCGCTCCTGGAACTCCCCCGATTCGAGCATCTCGACCACGCGCAGACCGACGGCCGCAGCCAGCGGATTGCCGCCGAAGGTCGAGCCGTGCTCGCCCGGGCGGATGACCCCGAGCACATCGGCGTTGCCGACCACGGCAGAGACGGGGAGGATGCCGCCGCCGAGCGCCTTGCCCAGCAGATACAGATCCGGCACCACGCCCTCACGGTCGCACGCGAACGTCTCGCCCACGCGGCCGAGCCCGGACTGGATCTCGTCGGCGATGAACAGCACGTTCTTCTCGTCGCAGATCTCGCGGATGCGGCGGAGGTAGCCCTCCGGCGGGATCACGACTCCGGCCTCGCCCTGGATCGGCTCCACGAGCACCGCGGCCGTGTCATCGGTGATGGCTGCCGCGATGGCATCCGCATCTCCGTACGGCACCACGTCGAAGCCGGGCGTGTAGGGGCCGAACCCGGCACGCGCCGACTCGTCGTCGCTGAAGCTGACGATCGTTGTCGTACGGCCGTGGAAGTTGCCGGCTGCGACGATGATGCGCGCGCGGCCGTCGGCGATGCCCTTCACCCGGTATCCCCAGGCGCGGGCGACCTTGATGCCGGTCTCGACGGCCTCGGCGCCGGTGTTCATCGGCAGGACCAGGTCCTTGCCGGCCAGCTTCGCGAGCGCGGCGGCGAACGGCTCGAGCCGGTCGCTCTCGAACGCGCGGCTCACCAGCGTGACCCGACCCAGCTGCTCGGTGAGCGCCGCCACGAGAGCCGGATGCCGGTGGCCGAAGTTCACGGCCGAGTACGCCGCGAGCAGGTCGAGATAGCGTTTGCCCTCGACATCCGTCACCCAGGCGCCCTCACCGCGGGCGATGTTCACCGGGAGCGGGTGGTAGTTGTGCGCGACGTGTCCTTCGGTCGCGACGTCCACGACGCCGGTCACTTCGCACCGCGCAGTTCGAGGGTGCAGCACTTGATTCCGCCGCCGCCGAGGAGCAGCTCGGAAAGGTCGACCATGATCGGGTTGTAGCCGCGCTCGCGCAGCTGCTGCTCGAAGCCCTTCGCCCGCGGCGAGATGACCACGTTGCAGCCGTCGCTCGACGAGTTGAGGCCGAACACCGAGCCGTCTTCGTCCGACACCAGGATCGCGTCGGGGAAGCGCTCTTCGAGGATCGCGCGGCTGGCGTCGTCGAACGCACCGGGAAGGTACGCGATGTTCGCGCGCTCGGGGCCGCCGTTCTCGACTCCCTGCACCGGATCGAGCACGGCGATCGCCGTGTCGAGGTGGTAGAAGCGCGGGTCGACGAGGTTGAGGGAGAGGACCTCGCGGCCGAAGACCTCGCCGACCTCGCGGTGGCTGTCGCCGGTGGAGCGGAATCCGGTGCCGGCCAGCACGACGTCGCCGACGAGCAGGAAGTCGCCCTCGCCCTCGTTGACCTCTTCGGGGATGACGGTGTCGTAGCCGGCGGCGCGGAACCAGTCGGCGAAGGCCGGGGACTCGCCCTGGCGCTCGACGAAGCGGAACTTCGGCACGTAGGCGCGACCGTCGATCACGAAGCCGCCGTTGGCGGTGTAGACCATGTCGGGGAAGCCGGCCAGCGGCTCGATGAGCTCGACCTCGTGGCCCAGCTCGAGGTACAGGTCGTGCAGCTTCTGCCACTGCGCGACGGCCTTGGCGGTGTCGGTCGGGTTGGCCGGCTCCATCCAGGGGTTGATCTTGTAGCTGACGGTGAAGTGCGCCGGGCTGCACATCAGGTAGTGACGGTGATGCGCGGTGCGCGTCGGCGTGGCGGTGACGGTGGTCTCAGGCGTCGACAGCGTGTTTTCGAAAGACAAGATGCTCCTCGGAACGGGACGCGGCGGACTCTGTCCAGGGGCCCGGCGGTCCTTCGACCCGCTCCGCTCGATGAGAGCGACTGCGGGGAAGATGCGACTCGAGCACGCCAGCATCCATTCTGTCACCCGCCCCCTGTGCGAAGCCAGGGGGCAGGGTCGTTGCGGCAGGGCTCGCGCGGCGCTCGCGCGGCGCTCGCGCGCCTGCTCACGCCGCGCGGACCACGACCTTCCCGACGGTGTGGCCGGCTTCGAGATGGGCGAGGGCGGCGGATGCTTCGGCGAAGGGGTATTCGCGCTCGATCACGGGCGAGATGCGCCCCTCCGCGGCGAGTTCGAGGAGCTTCGTCAGCACCTCGGGTCGCGGTGTGGCCGCGAGCGAGCGGATGCGGGTCGAGCCGATCGAGGCGAACACCGCCTTCACCATCCGCGGGATCGGGCCGAGGACGTGACCGCCGTCGCCCGTGACGAGCACGACGGTGCCCCCGGGTGCGGTGAGGCGCTGCAGGTCGCGCAACGGCATCCCGCCGACGATATCGATCACGGCGTCGAAGTGCCCGGCCGGCAGGTCGGTGAGAGGGGACGTCCGGTGGTCGAGGGTGCGGACGGCGCCGAGGTGCTCGACGAGCGGCGCGTTGCGGTCCCGGCACGTCGCCCACACCTCGGCCCCGCGCAGGGCGGCGAGCTGCACGGCAAAAGTGCCGACACCACCGGATGCGCCGATGATCAGCACCCGCGGGGTCCCGCGGTCGCGGAGTCCGACTCCGGCCATGTCGAGGGCCTGCCAGGCCGTGCCGCCGGCGACCGGGAGGCAGGCCGCGACGGTGTGCTCGACATCCGGCGGGACGGTGACGAGGCGGGCGGCCGGCACGCGGACGTAGGAGGCGAGGCCCCCGCCGCCGACCAGCTCCCCCGCGACGGCCTGACCGAGTTCGACGCCGACGACGTCGGGCCCGACGGCCGACACGGTTCCGGCGACCTCCATCCCCCGCACCGGATGCTTCGGACGCGTCAGGCCGAACACCGGTCGCACGAGGAGCGGATCGCCGAGCAGCAGTCGCACGTCGCCCGAGTTCAGACCGGTCGCGCTGACCCGCAGCACGACCTCGCCGCGTCCGGGGACGGGTACCGGGATCTGCTGCAGAGTCGTTCCGGCGGCGGGTCCGTAGGTCTCGCGCCGCCAGGCGTTCATCGTCTCGGTCCTGTGAGTCATGTCGTTCATGTCGGTCATGTCGTTCATGTCAGTTCTCCGGGTAGTGGAAGAGGTCGTCGAGGCCGACGCCGAAGGCGCGGGCGATCTGGAAGGCGAGTTCGAGCGTGGGAGAGTACTTCTCCTGCTCGATCGCGATGAGCGTCTGGCGGGTGACGCCGACGGTGCGGGCGAGCTCGGCCTGGGTCATGCCGGCCGACTCGCGGTGGGCGCGGATGCGGTTGGAGACAAGGGTCGGCCTGACCATCACACGAGCCCCCGACGGTAGGCGATGACCCGCGCGACACCGCCGATGATCGCCGACACGGCGAAGCCGGCGTACATCGTGTTGGCGATCCAGAACACGTCGGCGCCGACCGCGCAGAGTGCGATGACGCCGAGACCGGCGATCACGAGGAACGCCTGCTCGACGCGGCCGCCCATCCGGTTGATGTCGCGATCGCGGATGTCGGAGCGGCCGACGCCGTCGGGGTCCTTCGCTCCGGCGATGATCCCCCAGCCGATGGTGACGATGATCGTCACGACGATGCTCCCGCCGATCACCCACAGCATCAGGGGGAACCAGTCCACGTCGGTGAGGGGTCCGCCTGCTGCCTGCTGGAGCACCAGCACGATGTACACCGCCAGCGAGATCGGGCTCAGGATCAGCCCCGCCCATGCATTGCGTTCCTCGTAGACCATGACGCCTCCTATGTAAAAGATTCTTGACACCACGGTACGCCGCAGCATCCGCTCGTGTCAAGAATCTTTTACACGGGGTTCCGGCTCAGCCCGGCCAGCCCTCAGCTCCGGCCAGAGTAGGGATCAGCCGGAGACCTGCGTGAGGAACGTCAGCTTCAACGGTTCGGAGAGGAGCTCGTCGGCCTGCGCGCCGAACGCCGTGTAGTGCGCGGTCTCCTGGTGTTCGCGGAGAGCCGCCGCCGAGACGAACGCCTCGCGCATGATGAACGTTCCGGGAGCATCAGCGATCTCGAACAGCACGTAGTCGAGGTTGCCCCGCTCGGCGCGGGTGGGCTCGATCAGCTTCAGCAGCTCGCGACGCACGTCGCCCCGACGCCCCTCCCGAGCGACGAGTGTCGCCAGCGAGACGACGACGTCGTCCGGGGCGCTCATGCGGAGACCTCGACGGACCGGGTCCCGAAGGATGCCGCGGCCGCGGCGGCGATCGCGTGGTCCTGCTCGGCCGAACCGCCACCCACGCCGACGGCGCCGATGACAGCGCCCTGCTCATCCCGCACTGGGACAGCTCCCCCGATGAAGGCGAGCGGTGCGGTGACCGCGTGCTCGAAGCCGAAGAGCGGACCGCCGGGCGCCGTGACGCCGGAGAGATCCGCGGTAGGGGTGCCGCCGAAGTACAGCGTCGTCCGCGCCTTGCTCAGGCTGGCGTCGATCGCGGCGATCGGGGCAGCATCCTGCCGGACGATCAGCACCGGCTGCACGCCGGCGTCGACGATCGTGACGACGACGGCGACGCCGTGCTCACCGGCGGCGGCCTGGGCGGCGGATGCAGCGCGGTAGGCGGATTCGAGAGTGATTGCAGTCATGACTTTTCCTGTCTGTCGAAGACGCCCGATGCGGCGTCTGACGGATGCAACGCCGACGCGTCTGGGGCGATACCCCACATCGGATGCAAGAAGAATGGATCTTCCATACACTCGACGCATGGATATCTCCGAGCGGCAATTGCGCGCATTCATCGCCGTCTGCGAGGAGAACTCGATCACCCGGGCAGCGGCGCGGCTCTTCGTCAGTCAGCCGACTCTGTCCCGGCAGCTCGCGGCGCTCGAGCAGTCCCTCGGCACCGCACTGGTCGAACGCCTGCCCCGCTCGACGCGTCCGACCAGCGCCGGTCGGAGCCTGCTCGACAGCGCTCGCGCCGTGGTCGCCGCTCACGATGACCTCAGCCGAGCAGTTCGACGGGTGACGAGCGGGTCGGAAGGCGAGCTGCGCGTCGGCACGCTCTACTCGCTCAGCCTGGGGCTTCTGCCGGCGCTGCTCGCAGAGTGGCGGTCTCGGCATCCGCACGTCCAGGCCGCTCTGCGCGAGTTCCGGCATCAGGAGGATCTGGTGGCAGCACTCCTCGCCGGGTCGTTCGATGTCGCGATCGGTCCGATCCCGGATGGCTGGGGCGGCGGCTCGAGCCGTCTCGCAACGGAGGAGTTCGTCGTGGTGCTCGCCGGTGGCGGCGCGCACGCCGGGCCCGTCAATATCGCCGCTCTTCGAGAAGACGACTGGGTGCACTTCGCGCCGGGCAACGGCCTCGGCGAGCTGTTGGATGCCGCGTGTGCGCGCGCCGGATTCGCACCCCGGGTCGCGTTGCGCACCGAGCAGGCCCGCGCGGCGGTGGAGTACGCGCTGCACGGGATCGGTCACGCACTCGTGCCGAGCAACGTCGTGCCGCCGGATGTCGCGTCGCACCCACTGCGCGAGCCGGTGCGACGTGAGATCTGCTGCTACTGGCGCGGCGCCGGCGACCCGCTCATCCGGTCTCTCGTCGCGGAGGGGCCGGTCAGATGACGTCGGCGAACCGGCGGTCGACGTTCCCGTAGCGGTGCGCGGTGACGGTGATGGACTGCTCGTGCACGAACGGCAGGAGCTCGATGCGTGCGGCGGCGGTCACCTCTCCGTCGTACACGGCGAGGTCCGGATCCCCACCGGATGCTGTCGCCAGGGCCGTGTGCGCGGCGGCGACCGCGGCGCGACCTCCGACGAGCCGCACCCGCCTGCCGCGCGACACGGGCGGCGGCGTTCCGTCGGCCGGATCGTCGTCGCGCAGCATCCGCTGCATCCACTGGTCGTCGGTCTCGAGGAAGACGGCGGCATCCAGGTCGCCGAGTGCGCGGCGCACCTCGGCGGGGAGACCGACCGGCGTCGACAGCACGAAGTTCGCGCCCGATCGCACACCGGCGATGACGACCCGCAGCAGGTCCTGCAGCGCGGCGTCATCCGTCGCGCGGATCTCGACCGGCACCGGCCGGTAGCGGAAGAGGTTCCGCTCCACGCCCAGGTGCGAGACGTCGCGCACCTGGCCGAACTCCCGGTCCCAGGCGAGCGCGTCCGACAGCGCGGATCGGCGCAGCCATTCGAAGTCCTCGTACTCGAGCGACGGCTGGGCTGATTCGATGAGCCCGGTGATGCGGGAGTCGAGGCCGCGGAGGTGCAGGGTGCTCGACGCCGGACCGCCCGGCCGCGAGCGCCAGGTTCCGAGGCCGATGAGGTAGTTGGGGCCGCCGGCTTTCGCGCCCGGTCCGACCGAGGAGCGCTTCCATCCGCCGAACGGCTGCCGCTGCACGATCGCGCCGGTGATCCCCCGGTTCACGTAGAGGTTGCCCGCCTGCACGTGCTCGAGCCAGTAGTCGAGGTCGTCGGGGTCTTGGGTGTGCAACCCGGCGGTGAGGCCGTAGGCGACGGCGTTCTGCAGCTCGACGGCCTTCGCGAGAGTGGGTGCGTGCATGACGCCGAGCACCGGCCCGAAGAACTCCTCGGTGTGGAAACGCGATCCGGGCTGCACACCGACGCGGATGCCGGGGCGCCAGAGTCGTCCGCTGCCGTCGTCGTCCGCGGCGAGGGCGGGCTCGATGAGCCACTCCTCGTCGGCCTCGAGGTCGCTGAGCGCCCACGCGAGCTTGCCGTGCGGCTTCTCGATGACCGGTCCGACCTCGGCCAGCGGGTCGGCGGGGTGGCCGATGTGCAGCGAGCGCACGGCATCCGCCAGTTGGCGAGCGAAGCGCGGCGAGCGCCCCACCGGCCCGACCAGGATGGCGAGCGATGCGGCCGAGCACTTCTGCCCCGCATGCCCGAAGGCGCTCTTGACCAGGTCGGCGACGGCGAGGTCGAGGTCGGCAGATGCGGTGATGATCATGGCGTTCTTGCCGCTGGTCTCGGCGAGCAGCGGCAGATCGGGGCGCCACGAGCGGAACAGCGCGGCCGTGTCCCATGCGCCGGTGAGGATCACCCGATCGACGGCGTCATGTGTGATGAGCGTGCGCCCGAGCTCACCCTCTTCGATGTCGACCAGGGCGAGGACGTCGCGCGGCACGCCCGCCTGCCACAGCGCTTCCGCGACGACAGCCGCGCAGCGGCGGGCCTGCGGTGCGGGCTTGAAGATGACGCCTGATCCGGCGGCGAGGGCGGCGAGCACTCCGCCGGCCGGGATGGCGAGGGGGAAGTTCCAGGGCGGCGTCACCACGGTGACCTTGGCGGGGACGAAGGTCGCACCGGAGATGGCGTCGAGCTCTCGCGCCTTGGCCGCGTAGTACCGCGCGAAGTCCACGGCCTCGCTGACCTCGACGTCGGCTTCGGCGAAGACCTTGCCGGTTTCGGATGCGGCGACCTCGATGAGTTCCCCACGGCGTGATTCGAGGGCGGCGGCGGCGCGGAGCAGCACCTCGGCGCGGTCGGTCGCGGGGCGGCTCCCCCATCCCGCGGCCGAGTCGTGCACCTGCTGCACGATCGCCTCGAGGGCGGCTGGTTCGTCGATGCGCGCGGCGGCGAGGGTGGCGTCGCCGACCGTCGAGGTCGAGAGGCGTGCCCGCACGTCGCGGGCCCAATCGCGGTTCACCGGGAGGGCGGGGTCGGTGTCGGCCGTGTTGGTGAAGCCGGGGGCACCTCCGCCGTCTTCGGCCACCTCGCGCGCGGAGTACACCGCGGTCTCGAGGAAGGCGCCGGTGTCGGAGCCGTCGGAGCCGCGCGAGATGCCGAGGACGGCCTTCGTGAGGTCGGCCTCTGGCGCGGGGGCGACGGGTACGGGTCGCAACGATTCGTGCACGGGTGCGAGGCGGTTCTGGGTGCGCCGTGGTCCGGTGCGCAGGGTCGGGTCGGTCGACCTGTCGAGCGCATCGAGGAAGCGGTCCTGTTCCCGGATGAAGAGCGATTCGTCTTCGTCGAGGCGGAACGCGGCGGAGAGGAAGTTGTCTGCGGAGGCGTTCTCCTCGAGCCGGCGGACCAGGTAGCTGATCGCGACGTCGAACTCGGCGGGTGCCACCACTGGCACGTAGAGCAGGACGCCGCCGACCTCACGCGAGACGGCCTGCACCTGCCCCTGGGCCATGCCGAGCAGCATCTCGAACTCGATGCGCTCGCGCACGCCCCGCTCTCCGGCGAGCAGCCACGCGTAGGCGATGCCGAACAGGTTGTGCCCGGCGACGCCGAGCTTCACCGCGTCGGTGTGCTCGGGGCGCAGCGCCCAGTCGAGGCAGCGGAGGTAGTTCGCGTCGGTGTCGAGCTTCGTGTCGTAGGTCGCGGGCGTCCACCCGTGCACTTGCGCCTCGACGTTCTCCATCGCCAGGTTCGCGCCTTTGACGAGGCGCACCTTGATGGGGGCGCCACCGTGCGCGACGCGGTCGCGAGCCCACGCGGTGAGTTCCTGCAGCGCGGGGAGCGCATCGGGCAGGTAGGCCTGCAGCACGATGCCGGCTTCGAGGCCGGTCAGCCGCGGGTCTTCCAGGATGCGCGTGAAGACCGCGATCGTGAGGTCGAGGTCGCGGTACTCCTCCATGTCGAGATTGATGAACGTGGGCGTCCCCTGGTCGGCCGATGGGTCGGCCGCGGTCAGGTAAAGGGGCATCAGTCGTTCGACGACCTGGTCCACGATCTCGTCGAAGGCCCACATGGAGATGTGGCTGATGATCGCCGACACCTTCACAGAGACGTAGTCGACGTCGGGTCGGCGGATGAGTTCGTGGATGCTGTCGAGCCGGCGCTTCGCCTCGGCTTCGCCCAGCACGGCCTCGCCGAGGAGGTTGAGATTGATCCGGGCGCCCGAGGCGCGGATCTTCTCGAGGGCGGGGCCGAGCTTGGCGGGGCGGGCGTCGACGACGAGGTGTCCGACCATCTCGCGGAGCACCCGTCGCGCGATCGGCACGACCGGCGAGGGGAGGATCTGGGCCATGCCGCCACCGAGGCGCACGGCGGAGCGGAGGTACCAGGGCAGGAATTCGGGCACGATGGGCGCGATCCGGTGTAGCTGCGATGCGGCGGCGGTCAGGCTCTCGGGGCGCATGACGCCGTCGACGAAGCCGAGGGTGAACGGCAGGCCGTTGGTGTCCTGCAGCACGCCGGCCAGGCGTTCCGCCGCGGGGTCCACCTCTGCCGCCGCAGCTTCGATCACCCAGCGGCGCGCGAGCTCGACGGCACGATCCGCGAGAGGAGCGGATGCCACGGCATCCGAGGGGGATGACGACGACTCTGCCATGTTCACCACATTAGGTCTGGATGCCGCCCGAGCAGCGGACGCCACCCGGTCGTCGCGCGAGCTGCGTGCAGGATGCAGGCTGCGGGCTGCAGGCCTCCGGAGATCAAACACCCCATCACCCGATGCCGACCGAGGTCGCTCACGCGTGGGCGAGGTCGGGGATGCGTGGTCTCGATGTGCGCCAGGTTCCGTGGGGGTCCCACCATTCCGGTCCCCGGATCTCGGGAATCCCGTCGTTCATACGGATCTCCCACCCCGACCACTCCAGTGATCGGTGGTGCCACCAACACAACGGGACCCCATTATCGGTATGGGTCGGTCCACCCCTGACGTGTTCGGTGACATGGTGGATCTCACACCACGATGCGGGAACATGACAGCCGGGGACCAGGCATTCTCGATCTCTGGCGATGATCGCCCGCCGTTGATGCACCGTGAACACCCGATCCGTGACCGAGATCCCCACAATCCTGCCCTCATCGAACAACACCCGCTGAATCGCCCCATTGCACGCGGTGTGCGCGGCGACGTGCAGCGGAACCGGGGCTTGGGACCCGGCCATCGTGGCCCACCCTCTCCCGGCGGCGAGGTCTTTCGCGTCGACGTGGACGACCAGGGTCGGTGCGGCACCACCGAGAGAAGGCATGTCCGCGTGACGGGCCGCGATCCCCAGCGCCGCCGCGAACGCGTCATGACGCTTCTGGCCGGCGGTACGCCGGTCGATCGGCTCATCCTCGAAACCATCCTGGAACGCGGGCTCTCCCGAATCCTCACAGGCTGAGCCGTGGCCTGCTGAGTCGTGGCCTTCTGAGTCTTCGAAGTGCACACCGGGGTGCGGGGGTCCGGCGGTCTTCGGATTGTTCTGCGCGTCGATCACGGACTGGAACTGCGCCGCAACATCCGGGAGCACGTTGCCTCGGATCGAGTGCAATCCGTCGCGAAGGCGACCGATGGTCAGGAACCGATGGTTCTGCGCACCACGGTCGGAGGGCTCGGGACCATCGGGGTCGAGCGACATCGCGACCGACTGCGCGAACTGGCGGAGATCCTCCGGCGTCACCGGCGGACCCGGCACATCCTCCGCCTCCGCATCCGCATCCGGGTCAGCGTCCGGGTCAGCAACCGCGTCAACATCGTCGCCGTCATCCGTCCCGTACCCACGGGCATGATCCGCCAACAGGGCATCCGCGGCGAGCATCGCCGCCCGGCCGACCTTGTGAGCGGCCTTGTCGATCGGACCGATCGCCGCCAGCAACCCCGCAACCCCGATCACCCCGTCCAGCAACGCCTCCCGCAGAGCCGGATACCGGGCCTCCAACCGCTCCCCCGACGACGGGCTGAGCTGCCGGCGCACCGCATCCGCGGCTTTCCCGACCCGCGTCGCGCCCGCGACATCGCTGCGCAGCACCCGCTGCAAGAGTTCGTTCTGCCCGCGGCATCCGAACGAATGCGCGAAATCCACATCCGCCGACGCGACCGACTCCACGACCACGGCCTCGATGCGGCGGAACGCCTCCCCCGCAACGCGGAGAACGTCCATCCGGTCCGCATCCGCCAAACCCGCCAACACGTCCCCGGACAGCACCGAATCCAGGTCGACGACGACCCGATCCAGGACTTCCGTGGTGCTGTTCATATCCCCATTCAACCGAGGGCCACCGACATTCCGACCCGGAAAAGCACCAGATCAACGCCGCATTTCCGATATGCCGGCATACGCTCCACTCCTCGCCGAAAGGGAACGTGTTTCGTCTCGCTCCGCTCGCTCAACAACCAGAAGTGAGAGGCGCTCTTCGTCTCGCTTGGCGAGACCAGGCCACGACGCGCCGCCGCGGCATCCGCTGTTCGGCTGGCAAGGAAGAACGCGCCTGCCAAGGCCGCATTCCGGAATCGTCCTTGCCAGGCGCATTCGACCTTCGCAGGCGCACACTCGCGCGCCCGAGCATCAGAGCGCCGCGATGATGTCCTCCACCTTCTGCTTCGCGTCGCCGAACAGCATCGACGCGTTCTCGCGGAAGAACAGCGGATTCTGCACGCCGGCGTATCCCGCGGCCATCGAGCGCTTGAACACGATGACGTTCTCGGCCTCCCACACCTTCAGCACCGGCATCCCGGCGATCGGGCTCGACGGGTCCTCTGCCGCGGCAGGGTTCACGGTGTCGTTGGCACCGATCACCAGCACGACAGAGGTCGCGGCCAGGTCGTCGTTGATCTCGTCCATGCTGAGGACGATGTCGTACGGCACCTTCGCCTCGGCCAGCAGCACGTTCATGTGCCCGGGGAGCCTGCCGGCGACAGGATGGATGCCGAAACGCACGTCCACGCCCCGTTCGCGCAGCCGGCGCACAAGGTCGGCGACCGGATACTGCGCCTGCGCCACCGCCATTCCATACCCGGGCGTGATCACCACCGACTTCGCCGACGTCAGCATCTCCGCGGCGCCGTCGGCCGTGATCTCGCGGTGCTCGCCGTACTCCTCGTCCGACGCGGACGGCGCGACGATCCCGAAGCCGCCGGCGATCACCGACAGGAACGAACGGTTCATCGCCTTGCACATGACGTAGGAGAGGTAGGCACCCGACGACCCGACGAGCGCACCCGTCACGATCAGCAGGTCGTTGTTGAGCAGGAAGCCGGCCGCAGCCGCCGCCCATCCGGAGTAGCTGTTCAGCATCGACACGACGACGGGCATGTCGCCACCGCCGATCGAGGCGACCAGGTGCCACCCGAGAGCGAAGGCCAGCAGGGTCACGCCGATCAGCAGCCCGAGCTGCTGGTCGTTCACGAACCAGACCGTCAGCGCCACGAAGGCGACGAGCGCGCCGATGTTGAGGATGTTCTTGCCCGGCAGCATCAGCGGTCTCGACGAGATCTTCGCCGACAGCTTCAGGTACGCGACGATCGAGCCGGTGAACGTCACGCCACCGATGAAGATGCCGATGAAGACCTCGGCGTTGTGGATCCCCTCGAGCTGCGGGGCGATCTCCGGATGCGCGAGGTAGCCGTTCCACCCGACCAGCACCGCGGCGAGACCCACGAGGCTGTGCAGCAGGGCGATGAGCTCCGGCATCCCGGTCATCTCGACGGAGCGCGCCCGCCAGAGTCCGATCGCCGCGCCGACGACGACCGCCGCCACGAGCAGGCCGAGACCGAGGAAGGCACCCGTGGTCCAGGCATCCGAAACGGTCAGGGCGACGGTCGCGACCAGGGCGATCGTCATGCCGGAGATGCCGTACATCACGCCGGAACGGGCGGACTCGTGGCGACTGAGACCGGCCAGGCTCAGGATGAACAGCAGGGCCGCGACGATGTACGCCGCACCCGCGAGTGCGTCGACGGTCACTTGTGGCCCCCCTTCGCTGACTTCCCGAGTGTGAACATGGCGAGCATTCGGCGGGTGACCGCGAATCCGCCGAAGATGTTGATGGATGCCAGCAGCACGGCGACCGCGGCGAGCACCTGCACGACGAGGTTCCCCGAGGTGACCTGCAGCATCGCGCCGACGACGATCACGCCGGAGATGGCGTTGGTCACGGACATCAGCGGGGTGTGCAGGGCGTGGTGCACCTTGCCGATCACGTAGAAACCGATCACGACGGAGAGCACGAGCACCGTGAAGTGCTGCGGCAGCGGCGCGGGCGCGAACGCGTTCACCGCGAACAGCGCCGCGATGCCCGCGACGATGAGCGCGACCTTGCGCCCGGTCGACATCGTCGCAGGCTTCGCGATCTCAGCCTGCGCCTCGGCAGCCTTGGCCGGGGCTGCCGCGACCTGCACGGCAGGCGGCGGCCAGGTCACAGCCCCGTCGCGGACGACGGTGACCGAGCGCTGCACGACGTCATCGAAGTCGATGACCAGCTGCCCGTCCTTCCCGGGAGTGAGCAGCGCCACGAGGTTGGCGAGGTTCGTGCCGTAGAGCTGCGAGGCCTGCGCCGCGAGGCGCGAGGCGAGATCGGTGTAGCCGAGGATGATCACGCCGTTGTCGGTGACGATGCGCTCGCCCGCGACCGAACCTTCGACGTTGCCGCCCTGGCCCGCGGCCATATCGACGATAACGCTGCCCGGCTTCATCTGCGAGACATCGGATGCCGTGATCAGACGCGGTGCCGCGCGACCGGGGATCAGCGCCGTCGTGATGATGATGTCGACGTCGGCTGCCTGCTCGGTGTAGATCTCGGCGGCGCGGCGGTTGTAGTCCTCGCTCGTCGCCTTCGCGTAGCCATCGGCGGATGCGGCGACTGCCACGTCGACGGCGAGATACGTGCCGCCGATCGAGGAGACCTGGTCGGCGACCTCGGGGCGCGGATCGGTCGCGCGGACGATCGCCCCCAGACTCGACGCGGCACCGATCGCGGCGAGACCGGCGACACCGGCCCCGGCGACCAGCACCTTGGCCGGCGGCACCTTGCCAGCGGCGGTGACCTGTCCGGTGAAGAAGCGACCGAACTCGTGCGCGGCCTCGACGACCGCGCGGTAGCCCGCGATGTTCGCCATCGAGCTCAGCACGTCCATCGACTGCGCGCGCGAGATGCGTGGCACCGCGTCGAGGGCGAGCGCCGTGATCCCCCGCTGTGCGAGCGACTCGACGAGCTCGGGGCGAAGCGCCGGCGACAGCAGCGCGATGAGCGTGGCCCCGTCCGCGAGGAGCGCGATCTCCGCGGCATCCGGTGCCGTGATCGCGAGGACGATCTCGCTCCCCCATGCCTCTGCTCGGTCGACGAGCGTCGCGCCCGCCGTTTCGTACTCCGAATCCGGGTAGGACGCTGCTGCGCCCGCTCCCCGCTCCACGCTGACCGTGTGGCCCAGCTTCCGCAGCGACGCGATCGTCGCCGGGGTGGCCGAGACCCGTGCTTCGCCCGCAGGCTCCCGCACGATGCCGATGACTGCCACTTGCTCCTCCTCCGCCCGTCTGCTCCGACGGGGTCTTGCGGGCGACTGCGCCCGTATGTTCCGCCCAGAGTACTGACCGAGGCCTTCACGATGCCCTCCTTTCGCGCACATGACATCGAAAGAAGTGCGGTTCTTAATGAATACGCATGCACCTGCGCGGGCACTGCTGCCCGCGCAGCGGCGGCATCCGCCGTTCTATGCTGATCCCGTGACCACGACACCGCCGAGCGATCCGGGTGCGGAGCGCGACTCCCGCGCCGCCCTCGCAGCGGATGCCGAGGCGGCGAAGGCACAGGCGGCGAACACCAGCGCCCGCGCGAAACTGCTCGGCTGGGCGCGGCGGAGCATCGACCTGGTCCCGACCTCCTGGCTGATCACGGGCGCGGGGGCCGTCCTGCTCGCGGTGACCGCTCTCTTCGGCGGACTGGAGGCTGCGGCGGTCGACCCGATTCCCGAGGTCGCCGTGGGCGAGACGTTCGCCGGATCGGACTTCGAGATGACGGTCGTCGGCGTCGAGCTGCGCGAAGAACGCGGCAATGCCGCCGTCTACCCGGACGAGGAGAAGGACGAGCGCGTGCTCGTCGTCGTCGTCGACGTGGTCAACACGTTCCCCACTCCCCGGTCCTCCGTCAGTGGCGAGAAGCCGTCGCCGGTGATCAACGGGATCCATCTCGACGGGATCGACGAGAAGCCCTCCATCTCTCACGCCGACGACGGAGCGGGCAGTCCGATGCTGCAGCCCGACGTACCCGCTCGCCTCCTCCTGGCCTGGATCGTCGGTCCGGACGATTACAAGGACGGCGACGAGATCCGGCTCACGTTCCCCGATTCGACCCACTACGTCGCCAAGAACGTGATGAGGGGCGACTACTGGACCGACGTCCACGTCGGAGCAACGGTGACGGCCGAAGTCGTCGAAGTACCGGCCGAGGTCGACGAGGTGCCGGTGCCGTGAAGAAGAAGATCCTGGTGTGGTCGCTCACGCTCGTCCTGCTGGCGGGCGCGTGGGGAGTCTCGAAGGCGACCCTCCCCGAGGACACGGCGATCGAAGCCTTCCCGATCGTCGCTGAGCTCGACGATCCTGCGGTCGGCCGCAACCTCGAGGTGACGATCACCGACATCCATGCCACCCGCCGCGTCACCGACGTGAAGGGATGGAGCGCCGAAGGCACCTGGCTCGTGGTCGACCTGCAGGCGTCGACCGTCGCGACGCAGGACGGCGACCTCCTTGGGTTCGCGGAACTCACCATCGGAGACCGACGCTTCACGGCCACCGACCGCGGCACGACCTTCTATAAGCAGCGCCTCATCACGGGAGTCCCGCGCGCCGGCAGCCTCGCGTTCGAGCTCCCGGCCGATGCGCTCACCGGGACCGGCATCCTCCGGCTGGGTCTCCCGATGGGCCAGCCCCGCGAGGTCCTGCTCGACGACGTGATCGAACTTCGCGTCGACCTCGACGAACTGCCGGTCGAGGCCGAGGTCACGCTCGACGAGAACGGCTGGGCGCGATGACCATCCCGATCCCGCCCGCGCCCCCGACGCCCGCCCCGGAACCGGCTCGTCCGACGTCCTGGTGGCGCCGCAACCGCCTCGCGTTGATCGCTCTCGCCGTCGTCGTCCCGGTGACGGCGGGCGGCGTCGGCTGGCACGAGTGGCACCAGTACTTCGGTTTCGGCGGCCGCCCGTTCCAGCCGGTCCTGGTCGAGGACGGCGACAGCATCGAGTTCGCCGGAGCGGAATGGGGCCCGCTGCGCGGCGGTGAGCTCGACGATCTCAGCGGTTTCGACCTGCCCGACGGCACGACGGTGGTTGCGGTCGGCATCCCCGTCGACCCCGATGCGAAGGGAGTCTCCTGCACTACTCCCGTCCTGGTGGACCAGGAGACGGGTCGCGAGTGGCGGGCGGCACGCTCCGAGATCGGCCTGCTCTACAACTCCGAGGAGCCGGAGACGTGCGACTCGAGCACACGGGGCGAATACGAGCTGATCGTCCCCTTCGTCGTCCCGGACGACGTCGAGGGCCCGTTCTGGGTGGATGTCTGGCCTCAGAAGGCGGGCGGATCTTTCCTCAGGTTCTCGCTGGAGCCCTGACCGCCGACCGTGTCCCGCGGCGGTGCTGAGACGATGGCGGCCGCGACCGCATCGGCCGACGAGGGCAACAGCCCTGCCGCATCTCCCACGGCACGCAGGTCCGACTCCGCCGCCGAGACGTCGGCGCCGTCCGCACGCTCCTGCGGTCGACGACGCAGCCGCGCCAACGTCTCGTCATAGGCACCGCTGATGACCGCGATCCGCAGCGGTTCGATGAGAAGCAGCGGCACGAGCGAGACCAGTGGCAGGGCGATCGCCCACGTCGTGAACTCGTGCGGGCCGATCAGCCGGGTGATCCCGAAGTTGAGGTACGACTCGAGCGCTTTCACGGCCACGTAGAGGAGCGCATACGAAGCGACGAGGAGCGGGCCCGCCCTCCACATCAGCAGCAGCGCGCGCCCGATCGGACGGAATCGCGCGCCGAGCTCCTCACCCAGATCCTTCAGCCGACGCGCCACCGGGTTCGGGATGACCGTCGCGTGCTGGCGGAAGCGCGAGATCAACTGATTCTCCAGCCGCAGCTTCTCGGCGACGATCGCCTGGCCGAAGACGACACCGGCGATAGTGAGCCACGACAGCGGGGCGATCAGCACGGGGCCGGCTTCCACCAGCACCCAGCCGATCCCCTCCCAGAGCCAGCGCAGCGGCGCGACGGCATCCAGGATTCCCTCGCGGAGGTCTTCGAGGACCGCCATCGCTGCGCGGCTGTCGACCCACGCCTTGATCATGTCGAAGAGGTCGCCGAGCAGGATCACCGAGAAGAAGACCCAGACGACCTCGAAGTACACGGCGACGGGCGACAGCCAGGTGGCGAGCTTCGCCGACCACTTCGACCACGCCCACCGTCCGGCGAAAGCGAGCACGATGATCGCGACCGTCCAGACGTTGAACGGCAGGTTCATGACCGTGTCCTGATTGCTCACCGGGCCCTCGCCGTTGGCGCCGGCAGTCCAGATGATGCCCTTACGCACCTCGAGGGCGCGAATCGAATAGGCGTTGATGTCTTCGCGGAGGAGCCCCTGCGCCCAGTACACGGCGAAGAACGGGAGGATGCCGGCGAGCAGCGCCGAGAGGAAGGTGCGCCGCCGTTCGATCGGCGACTCCGGCAGCGGGGCGACCTCCTGCAGGTTGCGCAGACCGTCGCGCAGCACGAGGAACATCGCGACGAGGCTGATGAGCCGCGCGAGGATCCCGATCGGCAGCACCAGGAAGCCGAGCGTGGCCGAGGAGGCTCCGATGAATCCGGCGACCTCGGCGATCACGTACTGCACCAGCACCCCGGCGAGGTACCACGCGATGAGCGCAGGCCAGTGTCGCAGCAGCACTCGCCCGGTCGTGGTCAGGATCCCCAGCACGGCCCTAAACTACCGCGTCGAGCGACTCCGGAATACCGGCATTCAGCTCCAGACGCTCGGCGCCTTCACCCGCACGGGCGGAAGAGCGGATGCCGCGGCCCAGTCGTGCACCCACGGATCGATCTCCGGCACGCCCTCGGGCTTGCCGACCGCGGCGAACAGCTCCTCGTTGCTGACGGTGCCGCCCGTCCGGCGCAGCATCCGCGCCCGCACGATCGCCCGCGCGTAGACCTCGCCGTCGACGACGGCCCGGTGCTCCATGAAGAGTGCCTTGTCGTCGTGACCGATGAACCGCGACTGCACCTCGAACCGCTGCCACAGCTCCAGCGACTTGCGGAACGTGATGGTCTCGCTGGAGACGACCGCGTACCAGCCCTGGTCCTTCATCGCGCCGAACAGCCCGGTGCGGATCAGCAGATCCCAGCGGCCGAGGTCGAACAGCGACAGGTAGCGGCCGTTGTTCATGTGGCGGAGGATGTCGATGTCGGTCGGCAGTGTCGTCAGTCGCACGGTGCCGACGGCCGTCGGATCGAGGGTCTTGCCGCGTCGCACGCGACGCCGCGCTCGGAGGATCACCAGGAGGGTGCGCCAGATCACATTCACGAGGATCGATCGTAGCCATCGATGAACGATCCGGGAATTCGGTTGTGTGAATCCTCCAGCCCTCGGTTCGTCGCCTCGCACGGCATCCTCTCGATTTCCTGATAGCGGATGCCGCGCGTAGAGTCACGACATGAGCGCCGAAGCCCAGCCAGAAGTCATCGTCCGTCCGGTCCGTGATGTGGATGCGGAAGCCCTCGGTCGCGTGCATGCCCAGTGCTGGCACGAGACCTACGACCACCTGATCAGCAAGGCTGCGCTGGAGAAGGTCTCGCCCCGTCGCATGGCCGAACTGTGGACGCACTGGGCCGCTCAGGGGCCCGAGTTCACCATGAACGCTGCTCTCGTCGATGGCGAGATCGTCGGCTTCGTCGGCTCCGGCCCTGCGCGCGACAAGGATGCTCCGGCGTTCCGCGAGCTGTACTTCATCTACCTGCTCGACGCGCTGCACGGCACCGGCATCGGCCAGAAGCTGTTCGACGCCGCCGTGGAGAAGGACGAGCCGCTGTACCTCTGGGTCGCCGAGGACAACCCCCGCGCGCACCGCTTCTACACGCGCAACGGCTTCGCGCTCGACGGCGCCACGCACACCGAGCCGTTCCTCGGCGAGACGCTGACCGAAGTCCGCTTCGTCCGCTGACCCGCGGGTCGCGTCGATACCGTTCCTGCGGTGTGGTCCGGGCGACTGTCCGTTCACAATTCAGCAAGAACTCGCGCCGGAACCCGCGAATCCGGTCTGTCAGCCCCGAGCCCGACATTCTGACTGAATTGTGCACGGGTCAACAGGGAGCCGAGTCGGCCTTGTTGTCGCGGAAGGATTCAGAGGCGCTCGAGGATCGTGACGTTCGCGACGCCACCGCCCTCGCACATCACCTGCAGGCCGTAGCGTCCGCCGGTGCGTTCGAGCTCGTTGAGCAGGGTCGTCATCAGCCGGGTGCCGGTCGCGCCGATCGGATGTCCGAGCGCGATGGCACCGCCGTTGACGTTGACCTTCTCGTGCGGGGCGCCGAGCTCCTGCATCCAGGCGAGCACGACCGACGCGAATGCCTCGTTGACCTCGAACAGGTCGATGTCGTCAATGGTCAGCCCGGTGCGCTCGAGCGCATGCCGCGTCGCCGGGATCGGCGCGCTCAGCATCAGCACCGGGCTGTCGCCGCGCACGGTCAGGTGATGCACGCGCGCCCGTGGGGTGAGACCGTGTTCGCGAACCGCCCGCTCGCTCGCGACGAGCACCGCGCTGGAGGCATCGCTGATCTGCGATGAGACCGCCGCGGTGATCCGCCCTCCGGGTCGCAACGGCTGGAGTCCGGCCATCCGCTCGAGCGAGGTGTCGCGGCGCACGCCCTCGTCGTGGTCGAGTCCGTTCAGCGGGACGATCTCACCCGCGAAACGGCCCTCGTCCTGCGCGACAGCCGCCCGCCGGTGGCTCTCGAGCGCGAACTGCTCCATCTGCTCGCGGGTGATGTCCCACTTCTCGGCGATCAACTCGGCGCCCGCGAACTGCGTGATCTCCTGGTCGCCGTAGCGGGCCTGCCATCCGGGCGACTCGGCGAGCGGCGTCGTGAATCCGAACTGCTCGCCGACGACGGCCGATGCCGTGAGCGGCACCTGCGACATGCTCTGCAGCCCGCCGGCGATCACGAGGTCGGCCGTGCCGCTCATGACGGCCTGCGCGGCGAAGTGCACGGCCTGCTGGCTCGATCCGCACTGCCGGTCGATCGTGACGCCCGGTACGTGTTCGGGGAATCCCGCGACGAGCAGGGCGGTGCGGGCGACGTTGCTGGCCTGGCCGCCGATCGCATCGATCGTGCCGAGGATGACATCGTCCACGGCTCCCGGATCGACTCCCGTCCGCTCGACCAGCGCGCGCAGGCTGTGTGCGCCGAGATCGGCCGGGTGGATGCCGGAAAGCGAGCCCCCGCGTCGGCCGACCGGCGAGCGGACCGCGTCGACGATGTATGCCTCTGCCATGCGTCCTCCTCTGAGCCGATGCCGCCGGGTCAGCGCCCGGAGACCTTGCCGAACACCTTCGCGATCGGGGCGAGCACGAGCGGACGCGCGGCGAACCAGCCGACCGCGAGTACCGCGAGCGAGGCGATGAACACCCAGAACCCGGTCCAGGTGACGGCATCCTGCGCGGCGTACATGTGATTCAGGTTGCGCAGGAATCCGGTCAGCATCACGAGCGCGACGTGCGCGACGATGAACGCCACGAAGTACAGCATGATCGGGAAGTGCAGCGCACGGGCCCACTCGACCGGGTAGGCCTTCGACAGTCGCTCGGCGCTCTTGGGCCACAGCCCCGACATCCGGAATCCGGTCGCCACGGCCAGCGGCGCCGCGACGAAGACGGTCGTGAAGTACGCGAGCTGCTGGAGGCTGTTGTAGTTGTTCCAGCCGTTCTCGTGCGGCCAGTCGAACGAGACGTACTGGAGAGCTGCGGAGAGGGCGTTCGGGAACACCTCCCAGCTCGTCGGCACGATGCGCACCCAGTGCCCCGTGACGAACAGCAGCACAACGAAGATGACGCCGTTCACGATCCAGAGCAGGTCGAGCGACTGGTGGAACCACAGCGTCAGGCTGATCTTGCCCTTGGCCTTGCCGCGCGGTGTCCAGAAGACGGTCGGCCGCTTCTCGGTGCGCACCCGCAGACCCGAGCGGATGATCAGCACGATCAGGAACATGTTGAAGAAGTGCTGCCACCCGATCCACGGCGCGAATCCGGGTTCGACCGCGATGGCCGGCACGTACTGTCCGGGGAACGCGGTGAGGAAGTCCTTCATGAAGGGGAGGCTGAGGAGCGTGCGGACGAACGCGACCGCGGCACCGGCGATGAGCCCGAGCGCGGCGGCTCCCAGCAGACCGGCGATCGCCTGCGGCCACGTGGGCAGACGACGAGCGGATGCCGGTGCGGCGGCGATGTGCCGCGGCGCACTGCCGTTCCATACGGTGCGCTTCCAGGGAAGCGGGGTGTCGAGATCGGCCGCGAGGATCGAGGTGGCTGCGGAAGCGGATGCAGGGGCCAGCTCGGTCGACGCAGGCGCAGGCGCGGTCGTCACAGCACCGGCATCCGCCTGCGCCGGAGCGTCCGACGCGCGAGTCGCCTCGGAGGATGCCGCGGCGGCGGGCGCTGTCCCGGCGGGCGGCCAGGGCTCGCCGCCGACGACTCGGGGAAGCCCACGGCGCACGGCGGCATCGGTCGACGTCGCTGCGGTGGGTGCTGCGGCAGGTGCGGCGGCCGGCGCGACGGGAGCCGGTGCGGTAGCCGGTGCAGCCGGTGCAGCCGGTGCAGCTGGCGCAGCCGGAGCAGAAACCGCCGCCGCGGGTGTCGACGTGGGAGCAACCACGCCACTCCCGACAGGCGGCCACGGCTCACCCCCGACGGTACGGGGCAGGCCACGACGCACATGCGTGACCGCCCCCTCCGGACCTGGGGTCCCTGCGCTTGTCGAAGGGACCGAACCAGACGACGCTTCGACCGCCTCAGCGACCGGTACGGGGGTCTCCGAACCGTCCGAATTCCGAGTCTCCGCCCCTTCCGGAGTCTGGGCGCCTGAACTCGTCGAAGGGCCCGCACTCGCCGACGACGCGACCGTCTCGACATCCACCACGCTCTCGGCGACACCCGCCGCATCCGCCGGCGGCCACGGCTCGCCACCGGGCACGCGCGGAAGACCGCGCCGCAGCCCGACCGGTCCCTGAGCCCGACGAAGGGTCATGGTTACTTCTTCCGTGCCTCGAGCGCGGCGATGATCTGCGGCACGACGGTGAACAGGTCGCCGACGATGCCGAAGTCGGCGACGTCGAAGATCGGCGCCTCGCCGTCTTTGTTGATCGCGACGATGGTCTTCGACGTCTGCATGCCCGCGCGGTGCTGGATGGCACCGGATATGCCGAGTGCGACATACAGCTGCGGCGACACCGAGACTCCGGTCTGTCCGACCTGGTGCGACTGCGGAATGTACCCGGCGTCCACGGCCGCACGCGAAGCGCCGATGGCCGCGCCGAGCGCATCGGCGAGCTGTTCGACGAGGACGAACTTCTCCTTCGAGGCCAGCCCGCGTCCGCCGGAGACGACGCGGGTCGCCCCGCGCAGGTCGGGCCGGGAAGAGGCGACCTCGACGGCCTCGACGGGCCCGGCGGTCGCCGCGACAGCACCGGATGCCGTCACCGACAGCGCCTCGACCGTCGGAGTCGCCACGGCCTCGGCCCGCGCGTCGACCGCACCCTGGCGCACCGTGATCACCGGCGTGCCGAACGTGGCGGCAGCGTCGACCAGGTACGAGCCGCCGTGCACCGAGTGGTGCGCGACGATGCCCTCGTCATCGCGGGAGACGCCGACCGCATCAACGGCGAGCGCGCTCTTCGTGCGCACGGCGAACCGGCCGGCGACATCGCGGCCGGCGATGGAGTTCGAGATGAGCACGGCATCCGGGCGCACCTGCTCGAAGGCTGCCTGCAGGGCGTCGACGATCGGCACCGTGAGGGAGGTGTCGTCGCCGTCGGCGGTCAGCACCACGGCCGCACCGGCCGCGGCGGCCTGGGCCACAGCATCCTGACCGCCGCCGACGATGAGCGCGACGGGCGTGCCGACGGTCGACGCGGCGCCGATGAGCGCCGCCGTGCTGCGGGCGACAGTGCCCGACGGGTCGACGTCGACGAGCACGAGGATCGGGTTCTCGGGAGAGGTCATGTCACACCAGCCTGTTCTGCACGAGGTACTCGACGAGCTTCTCTGCCGCGTCGCCCTCGTCCGTGATCTTCACACCGGCCGCGCGCGGAGGCTTCTCCGACACCGCGGTCATGATCGTGCGCGGGGCCGCGCCCGGGTCGGCCGAGACGTCGAGGTCGGCGAGCGACAGCACCTCGAGGGGCTTCTTCTTCGCGGCCATGATGCCCTTGAAGTTCGGGAACCGGGCGTCGGGGAGCGCCTCGGTGATCGAGATCACGGCGGGGAGGGGCGCCGAGACCTGCTGGCCACCGGCATCCGCTCCTCGCGTGCCCGAGACGCCGTCGGCGGTGATCTCCACAGAGCTGAGCGCCGTGGCCTGCGCGAAGCCCAGGTGCTCGGCGAGCATGGCCGGGATGACGCCGCCGGAGCCGTCTGTCGACAGGTTGCCGGTGATCACCAGGTCGGGCCCTCCGCGGCGGATGGCTGCGGCGAGCACCTCGGCTGTGAGCCCGAGATCCGCGCCCGCGAGCTCTTCGTCGGCGACATGCACCGCAGACCCGGCGCCGATCGCGAGCGCGCGGCGCAGCGATGCCGTCGACCCCTCGGGAGCCATCGACAGTGCGACCACCTCGGTGCCCTCGTTCTTGTCGGCGTAGCTCAGCGCGACCTCGAGCGCACGCTCGGTGATCTCGTCGAGCACGACGTCGCCGGCCGCACGATCGGCAAGTCCCGTCTCGAGATTCAGCTTGCGGTCGCCGTAGGTGTCCGGCACCTCTTTGACCAGGACGAAGATCTTCATCGAATGCTCCTCACGACTGCTGTGATTCTAGTCCGCGATACTGAGTCCCACATATCCTGCGACTGAGAGCCAGCGCGCGCCGCGCCCGTTCCCCGACGTGGCGCCGGTACCGTAGAGAGGTGACCCGACCCCGTCCGCTCCCCGTGGATCCGCTCGCCGAGGCGAAGCGGCAGTGGGTCGCGCACGGATGGACGGATGCCGCGGACGGCATGACCGTCGTCACCTCGGTCATGCGGGCCCAGCAGCTGCTGCTCGCCCGTGTCGACGCCGCCCTCAAGCCGTTCGCGCTGAGCTTCGCCCGCTACGAGGTGCTGCGCCTGCTGGCGTTCAGCCGCGCGGGGCGACTGCCGCTGTCGAGCGTCGTCGCCCGCCTCCAGGTGCACGCGACCACCGTGACGAGCACGGCCGAGCGCCTCGTCCGCGATGGCCTGATCGTGCGCGAGCCGCACCCCTACGACGGCCGCGCCGCGCTGCTCGCGCTGACCGACGCCGGTCGCGACCTGGTCGAACGTGCCACCAGAGCCCTCAACTCCGACGTCTTCGCCCAGCCTGGCCTGAGCTCCGAGGATGCGGCCGAGCTCGTCGCGATCGTCGCCCGCCTCCGCAAGGACGCCGGGGATTTCACCGACCCGCGTCCGCAACCCGACGCGCTCTGACATGGCGCGGTTCGTGCTGGAGACGGTCATCTCCGCCCCGCCGACCGCGGTCTTCGCCGCGTCGCTCGACCCCGAGCTCCACGTCAGGTCGATGACCCGGTACGACGAGACCATGGTCGAGGCGCCCGCAGGCGGTGTCTTCACGGAGGGCTCGACGGCCACGTGGCGGGCACGCCACTTCGGCATCCGCTTCCGTCTGCGATCTGTCGTCTTCGATATCGATCCGCCGCTCGGATTCTCCGATCGACAGATCTCGGGACCGTTCCGTGCCTTCCTGCACGAGCACCGGTTCGAGAAGCATCCGTCCGGCACGCTCATGCGCGATACGGTGACCTTCCGCTCGCCGCTGGGTCCGCTCGGCCGCCTCGTGGATGCCGTCGTGATGCGGGCGTACATGCGTCGGCTCATCGCGGAGCGGAACGAGATCATCGCTTCCGAGTTCGATGACGGCGGGCGTACCCTGTCGGCATGAGCGAACTGCGACTGCACACCGTGCTCGTCGGCCGCCCTCCCGCGGCGGCGATCTTCCTCACCGACGAGCAGGTCGCGTCGTTCGGCGCCGGGAAGGCCTTCCCGGTCGCGGTCACGATCGGCGGTCGCACGGCCCGGCTGCGCGTGGCGCGCATGGGCGGCGAGAACATGATCGGCTTCAGCAAGGCCGTGCGCACCGACATGGGCCTCGAACTCGATCAGGAGATCGATGCAGTGATCAGGCTGGACGCGGCGGAGCGGACCGTCGAGGTGCCCGCCGAGCTCGCCGCCGCCCTGGACGCCGACCCGACCGTGCGCGCCGCCTTCGATGCGCTGAGTTACTCGGTCCGCAAGGAGCACGCGAGGACCGTCGTCGACGCCAAGCAGGACGCGACGCGCGAGCGCCGCATCGCGAAGATCGTCGACGGCCTCCGAGGCTGACCGTTCAGCGGTTCTCAAACTCCGGCGTCCTCTTCTCCCGGAAGGCCGACATGCCCTCTTTCTGGTCGGCGGTGTCGAACAGCGCGGCGAACGCCTGCTTCTCGTGCGCGAGCCCCTCGGCGAGGGTGGTCTCCATCGCCGCATCCAGCGCGGCCTTCGCCGCATAGACCGACGGCAGCGACTTCGAGGCGATGGTCGCGGCGAGCTTCTCGGCCTCAGCCGCCAGATCGGATGCCGGAACCACGCGCGACACGAGACCGGAACGCTCCGCCTCCTCCGCCCCCATGAACCGCCCGGAGAGCACCAGCTCGGCGGCCTTGTAGTAGCCGACCGCGCGGATCAAGCGCTGCGTTCCGCCCATGCCGGGAATGACGCCGAGGTTGATCTCGGGCTGCCCGAACTTCGCGGTGTCGGCGGCGAGGATGATGTCGCACATCATCGCCAGCTCGCATCCGCCGCCGAGGGCGAAGCCGGAGACCGCCGCGATCACCGGCGTGCGCACGGCGGCGAACTCGTGCCAGATGCCGAAGTGGTCGGTCTCGAGCATCTGCGCGCCCGACATGTCTTCCATCTCCTTGATGTCGGCACCCGCGGCGAACGCCTTCTCCGATCCAGTCACGACGATCGCACCGACGCCCTCGTCCTCGTCGAAAGCGACGGCAGCCGCGGTGACCTCCTCCGCGAGCCGGCTGTTGAGGGCGTTGAGCGCCTCCGGACGGTTGAGGGTGATCCATCCGACCCGTCCGCGCTGTTCCACCAGGATCGTCTCGTACTCGGTCATGTCTCCCTCTCCGTCGTGGTCATCCCAGTATCGCCCTGTGTCTCATCTCGTCGATCGCCGTCGGCCCGCCACCTGCAGGTCGAGATGACACTTGCAGGCGCGGATGCTCGAATACGACCTGCAGATGTACTTCCGACCTGCAAGTGTCGGGCACGGGTCAGTCGCCCGCATCGCGAATGTCGGTGATGATGCCCGAGAAGTCACGAGTCGCACCGTCGCCGGCAGCGAAGGCGGCGTATATCTGCTGGGCGAGCCGCCCCATCTGCGCGTCCGTCGAGGTCTGCTCGATCGCCTGCAGCGCGAGCCCCAGGTCCTTCGCCATCAGGGCACCGGCGAACCCCGGCTGATAGTCGCGGTTGGCCGGGCTCGTCGGCACGGGCCCTGGCACCGGGCAGTTCGTGGTGATCGACCAGCACTGACCCGACGCTTGCGACACGACATCGAACAGCGCCTGGTGCTCGAGTCCCAGCCGCTCTCCCAGCACGAACGCCTCGGCGACGGCGATCTGCGACACCGCGAGGACCATGTTGTTGCAGACCTTCGCGGCCTGGCCGAGGCCGGGACCACCGCAGTGCACGATGCGCTTGCCCATGACCTCGAGCAGCGGGAGGGCCGCGGCGAAGTCGTCGTCGGAACCGCCCACCATGAAGGCCAGCGTGCCGTTCTCGGCGCCGACCACGCCACCGGAGACGGGGGCGTCGACGTTGCGGTGCCCGGCAGCGATCGCCAGCGCGTGGGCGGCCCGCGCCTCGTCGACCGCGATCGTGGACGACTCGATGAACAGCGTCCCCGGCCGCGCAGCGTCAAGGAGCTCCGTCCGGTACGCCTCGATCACGTGCTTGCCCGCGGGGAACATCGTGATGACGACGTCCGCGTCGGCGACAGCATCCGCCCCACTCGCCGCCACAGCGATCCCCGCCGCCTGCGCGGCTTCGATCGCGGCGGGAACCAGGTCGAACCCGTGCACCTCGTGACCGGCTGCGACGAGGTTCTTCGCCATCGGGAGCCCCATGTGCCCGAGCCCCAGGAAGGCGACGACCGTCTTCGACGGGGAGGTCATGATCCGCTCCGCATCGATACGGATCCGGCCGGCCGCAGCATCTCGCGGCCGACGATCAGGCGCATGATCTCGTTCGTGCCCTCGAGGATCTGGTGCACCCGCAGATCGCGCACGACCTTCTCGATGCCGTAGTCCTGCAGGTAGCCGTAGCCGCCGTGCAGCTGCAGCGCCCGGTTTGCGACGTCGAATCCGGCATCCGTCGCGAAGCGCTTGGCCATCGCGCAGCGCATCGTGGCATCCGGCGCCTTCTCATCGACGGCCTGCGCACCGTCGCGCACCATGAGCCGCGCGGCCTGCAGGTCGGTGCGCATGTCGGCGATAGCGAACATGATCGACTGCTTCTCGGCGAGCGGCTCACCGAACGCGACCCGCTCGTGCACATACAGCACGGCCCGGTCGAGCGCCCACTGCGCACCGCCGAGCGAGCAGGCGGCGATGTTCAGCCGGCCGCCGTTCAGCGCCGACATCGCGATCCCGAAGCCGCGCCCCTCGTCGCCGAGCATGGCGGATGCCGGTACCCGCACTCCATCCAGGATGACCTGGCGCGTGGGCTGGGCATGCCAGCCCATCTTCTTCTCGGGGGCCCCGAAGCTCAGGCCCTCCGCGTCGCCGGCGATCAGGAACGCGCTGATCCCGCGGGCGCCCGGTTCGCCCGTGCGAGCCATGACGACGTACACCGCCGCCTCCCCTGCGCCCGAGATGAACTGCTTCACGCCGGTGAGCACGTAGTCGTCGCCGTCTCGGACAGCACTGGCAGCGATGTTGGCGGCATCCGATCCGGCACCGGGTTCGGTGAGGCAGTAGCCGCCGAACTCCTCCATCGCGGTCAGCTTCGGCAGCCAGTGGCCGCGCTGCGCGTCGTCGCCGTAGGTGTCGATCATCCAGACGACCATGTTGTGGATCGAGATGTAGGCGGCGACCGCGGGGTCGCCCTTCGCGAGCTCCTCGAAGATCGCCACGGTGTCGCTCCGGCTGAGGCCGGTGCCGCCGAACTCCTCGCTGACGTAGATGCCGCCGAGGCCGAGCTCGCCGGCCCGGTTCAGCGACTCTCTCGGGAACAGGTGCTTCTCATCGCGCTCGGCCGCGAAGGGCGCGAGCTCGGTGTCCGCGAACTCGCGGACCGCGTCGAGGATGGCTTCGCGCTCTTCGGCGGTGGTGGTGACGGTGGTCATTGTCATCGTAATTTCCTGGGTTCCTGAGGGCGTGGGGATCAGTGCATGGTGGGGATGACGAAGCTGGCGCCATCCTTGATGCCGGAGGGCCAGCGACTCGTCACGGTCTTGGTCTTCGTGTAGAAGCGGAACGCGTCGGTGCCGTGCTGGTTGAGGTCACCGAAGCCGCTGCGCTTCCAGCCGCCGAACGTGTAGTACGCGATCGGCACGGGGATCGGCACGTTCACGCCGACCATTCCGACCTCGACGCGCGCGGCGAAGTCGCGGGCGGCGTCACCGTCGCGGGTGAAGATCGCGACGCCGTTGCCGTACTCGTGCTCTGATGCCATCCGCAGCGCCTCCTCGTAGTCG